>JAEYOK010000003.1 GCA_023411795.1 Bacillota bacterium
CTACGTGGATATTGATATGTCAAAAACCAAGTATCTGTTTATTAAGGATACTTTCTGATTATTAGCAACATGCAACATTCTTTGAATAGCTTAATTAAAGCTAATTGCTTTCTATGTTCCATTCAAAAATGTTCTCGAATCGTTGGCCATCTTTATATAGATCATGCCACTCGGGTATCGGTGCTACTCGGATGAACCTCGCGCCAAGCTTTTCGCATGTACGTCTTGAAGCAGCGTTAGTATGATTATTTGTGATTAATACTTTCTTCATTCCATGAGCGCGAATGACAGGTATGAGAAGTCTGCAAGCTTTTTCAGCGTATCCATGACCGCGATGCGGCTCATCAACACCGTAACCGATTTGCCCGCCATAATATAAACCGTCTGTATATCCAATGCGTAAATTGATTTCACCGACACGTCTATTATTTTGTCGGATTTCAAAATCGTATCCAGGGACCCATTTCTTTTCGGGGATAGCTGGTTTTTTAGCGACGCAAACCAACTCTATTTCACCATCGTTCAGGACCGGTACATCGATAAAATCCTTAAATTCTACAGGCATAGAATTATAATAGGCGATTTCCTGAAGTATTTTCCATTTGGGATACTCCTCGGCAAGCTCATTAATAAACTTATCAATAAACATTGGAGTAAAAAAGGTTGACGGTCCTATATTATTTTCAATATGCCATTTATGGTTACGGGTGATAAAGGCCTTTAGTTCCTGTGCAGTTGCACCGGGAATCTTACCATACCCGGATTCATGGAACAATTCAATCTGATTCCATCTACACTTGGCCCAATCAGTATGATGAAATAAATAACTGCTGGCAAGGCGTATTTCATTTCGGTATTTTTGGAACCAATCACCGTCAGTTTCTTTAATAAATTTATCTCTGGCAATAATATCCCATTTCCAATCGGTATAAAGGTGTAACAAAACCCCTTCGGCGAAATCGTCGGTCGGCGAGGTCTGTAAGGCAAGAGCAGCCATAGCTTCACTTCTGTCCGTGAGATTCCTTAAATGAGTAATATCTTTATCCTTCCAGTTGGATACTGCATCGGGTGCAAAATTTCCAACATAAAACGCTGCACTCCCTTCAGGGTTGATTTTATGTGCAACAAGTAAATGTATCATTAATGCTGGCATAGACATCCTCCTCTTGTAAAAGCGTGAGAGTGGGCTTATTATACAAAAAACCCCGCGAATCACTTGTAAAGTGACTCCGGGGAGTATTTATTCCACGTGTAGGGCTTTAATTGCCCCTATGCAGCTTAAGCATTCGGCTTTATGCATACTCACTGTTTTGGATATTATTACATGTTTATCTTTAACATGTCAAGTGAAAAATTCATGTTTTTATAAGATTTAATAAGACACAGCAGGGGGTTTGTGATATTATAAACTCATTGGAGGCCTGAAGAAATTAGTAATTATAACATTAAAAGAACTATTGCAATATTAGGCAGGAGTGATACTAATAAAAAGCTCTCAGAAAAAATCCCGGTCATTTGCAGTCATTAAGAAAAGAATTATTAAGGAATTCCATGATAATAATGATGTTTTAGGTGAATGCGCACAAATTAATACCCGAAGGCTTTTTTATCTAATAATAATTGCTATACCTGTGCGTATTGTTGATATATTGCTATTTATATTCAATGAATCCTATGACCCACAGATTAATAAGACATGGAGTCAAGGTATTATTCTATCCCATTTTGTATTGCTAATTATTATGATTGGGTTCTTCTTTATAACTCATAGACTGAAAAACAGAAAAGAACCAAACGCAACCATGTTCATATTGCAATATATTGTTGTGGTTGTTATTATGGCGTCTGGTATTGCCATAGTCACTTTTGATCAATTAGTCACGACTAATATCACTCCTTTTTTATTGATTTGCACTATCAACGGATTTGTTTTTATAATTAGACCATTATATTCATTTATAATTTATTTATCTTCATATGTGGCGTATTATTGTTTAATAGCGCTAACTATAACCGATCAACAAATACTGCTTTCCAATAGAGTAAATGGAATTACCGCAGTTGGAATGGGATTCTTCCTTAGCTTTATTCTTTGGAGTTATAATCAAACTAATATATTGCAAAAGCGGCGTATTGAAACTCAGCAAAAGCAACTGGAACAAATGGCATATTATGACCCGCTTACTGATTTACCTAACAGGCGATTATTAGAGAAATTAATCAAACAAGAGCTTTATTCGGTGCATTGTTATGGGCATGAAACGGTCATTATAATTTTAGATATTGATGATTTTAAAAAGATTAATGATACATACGGTCATCCGGTAGGTGACAATGTGCTTAGGCAAATGGCTGCTTTTTTAAAAAATAATGTTAGACAATCAGATACTGTATCAAGGTTTGGTGGAGAAGAATTTATTATCCTTATGCCCAACACTTCTATAGAAGAAGCTTATAATCTTGCAGAAAGATTAAGAAAATTAATTATGGAAAAAACATTTACCGTAGGGATGATTACATTACAAATTACTTCAAGCTTTGGTGTATCTTCGATACGTGATATTAATAGTCAAACTTTAGAGGATTACTATACTCTTGCTGATAAAGCACTCTATTTAGCAAAACAAGGTGGCAAAAATAGAGTCGAAAAAGTTTTTAGGGCTTAGTTATAAAATGCACGACTGACTATAATATTTGTATTGAATTTGGGAAGCATGTTTACAACAAACGTTAATCCATAGCTTTCATTGAATCCACCATTTCAATCCTTTTTAGCTTTTTATACATTATCAAATCTACAGCAAGTGAGAAAAAAAGAGTTGCAGCTGCCGAAAAAAGAAAGCTTTGCGCAGAAATCTGTCGTCCAAACATCAGGTTATAGTTTTCGGCGACGGCTACAATGAACCGGTGAAGTATAGTCCCTAGAAAAAGTCCAACTAATGTTCCGACAATGCTTAATATAATAGTTTCACGGAAGACATAACCTGCAACCTCGCTGTTGTGATAGCCCAATACTTTTAAGGTCGCCAGCTCGGTATTGCGTTCGTTTATGTTAATATTTATAAGATTGTAAAGCACTATTACAGCCAGAGCCCCTGCCGCGATAACAAGTACAATAACTATGAAACCAATACTAGAAAGCAAATTCGTATAGGGTTTTTGAGTCTGTGATATAAATTCGGCACTGGAGACAGCTTCACTTAACAATACCTCACTAATGGCATCATCCTGAGAGGCCTCTGATAATTGAGACTTAACCAGGATAGTATTTGCAGTGAGATCGCCGCCGAAGTATTCGCCGCCGATGTAATCGGCGTAGGATGATTGAGTTAAATATATATAGCTTCCCACATAGTTTTCACACAAATCGGTTATAACTAATTCAGCAAATTTTCCGTCATCATTTTCAAGGGTTATTGTATCCCCGGCTTTCAGATTCAAAGAATCAGCAAGCTTTTCGGCCAATATAACAGAATCATTGTTAAATTCTATAGCTTCTCCGGTTTTTCGATCTCTCAGATCTATAAATCCCTTAAGAGCAGAACCTTCTTTCGGGGAAATAATACTTACTTGAAAGCTTTCCTCATTATGTTCTACAGTTCCCTCGGCTATATAAACCTCTGTATAATCAGTAACCTTGGAAGTATTATTTAAGAAACCGGTGAGTGTATCATCGTATTCCTTTTCTGTATCTAAATCTATTTGTAGCTGGTATCGTATTATATTTTCAAACTGAGTATGAGCCACGTCTTTTATGGAATCACTTATACCGAATCCGGCTACCATAAGGGCAGTGCATCCGGCAATGCCGATTACAGTCATGAAAAAATGCTTTTTATAACGGAAAATATTCCGGGCCGTAGCTTTATAGCTGAATTTCATCCTGGACCAGATGAATGTTATCCGTTCCAATAAAATACGTTTTCCTACTTTTGGAGCCTTGGGCAGCATCAGACTTGCGGGTTTTTCCTTTAGAGTATGGTAGCAGGCATTGATTGTGGCAGCCATTGTACAAAGTACGGCAATAACCGATGACGAGACAGCATATTCCCACATGAAAGCGGCATTGAGAGAAGGAAGACGATACATCATTCCATATGCCATCCATACTACATTCGGAAGAACATTAAATCCCAAAAGAAGGCCAAATATGCATCCGGATATACTTGCAAGGCCGCAATAGATAAGGTATTTGGATATAATAATACCTTTTGTGTAGCCCAAAGCTTTTAGTGACCCGATTTGTGTACGTTCCTTTTCAACCATCCTTGTCATGGTTGTCAAGGTTACCAGTGCCGCAACAAGATAGAAAAATACCGGGAAAACCGTTGCTATGGCTCCGACCTTGTCGGCATTCATAGAAAAGCTTACATAGCTGATATTTGAATTTCGATCCAGAACATACCATTCCGGCAACTCGACTTCGGCGACATCCTCCTCGGCATCGGTAATTTCTTTCGCAGCATCTGCCAGCTCCTTTTCAGCATCAGATTTAGCTTCCAAATATTCGGCCTCTCCATCGGCAAGCTCAACAAGACCTTCCTCGTAATCATTCTGACCTTCAGAAAGTTCTTCCTCAGCATCACGAATTTTTCGCTCGGCATCAGCGGTTTCTTTTTTTAGGGTTTCTTCAGCTTCGTCAACTTTATTAATGCCGTCATAGTACTCTGTCCATCCGTTATCAAGTTCTTTTCTTGCGTCGGAGATTTCTTTTTCTCCATCCTCAATTTCAAGTTTTGCATCTTCCAGCTCAGCTTTGGCATCGCGAATCTCATCCCAGCCATCTGCCAACTTCTGACGATTTTCATCCAGGTCCTTCTTTGCCTCTTCCAGATCAATAACACCCTGATTATATTCTTCTTTGCCTTCATTAAGGGTTTTTCTTCCTTCGTAGTATTCGTCCCATCCGGAGCCTAGCTGTGATTCGGCTTTGTCAAGCTGATTTTTTGCACCGTTGAGTGAGATCCAGTTACTCTTTAGTGCACCGGCATCTGAGGGCAGTGAAACAATGGCTTCATTAAGAGGTTGAAGGTTAACCTTTTGCTCCTCATAAAGGGCTTCCAGAGAAACGAGTTCAACTTCTGCCTCTTCAAGGGTTTTTCCTCCGGGTGGAACCGGATTACCCTGCTCCAATGCGCTTATATAGGCTTTTAAATCATTTACGGCAGAACCTAGAGCGTTTATTGAATCAATTTGTGATTGCATAGTCGACCGCATTCCCATAAGTACACCTGTGACAGCATTACTTACAGCTCCGGAGGTATCATTATTCATTGCAGAGAAAAGCTCCTGAGAATTCGTATAGCTTAACCCGTAACCGGAAAGAGCGTTAAGTATCTGATCCATAAGCT
This sequence comes from Bacillota bacterium, assembly GCA_023411795.1. GTDB lineage: Bacteria > Bacillota > Clostridia > DSM-8532 > DSM-8532 > DTU059. Next base: position 5,352 of record JAEYOK010000003.1, read on the forward strand.
GGTCAAATTTCGCTTTTTGCTCGTTATATTGTTGTTTTCCGTCTTCCAAATTTCTTTCCGCGCTGAGAAGCTTAGCGTAGCCCTCAGAAAGCTCTTCTTCGCCTTCCTCAATCTTCTTTTTTGCCTCTGCAAGCTTTTTTACTCCGTCCTCATAATCAAGCTCACCTTTATCAAATTCCCTTTGTGCGTCAGAGAGCTCCTGAAGAGCCTCAAGGTATTCCAAATAGCCTTCATCATATTTTCGCTTACCGTCCTCAAGCTCTGCAATTGCATCGGCAAGCTTCTTTTCTCCATCCTCAAGTTCAATTAGCGCATCGGCAAGCTCCTGCTTTGCGTCATTTATTTCATTATTAGCGTCAGCGATTTCTTTTTTTAATGTGTTTTTAGCATCTGCAATTTCTTTTTTTCCATCCTCAATTTCTGCCTTAGCGTCTAGGAGTTCTTTTTTCCCATCTTCTATTTCTAACCATGCGTCATAAAGTTCGGCTTCGGCTTCCTTTTTTCCATCCTCATATTCAGCTTTTGCTTCCTCAATTTTACTTTTAGCCTCATCAATTACTTCTTTGTAGCGGATTTCAGAGCGTGTATAACCTAATGACTCAAGTTTTTCAACGACGTTTTCTACCGCCGTTTCATAATTTTCGGTAAACGCGGTTAATTCGGAAGCTCCTTCTACGGTAATCAAAAAATCGGTATAAACATCCAGAGCGTAATTGCTCTCGAAAATATAAATAATTGTGCTTATTCGCCCGGTACCGATATTTGTTCTCTCTTTTTCATAGGAGAAATAGGAGGGATTTGAAACTACTCCGACCACAGTGAATTCAGTGTTTTTATAAGTATCCCCAATATTTTCAAAATCCTTATTTTCGCTAGATATTTTGATAATAGAACCTGGCTCTATATTGGATAGACTTCCGCCCGCTTGTTCAACCACACACTCATTTTCAGACTGAGGCATTCTGCCCTCTATTAGCTTTAGTTTATTTATACCGTTAGACTCTCTGTTTTCAAAGAATTGGGTCGAGAGGCCGTATACTCTGGTAGGAAGGATTTCGTTTGTATTGATTTCGGTTAATATATCTGTGACGTAGGCCGGCATGACCTGTTTAATTTCTTCAATCTCCGAAACAGTCATTAAATCATCATCTGTCAGGCCCATTGTGGCTTTAATAATAATATCAGCCATATTATAGGTATCGTAATACCTGTCTACCGATGCCTTCATGTCGGGGGTAGTTGCAAGCAAGCCCGCAAGAAATCCTACACCCAGCGCTACGATAGCAAAAATGGCCACAAATCGGCCCAGGCTTCCCTTGATTTCGCGAAGAATTATTTTGATAAAACTCTTTTTCATGAAGCTACCACTCTATCCTTTCAACCGGGACAGGAGCAGTATTAACAATAGTTTTTACTACTTTTCCGTTCTTAAAATAAATTACGCGATCAGCCATCTGAGTGATGGCTTGGTTATGTGTTATAACCACAACTGTTTTGCCCGTTTGGCGGCAATTATCCTGCAAAAGCTTTAAAATATTCTTTCCGGTGTTGTAATCAAGGGCACCTGTAGGTTCATCACATAGCAATATCTTGGGGTTTTTTGCAAGGGCTCTGGCAATCGAAACTCTCTGCTGCTCTCCGCCTGAAAGCTGTGCAGGAAAGTTATAGATTCTTTCGGAAAGCCCTACCTGAGCTAAAGCTTCACTGGGGTCCATTGGATTATGACAAATTTCTGAAGCAAGCTCTACATTCTCAACAGCAGTCAAATTCTGCACAAGATTATAGAACTGAAAAACAAAGCCCACATCATGCCTTCGATAGTCGGTAAGCTGCTTTTCATTCAATCCGCTGATTTCTTTTCCATCTAGGATTATCCTTCCGTCATCACAGGAGTCCATACCTCCCAGCATATTTAATACTGTGGTTTTACCGGCGCCGCTGGGCCCTACGATAACGCAAAATTCTCCCTTTTCAATATTGAAATTGACATTGTCAGCTGCGAATATCTTTTGTTCGCCCATTTTATAGCACTTAGATACATTCTCAAATAAAACGTAATTACTCAAAGCTGTCCCACCTTATTCTCCATAACCTTAATTGCAAGTTCAATCAATCTGTTCAACTCGAGAACATTGCGTTCTCCCATGCCTTCTATCATAAGATCAAAATATCTTTCTACAATTTCCTGTTTATGCGTAATAAAAGCCTCACCCTCGGGAGTTAATATAACACGCATTTTTCTTCTATCGCCCTCGGATATTTCCATAGTGATATATCCTTTTTTCCGAAGTGAGGATAATGCAGCTGTAATTCTCGACCTTGAAACATGAAGTAAATTGCTTAATACCGATGGATTTGTTTCTTTTCCAGGGCTTTGTGAAAGGCACCAAAGAATGTGCATCTCTCCTTGGAGGAAAATGGCCAGACTATTAAACGCTTCCATCTCATAGATCTTTGATAAGGATGAAAACAAAACTGATCTCATTTGTAAGTTATCCACTTGGCGCCTCCAAAAACTTTTAATGATATTAATAGTTAACACTATTAATTATAATCCGTGTTAACTATTATTGCAATCATAGTTCCGATGAAATCTGTTACCAATCCCGGATCAATCATTCCGAGTACCCCGATAATGGCAAGAATTCTTTGCCACCACGGCAGTTTTCTCTTCATAAAGCCTTCAAGTCCATCTGCAATTGCAAACATATCCGAGAAAACAATCTGACGCGCAAAAAAGTCGCCCTGTTCGCTTGCTGTTCCGGCGGTGGGGCAGAAAAGTGCTTTGAACAATTGAAGAAGGAAGTTGGGGACTGTACCGTGGTGTCAACGCTCAGACTGATTGATCCCCTCAAGGGCATTCAAACGGAAGTTGACAAGAACGTGGCAAGCTTTTGCGCAACGCTTAAGATGGAACTGGAGAAGCAGGGCGCGGGACAATGAAAGAGCAGTAGAGGAATTATTGGGAAGCATGTTTACAACAAAGAATAACATAGTAACAGAGAGTCAATCGTCTATTAACGATTGACTCTCCTAATAAATTCAATTTAAAGTTTTATGAATTATGCCAATGATAATCCACCATCTAAGACTAATGATTGACCAGTGATATTATATGAAGATTCATCACATGCTAAGAAAAGAACACCATTTGCGATTTCCTCTGGCTGCGCACCACGTCCCATGGGAACCCCTGGTAATACTGCCTTATCAAAATCGTTACCGGGTACAACCATTTCTGAATAGGTCAAACCTGGGCATAAAGCGTTAAAACGAATGCCATCTTTAGCATAGGTTTTCGCTAATGTACGAGTCATGTGAATAATAGCTGCCTTAGATACGGAATAAGGAATGTTATATGGCATGGTTATGATACCACCAACCGATGCTGTGTTAACGACAGAACCGCTTTTTTGTTTTAGCATAACTGGAAGTACTAATTGCATAATGCTAATTTGGCTTCTTAAATTTGTGTTTATTGTTCTATCAAAGTTCTTCTCCAAATCGATACTCAAGAAATATGCATCTATCAGAATATTCTTAAACGGATTATACTTCCTTATTATACATAATATACTTATCCTAATATATGACTTTAAAGGAGCACCTCGATTACGCTGGAAATGCTTTTAATATACAAGTCAAGATGCTTACGTTTATATACATAAATATAAGATGGATGATGGATTGGAACATAGTAAGTTCCATTATGTTTCATAAAACTATAATTAAATTCATCCCAACCATGAAAGTCAAGGTGGAATTTCTTACTGATAGTAGTTGCGACTTTATCACCAAGCAAAAATACGATTTTTGGCAATAGTTCTTTAATCTCGTTTTCTAAATTAGGAAAGCAAATATCGATTTCTCTTCGGTTAGGATACCGTAGTTTTTGCTCTCTATCAAGAGGAACACATTTCACTAAATTTGTTTTATATGTAATTAATCCAGAATACTGTTCTTCTATGTTGTAAATCAACTTGCCAGAATTTGTAGTTGGTGAAAGTGGCCCTTCATTTTTGCTTGAAACCTTTTTTGCAGAAATTCCAACCCAAAATACTTGACATAGCTTCATATCATCGAGCAATGGTTCTTGGTTATTGCACAAATTACATTTTGCACATACTCTAATATTTTCAATCATGTGAAGTCTCTCCTGATAGTTTTTGCGCTTTTAGGATGTAGTAGTTTAATGTTTCATCGTCCGCTTGACTATAGTTCCCAGACTGAAAGTTAAACTGAGAACGCCCTGAAAATTGGTTAATTGCATCATTCGCTTCAGCGACATTAATAATTCTACCACTTTCAAGTATTTCAGTATACAGTTTAGTGCCATGATATGGTCGAAACTGAAAAACACTGCACCTAAATTTACCCTGGGTGTAGTTTGATATATTTTTTAGCTCAGTAGCAATTGCATATGTCATTTTAAAATCATCGACCGTTTCGCCTGGGAAACCGTATATGAAGTAGCCCTTCACATCAATCCCAGCATCCAAGATCGCTTTAACAACAGAAATAACTTGCTGGACCGTTCCAACTTTATTTATTTTTGTCCTTATACTCTCTGAACCTGATTCAATACCAATGGATATTTCCTTACATCCAGAGTTTTTCAGTGCAACCAATAAATCAAGAGAATTTATGATAGATAGTACATGAGCCATTCCACGCCAAAAAAGATGTTGAAAGTGATTAAAAATATCAATCGCATTTATAATACTAGTTCTGTTTTTCAAGAATAGATCGTCTAATATACGAATGCAATTAACATCTGGGTGCACTATCTGTATTTCTTGAATTTCAGCAATGATGTCCCTAGGCTCGCGAATACGGATAGTCATATCACGGTTTAGACTACGAGCACCACCACAAAAAGCGCAATCATACAAGCACCCACGAGAAGTAATAATCGAAGCCTCCGTTAAAGAATAGTGATTATTTAATGTCTCATATAGTAAAATCTTTCGATTGAGTCGAACGCATGACAAATCAGCAGGGAAATAGGCAGAATCCTGGTTGACTCTATAAACAGCTTTATTACCATTGCTATAGATTGGTTTGTCTTTACAAGTATTAGTGATAATTGCAGGTAGTATTAACTCACCTTCTCCAATAATTAGCATTATTTTGTTATTTATTATCCACTTTAACACCTCTTTATATATGTTCTTTACTACTTGCCCACCTAAGAAAATTGTGATAGATTTATAGCAATTTTCCAGTATGTATTTAACAAGTTCATAATTCTGCGTAAAGATATTTATCCCCAAGTAATCAGGTGACTTTTCATTTATCAACTTGATTATTTCTTTCACACCAAGATGTAATTTAACGCAGTCGACAACCTCAACATCAATGCCCGCTTCGTATAAATGCGTAGCAATATAGCCAAGACCAATAGGTGGCAAATATTCTTCATCCTCAACGGTGGATTCCCAATATATAGGGGAATTTAATAATAAAAACTTCATGGATGGTGCACCCCATTTCGTCGTTGGATAATGTGATCAACCATCAATTTTACATTTTTATGAAATCTTTCATTGTTGTCAATTAGAATAACTGGAATATTAAGTTTGCTTAATTCATTAACACCCTCCAAAAGATAATAGATCTCTTGTTCGGTTTGGTTTCCCTTTTCAAACCGTGTTAGTGTTTTCCTATCGCTCAGCCGTTTTTGTATGACCTCCGATTTTGCTGTTATCGCAAATTGCACATCGGGCATAACAATTTTGCTATTAACCTCGAGGATAAAGGGTAGTTCAACACCATCTATCCTTTGAAGGATAAGAGATGATAGAAGATATCTGTCCATGATGACTATGTAACCTTCTATTAACTTAGGAATTACTTCATTCTTGAGATGCTCATATCTATCTGCAGCAACCAAACAGGCTAAACTATGGCTATTTATTTCCTCAGAAATCTCGCGAGTAAAACTTCCAATGGGTGAGCTGCTAGGTTCCTTTGTTGCATATATATTATAATCGAGTTCTACAAGTAATTTCTGAAGCTTTTCTATTATGGTGGTTTTACCCACACCATTAGGACCATCAATGGCAACTAGCAACCCGTCATATGAATTTTTATACATGACATGCCTCCATTTAAGAACCTTATGCTCAATATTGTGCAATTTATTATTCTGTATTATTAAGTTACTTTTTTCGACTAAGCTACTGCAATAATTTTAGTCACTAATTTTCGAAGTTTGTTAATATTCGTTGATATCTATTCCGCTATCAAGTAAGCGTTTATATCTAATGTAGGAAATGATAACTGATAAAGGTTTACCGTTTTTTTGAATATATGCTGTTTTATCATCTGCAACTAAGCCTTTTATTAACTTGGAAGATTGCCCTCGGTTGAATTCAGCTATGTTTAAATGTCCGATTAGCACCTTAGAGTTTACTTTTTTCACTTCCAGTAGCAACACCACCTTTTACACAATATATTTTCAATATTATCAATAATTTAAGTAAATTACAATTAATATTATAACTTATATTAAAATTACAAATATATATAATAAAATGATTATGTTGTATATCCATCAAACAGAGCTATCGACAAGCAATCTATCATTGGGCTTTCAAACTGTAGTTTTATCGAAAAATCATTAAATATTATCATTACCGGAAAGACAGGCAGTGGGAAAACCTATTTGATTTGTGCCTTTGGTAGTAATGCCTGTAGAAAAGGTTACACCGTCAGATATTACAGAATTCCAAGATGCAAAAGCATATAACCAATACTCAAAATTCATGAAACACATACAAAGTGTTCCCTTCTGATTCTAGATGATATTAGGTTAAAATCATATACCTTGGAGGAAAGCCGTGATATTCTTGAGATTACAGAATCTCGTTATGATAGAGGGTCATTGATTCTAGCCGGACAAATAGCTTATAGCCAATGGTATGAACTTTTTCACGATCCAACTATGTCTGATGCAGTAATGGATAGGATAATACGCAACTCCTATATTCTTGAGCTTGATTCAAAAGTATCAATGAGGGGAAGTTATGGCTGCAAAGAAAATGTAGAGTACTGAGGATATAAATTACATTAATTTTTGCTGCTGAATTGCAGCAATTATTTTACAACCAAACTAGCCGGCAAAGTGCCCTGATGTCTCCAGTTCCGTGCCCGGATGTTCCGGTATATGCATCCCCTTACAGAGAAGAAAATATCCATACGTCTATGTAGATGGCATTTATTTACGGCGCAACTGGGGCGGCGAGTTTCTGTTTATCTATATTGTCTCTAGGAAATCTCCTTACGTTGTAAACTATCGTAATTCATGATATTATAATACAATATATGGAATCAAAAACCAAAAAGTGAAGTACAATCTGATGTTTTCTGTCGAGAGTAGGGCTTTAAGTATTATTTTGGAGAAACTGTGTGTATGGACAGTAAATCAAGGACAGATCATGTTCATGAAATGAAAATGCCAAAGATGATTGATAATAAGCGAACTGGCAGAGTTGTTGATGAAATAAAAGAAAATCTGAAAAGAGGATCAAAGCTCGATGTTATTTCTGCTTATTTTACTATATACGCATATGCTGAACTTAAGAAAGAGCTTTTTTGTATAGATAATATGCGATTTATTTTTACTGAACCTACTTTTATTAAGAAAGATAAGGAGCTCATCAGAGAGTATTATCTCGAAAATCATAATAAAAAGAATATTTCAGGCAACGAATTTGAAATAAAGCTTAGAAATGAAATGAAGCAAGCTGCTATAGCTAAAGAGTGTGCAAAGTGGCTTGAAGAAAAGGTACAAATTAAATCCTTAAGAGTGCCAAATGCAGCACAACCAAGGCTTGTTTATATAGAAAATAATGATTGCGATATATCTATCAGCGGCACAGTGGATTTTACTTCTGATGGGCTTGGTATAACCAAGTCTGACCGTATCGATAGTAATATATGTGTCTATGGCAAGGATTTTACTTGGACGTTCCTAAAGCAGTTTGATGAGCTATGGAATGATGATAGTGCTGTAGAAGATGTGAAACAACAGGTTTTGGAGCATATGCGTGTACTGTATAAAGAGAACACGCCAGAGTTTATCTACTTCGTGACGCTGTATCACATATTCAATAAGTATTTGGATGAACTGACTGAGGATAATATAGTTAAGTCCAGAACAGGCTTTAAGCAGACTGAAATATGGAACAAGCTCTATAAATTCCAGCAAGATGGAGTTATGGGCGTGATAGATAAGATTGAAAAGCACAATGGCTGTATTCTTGCTGACAGCGTTGGTCTGGGAAAAACTTTTACGGCTTTGGCAGTTATTAAATACTACGAGCTTCGTAACGACAGGGTGTTGGTATTAGCACCTAAGAAATTGCATGAGAACTGGAGCATATACACGCTTAATGATAAAAGGAATCTGTTTATCAAGGACAGATTCAATTATGATGTTTTAAATCATACTGACCTGAGCCGTGATAGCGGCTTTAGCGGTGATATCAACCTTGCAACTATCAACTGGGCAAACTATGATCTTGTAGTTATTGATGAAAGCCACAATTTTAGAAACAATCCACCTTTCAAGGGTAGAATTACTCGTTATGAAAAGCTGATGAACGAAGTTATTAAATCTGGTGTCAAAACAAAGGTACTCATGCTCTCTGCTACACCTGTTAATAACCGTATGAACGACATTAAAAATCAGATTTCCTTTATAACTGAGGGCAAGAACAATGCTTTTGCTGATGTAGGGCTTAATAGTGTTGAGAATATCCTGCGGAAGGCTCAGTTGGTGTTCAACAAGTGGTCGCTTTTGCCTGATGATGAACGAAAAACAGATACCTTTGTTGAAATGATGGACTTGGATTATTTCAAGCTCCTTGATACTGTAACGATAGCACGGAGCAGAAAGCACATAGAAAAGTATTATAACTTAGATGAAATAGGTAAGTTCCCTGAAAGGTTGCCGCCTCAAAACAGGTATTCAGAAATTGATACATTAGAAGAGTTTCCTGCTATCGGAGAGGTAAATAAACAGATAAAGAAACTGAAATTGTGCGCCTATTCGCCTCTTTCCTATGTAAAAGCAGACATGAGAGATGTTTATAGTGACAGGTATGATGCTCAGGTTGGAAACAGTATATTCAGGCAGACAGACCGTGAAAGTAGTCTGGTTGACCTTATGCGTGTCAACGTGCTGAAGCGGATGGAAAGCTCAATCCATTCTTTTGCATTAACGATTGAAAAAATTCTTAAACAGGTTAACAACACCATAAAAGCCATTGATGGCTTTAATAATGGGGATATCCAGAAGGCTGTAACTCAAAGTGTTTCTGATTTTGAAGACGATGATGAGGATGTTGATGCTTTTTCGGTCGGTAACAGCGTAAAAGTAAATCTTGCTGACATGGATTTAATCAGGTGGAAGCAAGACCTGACTTGGGATAGGGAAAGACTGTCTGAACTTCTTGCAGATGCAAGGAAGGTAACGCCTGACAGGGATGCCAAGCTGATTGAGCTGAAAGAGGTTATAAGGCATAAGCTGGACAACCCAATCAACGGAAACAATAAGAAGATTATTGTATTTTCTGCATTTGCTGATACAGCAGATTACCTATACAAAAATGTGTCTGCATTTATGAAGGATTTTGGGATAGCCAGTGCAGTTGTCAGCGGCAGCAGCGACAACAAGACCACTCTTGAAATTCCGAAGGCTCTTAAAAATCAGGTCAGGATATCAGACCTGAATACCGTATTGACATTGTTTTCACCGTTATCAAAGGAGAAAGATAAGATATTTCCTGAAATGCAGGGTGAAATTGATCTGCTTATCGGTACGGACTGTATATCAGAGGGACAGAACCTTCAAGACTGTGATTATATTATTAACTACGATATTCACTGGAATCCAGTGCGTATTATTCAGAGGTTTGGACGTATTGACCGTATCGGCAGTCAGAATACTTTTATCCAGCTCGTGAATTTCTGGCCAACAAAAGATTTGGATGAATATATTAACCTTCAACAGCGTGTTAAAGGACGTATGGTATTGTTGGATGTATCTGCAACTGGAGAAGAAAACCTGATTGAGCAGAGCGAAAGCAAGGAAATGAAGGATCTTGAATACAGGAAGAAGCAGCTTTTAAGTTTGCAAAATACGGTAGTAGATTTGGAGGACATTTCTGGCGGTATTTCTATCACTGACCTTACATTCAGCGACTTCAAGGCTGATTTGATGGAAGCACTGAAACAGAACCGTAAGCAACTCGATGATGCACCTGATGGCATGTATGCGGTGGTAAATATACCTGAAGGGGTAAGGGACGTAGTTAAGCCTGGGGTTATCTTCACGCTCCGGCAGACCAAGGGAGCGGAGCAGACAAAAGAGCAAAATCCTATGTTCCCATACTATATGACGTATGTGACTGATGAGGGCGAAGTTAAGATGAGCTTCATCTTTGTCAAAAAGATTCTGGACATATATAAAAAGCTTTGTAAGGGACAGGCTGGAGTGCTGGCTGAACTGGTTAAAGAGTTTAACAATCAGACGGATGACGGTAGGAATATGGAACAGTATACAGAGCTTTTGCAGGCAGCAATAGAGAATTTAATCGGGAAAAAACAGGAGGTAGGGGTAGCCAGTCTTTTCAGTAAGGGCAGTGGTATCATTGATAAACATAATTTTGACGGCATTGAGGACTTTGAGCTTGTGACTTTCTTGGTTATAAAGTAGGTGAAGCTTATGTTTGGCATTAATGAACGGTGCATGATCAATCAGTTTATCGCAAAGAAGAACTTTTTGAGCTTTGGAGATTTATCCAAGGTTGAGAAGGTTGAGCTTTTCGAGAGTGTTAAAAAGATTACCCTTACCTATCAACTGCAACCTGGAAACACAAACATTAAGCCATATAAAGACGATATAAGAGAATATTCACTCATCAATGTTATCGAAATAGCGGTGGATATCAAGGCTAATGTAAAGCGGCTTGCAGATGTTGTTATGTCTTCGATACCTTATCCTTGCGTTCTTGTCTTTGAAAGTGAAGGTAAAATGCAGCTAGTGATAGCTCACCAGCGTACTAATTTAAACGACAGTACAAAAAATGTGCTTGAAGAGCCCATATTGACTGGTTGGGTAGACTTCGACGAGAGTTTGTTTAATATCAATGCTTTGAACCTCACAAATTTTTATACTTTGTATAGTGGCATAGTGGACACTATTTCAATATTAAATGCAAAAAAAGTATCCGCAATTGAGGGCTTGACCGGGGAACAGGCGAGAGATCTGACAGCAAAAATAGAAGAAATTGATGCGGAATTTGAAATATTAAGGGGTAAGTTGAAAAAAGAAACACAATTCAACAGGAAAATGGAGCTTAATATTGAGATAAAGAAGCTAGAACAGAAGAAAAAAGGGCTTATTAATTTGTGATACAGAAGGCGGATGAGAGATGGAAGTTATATTCAAACTGTTCTTAACATTCAATGCAACTTCGACGATGATTGTTGTTTACATAATAAAAGAGAGGTATTACCTGCTCTGGTTGGAAAAGCTACCCGTTTGGGTTTCTTATATAGTTTTTCTTTTAGTACCTGTTATTCTGACCATAATCAGCTTATTGTTGAAGAAATTATTGAGTAGAGATAATATAGAGTGCAAATTGCTAAGTGTTGAGGAGGCAAACAACACATTTTTGCCAAGTTACCTTGGATATTTCTTTGTGGCACTTGGGGTTGAAACAACTGAAACAATGATATTTGTGTATTCAATCGTCTTTGTGTTTACATATTTCTCACAGACTTTATATTACAACCCGATATTTCTGTTGCTTGGTTACAAGTTCTATTACATTACGACTGAAAACAATGTAAAATTATTCATTATAAGCAAAAGGGCAATAAAATCAGCTAAGGGAACCGTATTTGCTATGCTAAGGCGTATCAATAATACCACATTCATTGAAGAGGAGGAAAAAACAAATGAATCACACGATAGCAAAAATAAGGAGTAGAGTCCATCAAGGCTCTAAATATCGTAAAATATTGTCAGGAGAGACTTTATATACATTGCCTGATGACCTAACTCCTCATGTGGCATATAGCCCAACTCATAATTTGGATGATGACTGCTGGTTCGGTATTGACAACTTTTCTCAAAAGACATATTGTCTGGACATATTGCGGACGGTTTTTGTATCTGCTGAATATGACACGTTATTATCTCAAGATGAAGCAGAAAAGATAGACTTTATTTTCTCGTATCAGGATGAAGTTGGTGAACCGGCTTATTATTTTCAGAATATAACAAAGAGCCAATTGCAGTACAAAAGGTTTATTAGACTCGGTGATAATTACACATTCAACGATAACAGCAGGAACATAACGATTAATTCAGTCCCAGACGCAATTTACATACCAAGCAGTAACATATTGTACTTCAAAAGATTATCTTCGATATCGGAAATATTTGATGGTATCTTTGAACTATATCGTGAAGCTACACAAGAAGAAACAGCTAACTTTTTGGATAATGATTTTGTCAGTTTGCAGGACGGGTTTTCAGCTGAGAGAGTTAAGCAGGCAAATAGAAAAAGAATAGCAATGGCAGTTGACACAATAAGAAGATTTGATGATGCTCAAAGGACAGCTGTTTTTGCTTGTATTAGGGATTACTATCCTGATTTGATGGATGAAAAAGGAGCTTTTAAGGTAAGTACTGAAAATGACCTTAAATTGTTGCTATATGGAATTGAGCAGCGATTCTATACTACGCCGGATGGCAGGGAGAGAAGAATTGCGAACTCTATTATTACAATAAATCAAGGAGGAAACTGACATGGCTAACCCGAACGGTGAGACATTGGACATATTGCAGGAGAATATAAAAAAGCTACGGGAGCTGTTTCCTGAGGTGGTTACTGAGGGCAATATTGATTTCGACAAGTTAAAGCAGATTCTCGGTGAGTACGTGGATGACAGCAAGGAGCGGTATAACTTCACTTGGAACGGCAAAGGAAAGGCTTTAAGGCTTTCTCAAACGCCATCACTTGGGACACTCAGACCCTGCAAGGAAGAAAGCAAGGACTGGGACACAACACAGAACCTTTATATTGAGGGTGACAACCTTGAAGTGCTAAAGCTCCTGCAAAAGAGCTATCACAACAAGGTTAAAATGATATACATAGACCCACCGTATAATACAGGTGGTGACTTTGTTTACCCTGATGATTTTTCGGACAGTATTGAAAATTATAAGAAAATCACAGGGCAGGTCGACGGCGAGGGCAAAAAAATAAGCTCAAACACAGAAGCAAACGGACGCTATCATACCGACTGGCTCAATATGATATACCCACGTTTGAGGTTAGCAAGGAATTTGCTTACGGACGATGGGGTTATTTTTATTAGTATTGATGATAATGAAGTATCAAACATGATAAAGCTTTGTGGTGAAGTATTTGGAGAGAATAATTTTGTAGGCACTTTACTTTGGAAGAAAAAAACTAATGGTAATAATATGGGCTTTTTGCCCCCTGTGCACGATTACATACTATGCTTTGCGAAGAACATAGAGAATATGTCTGATATGGGTTATGACATTACTGATGAATTCATTTCGAAAACATATTCTAACACTGATAATGATCCTCGTGGTGCGTGGACAACAATGGACTTATCTGCAAACCATAAGGGGCCTTACTTTTCAATTACTAATCCAGCTACAGGTGAAAGTTTCTTACCTCCCAAAGGTCGTTATTGGGTCTTTAATGAAAAGGAAATACAAAAAAGAATTGCAGATGGAAGAATAATTTTTGGGAAAACGGGAACATCACGTCCTGTTCAAAAGGTTTTTGCCTCAGAAAGAATGTTTGGAAAGGTAAGAGCCGAATCTTGGTGGGATAATAAAGGGAAGAATGAGGATGCAACAGCGGAACTTAATGAATTATTCAGTGAGCCTAAACTTTTCACGCATCCTAAGCCTACGAAGCTTCTTGTAAACTTAATAGAAATATCAACGCATAAAGATTCAATAGTTCTTGACTTTTTTTCTGGTTCTGGTACAACTGCTCATGCACTTATGCTACAAAATAGTATAGATGGCGGTTGCCGTAAGTTTATTATGGTGCAACTCCCTGAACCATGTGTAGATGGAACTATAGCAAATGAAGCAGGATATAAGAACATTTGTGAATTAGGTAAAGAACGTATCAGAAGAGCTGGTGATAAGATAAATGCTGATTTTGGTAGTGGCAATATCCATATGGCTATCGGAGAAAAAAAGAAGCCTTTAGATATTGGATTTAAAGTATTTAAACTCGATACATCTAATTTAGGAAAATGGCAGCCTGACTATGATAATCTTGAACAGACTTTGATGGGCAGCATTAATAATTTTATTGACGGGCGCAGTGAGCTTGATGTTATCTTTGAAATCTTGATTAAAATGGGGCTAGACCTGACATATCAAGTAGAAAAAATATCTATTGGCGGTAAAAAAGTTTATTATGTGGGTTTTGGGGCTTTAATGATGTGCCTAGATGATGAAATTACAAATGATGTCGCAGAAGGCATGGTGAAACTATATAAAGAACTACAACCTGAAACATGGAAGGTTGTGTTTAAGGATAATGGTTTTAAGTCCGATAGCAATAAAACCAATATCAAAGAGATTCTTAAGTTCGCTGGGCTTGAAGAAGAAGCCTTCACAACAATTTGAGGTGAGTTCTATGATAACGAATGATAATTGTGAACAAGCCTATTTGGAGCTGGCTTTAGTCACCCGAAATTTAGAAATAATGCAGAAGTGGGTTAATAGTATACCTGATATTGTTCATTATAAGGATTTTATTCAGAATAATTTATGCACTACTGAATGTTATAACTATTTGTTAAAAATTGCTGTTGATTCGCATGATAAAGTACTTGTAAAACATGATGGAAAAGCGTTGTTGGTACTAAAAAATATTGTTAGAAATAATCCCACTTTGAAGTTTAATGAAGATACTAGTAAATTAAGTTTCCAAGTCTTTCGAAAATATGTTCTATATCATAATGCTGTCATGAGCAGTTGTGCAAACAGACTTTTAGTAAATGTAATCTTAGATGATGATAGCATAAAGTGGCTCTTAGATAACGCTGATGAATCTGAACATGTATTGAATCGAATATTAAGATATCTTATTTATAGAGAATTCATTGCAAATTGGGCTAAACAAAAATACCAAAGTAATGCTTTGCCTAATAGAACTAGTGAGTTAATAGGGCTAATGATAAAAGAGGATGTTCCTCATTTTATAGATTCAGATACTAAGGTGAAAATTTGGGGGATTTATTATTCCAGAACTTGTGATGATGTAAAGAAAATGCTTTTACTTTCTTTATATAGCTTTGATATAATTGATGATTTTATTTCAATATGTAAGCGACTAGGGTATTTCGATATAATAGAGGAAACCTTAAGAGCTAAAACCAATATAAAACAGGAGGTATTATGAAACTGCAATTTGACGCAAATTTACATTATCAAGAGCAGGCAGTTTCTTCTGTTGTTGATCTCTTTCGTGGACAAACGCCTAAACAGTCCAACTTTTCTGTTACTGCATACAGCAAGCAAATAGGGTTGTTCGATACGGATCATGGTATAGGTAACTATTTGGAGTTGGACGAGGAAGATATACTGTCTAATTTACAGGAGATACAGCTTAGAAACGGTTTGGCTCAGACGAAAAAACTGAAGAACAATGCTTTTGACTTTGATATTGAAATGGAAACCGGCACAGGAAAAACCTATGTTTATCTGAGGTCTATCTTTGAGCTTAATAAGGCTTATGGTTTTTCAAAGTTTATCATTGTAGTACCTAGCATAGCTATTAAAGAAGGCGTATATAAGTCATTGCAGATTACTAATGAACACTTTTCAAATCTATATGATAATGCTGTTTATGACTATTTTATTTATGACAGCAGCAAGTTAGAGCAGGTTCGTTCTTTTGCTGTTAATGATCATATAACCATCATGGTTATTAATATTGACGCATTTAGAAAAAGCTTCGATAATCCTGAAGCTGAAAATAAGGCGAATATTATTCACAGAGCTAATGATAAGCTGAATGGCATGAAGCCTATTGAGCTTATTCGTGAAACAAGACCTTTTGTTATTATAGACGAGCCTCAATCGGTAGACACAACACCAAAATCCAAGGAGGCTATAGCTTCACTTAATCCTCTATGTACATTAAGATATTCAGCTACTCATGTTGAAAAGCATAATTTAGTTTACAGACTGGATGCGGTGGACAGCTTCGATCTGGAACTGGTCAAACAAATTGAGGTAGCTAGCTTTGCTAGCGTGGACTATCACAACAATGCTTATATGAAACTGAAATCAGTAGACAATAAGAAAAGTCCGATAACTGCTAAGATTGAAATGGATGTCAATGAACGAGGAACGGTTAAAAGAAAGGTTGTTACGGTTCGAGCCGGGGATGACCTGTATGACATTTCAAAAGGTCGTGACATTTACGATGGCTATAATATTGATGAGATATACTGTGAACAGGGCAATGAATACGTTAGCTTTTCAACTAAGCCTACCATACTTAAAATAGATAAAGCAGTCGGGGATATTGATGACCTTGCCATAAAAGAGCAGCAGATTAGAAAAACCATTGAAGAACACCTAAACAAGGAATTGATACTGAACAATAAGGGTATCAAGGTACTCAGCCTGTTCTTTATTGACAGAGTTGCAAATTATAGATTCTATGATGCTGCTGGTAAGCCGCAAAAAGGTATATACGCGCAGCTTTTTGAAAAGCATTACAGTGAATTGATAAAAAAGCCAAAGTATAGTACCTTATTTAAGGATGTTGATATTGAAACAGCAGCTGAAGAAGTACATAACGGTTATTTTTCTACTGACAAGAAAGGTGTTTATAAGGATACTAATGGAACTACGGCAGCTGATGATGACGCTTATAGTCTTATTATGAGGGACAAAGAGAAATTATTGAGCTTTGATACAAAGTTACGCTTTATATTCTCTCATTCAGCACTACGGGAAGGTTGGGATAACCCTAATGTTTTTCAGATATGTACTCTTAATGAGACACGCAGTGAGGTAAAAAAGCGTCAGGAAATAGGCAGGGGCTTACGGCTTTGCGTCAATCAGAACGGAGAAAGGCAGTACGGCTACCCAATAAATACGCTTACAGTAATGGCGAATGAAAGTTATGATGAATTTGCTTCCAAACTTCAGAAAGAATATGAGCAGGACGAGGGTATCAGGTTTGGTGTCATAGAAACTCATACCTTTGCCAATATACCTGTTAAAAGAGCAGATGGCAGCTTTGAATACCTGGGACAGGAGAAATCAGAGCAGTTATACAAGGCTTTTACAGAGAAGAAATACATTGATCATAAAGGTTTTGTGCAGGACACGCTTAAAAAGGCTCTTAAGGATAATACCTTGGATATACCTGCTGAGTTGGAGGAGCATAAGGCTGCTATCATAACGGTATGCAAGAAAATTAGTGGTAACCTTAACATTAAATCAGCTGATGACAAGAGGACCATTACACTCAATAAGCAAGTTTATTTGAGTGAGGATTTCAAAGTACTTTGGGATAGAATCAAGCACAAAACCACTTATTCTGTTGACTTTAACACAAATAAACTTATAGAAAAATGCGTACAGTCTTTACAGCAGAACTTAATGATAAGTTCATCAAAGCTAATTTATTCCAAGGCAAGAGTGAATATATCAGTTAGTGGTGTTGCCGCTACGGAAACACTGCATACAACAGTGCTAGCTACGGATATGAGGGAAACTCTCCCTGATATAATTACATATCTGCAAAACAGGACAAATCTTACACGCAGGACAATTGTAGACATTCTAATAAAGAGTAATACGCTGCATTTATTCAAGAAGAACCCTCAGGCTTATATGGAAGATACAGCAAAGATAATTATGTCAGTAATGAAAACTATGATTGTTGACGGTATCAAATACACAAAGCTTGGAGATAGTGAATTCTATGCACAGGAACTATTTAATACACAGGAACTTACAGGATATCTGGAACGCAACATGGTTGAAAGTAAAAAATCAGTTTACAGTTATGTGATCTATGATAGTGATGTAGAAAAGAGCTTTGCAGAAAGCTTTGAGAAAAATGAGAGCATCAAGGTATATGCAAAACTACCCGACTGGTTTAAAATATCAACCCCTCTTGGCTCATATAATCCAGACTGGGCGGTGTTGGTAGAAGACAACGGACAGAACAAATTGTATTTTGTGGTAGAAACAAAAGGCAATATCTTTATCGATGCCTTGCGTCCAACGGAGGCTGAAAAGATTAAGTGTGGCGAAAAGCATTTTGAGGCATTAGGTGAAGCGGCAAAGTTCACAAAGGTAGATTCCTTTGAACGCTTCTTGGAAGTTAATAACCTATAACCTCAAGCACTGCCTGAAAAAAATAGGGTGAAAGCAGTTGTTTTCATTTGATGTTAGTTGGTATGTTACCACAGAGAAGTTATAAAGAGCTAAAAGGGTTTCAGCATAATCGCTAAAACCCTTTAATTTGGCGGAGAGAGTGGGATTCGAACCCACGGAACGGATTAACGTTCACACGATTTCCAGTCGTGCGCCTTAGACCAGCTCAGCCATCTCTCCACACCTTTTATATGCGCTTTACTGGTGTCGAACCAGCATGCTTGAATATTGTAACATAGTCATTAATAATAAGTCAAGAATTATGAAAAGGCAAATGTTTAGGGTAAATGCTTACTAGCAAATGCGTTAACGGCAGATATACTGTAAGCTTATGTAACCAAACCCCATAGCCAGAGCACTAGCTCTATGACCCTTGGGAAGATGGTTATAACGCAGAAGAGTCTTGCTATCTGGAGCAATGCCACCTGTGGGCCTGC
The DNA here is from genome assembly GCA_023411795.1 of Bacillota bacterium. Classification (GTDB taxonomy): domain Bacteria; phylum Bacillota; class Clostridia; order DSM-8532; family DSM-8532; genus DTU059. The sequence goes on from JAEYOK010000003.1 coordinate 24,276, forward strand.
AGCACCAAGATCTGTTGCCAAAAGAGCCATATCGCTTGCCCCGGCAGGGGTACAGGAGAATAGGGCAGTGGCAATGTCAATCTTAAACAGTTTGCTCATCAGGATACCCAACAGTATACAGAAGCCCATGTATCCTACCACAAGTAGTATCATTGGGAGAATAAGCCCGGATATTCCGTTGAGATTCTCTCTCACAAAGCTACTTCCTACAAAGGCCCCTGCAACTATCATGGCAAAGCGCTTAACATTAAAGGGCATATAGGCCGTATTTGTCCATAAACTGAGAGCCGATACCGAAAGGGTTGAGAAAAGCAACGGACCCGCAGGTATATCAAGAATCGCACCTAATATACCAAATACAAAAGCTATTGAAAGAGTAATAACTGTTTTTTTAATAGGCTGGTCAACCTTTTTGCTCTTAATCGTATCAACAGGCGCAGGCTGTGTGTCTGTCTGTTCCTGATCCTGCTGATTGTTTTTGGATGACGATTGCCTCTTTGAGAAATATTTTGTTATGGGAAAAATGAGGGTAGGGAAGAAGGTAAGAACCATAACCATACGAAATAGCTGGAATACTGCTACTAATGATGTATCCGCGCCCATATCGTAGCTTATAATGCTGATATCTGCCACTCCGCCGGGAACCGCTGCAAATAACGCCGTCATCAGGTCGCAATCGGATAAAGCGTATATGGTAAAGCCAAGAATTATATTTATAATTAGTAACCCCCCTACTAGAAAGACCGTAGGTTTAACCATTTTCTTAAGATCCGAGACATTTTTTCTGTTTACTTGCATACCTATGAACGCGCCCGATATTATCTGAGCAAATATTTTAGCTGGTAGTGGAAAATAAGCAAGGTCGGTAAAAATGTTGAACAAGGCAACCGCCACGAGTGAGCCAATCATTAATCCGCCTGTAACCTTTAATTTGAACAATATCAAAGCACCAATCAAGCCAACAAGAAAGGTGACCAAAAACCATGTCATTCCCTATAACCCTCCATTTCAGGGATAGCTGTAATTAAATAATTAAGTCAGCGAGTTTTTCTGCCATTTCTCTGATATCTATACCCTTGGTAAAGAGGAGGCAGGTTCCGGTTGGATATCTGGTCTTTTCAATCCATCTCTCAGGAATCTGAGAAGCACCGTATTTTGCGCCTAGAATAGCACCAACAATAGCTCCGATGGTATCGGCATCACGTCCGAAATTACCTGCGGCTATAACACCGTTCTTAAAGGTATCATTAACTATATTGAGTACGCCGAAGGCTTCGGATACAGCCTCAGCCACTGTTGCACGATAGCTTGCCCAAAGCTCATCATGAAGAGGCATCCAGGAGTCCACAAGAGATTTACCTGTTCTGTTGCCGATTTCAAGAGCCTTGTTCAGTGTGTAATGAAACCATGAATCAGAAGGAATAGCTTTTAGTGCAGCATCAATAATCTCATCGATGGTACCGTCCACCATGGCAACCGATACGGCAGCGGCAACAGCCTGAGCTCCCCAAATACCATCCTCGTAATGGCTGATGCTGGCGTCTATTTCGGCCATAGCAGCAGCTTTCTCAGGGTCACCAGCACATATAATTCCAATTGGAGCAATACGCATTGCAGCACCGTCACTTGTGAAATAGCTGTTGTATTTACCAGAAAGGGGAGGACGTAATCCGCGGCGTAGGTTTTTGGAGGCTTCAAATTCACTGGCTCCGCCTCTTTTAAGTTCATCCTGTGTTGCTACATGGGTGAGCCATGCATTTACAACATCATCACTGGTAAGGTTACCCTTGCAATCAATGAGAATTTTAGCTGTTAGCAATGCGAACTCTGTGTCGTCGGTACTCCAGGAAGCTCCTTTATGAAAGTCTGTTGTAAATCCATAATTAAGTTGGTTATCGGGTTTTCTTGACGCATCACCGAAGGAGTCACCGATGGCAAGGCCGCTTAAGCTTCCTATAGCTTTGTCTAGAACATTGCTTCTGTCTTTAATAAACTCAGATCTTGATATCATTTGATTATCCTTTCTCTTTAAGAAATCATATTTAAAAGGAAACAACAGGTAAGGCTAAGCCAATACCTGTTGCTTCAGAGCTGCTAATTATTTAAGTTGTTCAGCAAGATATGCACTGAACTCGTCGCCACCTGCAGCATTCCACTCTTGAACAAATTGGTCGAAAGCACTTACGGGCTTAACACCACGAATAATGTCAGCATAGTATTCGTTATAAAGGTTAATCATAGCATCCCATTTCGGAGCGAGCTCTTCAGGGATAATGATGTTTACATCCTCAGCATAGTATTCCATAATCATGTCAAGTGAGCTTAATGCTGCAGGAGTGTATATTGAGCCTTCCATAGGAGGATTTGGCTCAAAGCCGTTCAGAGATTCAAAGAAACGTGACCACCATGATGAATACTTATCGGTAAGAACGGTTTTTCCGTTTTCAACCTTGTGGTGAGTTCCTTCAATACCAATCTTGTCTATGGTTCTTCCAGCCGGGCTGTTAATGAACTCAAGTATTGCGAATGCAGCATCTTTTACCTTGGAATCTGCAGTAATAGCAAATCCGCGTGGTTCTCTTGTAACGTCAACTGAAGCATATGCATGGCTTACACCTTTCGCAGGAGGTAGTACAACAAGAGCGGAAGCTTCGCCGTTGGTCTGAATCATTTTTGTATCATGAATCTGTCCAACGTCACCTGCTCTACCAGAGATAAGGGCGCTCTTTCCTTCATAGAACTTCTGTTCCATAACGTCCCATGTGTTTGTGATGAACTCTGGATCAAACAGACCTTCTTCGTAGAGCTTATTGAGCCATTCAAGCTTAGCTTTTTCACCCTGTGATACATGATAGAAGATATACTTGTCGCCTTCCTTCATGATGGTAGATGTGATACCAAAAGCGTGATTGAACACACCATCAAGACGGAGCTTATTGTTATCTGTGGTCAGTGGGTATTCTGCGATGCCCTTATCTTTTAACTCTTTGAACATCTTATAGTAATTATCAATGGTTGGGTTTGCAAGGAATTCATCCTTTATAGAAAGCTGGTTGAACCAGTCACTCCTGATGTAAGGAACATATGTCATTGGAGGTGATATCCATAATAGGTATGGATAGTTTTCCAATCTAGCGAAGTTGTAGTCTTCCATATTAGCTTTGACATATTTGGAATTCTCGACGTAAGGTGTTAAGTCTTCGAGAAGGCCTTCCTGAACAAGAGGAAGTTCAACACCGTTCTGAAGATATACGATATCAGGGGAATATTGTCCTGTTCTGATGGCAATAGGCACTACTTCAACGTATTTGCCGGCAGGGGGATCAATATACTCGATGTCAACATAGTTACCTTCATTTGCCATGCCTTTTTCAATGGCTTCAACCATTGCAACAACATCAGGTTCGGACATGGAGACATCCTTCTCCAGAATTGTAACCTTTACAGGGTTTTCCGGAGTTCCTATACCTTTGGGTTCCTCAGTAGAACTCGACTGTGTGGGTGGATTGCTTGATGTGGTAGCAGGTGGGGTTGTTGTGTTGCCGCATCCTGCAAGAACAGAAACGATCATCAAGACTGCTAATAAAACTGATAATGTCTTTTTCAATGTGATTCCTCCTATTAATAGATTACTTTCGAAAAACGAAAGTGTTTATTATAACCGTCAGAACTTTTAGGAAAATCCTTTAGCTCCGACGATTTTTAAAGAATTAAATGACAATGGATTTATCCTAAGGATTCATCCTTTAACAGCACCGGACATAACTCCGCCCTTGATGTACCTCAGGATAATCGGGTAAAAAATTATAATTGGAACGATTGCTATAACTATTGTCGCAGCTTTTAAGGCGTTAACGTCTATTTTCGCAAACTCGTTGTAATCCAGAAGATCCTGTGCCCGTACTATGGTTTCTGTAGAGTTCATGACAACGAACTGTCTAAGGATAACTTGTAAAGTGGTTTTCTTTGAGTCGAGAAGATATATTCCTGAACGAAAATATTCGTTCCAACGGGCGACAGCATAGTACATTGTAAGCGTTGCTACACCCGATTTAGCAAGAGGCATATAAATTTGCCAAAAGATTCGGAGATTCCCGGCACCGTCAATGGTGGCCGCTTCATGCATTTCATTAGGGACCTCTCCAAAGAACCTCATCATAATAACAAGATAGAAAACATTCACAGCAGATACCAGGATAACCGACCACTGGGAGTTCATCAGACCAAGATCTTTTACAACCAGATATTCGGGTACAAATCCGGGATCAAAAAGCATCATGCATATGAGAAAGACCATAATTACTTTCTTGCCCGCCAGATTAGGCCTTACAAGAACATAAGCTGCCGAGGTTGTCATTAATATGTTAATAAATGTTCCTACAATGGTAATCAGTAATGAGTTAAATATGGATGGTATTAGCACCGGATGGCTGAAAATAATTTTGAAATTTATCAAGTCAAAACCGGCAGGTATAATCCGTAAGCCGCCCATTGAAGGGGAAAGCGCGGGAGCCGAAACTGATTTGGCAAAAATATTCAAAATGGGGATTATCATAGTCAGGGTCAACAATACCATAAAAACTGCGATTATAACTTGTGCTAATATATTCTTTTTGGTTTTCACCTGTAATCCCTCCTCACCAAACACCGACTCCGGTATATTTTTTAGATACAACATGAGTTCCAAGAACCAGGAATACGCCGACAACACCTTTTATAAGTCCAAGTGCGGTCGCAAGTGAATACTGTCCGTTTACAAGACCCACACGATAGATGTAAGTATCCAATATATCGATGGTGCTTAAAACTGAGTCGTTAGAGAAGTTAAGAACTTGGTCGAAACCTGCATTCAGGAAGAATCCTAAATTCAAAATGAACATTGTAACCATAGGAATGAACAGTGCAGGCAATATTATGTATCTGATTATATTCATGCGACCTGCTCCATCAATTTCCGCGGCTTCATATAGTTCGGCTTCAATTCCTATAATAGCGGCGAAATAAATGATTGAATCCCATCCTATACTTCGCCATAGCTCACAGAAAAATAGTACCCACCTTATGGCTCCCTTACTTGTCATAAAATCAACCGGTTCTGCGCCAAAAAAGCCAAGGATCTGGTTAATGCCACCGTTAGAAGGTGATAAAAATGAAAGCCAAATACCTGCTATAACTACCCAAGAGAGAAAGTGGGGCAGATATGAGACTACCTGTACATATCTTCTTAACGAGCTGCTGCGCATTTCGTTTAGAAGGATAGCAAATAGAACAACGATTGGGAACATAAGTATGTATTTCATGAAACTGATGACAAGAGTATTCTTAAGAATACTATAAAATGCAGGCGAGTCAAAAAGCTGCTTAAAATATTTTAAACCTACAAATTCCCAAGGTCCTCTTGAACGAAAGGTATAAAAAGCAAGTCTCATATTTGCGATTGGCCATACACGGAAAATCAAAAAATAGATAATAGTAGGCGCTATCATCAAATACAATATAGAATCGGCTTTAAATTTGCGGAATGAGCTATTTCTATTTAATGCTATACTCTTATCGAGCGTGGTCATAAAACTACCTCCAATGTAGTATTTGGTTTCCGAATTGAGGAGGTCTGCTGAATTCAAAATAACTAAACCGGTTTCTTAAATCATTATAATTTATTAGACATGTATATAACAACCGAAATATTGAACAAAATTCTTCCACTATATTGTGCAATTTGCACAATCGATAAATGTTTCTATCGATTATTTTTAGGAATAATGCCAAAAAATTGAATTTTGAGTAGTGGTAGACAAATATTATATGACACATGATATATTAAGACTAAATCTTTTAGTTTGGTATTTTGGCCTTGGTTGTGGCTCTTAAAACCAGAGTGGGCTCTACTATTATCTTCCTTGAAGATGTTATCTCGCCGTTTATCTTACCAATTAGTAATTTTGCCGAGTCAACAGCAATTTCATAAATGGGTTGAACCACTGTTGATATAGAGGGATCGAAGATTTCTGTTAATTCAATCCCGTCAAACCCTATGATTTCACAATCATCCGGCACTTTTATACCTTGATGTCGTAAGGCTTTTACCGCACCTATGGCTATAAGATCATTACCTGCCATAACCGCAGTAAACTTGACTTTTTCATCTATAAGCTTCTCCATCATTGTAATACCTGAACTAATGGAATAATCGCCGAACTTGATAAGAGTTTTGTCTATAGGAATGTTTGCATCCCTGAGAGCGTCCCTGTAACCTTCAAACCGCTCATTGGTTGTAATTACTTTTTTTGTGCCTCCTAGGAAAGCTATGTTAGTGTGTCCACACCCTATCAAATGCTCAACAGCAGTATAAACTCCTTTATAGTTATTGGCGTAAACGCCCAGGTCTATAAAATCATTATTAAGGGGACGGTCAACAAGAACGAAGGGTATATTGTACTTGTTGAGCTGTTCCAGAGTTGAGCTTTGGGAGCTGGTAGAAGCAAGTATTATACCATCCACTCGTTTATCAATAAGGGATAATAGATATTGTTCTTCCTTTTCGGGATTATTATCGGTATTACAAAGAAATACTGTATAACCGCAGGAATTTGCATAATCCTCTATTCCACGGACAAGATGGGGGAAAAATGGGTTCGTAATGTCAGGGATAACAAGACCGAGCATTTTTGCCTTAGAGTTTACAATGCTGCGAGCCAATGAGTTTGGTCTATATCCAAGCTCTTCTATTATATCCCTGATTCTTTGTGCAGTCTCAAGACTCACTCCTTCGCTTTTGTTATTTATAACGCGTGAAACAGTGGCTTTTGAAACTTTAGCAATCTTTGCAATATCTGATATAGTGCATTTCATATCGGACAACTCCAATATAATAAATATGATAATATTATAAGATTTGGTTTCTGAAAAAGCAATATATATTTACTAATGTAAATAAAACGGTTACTCTTGTAAATTTATATTTATACCGAAATAAACAATTATTGACAAAAGCCTTTATATCTAATCATAACTAATAATACAAGCCTAGTTAGTTGTTCTGCATTAATAACAATTATAATTGATTGGGTAGTTGACATTGACAGCAGGAACCAATATAATTATTCTTGTACTAAACCGGTTTCTCTAATTATTTGATTACCATGCTGAGTTCAATAAAATACCATTGAATTAACTCATCGGAGGTAGTGACGTGCAAAACATATTAGTCATTGGCAGTTTAAACACGGATATGGTTATACATATGAAGGAAATACCTCGTGTTGGTCAAACTGTTATGGGCAAGCTCCAGGGATATGTCCCCGGAGGAAAAGGAGCCAATCAAGCATATGCAGCTGCAAAACTTGGAAAAGGAGTTTCGATGCTTGGTAAAGTTGGTGACGATGATTTAGGGAAACAGCTTATCGATAATCTATCTAATGTCGGAGTTGATGTCTCCAAAATTTCCTGTCAAAGTGGTGAAGTAAGCGGGCTTGCTGTTATTTACGTAAATGAGCAAGGCAACAATAGTATTGTTGTTCTTCCGGCAGCAAATTCAACCTGTGACGTAAATTTTATTGCAGAGAACGAAGAAATCATTTCAAAAAGTAAAATTATTCTTATACAATTAGAAATTCCCCTTGAAGCAGCATATTTTGCTATACACCTTGCACACAAGCATGGCTGTACTGTCATACTAAATCCTGCTCCCGCACCTGATTCTATTCCTGATGATGTTCTTAAAATGGTGGATTATTTGACTCCTAATGAGACTGAGCTGGAGAAGCTTGCGGGTACACCTGTAATTGATATTGATACAGCAAGAAATGCTGCTAAAATACTACTTAAAAAAGGTACAAAGAATGTTATTGCAACTCTTGGCAGAGAAGGTGCTATTTTGGCAAACAATGAAAGTTCGAAGATATTCAAGGTCGAAGATATTGAGGTTGTGGATACAACTGCTGCCGGAGATACTTTCAATGCGGCAATTGCTGTTGGCTTATCGGAAAATATGAGTATTGATGATGCTATAATTTTTGCAAACAAAGCCGCAAGGATTTGTGTTTCACGAGATGGAGCGCAGTCCTCCATCCCTTCAAGAGCTGAAGTCGTTTGAGGTCTTATTAAGTGAACTTTTTTGGGAATATATTGATTATATTATGTCTGATCAATTGTTTCTAATATTTAAAAAAGGCGGTGCTGTTGTGATTACAAAAAACTATCTTGAAAAGGTTTATTCCGGTTTTCTTGGAATGAACATCGGTATACGGATTGGTGCACCAGTTGAACCTACCCTATGGACTTATGAGAGAATAAGGGATACCTATGGAGATATAACATCATATGTAAAGGATTATAAAAACTTCGCGGCAGATGATGATGCAAACGGTCCTTATTATTTTTTGAGGGCACTTTATGACGATGCAAAGGACCGGGAGCTTACAGCCGATGATGTAGGTCGTGCATGGCTTAATTATGCCAGAGAAGGGGTAGGAATGTTCTGGTGGGGCGGTTATGGAGTAAGCACAGAGCATACTGCATTTTTAAACCTAAAGGCCGGAATTAAGTCTCCTAAGTCAGGTTCAATAGCTCAGAACGGTAAAACCATCGCTGAACAAATTGGCGGTCAGATTTTTATAGATACATGGGGATTGATTTGCCCGGGAAATCCTGAAAAAGCAGCAAAACTGGGAGAAACTGCAGCCAGTGTATCCCATGACGGAGAGGGCGTTTACGGGGCAAGGTTCTTCTGTGCAGCTATAGCTGAGGCCTTTGTATGCAATGATATACGCGCTATAATCGAAAAGGCATTAACCTTTATACCGAAAGACAGCACATACAGTAAAGTTGCACGTGCAGTCTGTGATTTTTATGATAAACAACCCGATGATTTCAGGCTCTGTATGGACATGCTCATAAGAGATTGGGGCTATGACAAATACAAAGGCGTTTGTCACATCATACCTAATGCGGGCGTATGTGTACTTTCTATGTTGTACGGAAAAGGGGATTTCAATCGTACAGTAGAGATTGCTACAATGTGCGGATGGGATACCGATTGCAACGCAGGTAACGTAGGAACCGTATTGGGAGTTATGTGTGGACTCGGGGGCATAGCAAGCAGGTACCGCGATCCTATTAACGACTTTATTGTATTATCAGGTGTATCGGGATACCTTAACATATTAGATCTTCCAAGCTACGCTAAAGAATTGGCACTGCTTGGCTACCGTATGGCAGGGGAAGAAGCTCCACAATCGTTGAAAGATAGCTTTAAAGAAGATGAAATATACTTTGACTTTGAACTACCCGGTTCCACTCACAACTTCAGAGTTTCCGATTCATTCCTATGCAGGGTTAAACATTCGGATGAAGTAAGCTTCCAGGGCAAAGGCTCTCTTGAAGTGCTTTTTGACAGACTTGTAAGAGGACAGGGTTGCAAGGTGTTCTATAAGCCCTTCTATACTCGTGATGACTTTAGTGATGAACGCTACATGCCTGTATTTTCACCTAAGGCATACAGTGGGCAGAAGGTAAGTCTTCAGGTATATCTGGACCAATGGGAAGGAAACGAAACCATCGGCATAGCTCCATTTGTCAGACTGGCGAAATCCAAAAAGGATCTTGTACAAGGATATATTAAGCCCGTACAGCATGGGTGGACAAAGGTAGAGTTTACAATACCTGATACTGACGGGGAAATGATCGACGAGGTAGGTATTATTGTCGAGGGATATTCTCCAAAGATAAAAAGCTTAGGAAGAATTTTCATTGACGATTTTAGAATATACGGAAAAGCAAAATATAGTATAGACTTCAAAAAGCAGTTGAAGAATTTTGGCTCCATAACCCCCTTCTCCCATAACCATGGCGCATGGTCAGTAGAAGAAGGACAACTTGAAGCTATGTGCTGTGACTATGCCCAAGCCTTCTCAGGCAACTATTTTGCCAAGGATTACATTGTAACAGCTAGGATTACCGCCGAAAACGGTGAAGGTCATATGCTTTCAATCAGATCTCAGGGAATTGAACGCGGTTATCATGCCGGATTCGATAAGCCCGGCAAAATCGCTATTTACAAAAATAATTTCGGAATAACCAAATTAAATGAAGCCGATTTCCAATGGGAATATGGGAGGACTTATACTGTTTCAATAAAGGCACAGGCGGACCGGATTACTCTTATTATTGATGGGAAAGAGCTCCTTGAGGTAAGGGATAATGCTTTTGCTTATGGTATGTTTGGATTCGCTAAGCTATATATGGGAAGAACACTGTTTTCAGATGTAATTATTGAAGAATTTTAAAATATTTGCGGAGGTAATTCAGCATGACCGACTTTGAAAGAAAAACTCGTGGCGTAATATACGGAACAGCCTTTGGAGATGCTCTCGGGGCTCCCGTAGAAAGGTTGACACATCAGCAAATACTTGATCTCTATGGAGGACCCGTCACCACTGTCAACACTAAATGGTGGAAGGCAGACAAAAGCGTAGTTGAAAGGTCCGACAGGATGAGGGGTTATGGTATTATTACCGATGATACTCTGATGACTTTAGCTCTTATTAATGTTTATCTTGCAAAGAAAGATCATATAGACGCCTATGACATGGCTGATGAATTCATTAAAGAGATCGCATACAGACCAAGATATATAGCTGAGTTTGGCAGGGAAGCCATGATTATGGAACGCCTTTTCTATCCTGAAAAGCATATATTTAACCGCCATGGACTGGCTAATTGTGATCCTAGAGAAGGTGGCATGGGCAACATGGTTAACTGCGGAGCGGCAATGTATATTTCACCTGTGGGTGTGGTAAATGCATGCAATCCGAAAGCTGCTTATGATGAAGCAATAGACTTCGCCGTTGGGCACCAGCTCAGCTATGGTCTTGAAGCAGCAGGTGTTCTCGCAGCCATTATAGCAAAAGCATTTGAGCCGGGGGCCACAATCCATGATGTAGTGAAGACCGCTCTTGAGCTTGCTAAAGACGGTACTAAAAACGCTATACGTGATCTGTATGAAAAGGCAATGGAGCTTCGTCCCAGAAGAGAAGAAAAGGCCTTTATTGTTGAGGAGTTCTTTAAGGCTATTCTTCCGTATTCACCTGTGGCCGAGCAATTTGCAAGATCTATCGACAGAGTGGGACAGCCTACTCATAATTACACCCCTAGTCGTCTTTATTCAATTGAGGAACTGCCAATAGCAATCGCATACGTTACCCTTTATGAAGATAAGCCGATTCAAGCCGTTATAGACGGGGTTAACTCAGGAAGAGATGCTGATTCGGTGGGTGTTATGGCCGGTTGTATCGCAGGTGCTTTATATGGGTATGAGATCTTTGATCAAAAAGAGATAGACACTATTGATAATAAATGCAAGCTTGATATTGACAAGTCTATTGATAATTTTATTAAGACATCCGGTGAGATAATTGCTACTGATCTCAAGAGAGCTGACGAAATTAAACATACAGTTGGAAAGATTCTTTAGAATGCGGATGCATTTAAAGGGGCACATATGAAAATTAAAGAGGTAGGAATCGCTGGAACGTTGGAGTCCAGCGATATCCTGATAAAAATAGAACCATCTGACGATGATAAAATAATTCTTTCTTTGGACAGCCTGGTTATAAAGCAATTTGGTAATCAAATCACAAAGGTAATCATGGATACAGCCTGTGAATTAGGAGTTAAAGGGGCATACATAACCGCAATTGACAAAGGTGCACTGGATTGCACTATCAAGGCCAGAACTGCCACTGCTATTTACAGAGCCAGCCAATCGGACGATTACATCTGGGAAGGAAGTAATGCTTAAATGAATAAGCTCAGAAGGAGCATTTTATATGTTCCGGGTAACAACCCCGGTATGATTCGTGATGCACATATATACGGGTCTGACGCAATAATGCTCGACCTTGAGGACTCGGTGGCTTTAAGCGAAAAGGATGCGGCAAGGTTTCTTGTATATAACGCACTGAAAACCTTGACCTTTGGCGGAAAAGAAGTAATTGTAAGAATAAACGGGCTGGATACGGATTATGGCTTAAAGGATCTTGAAGCAATTGTACGGGTACAACCTGATATAATACGCCTGCCAAAGACCGAATCAGCACAGGACATAATAGCCTGTGAAAAGGAAATTGAACGAATCGAGGTCTCTAGTGGTTTACCTGTGGGGAAAATTAAAATGATGGCAGCAATTGAAAGCGCCGAGGGTGTTCTTAACGCCCGGGAGATTGCACATGCCAGTAAAAGATTGGTTGGAATTGCGTTGGGAGCAGAGGATTTTACTGCCGATCTTAAAACCAGCCGTTCGGCTGATGGAATTGAGCTTTTGACAGCCCGGAGCATGATTGTTATGGCGGCTCGCAGCGCCAGAATTGACGCATTTGATACGGTTTATTCAGATATTAACAATATAGATGGATTTATAAACGAAGTAAAACTTATAAAACAGCTTGGCTTTGACGGAAAATCAGTAATTAATCCTAATCAGATCAAGCCCCTTCATGCGGTGTACACACCGACAAAGACTGAAATTGAAAAATCTCTTGCTATTGTTGAAGCAATGGAAGAAGCCAAGAAAAAAGGCTCCGGTGTTATAAGCCTGAATGGCAAGATGATTGATAAGCCTATTTTGGACAGGGCTTTGCATCTTCTCGACCTTGCCGGATCAACAAATGTTTTAAGGAGAGCAATGCCATGAAAGAGATAGATATAAGTTCAATTCCACATATAAATAATCTGTATGGAATAAACGGTTCTTTCCGTGATGGCTGCAAGGCCATGACAAAGGATACTGTTAGTCTTAAGGAGAGAAGTGCGCTTCACAACAAAATTCTTCCCGACATAAAGAAAGCAGTTGAATTGTGTGGAATTAAAAGCGGCATGACCATATCATTCCATCATCATTTCAGAAATGGCGACTATGTTCTCAATATGGTTATGGAGACAATCGCCGGCATGGGGATAAAGGATCTTACTGTGGCTGCCAGCTCTCTTGCAGAAATACATGAACCATTGGTGGAGCATATAAAGAATGGTGTGGTAAAGCGTATTGAAACCAGCGGAATGAGAGGTAGGCTTGCCGATGAGATATCGAAGGGTCTAATGGATATTCCGGTTACCTTCCGTTCCCATGGGGGCCGCGCTTATGCAATTGAAAGCGGGCAGCTCAAGATAGATGTAGCTTTTTTAGGCGCTCCATCCTGCGATTCCTACGGCAACGCCAACGGTTACTCCCGTGATCACGATACGGGCATATCCTGCGGTTCGATGGGCTACGCTAAGCTAGATGCCCTTTATGCCGACAAGGTGGTTATTCTAACCGACAATATAGTGCCTTTCCCAAACGCACCCTTCGGCATACCCCAATCTCAGGTTGATTATATTGTAAAAGTGGATGCTATAGGCGATCCCCAAGGTATTATGAGTGGAGCCACCCGTTACACAAAAAACCCCAAGGAGCTTTTGATGGCTGAGACAACTGCAGAAGTTATTGCAGCAAGCGGGTACTTCTATGACGGATTTTCTTTTCAGCTTGGTACAGGAGGGGCTTCCCTTGCCACAGCTCGATTCCTAAGGGAGAAAATGCTTGAGAAAAACATAAAGGCAAGCTTTGCCCTTGGAGGGATTACAGGCCAAATAGTAAAGCTTCATGAGGAAGGACTAATTAAGAAGCTGCTGGATGTACAGTCATTTGATCTTACAGCTGGTGAATCCCTAAAAAATAACCGTTTCCATCAGCAGATTGACGCTTCCTACTACGCCAGTCCCGGAAATGAAGGCTCGGCAGTTAACCAACTTGATGTGGTTGTCCTATCTGCTCTGGAAATAGACACCCATTTTAATGTCAATGTACTTACCGGGTCCGATGGTGTTATCAGAGGTGCTATCGGAGGACATTGCGATACCGCGGCAGGGGCAGCTATGTCCATAATTGTTGCTCCGTTGCTGAGAGGAAGAATGTCTACAATTGTAAAGAAGCTAAATACAATTGTAACTCCTGGTAAAACAATCGATGTACTGGTTACTGACCATGGTATAGCGGTAAATCCTCTAAGGCCGGAGCTTACTGAACGTCTTACCAATGCAGGCCTTCCTGTCAGAAAAATTGAGGAACTTCAGGAGCTTGCCGAGAGAGTGGTAGGAAGTCCCGAGCCTATTAATTATACCGACAGGGTGGTAGGCGTAGTTACATACCGTGACGGATCGGTTATTGATTTGATTTATCAGGTAGCCGACTGATTTGAAATATTAGTGCCAAATATATATTACGAAAATCAAATTGACAGAATGGTGTGCTGATGATGGCTTATGGTACTTACAGCTTTATGTACGGCTATCCCTTTACAGGTGTTAATCTTAAGCAAGTCAAGGAGTTTTTAAGACAAAACAGCCTTCATTATGATGATGGTATTGAATTTACTGTCAATCTGTATGACCATGAAAGTGAAATCATCGCTACAGGGTCACTGGAAGGTAATGTAATTAAGTGTGTCGCCATATCGAGAGAATATCAAGGTGAAGGATTAAGTGCCACTATTTTGACTCACCTTATGACATTTGCCATACAAAAAAAGCTTAATCACCTTTTCCTGTTTACTAAGCCTGAAAACAAAGTCCTTTTTTCGGGAATGGGGTTTTATCCGATAGTATCAACTAATGAAGTAGTCCTGATGGAAAATGTTAAAAATGGGCTGAAAAATTATCTTAATTATTTATCAAGACCCGAGGGGCTTACTGATATAGGGGCCATTGTTGTTAATTGCAATCCTTTTACAAATGGACATCTCTATCTTATTGAGACAGCAGCAAACGCCTGCCAATGGCTTCATATCTTTGTTCTTGCTGAGGATAAAAGCGATTTTAAAGCCAAGGTGCGGCATCAATTGGTTAGAGATGGCGTTTCGCATATCAAAAATGTTACTGTGCATTCAACCTCGGATTATCTTATTTCTTCTGCCACCTTTCCTTCTTATTTTATTAAGGATCAAGCAAATGCGGATAAAATCAATTGCACTCTGGATTTAACCATGTTCAGAGATTATTTTGCCGGCGAGCTGGGCATAACAAAACGCTTTGTGGGAACAGAGCCGTTATGCCCCGTTACAGCAAAATATAATTTGCAGATGAAAGAGTTTTTCAAGGATACCGGAGTCGAAATAATCGAAGTGCCGCGAGTGAAGCTGGATGGTATAGAAATAAGCGCATCAAGAGTCAGAAATCTGATGGCTGATGGTGATTATGAAGCAATCAAATCACTGGTCCCCCCAGTCACTTATAGTTACATTATTTCTGAAGAGGGCAGAAAGCTAGCAGAGACTTTGAAAAATAAGCGTCTGTCATCACCGGGCTTAAATCCCGGAGCATAGATGAATAGATGCAAAAGGATGAATACATGCATAAATGCATACATGCATAAATGCATGAGCATCTATTCATCGGGAGATGATTATGGATATAAACGCATTTTATGACGGCAATACTGTATCTCTTGAACAGATGCTTGAAGCCCGGGATGAGAGGGTAGAAATTCAGGAACGGCTGCTCAAAAAACATGGTTTGCCTGTTATAAGCTTTACTCTGAATATAGCGGGGCCGGTTAAATCATTTACCTTGTCACGCAAGGCTTTTGATAAAGGTAAAGAGGCTATCAAAAAAAGACTGGAGAAGGATAGGAACGCCCCGACTGCCTTTGATGAGATAATCTCCGATACTGGCTGTGAGGCGTTTTTTGTTGTAATGGGTGATGCCCGAAAGATTAAGGAACAAATGGTTGAAATCGAAGACAACCATGGGTTGGGACGTTTTTTTGATATAGATGTTATTTTGCCAAGCGGACAGAAGGTCTCGCGTGGAGATTTGCATATGGAATCCCGGCGCTGCCTTATATGTGATAATCCGGCATCATCATGTGCAAGGAGTCGCAATCATTCTCTCGAGATGCTTATGAGGGAAACTATAATAAGGCTGAGGGGTTATTTTGATGATGAGTATGCACATAAAATAGCAGAGCTTGCCCAAAAATCAATTCTTTATGAGGTTTGTGTTACTCCGAAGCCGGGACTCGTTGACTGTAGTAATCAGGGATCACATAAGGATATGGACATCTTTACTTTTATGAATAGTGCCACAGTGCTCTATCAATACTTCTACAGATTTACAATCCATGGCTTGTCGGACGAGAGCAGTAATCCCGAAACGCTTTTTTCATCGGCCAGATATATTGGCCTTGAGGCCGAGGAGGCTATGTTTGATTCTACCCAAGGTATTAATACACATAAGGGCATCATCTTTTCTCTTGGTCTTATTTGTACTGCCATGGGATATCTTCATAGATGGAATATGACCGAAAGTGTGGAAAGTCTAACGAAGCTATGCGCAGAAATGGCTTCTTATGCACTAAAAAATGATTTTAAGAAGGTAAGTAATAAGTCTGTCAAAACCAAAGGCGAGAATATATATGCTCTATATGGCATAACCGGTGCTCGTGGCGAGGCAGCCGGAGGATTTCCATCAGTAATTAATAGCGGCCTTCCCATAATGCGCAGGCTTATGGACAAAGGGTTTTCGTTGAATGAAGCCGGAATCGCAACCCTTATTAATCTAATAGCGCATGTTGAGGACACCAACATAATTGGTCGTTCCAACCCTGAAACTCTTACCTTATTGCAGATTAAAATTTTAGAACTTACTGAAGGTAAAGAGCCGGAAGCCTGGGATATTAAGGGAATTTCTGAAAAGTTGGATGAGCTCTTTATCCAATTAAATATTAGTCCCGGCGGTTGTGCTGATTTGCTGGCAATAACTTTTATGCTGTACTTTCTGTTTTGAAGCACCCTATCATCATATTTCGTCACCTTCGGTATCATAAGGCCAGTCAATTATACCGCCAAGGTCAAAAACCTTTGTGTATCCCATATCAGAGAGCACTTTTGCTGCTTTGGCGCTTCTGTTTCCGCTTCTGCAGTATATTATGACCGGTGTTTTTTTGTCAGGAACAACATCAGCGATTTTATCCTTTATCTCATAGTCAGGTATCAGAATACTTCCGGGTATACGGATTATTTTGAATTCTTCCTCAGTACGAACATCTATGAGAACAGCTTTTTTATCACCCTTTAAAAGTTCAAGGGCCTCCTTTGGAGTTATATTGGTAAAGGAAAGAGTTTTTGTGCAAGCTACGGTGATAATGGTAACCAAAAGCGTGGCAAAAACACCCATCAAAATTTTCTTAATCTTTTTTATCATAAAAACACACCTTCCATGATTAATACGTTCATCATATACTGTGTCCAGTTTTGATAAAAGTGATGAAATCACCAAAGTAATAAATAACAAAATTTAACAATTATGGTTTTAAAAATATGAGAATTTTTCTTGAAAGCCTTGAGATTAGGCTGTATCCATAAATAAAAAATGGGAATAGTAATGTATTTGAAGATATATAACGAATCTTTGGAAATGGCTAATAGTAACATTTTGGGGCGGGCAATAATGTATAAACTGCTAGGGTAAACACTTTCTTTAAAAAATTTTTTAGATTTTTTTTTAAAAATGATGGCTTTTTATGTTGCTTTATGAAATAATATGGGTATAAATTAGTTGGCACATAGTGCCAGAAATATCCGAAAGGAGAGTTGACATGAATAAGGCGGATCTTATTGATGCAATTGCCAAAAAGGCGGAAATGACAAAGAAGGACGCTGGTATTGCATTAGATGCAATCATCGAAAGCGTTAGCGGATCATTAGCAAAGGGCGAAAAGGTTACATTAGTTGGTTTTGGTACCTTCGATGTTAGAGATCGTAAGGCACGTACCGGTGTTAATCCTCGCACAAAGGAAAAGATTAAGATTCCTGCTTCCAAGGCTCCTGTATTTAAGGCAGGCAAAGAGCTGAAGGAAAAAGTAGCTGCAACTAAGGGAAAGAAGAAATAAGAACATAATTTATAAAAAAACAGTCAGAAATGACTGTTTTTTTTGGCTTTTTTTTAGCTGGGAAATCACGAGGAATTTAATAATTTTCTATTCCAAAACGGATGTTTCGTGTAAAATTGATTTATATAAATATAAGAAATTAGGCGGTAGGCAGATTGCGATGGATACGAATAGCTTAATAACAGTTTGCGACGTTTGTAAGAACTACAAGGACAGAAAAGCTCTTAATAATATATCATTTGATGTTAATAAGGGTGAAGTTCTGGGAATTATCGGCCCTAATGGGGCCGGAAAAACCACAATGATTTCACTTCTTGCCACCATAAACAAACCCGAATCAGGAAAGATATATATTTTTGGAGAGGATATTTTAAAAAAGCCGGAGAAAATTCGGGCTAGTCTTGGCTATGTTCCGCAGGATGCCGCTTTATATCCTATGCTGACAGCATATGAAAATCTGGATTTTTGGGGCGGGATTTACGGTGTTGATAAAAAGGTAAAGAATGAAAAGATTAATAATGCATTGCAGCTTCTTCGACTGGAAGACAGAAAAAACGACAAAGTTAAAACATTTTCAGGAGGAATGAAGAAACGTCTGAATATAGCGGCATCAATTCTTCATGATCCCGAAATTCTGATAATGGATGAGCCCACTGCCGGAGTTGATATACTTTCAAGAGCAACAATAGCAAAGCTTATCACGGGTCTTAAGCAGTCAGGAAGAACGGTTATTATAACCAGCCATCATATAGATGAATTGGAACATCTTTGTGACAGGATTCTCGTTTTGCGTGAGGGAAGCCTTCTTTATTCCGGTTCGGTGGCAGAGATTCTGAAAGCCACCGATAATGAGAATCTGGAACAGCTTATGCTTAAGCTGGAGGAGGCTTAGATGTCCGGATTTATGACAATTTTTAAGAATGATCTGAAGATTTTATCAAAAGATTTTAAAGCACTTTTAATGCTTTTGATTCTGCCTATATGTGCGATACTTATATTTTCGTCTGCTTTGGCTCCAATTCTTGAACACAACGAGTTTATAGAACCATTTAAAATAGTTTTGGTCGATAATGATAAATCTCCTTGGACCGGACTTTTGGCCTCTCAGTTAAGAAATCTTGATGTTATAGAAAAGATTATTTTTGCTGATGAGGAGGAAGCTCGTAAACTGATTGAAAATGAAGAGGCTGCCGCGGCAATAATAATCCCTGAAAAGTTGTCGGAAAGCATAGATTACTGGGACCCTCAGGCAGGGGGGGTATTGGGGTCAAGCTCCGGGTACCTTGAGTCCCAGCTTGTTAAGAACATCGGATTTGTGGGCTCTGACACAGTATCCTCGGGGCTTGCCTCTCTTAAAGTCATTTATGATATTGAAACCGAAAAGGGTTATGCCTTTGAAGAAGCGCTTGGAGAAGTTAACAAAGCCTTTGAATCCTTTGTAAATTTAGTTTTGAACCGTAAGGCTCTTATATCAGAAAAGAAGATTGTTAATTACGAGACCAATCCTGTTATTTACTATGCTCTGTCGTTAATGTCCGTATTTATTATGTTTTCTTCCATACCATGTATGAGGCTTTTGACTGATGAAAGACGCCTTGGTATTCTTTCAAGGCTTAACTCCTCTCCGGTTATGAGTTGGCAGACAGCGGCATCCAAGCTCCTATTATCATTCTTAATATCAACTGTTCAGTTTATTGTCATGCTAGTATTTATAAAAATAGTGGGCGGAAGTGATTTGACTTCATCGGTAGCATCCATGATCCCTGTCTTTCTGGCCACCTCATTCGCAGCCGGTGCCTTCTCCATTTTCGTTTCAAGCATTTCTTCGACAGGGAGCTCGGCTGACTTAATTGCGAACCTCTCTATAATGTTAATGGCAATTGTAGGGGGGAGCCTGTATCCTATTTCGTCACTACCAGCCCTATGCAGGGATTTAAGTGTTTTAACCATTAACAGGTGGTCTTCCCGTGGTTTTTTAAATGCCCTGTACGGAGGAGATATTAAATCAACCCTAGTAAGTGTGGGCGTATTACTGTTGATGGCGATCTTCTATTTGGGCAGTGCTTCCATAGTTCTCAGTTTTAGAAGAAGGAGGATTGAAGGATGAGATTTTTAAGTATTTTGAAAAATCGTCTTCGGGTCCTTTTTTCTGACAAACTATTTGTTTTGGCTATATTAGTTATACCAATCCTGCTTTCCCTTATATCGGGCTATGCTCAGAGAAAGGAAAAGCTCGGGTATGTTCCTGTTTTTTTGGTTGATGATGATAAAACTGATAGTTCTAAACTTTTGGTGGAGCGCCTTTATGAAAAAGAAGGGCTTCAGGTAAAAAAAGGGCTGTTACAGGACGGGCAAAAAGAAATCCGGAACAATAACATGGAAGCCATGATTGTAATAGAGAAAGGCTTTGAAAAGAACCTTAATAACGGAAATATAAATTCCTTAATAACCCTGATAAAGTCGCCCTCCACATATTCCGCAGAGCTTATTAAGGAATTTATCGCATCCGAGGTATTGCGGATTTATTCAACCGATTTTACCTATAACTGGCTTAGTACGAAATTTGATGATATTAATCGTCAGGATGTCGGTAAAAGGATAGATGAGCAGTGGCAGCCCGATCCCATTATGACTATTACCTATGAAGAGGTAGAGGTTAACACAAGAGGTGATAGAACCATAACCATACCACCTTTTGCCGCTGCTTCTCTGGGGCTTTTGATTCTTTTTGTCATGCTTGGGCTTCTTTTCGGCAGCGGGTGGCTCTGTGAAGAAAAGCTTAATGGTACCATACAGAGAACCATGTCGGTTAAAGGCGCTCTCCTGCCACTTTTCCTAGGCAATATCGTAGCTTTGTTTATTATGGGCTTATTTCTCACTGCTGTTTTTATCGTAATCCAATGGGTATTCTTTGGTGTGCTTTTAATAAACGGACCTTTATCTTTATTGGTGATTGTTTTATATATACTTTGTGTGGCCTCAATCAGTATGTTTCTCGCTACCGTTTTTGAATCTCCCCACCAGTTACAGGCTTCCGCTCCTGTTCTTGCTCTTATAACCGGTATTATGGGGGGATGTCTCTGGAATCTGGCCGGGGTTCCAAAGCCTCTTTTATCCATGGCCTTGTTAACTCCTCAAGGGTGGACCTTACAGGCCCTGACAAACCTGTTTGCTGCACCTGACCAATGGGAATATGCATCATTTACGGCAATAATGCTAGGGGGAGCCTCAATTATGATGATTTTCTTATCCTACTTTGGTTTAAAAAGAGCTATCAGGAAGATATAAATATCAGAATGCACCGGTTAGTCGTCCCAAGGCTTCTATTTTCAAATTGATTTCCTCTGATAGCTGATTTAGTTCATCATCAGTGGCTGTTTTAAGGTCTAAAACGTCGTCAGGATCGGGCATTGTAATTTCCTTTCCGTATACCGTTTCGGTGTCGTAGTAGAAACCCATACTGTAGATATCAGCGCTCAAAAAGGGCATATCGAATACAAGCTTACCTTTATAATCTCGTTCGATTATTCGTTTTTTTGAATCTCTGGTTTTGGTACCGCTTAAGTCAATAGCTATACTGCCTTTATCTATTAAAGCCGGAATATCATATTCAAATAAAGCTTCAAGGGTTTGTTTAACCTCATTCTTATCATTTAGTTCTTCAACAGAATCAATGGATATGGAGCTGTGAATTGAATTATGAGGCATGTTCTTATCGATGTCCAGATTGAATGCAAAATTGTTAGTATCATTGGACTTATTATAGTCTTTTTTAATGCCTAGCAGTGTTTTATCCTCGTCATTATTTGAGCTGATAAGAAAACTAAATGCATAGGAGAGGCCATTAAAGCGCTGCTGGCTAATATATGATACTCCCTGCCCATCTGCTTCCTTATCGGGATTAACTATGAATTTAACAATATCAAGGCCATCAATATATACCTTTAAGGTTATTTCGGGGAATTTTGTATTTTCGATGTCTTTTACTAATTGGGATAGGTTTTTTATGTAATTTTCTTTACTAAGTATCTCAGCGTATTCCTTTTCACCTATAATATCCATGCATTTTTTTAAGTTACCCGCTGTGAGATCGTAAAAATCATCATCACTTTTGACTCTGGTAAGGATATTGGAGGCTAATTCCTTTTGAGAATTTTCGTCCAGTATTATGGTAATTTCCTGACATTTTATATTCTCACCGAGAACCTCTGTTTTTGCACCTCTTTTTATTGACATATCTTTTGAGCTAATGCTATTTAAAGCCTCTTTCGAATAACCTAAAATTATTGATTTAGCAGCTTTTCTGTCAATTTTAATCTCTTCAAAAATCTTTGCCATAATCCAAGGATCCATATTATTAATGGAGTCCCAATACTCCTGGGGGACCTCGGGGAAGAAATAAGAAAGCCGTCCTAAGTCCTCCATGTTTCCTGCAATAGTTTTGTTGGAGAGTTCATCAATTCCGAAATTAAACCTTTTACCTTCAAAGGATATCCTGGTGGTTATAATGGGATTTAATAAATAGCTTAAACCAAATTCCACAGACTGCTTTCTGTTTTTTACATCAATTTGGCTATCATATTTAAACGCCATATTATTGATATAATGAAGTGAATCGGCAGCCATATCTGAAGGAAGAAAAAGCGATAATAACTTTTCATCGATGGAAATACCTAATCTGGCTTCCTCTTGGATTGTGTTATCTAATATAGGAGATAAGTACCTGTCTTCAAAGAAGGTCATGTTTTTATCAATAGAATCGAAGAGCTTATTAGCGCTGCTATAACCTGCTGCCATCAATGTAGTTTTTGCGGGAAAGAAGGTATGATAACCAAGTATAGTAACACCGGTTATTAAAAGCACAATGAACGCCAGTCCGATAAGGACTTTATATATAGTTTTTTTCTTTAAGCTCATAAGAACCGCCTTTAGCTATTTACTCAAAGTATATTTTATCATATTTCCATATGAATGAGTAAAGGGGACGTTCACTTTCACTCATTAAGGCGGCAGATATTATTCCAGAGTGAGTAAAGGGGACGTTGACTTTCACTCATTAATGTAGAGTAAAGGGAACGCAACAAGAATTATTCAACAGAAGCGTACGCTACTCATTTATAGCTGAAAATTCTGGTGACGCAACGCGTCAGTTGCCGCCTGATTTTGCGGCAACAAGAATTATTCAACAGAAGCGTGCTGTGTACGCTTCTGTTGTAACCAAAGCGAAATACTCTGTTAACATAATTACCCTGTCCTCTACTGACTGTTTATGTTAAGCTTTTTCTATGAGGTCTTTTATAATTTCAGGGGGTTCTTACATGAGAAAAAATCTAACGAAAGTACTAAAATCATTTATTTCAATGCTCTTATGCATATCATTAATCCTTACATTGGTAGTCGGAGACAGTGCTCTTGCAGCAATTCAAGACTTCAGCTCCACTAAAATATACTATGATGAGGAGCGGGTTATAGCCCCGGGGGTTACCTTAAATTCTTGGAAGGGTATAAATGGCAGTGCCTACAAAGTGGGACACACTATTACTTTTAACCCAAATACTTCAGATGCAAAAGTGCTTGCGGCTTTCGGTAACAGTGTTAACAGCAGAAAAACCTTAAGCAGCACTTCTAAAATAGAAGAAACCAAACAGGGAGTATCCATAATAGGGGGTATAAATGGAGACTATTATTACCTTGAAAATGGGGTTCCTATTGGTTTATTAATCCAAAACGGCAAGCTTATAAGCTATAGCAATACTAAATGGAACGCTATAGGCTTTAATAAAGACGGTTCGGTTGTTATTGACGCCCCC
Source organism: Bacillota bacterium (assembly GCA_023411795.1). Lineage (GTDB taxonomy): Bacteria > Bacillota > Clostridia > DSM-8532 > DSM-8532 > DTU059. The sequence continues at coordinate 48,012 of JAEYOK010000003.1, forward strand.
AATTTAGACATGAATTTTACCCATAGAGGGAAGCAATATAATTTCGGAAACTTCAACAAAGCTCAGAATGATTGGGGACCGTACCTCTACAGCAGTGATTTTGGCGCCAATACAGCGACTACTGTTCCTAGTCTGGAAGTAATTCTTGATATCACATCAGGTGAACTTAAAGTAGGCGGAACAGTAACAGCTAAGGTTACCGGCATCAAATTAAATGCCAAAGCTACTCCTATCGGAGCAAACCAACTTGTTTTGTCAGCAAGAAACGATAAGCCGGGTTATAGCATTCTGGCTAATTTCCTAATGGGGGATGAACTGACCTTTACCTTCCGTGACGTGGAGAACAAATGGTCCAATGTTGAACAAGCCATTGGCGGAGACAAAATATTGATAAATAACGGAGTAATTATACAGGGACTATCGTCAACAAATTATTCCCCCACTACCGCAGTAGGGGTTAAAGCTGACGGAGAAGTTGTTTTTTATCAGGTAGACGGAAGAAGCACTTCAAGTCAAGGTGTTTCAAGCCTGGAAACTGCTCAATTTCTTTTTAAAGCAGGTTGTATAAAAGCTATTCAGCTTGACGGGGGAGGGTCCTCTGCCGTTATAGCAAGAATGCCAGGACATAGTAGCCCGGGACTATTAAATATCCCGTCAGACGGTGCCGAAAGAGCCAATTCCAACGGGTTAATATTGGTTTCAAAAAGCAGCATTGCAATAAAGGAAGGCTCGGCTGTTAAAAACACCACTGCTCAAAAGCTTCATACATATCCCGGTAAGGTCTATGCTCTTCCTAATACAGCAGTACAATTTTCGGCTCTTGCAACCAATGAGAGTTATTTACCGGTTAATCTCCCATCAGAGATCAAATGGGTGACCAGTGCAGGACAGATAGATTCCAGCGGGAAGCTTATAGTTGGTAAGCAGCCCGGAAATTACTCTATCTTAGCTGTTAATGGTCTTATGGCAGGCGCCTCAGAAATTACCGTTCCGGATAAAGTGACTTCTTTAAAACCCTCGAAGAGCTTATTAACACTTCTTCCGGGTGACACGATGGATTTAAGCTGTGAGGCCTATATTCAAAATATCAAGGTTGTAAGTACAGATAGCTCCTTTAACTGGCAGGTTGAAGGAAACATAGGAACTATAACCCAAGAAGGCGTTTTTACCATGTCAAAGGACGCTCAGGGTAAGGGCCGCATTATAGTTAGCTATGGCGATAAAAATGCCTATATCGATGTTAATATTCCCGCCACACCCAATGCCATAGAAGATTTCGAAGGCGCAGTAGGATGGGGTTATACTAAAGTGAGAGCCAAATCGGCAAACGTCTCTGTTATACAGGATGCAACCTTGGCCAGATCGGGAAGCGGAGTTTTGAAGCTAGACTACGATTTTACTCTGGACAGCGGAGTTGAAAAAGGTGTTGCCGGTGTTTATGCCTATACGCTTAATCCTAATACAAAAGCGAAAGTTGAACTCTCCATAAATGGCGATCCGGTGGCTATCGGAATGTGGGTCTACGGTGATAACAGTAAATCATGGCTGCGGGGTAGCATAAAGGATGGAAACGGCCAGAGCTTTTATGTGGATTATACTTCCGACTACAACGTAAGTACCGGAACAGGCGGAATCGACTGGACGGGTTGGAAATATGTCGAAGCAAAGATTCCTTCAAGTAAAAAGGGTCCGTTTACTTTTGAGACTCCCATCAGGGTAATGTGTTCAAGAGATGACATGAGAACCAAAGGGACCTTGTATTTTGATCAAATACGAGCAATATATAACGGTGCAGAATCAGTAATTCAGGAGCCTGTTGTGAAATTAACCTCACCTGCTGATAATACTGCTATAAAGACAGGTAAGATTCCTCTTTCGGCTGAAATAGTTGTTGACCCAAGGGGGACAGGTGTTGATATAAATAGTGTGAACGTGCTATTGGACAATGTTGCGTTGTCAGGGTTATCGATAACAGGAACCACTAATATATCCATAACAGGTGAGCTGGGTACAGAATTGCCTCTGGCAGACGGCTACCATACTCTTGCAATTAATTATACCGATCTAGCAGGAAAGAAGGGGACAAAAGCTATTACCTTTACGGTAGAAACAGGAGCTCCACGTATTATAGCCACTACAGTCCCCACTGTTACCGAGGGTGGCAGCTTTACAACCACATTGGAGATTAATAATCCGAAGAATTTGCGGAAAGTATATATTGATCTTGCCTATGACACAAGTAAAGTTGAAGTGATGGATTCAGACAGTCAGAAAGCAGGCTTGCAGGTAGCGTTAGAGTCCTGGGCTTTAAAGGGTAAAGTCGTTTCCCATAAAGTAGACACGGCTAACGGACGAATAGTTATTGAGATTGATAATCTGACAAATCTATCGACCGGTGACATTGCAAAGCTTGGAACTATAACATTCAAGGCAAAGCCTTCCCTTGATAGTACCCAGATTAAGCTTCATTTAGGAGCAATGATTGTGGGAGCTAATCCAAAAAGCCAAAGATTTAATTTACCTGATATGAATGTTAGCGTAGACTATCCTTTGATACTCAAAATTGAAGGAATAAATCCCGGAGATACTACTGTTATAACAGTAGCCGATAAGAGCGGGAAGCCCGTAGAAGGTGCGGAGATTTATCTTAATGATATTTCATATCCATTCTGGGTAACCGATAGTAACGGACAGGTGACGACTAAACTAATGGCGTCAATGTTGGAGAAAGAAACACTAAAGGTCAGAGCTAAAAAGGATGGACAAATAAGTAAAGCTTTGATTTTAGGTGAGTAGTAAATGAGAGCATCGAACCGGGGATAAGTCTTTAGAATATTATGAAAATATCAGAGACTTCCCCGGAGGGTGTTATGGATAACAATAACACTACTTTCAATATAAACAGGTTGATTTTAATAGGAGCCATCCTGACTTTGCTGGGTGATTTTATCGATTTAGTGATAGCAATACAGGAGTATCGCAGCGGATCAAATCAGAATTCCAATGATTCTACCAGTGAAATTCCATTCTTATTTGGTCCCGGACGTCGAATTTAATCAATTAGTAAGGTATTCAATAATTTCAGATAGACTTTTTCCTTTAAGAGCACCACGGAAATAATTTACCTCTGAATTAACAATCTCATTTAATGCCTTTTGCCCAAGTATCTCAACAGGGGCGAGATCGTCAGTAAGAATAAGCTTTGTATCGGTCATTTCCACAAGATTATTGCTTATATAACGTGAGATACCGTATAAATCATGCTCGTAAGAAATCTGGTTCGCTATATTATTAGTGAAGTTCTCAATCATATCTGAATCATCACTGGCAAAAAGTAATGAGTTGGTCACAACTGATAAATCTGCTCTATAGACTTTGTTAAAGACGCTTTTTACCGTATTGGCCAGATATTCGGGAACACCTGTAAAACTGCCAGATTTCATATTCACATTAACAATCAATACTCCGCCGGGCTTTAAATGCTCCTTTATTATCTTAAAAAACTCTTGGGTGGACATATGGAAGGGTACGGTAATATCCTGATATGCGTCTGCCAAAATGATATCATATTGTTTAGCATTGGGAGTCGAGAAAAAGCTTCTGCCATCGTTAATATAGACATTGGCTTCATCTTCTTGCAGATTGAAATATTCTGTAGCCAGGTCTGCAATTTTAGCGTCAATCTCTACTGCATCGGTAGTCACGTTAGGCACATACTTTTTTAGCTGTTTTGGGAAGGTGCCTGTTCCCAGACCCAATACTAGGACGTCCAGCTCCTTTTCAGGGGACATATCCTTAATAAAATAAGGAGCCATGAGAGCATATTCATAATAGTAACCGGACAGTGAACCATCCTTTTTATATATGGATTGAACGCCGAAGGCAACATTTGTTGACAAAATAACAGAATCCGGGGTCTCCTCAACCTGCAGATAATTGTATAATGACTCCCCTTCGTAGACTATGTTTGATTTCCAGAAAGCATAAGAATCATTAAACGGAATTAACAAAAAAACCACTAGAAGAACAGCCGTTATAGTGTTTCTAAGGGCGTTTTTTTTAGAGAAAAGAAAATACAGGGCACATACAATGTTTAGAAGCAGCGCAAACAAAAGAAAGGTCTTGCTTGTACCGATATAGGGGATTGTAAAGAATGTCGGTACGAAAGTCCCGATAATACTTCCTATGGTTCCCATGGCATAGATTTGACCTGCAACACGGCCTTTGTTTTCTGAGTCTTCCACTCCCAGCTTGACTAAGTAAGGGGAGACCATACCCAGAAGCGTCATAGGCAGGGAGAATATAACAAGGCATGATAAAGCCGAGCCCATCAATACAATATCACTTCCGGGGAAAATCAGCACCACAAGGCCGGCCATACCCAAGATTAAATATTTGCCTATAAAAGGAATTAGAGCAATCCATACTGATGCAATCCAAATATAGAAGTAAAGACGTCCTAAGCTTTTATGCTTGTCAGCACTTCTACCGCCTATTACATTTCCTATGCTCATACAAATCATGATAAGTCCGATGATGACAGTCCAGACAATTTGTGAAGAGCTGAAATATGGCGCCAATAGTTTAGAGCAGGAAAGTTCAACTGCCATAACTGTCATGCCTGACAGAAAGGAGGTAATGTAAAGAATAAGGTTGTTCCTCTTCATGTAAATTTATCTCCTTAATATGTTTTTGCTTTTTGAAGGTTAAAGATATTTTATCATTAAATTGCAATAAGTGACAGTAGTTTAGTCTATATAGGTAAGTATCTATAGAACTACTCACAATTACATATTATTCAATAAATAAAACCTTGGCGGAACGGGCCGCAACCTCTACGGAATTTCCTGTAAAGCTGGATATAGGCGCAATACCCGCAGTGTTTTCATCGACCACTACATGCCAAAGCCCTTCTTGCGGAAGGTTTAATGTTTCTGGGCCGATTCCTGTATTATAGACCACAAATATGGTCTTCCAAGAATCATTATTAGCATAATTACTTATTGAAAAAGCTATGACCCAATCAGGGCAAGGGTGAAAGACGATATTCCTCCTTATTTCTTCTGCCTGAACCATACTAAAGGCCGGGTGAGCCTTCCTGAGCGAAATAAGTCCTTTATGGTAATTAAAAACGTTGTAATACTTTGATTTCAATGACCAGTCTATTTGATTGATTTCATCGGGTAGATTATATGAGTTATGTTCCCCTTTTTTTGACCGCATCATATCGGTACCGAGCATAAAAAACGGAATTCCCTGTGATGTGAGAACTATTGCCGCTGCCAATTTTACAAGTCGTATGTGGTCCTCTTCGCATAAGTCCGGACGGCTTGCCAATAGCTTGTCATAAAGGGTGAGATTATCATGGGAAGCTGTATAATTTACACAATGCCATGCGTAGCTAGCCCAGGCATAACCGGAGTAATTTACCTTATTATAGTCCACACACGGATGATGAACCGCACCTACCACGCCAAACTTAACCCCTTCCTTGTACCTTAGGTTTCCGGTTATAAAGCCGGTACCGTCCTGATGGAAGTTATCGCCCTTGATAGCATCCCTGGTATTGTCATTAAAGAAGGCTATTCTGTTTAACTTAGGGGCATTGGTTTTTAACGCGGCATCGTAGCTTTTAAGAAGTGATTGTCCTCCTGTCCAACCTTCGCCATAAAGCAATATAGAAGGGCTGATTTTATCAAGCTCCAATCTTATATTGTTCATGGTCTCAATATCGAGAAGACCCATCAGGTCGAATCTGAAACCGTCAATCTTGTATTCCGATGCCCATCTTTTTACCGAGTCAATTATGAAATTTCTAACCATGGAGCGCTCGGAAGCTATCTCATTTCCACAACCGGAGCCGCTTGAGAAAACACCTAGTCGGTCCGAACGGTAATAATATCCCGGTACAAGTTTATTAAAATCAGAGTCCATGGTTTTGTAGGTATGGTTATAAACTACGTCTATGACAACTCCGATACCTGATTCTTTGATAGATTTTATCATTTCCTTTAGCTCTTTAATCCGCGTATAACCGTCGTGCGGATCTGTCGAGTATGACCCCTCAGGAACATTGAAATTTGTAGGGTCATAACCCCAGTTATACTGATATTCCAAAGGTTTAGTCTCATCGACGGTAAAATAGTCAAATATGGGCATGAGATGGACATGGGTTATACCCAGATCCATCAAATGAGATAATCCGGTTGGTAGATTCTCGGGAGAACGGGTATCTTTCTGAGCAAGACCTTTAAATAAACGGGGAAAATCTGTTCCGCTTCCGGAATGGCTTGTTATATCTCTTACGTGCACTTCATATAATATCGCTTCGGTAGGGTTTGAAAGATGCTTGTAGTGAATGTGATCCCAGCCGTCAGGAATAGTTTCATTGAGATTGACAACCATACTTCTCCGACCGTTTACCCCTGAAGAACGGGCATAAGGATCTGCAGCCTCAAGAGTATTTCCCATAACAATGATACTGTAAGTGTAATAAGTCCCTGAAAGATTGCCGCTAACAGTCGCTTCCCATACGCCTTTCTCTTTTCTGCTCATCTCTATAACATCCTTAAGGCTGGAACCTGAACCTGTTTCATAAAGGTTAAGAAACATGGCTGATGCGGTGGGTGCCCATACTTTAAAGACAGTATAGTTATGATACCAGTTAGCACCTAAATCATTGCCTTCATAGGTGAATAGGTTTTCAAACTCCGGTGTGTCATAAATCATTCCATAATCAACATAACCAACTTTAAATCCCGGTTTATATATCATATAGGCGCAGCCGGGAATCATATCTTTTTCCAACGAAATCATGAATTGTCTTGCGCCTCTTATCGGAGTAACATGGCGTATGGAAACTTCCAGACCATCTTCATAGACTTGAAAGGGCAAAACTTCATGGCTTTCAATGGCAGGAGATTGAAGAGATATAAAAATCTCGCGGAAGTTCTCGAAAAGTGCCTTTTCGAAACCGGGCGAAAGGCTTAATTCATCTATGGAATAAAATATCTCGGAGGTGTCCTGAACCAGATAAATGTCCTCAGATTCATTTATGGCTTTAGCAGAAAAAGTATGATAACGGTCCATATGGAGATCTCTTTCATGCCAGCCTCCGCGGCGGATAATGATGCCTACCTCCTTGCTATTAAAGTGGGAAACATCAATTTCAGAGATTTTGGCCATTTTCTGAGTATCACCGTTTAAGTACTCCTGATTGCTAAACATATACAAAGAGCCTTCCTGCCCTTTTTCCCAAATCCATAAATCCCAACCTGTATAGTCCTGATCATAACGATAATAATGTATTCTAAGCATCGAATTCCTCCGACAACGATTTATAACTTAGTTATATTTTACCTGTAAACAGATTGTTACATACCTTGTTGTTAATGTAAAGATATAGAATTAGTTTCTGTCGTATAAACTCATTCATTTGCCAGACTGTAAGAAGGCCAATCAATTTAGCGGCTGTAGCCTGCAACGATTTAGCGCTCCGGGTCAACATCCTGTTTCTAGTCGCGCTCGCTCCGCATCCATGCTTCGCTATAAATCGTAAGCAGGCGTGCCGCTTAATTAACCAACATTAAATAAAACGAGACGGTTCAATCTGAACCGTCTCGTAATTAATAATCATAAATTAGGCATCAAGTCTCTTCTCAAGAGAAGCAAGTTGATTTTGAAGCTCTTTGGGAAGCTTAGGACCATAGTTATTATAATGTTCCTTGATGGATTCAACTTCCTTAAGCCACTCATCTTTATTAACCTTCAGAATTCCTTCTAAAGCTTCTTTGCTGATATTTAGACCTTCGGTATCGATAGCATCAGCTGTAGGCATATAACCGATGGCTGTCTTAACTGCTTCGCCTTCGCCCGATACTCTCTCGAAAATCCACTTAAGAACACGGCTGTTCTCACCGTAACCAGGCCATATGAACTTGCCCTGCTCGTTCTTGCGGAACCAATTAACATAGAATATCTTAGGAAGCTTACTTTCGTCAGCTTTTTCACCGACATCAAGCCAATGCTGCAGATAATCACATACATGATATCCGATAAAGGGCAGCATAGCGAATGGATCACGACGAACCTGACCAATTTTATCGGAGATAGCAGCAGCGGTAATCTCTGAACCCATAATTGAGCCAAGGAATATACCATGCTTCCAATCAAAGCTCTCATGAACCAACGGAATAGTGCTGGGACGACGACCACCAACGAGAATAGCTGAAATCGGCACACCGTTAGGATCTTCCCATTCAGGAGCAATAACGGGGCATTGGTTTGCCGGAGCTGTGAAACGTGCATTAGGATGAGCCGCAGCAGTACCAGCCTCAGGGGTCCAATCTTTTCCGTGCCAATCAATAGCGTGTTCAGGAGCAGGCTTACCAATACCTTCCCACCAAACATCACCGTCGTCAGTTAAAGCAACGTTTGTGAATATTGTATTCTTTTCAATGCTGTGCATAGCATTAGGGTTAGAATCCATAGAAGTACCGGGAGCGACACCAAAGAATCCGGCTTCAGGATTGATGGCATAAAGGCGTCCGTCTTTTCCAAATCTGAGCCATGCAATGTCGTCACCGACAGTCTCAACCGTCCAGCCCGGAATTGTAGGAACTAACATTGCCAGATTGGTTTTACCGCATGCGCTTGGGAATGCTCCGCAGACGTATTTAACCTCGCCTTTAGGACTTGTAATTTTCAATATGAGCATGTGCTCGGCAAGCCAACCTTCATCACGAGCCTGAACAGATGCAATACGAAGTGCAAAGCACTTTTTGCCCAGAAGAGCATTTCCGCCGTATCCGGAGCCGTATGACCATATTGTTCTTTCCTCGGGGAAGTGACTGATGTACTTTTGTTCAATAGGAGCGCAAGGCCATGATACATCCTTTTGGCCTTCTGCCAACGGAGCACCGATTGAGTGGAGGCAAGGTACAAACTCACCATCATCACCTAATACATCGAGTACCTTTTTACCCATACGGGTCATAATGCGCATATTTATAACAACATAAGCGCTGTCTGTCAACTCAATACCAATCTTTGAAGCCGGTGAGCCAACGGGACCCATTGAGAAAGGAATCACGTACATTGTACGCCCCTTCATACATCCATCATAAAGACCGGTCATAGTCTTTTTGAGTTCAGCAGGGTCAATCCAATTGTTTGTAGGACCTGCGTCATCCTGTGATTTTGAAGCGATATAGGTTCTGTTCTCAACACGAGCGACGTCGGACGGATCGCTGCGGAAGAGATAGCTTCCCGGGCGCTTAGCTAAAGGTGTGGCCATTCCGGATTCAACCATTTCTTTTATCAAACGATCATTTTCTTCTTCAGAACCATCGCACCAATAAATACTATCCGGTTTACATAGAGTGGCCATTTCCTTAACCCATGCATCAAGCTTTTTGTTCATCAATCATTCTCCCTTCGATTAAATCATTTTGCATTTTATTTAAATTGTTATAAACCTACCAATTTTACGTGATTACTCCTATTATACAATATGAGGAATATATTTGAAAGAGAGAAATGAAAATAATTCATATTGACGTCCGCATAATGTATTGAAAAACATACATTAAAAGGTCGATAAAGCAATAAATTCACTTTACATTTAATATTGTAAAAGTCAAAGATCATATAATTAAGCTACCTAAATGCAAGATAGTATTTGATTTTATGCATATTTTCATTTCTGCTCATATATTGCTTGATGTTCTGTCTCTTCGATATACAAAGTATTTTCATTAGATTTAATATCTTCTACAAACTCCACTTTTTTTGTTTTTTTGAATATTACTATACCTAAAAATACAATTAAAATAGTCGAAATAGATAAAAGTAATATATTAGGAAGAAGGCTCTCAGGGAGTATATCATACATCGAGGACATGGCGAAGCTCCATCCGTTAAAAACAAGATGTAAAAGAATGCATGGATAGAGCGAGACATATCTCTTTTTAACTATTCCTAGAACTATACCAAGGAAAGTAGCATAGAATATCCAGATGATTTGGCCATGAAGTATTCCGAAGGCTATTGCTTGGAGTATTAACGCAAGAATGAATGGCATACCCCTACTTAAACTTTTCATAACAAGCCCGCGAAATAAAACCTCCTCCAGAACAGGTGCCATTAAGACCACCGTTAAAAACAATATCAAAGTACTTTCGTTGCCCAAGGTGCTGGATGATTCGATATAATCTTGCATCAGATGCTCGGGTATGGGTAACAGATCCAATAAACTTGAGATAAATAGGTTAAAAAGAATTCCTAAGGGAATAATAGGCCATAGGTTACTGAAAGAAACCGGTATAAGGTCCAGCCTCGCTTTAACCGATTTCTTCCCGGCTATTATGATCAACCAATATATAAAAAGTGTAACAGCCCCTGAAACTAATGTAAAAAGTATTACCGAATCGTATACAAAGCTATTGAAACTATCGAAAAAAGAATCAAGCGCGTAATTTGATTTAACTGCTGTGACCCCGAGAAAAACAGCGTAAGCTATACTACCAGCTATTAAAACCAGTGCGGTTACAACGATGTATATAGCAATGTACCCTAAAGAAGCACCAATTCCTTTAAAAAAGTTTTTCATATATACACATATACCTCCCTAAGGTATTTTTATATAAATAATACCGTTAATATTTAATCATATCAACAAATTTTAACAAACATGACTTACATAAATTAAAAAGGAGGGATTAGCATGTCTCACAAGAAGCGTGAATATAACGAAAAGCGTTTCCCGGACCCGGATCCGCCGAAGGACAACAGGGGTGAACCTGTACCGGGAACCGGTAACGACACCAAGAGAGCCCAACAGAAAAATGGATAAAGCTCACCCAAACGTTATCAACTAAAACGGGGTTGACTCAAGAAACGCATAGGCGGCCAACGATTATTGGTCGCCTTGTCATTTTAATGCCACCCCTCTTCTGATTGTCCGCATTGAACAATCAAAAATTTATAATATAGCGAGAAAAATGAAGAAAATTAATGAAAACAAGAGCTATTTACTTATGGATGTATAAATGGTACTATGAATGTATAAAATGTTCATATGAACGTTATTTACAATCTACAGAATATATAATATAATAAACCCATAGTCGATAAACAAAATTTGGAAGGGGGCAGCTTGTTTGACTTTTATTCAATACTTTCCGGGCACAAAGGTGCCTGTGTATGATGGATGCTTATTAACAGGGATATTTAAGGTAACAAGCGGAATTACTCTTTCCCAAGTTTGCGAAATAACAGATCTAGAAGCTGGAACTGTGCAAAATTGGGTTAAACGGGGCTATGTGAATCCTCCTGTGGGGCGAAAGTATAAAAAGGGTCAGGTAGCTAGAATAATTCTTATTAATATGCTCAGGGAAACTTTAGCATTGGAGAAAATAGCAAGGATTCTTAGCCATATAAATGGAGACCTTTTAGATAGATCGGACGACATCATGGACGACAGTGATATTTATAATTGCTTATGTGACGTTCTAATTCCTGCTGAGAAAAGCGGTGTAATCGACATTAATGAGCTTTTTGCAATGATAGATACATATTTGATTGACTTTAAGGAACCGTACCCGGGTTCGAAAGAAAAGCTTAAATTAGTGCTTAAAATCATCATGTGCGCATGGGAATCGGCGTATTTTAAAAGATATGCCATGCATTTGGCTAAGGAAATATGAATTTAAGGAGGTAATTATGAATTGGTGGAATGAACTGACCGGCTTGCAACAGATACTTGCATCTATAGCCATGCCCGCTACACTAATCATGGTAGTTCAGTTTATATTTCTGCTTCTTGGATTTACGGGTGATGGCGGCGGAGACGGCGCTGATGTGGGTGATATTTCTGATGGAACAGACATGGGTGATATACCTGACAGTGCAGATGGTCCGGATATATTTGATGGCGACGGAACCGACATAGATGGAGGACATGAATTCACTGCTGATAGTGAAGCGGATACTTCATTACATGGTGCCGATAATGCCGCACATGGTACCGACGTATTAAAGCTTTTTACCTTCAGGGGCATAATAGCCTTCTTCTCGATAGGGGGATGGTTTAGTGTAGCTGGGATAAGCTGGGGTATACCGGCTCCGGGTGCAATAGCTTTGGGTGCGGTTGCCGGATACTTTGCTCTATACTTTGTAGCATGGTCTATTCGTGCAACGCTCCGTATGCAGCATAGCGGCAATATCAATATCAACAATGCGATCGGTAACAACGGCGAGGTATACATACCCATACCGCCGATAAAAAGCGGAGAGGGTAAGATTAATGTCATTGTTCAAGACAGATTATGTGAATTCAATGCGGTTACTAATCTGGAGCGAACTTTAAAAACAGGTGAGAGAATAACAGTCATGGGAGTCGAAAAAGAAGGTGTACTTCTGGTGGAACCCAGAAATCCCCCCGAAGGGGTTATTATAGAAAATGAATTTTAAGGAGGTCTTGTCATGCCATTTGAAACTACTTTTATTGTAATCAGTGTAGTAGTCCTAATTCTATCAACGCTAATGTTTATCGTATCCCGTTACCGTAAGTGTCCTTCCGACAAAATCATGGTAATATACGGTAAGGTAGGCTCCGCTAAAGACGGTACCGCCCTCTCCGCAAAGTGTATACACGGCGGTGCGGCATTTATTTGGCCTATATTCCAAGCCTATGAGTATATGGATTTGACACCAATGTCCATAAGCGTTGACCTTAAGAACGCATTGAGCCGGCAGAATATCCGTATTGATGTTCCTTCAAGCTTTACAGTAGGTATCTCAACCGAACACGGAGTTATGCAAAATGCTGCTGAGCGTTTGCTTGGACTCAAGCTTGTGCAGATTCAGGATCTTGCCAAGGACATCATTTTCGGTCAGCTTCGTTTGGTTATCGCGACAATGGATATCGAGGAAATTAATACTGACCGTGATAAGTTCCTAGAGGCAGTATCAAGCAATGTGGAATCAGAGCTTAAGAAAATTGGTCTTCGTCTTATCAACGTTAATGTCACCGATATTAATGATGAATCCGGTTACATAGTAGCTCTCGGTAAAGAAGCGGCTGCTAAAGCTATAAACGATGCTAAGAAGTCTGTTGCTGAAAAGGACAGAGACGGTGCTATCGGTGAAGCAAATGCAAGACGTGACCAGAGAATACAGGTGGCAGCAGCCGATTCAGAGGCTATTAAGGGTGAAAATAACTCTCTGGCACAGGTATCGCAGTCAAACGCAACCCGTCGTGAGCTTGAAGCCGAGGCTTTAAGAAGAGCGACCGCCGCTGAAAAAATAGCAACAGCTAAAGCGTTGCAAGAAGCCTACGCTGCTGAGCAGGAAGCAGAAGCAGCCCGTGCTGCCCGTGAAAAGGCCACTCAGGAAGCAGACGTTTTGGTTAAGGCTGAAATCCAGAAGAGAAAAATGGAGCTTGAAGCAGAAGCTCAGGCTGAGCAGACCAGAAGACTTGCCAAAGGTCAGGCCGATGCTATCTACTTAAAGATGGAAGCAGAAGCAAGAGGTATGCAAGAGCTATTAACCAAGCAGGCCATGGGTTATTCGGAACTTGTTCATGCTGCCGGCGGAGATGCGCTTAATGCAACACGCATGATGCTAGCCGACAAGATGGAAGAGCTTATGAAGGTTCAGGTTGAAGCTATTAAGGGTATTAAGATTGATAAGGTCACCGTCTGGGACAGCATGGGCGGCAATGATGGTACACCCGCAACTGCCAACTTCCTTTCCGGTATGCTAAAGTCCATTCCCCCTATGAACGAAATGTTCAAAATGGCAGGTATGGAATTACCCGAATACCTTGGCAAAGATGTAAAAGCAAATGCTGAGGCAGAAGTAGTGGAAGTAAAAGTAGAGACTCCGGTTGTGGAAGTAAAAGCATAATACATTAAATGCAAAAGGGCGGACTAATTCCGCCCTTTTTGTGCGCTTTTTCGGCTTTATATTATACTTATTGATTAATCTAGATTTGATCTGTATGTATATTTTTTATATATAATATCAGTCCCATATTTTTTGAAACTGCCTTCCTTTTCAATGAAAAATCCTAGTTTTCTTAATACTGCATTAGAAGCAGCATTTTCCTGTGCGACATCTGCAGTAAAAACACGAACACCCTTACGATAGCCAAAGTTGATTAAGGCTTTAATTATTTCAGTAGCATAACCCTGTCGCCAATATTTTTTATGGACGCAATACCCTAGATCATATTGTTTTGAATCATTTTGGGGAACTATACTGCATGTCCCGATGAAATCATTAGTATCCTTAGAAACAGCTATAAACGGAAACCAGCTTTCATCAAGCTCGATACCTTTTGCAAAGCTTAAATATGCTTCATCAGCTTTTTCTTGTGGTGGATCAGATAGATACTTACCCATCTCATCATCCAACCAGATGCTGAAGCATAGGGGGCTATCCTCTTCTGGCATACTTCTTAGAATTAAACGATCTGTTTCTATATTTTCTGTTAACATTTTAGGCAAGCTCCTTTTTTCCACTAAAACGGTTATTCATAATCTATTTCGCGTTGCAGGCCTTACTGTCTCATATTGAGCGAATCATATTTATCTGCCCTCGTTCTTCTTTCGCAAAAAAACCGTATTTATTATAAAGCCCGATTGCGTTTTTATTGTCCACATCGCATAGTAAAAATCCACGTTTTGCACCAACTGATTTTCCATATGCAATAGCCAGCTCAAACAGTTTTTTTCCTAGTCCCTTCCCACGATGCTCTGATTTTACGACAATCTCACGAATCCATAATATGGGTCCATTCTCATTTTCAAAGTCATATAAACTGACGCAGTTTAATCCCAATAATTTATCCTCATCTTTTAGTATAATTACTTTCCCATGTTCAGAGCTTATCCATTCAGAGAACCATTCCGTACTGTCACCATAAAAACCACGGGAATCATTCTTACAATCTTTTGTCAACTGAGAAGCTTTTTCGCATTCATCGGGTTTTAAGAAAAGGATATCACCATCGTTTATTTCCGTTGTTTCTGTGTTTTCTAGGTTCATATTGAAGAAATCCATAAATTCACTATGTATAATAAACCCAATACTCGTTAGTACATCTACGAATTCAGGTGGTATAAACTCGATATAAATCGAGCCATTAATCTTTGTTATAGAATTAATCAGTGCCTCTATATTATTTGCAGCCCAATGTAATTTTGTAGAATTAATTCCATTACTGATTAATATAATAGAAGAATTATCATTAGTAAGAATCTCATAATTCAATATATCATCAGTTTCACAATATTGTAATGAGGAGTATTTGAAACCTCTTGAATAATCTAATATCTGTTTTGCTTCTATTAATTCCATAACAAACCCCCTCTTTTCAAATGATGGAAGAATCAGGATTGTAGTATATCATATAACGGCTCGATTTCACAATTAAAGACGATACAAAAAGATGGTGTTTTTTAGACAATGGATTGAACCATAATAAGGCATGGATTTTCTTTTCCCCACAATTCCGGCAAACACTCTAAAGGTTTAAACCCAACTGATAGATAAAATTTTCTTGTAATTGCGTAATTAACATCAGGATGAGTTTCATCTAGCGTTTTTACCTGTAAGAACTGGTATCGCTTTTCTTTTGCTAAATTAAAAACCTTATTAAATAAAGCTCTACCGATTCCTTGTTTATGGTATTCAGATAGAACACCCATGACATAAATTTCTGCAGTATATTTATTATTCTCTTTAAGAGAAATAAAACCTATCGGTTTAGATTCATCAAATGCTGCATAAAATGGCATTCTAGCGCTCTCTTTAATATATTCTTGTGTAGATTCAGGTATCCCAAACCAATCTGATAATGATTCTAAGATGCGCGTCGATATTTCTATTTTCTTTTGTTCATCTAACACTTCTGCTATATTCATCTTTACGCCTCTTATAAGATGTTAATTATTAATAATTATTCACTTTTTTCAATCTCAGGATATAAAGCCAATAGCTGATTGCTGTGCTTCAGTCTTAATTGGTTCATTTAAAAATCGAGCAAAATGCAGGCAAATAAATCTATCATAATATCCTGAAAATGCTTCTAAGAGCTTTTCAGTAATTGTGTTGTTATTGTCAATCGCTTGTAACTCTGAACTAGCTTCAGAATAACTTAAACCATTGCTCAATTTATCAAGGATTGATTTCTTCGCCTGTTCTCTCTGAAAGATTAATTCTTTTCGCACTGAGATTGTTTGCAAAGCACTTCTTGATTCATCAGAAAGAATCGTTTTAATTTCATCGATACTTATTCCAAGTTTTCTAAGGACAGAAATTATATTCAGCTGCTCAATGTCATTTTCATTATAATCCCTATAGCCATTTTCTAAAACATTAGGGGAGATTAAACCATGCAAAGTATAGTATTCTATTGCTTTTTTAGTTAAGCCAGTAATTTTGCATACTTCATTAATTAACATATTCATCGCCTCAATTTAAGCATAAGCTAACACCCAAGGTGGTAGTCAAGAGTTTTTAATACTAATGCCATCCACATCTTTTTTAAGTTCTTCGTTCACCCATCCCCATAAACTCCAAACCCAAAATTGATAAGATTCATAGCCGCTTTCAATAGCCTTACCCTTACAGTCATAAATAAACTTCTTCCAGTTAGGCGATTTCCAAGCCTGTAGACGTTCAGCCCAAAGTAATTCTTCGTATATATCTGAACATTTAATATTTACTTCCGGGATAATTGAATTAGTATTAATGTAATCTTGGTATGTAGCAATAATGGTTTCAATAATATTAATCATCCTATTCCATTCTGTACAAGTTGATAAAGAATATATTTTTGAGCCGAGGTCAGATGTTGGCAAGGGCAATTTATCGAACGCCCAACGTAGGTGCGTTCGCCAAGGGTAGTATTGGTGTAGGATTAAGAACCCAATTTGGAATAAACCTTCTATTATATGGCCAAGCACTATGTAGGATTCTGCTATACGATTACGCTTAGTGCTTAACTTTAGTTCTGATAAATCTTCTACGAGTGTTTTAAACCTCTGAATCAGTGATTTCTTCCATAGATGTTCTGGGTATTGAGAAGGAGAGGTTACATTCCTTAATCGGTTCAACATATCTTGTGGATCGTAAAATATCAAATTATTCTGAATCGTAAATAGAGTCTCAAAAGAAACTTTTTCCCATGGTAGGTTTCTTGATGATTGAAGAAATTTTTTCGCTTGGCCATCGAGTAGCCAGGATAATGGATGAACAGATATAACTGAACCATCATTCTTCCACGGATTCGTTTTAGATAGACAGTCATTTAACGTCAACTGCAATTGACCGCCAGACTCTCTCCAAACAGTATCATCCAAATAGACAGCCGCTTCTAAATCGGATAATTCATCATCAATACCCAGAGCCACAGAGCCAAGGATCATAATACTCGTTTCTGATAGAATTCCCAAATGGTTATCACGGATGACTGGCATGATTGTGTCTTCAAAATAATCTATGACTTTGGGCATATTGATACTCCTTCTCATTTTTATTTAGGAGTTATAGTTCAATCCAATATCTTTGAAGAAAATCTCCGTCATTTTGCTTTTCCTCACTTTCAAACACACCTGAACACTTTATTATCGTATTTGCCGAAGCGAGATTTGATTTATCACAAGTTAGGAGAACTTTTTCTAATCCGATTTTTTTGCAATAATCAAGAGCTAGTTTTAGCATCATTGTTGCATATCCTTTTCTACGCTCACTTGGTCGTATACCATAGCCGATATGCCCATGAACCTGCACATATCCCAGATAAGGATACCTGACATTGATTGTACCTATCAGCTTTTTATCTCGTTTACGGATTGCGAAAAAAATAATGGAATGAATTTCACGAGTAAGGGCGTCATTAATTTTTTCAAGCCACTCGTCATAACTTTCTGCACTATCCAAGCCGCTATCCCCATGAAGAGTGTTTTCGCCATTCATGATATGTTCTTCAAAGTATTCCTTCGCATCTATTTCATGGACTTTTGTGGGGAAAACCAATTCTATTTCATCCATCTAGTTTACTCCAATCGAGCAGTATATAAAGAGTCTATTTCGTTCCGGTTTTCTAAAGTATAACCCTTAGCCTATGGATATTATTTTATCACCAAGTTAGCTAACTGCTAATAATTTTATTTATTGTTTTTTCGCAAACCTTTAGGATACCTCGATTCCATTCTTAAGCAGGTACTCTTTTGCGTCATTATCAAGTTTAAAGCCATTTTTATGTTAATGCTACTCTAAAATTGTACCATATACCGGTAAAAAATTAGGCCACCTTAATCAAATTTCCTGTATGATTTTGTTGACAGACAATTCGTACAGGAGGAAAGGTATGATTAAGATGGCACAATTAGAAGATATCAGAAAAATGTACTTCATGGAAGAGTTAAGTATTAGAGAAATAAGCCGGAAGACAGGAATTCATAGGGACACCATCTCAAAATACATATTCATGGAGGAACCAAAACCACCAAAGTACAGGCAGACTCAGGAACGTAAGCATCCTGCGCTGGGCCCATACATACCAAAGATTAAGCAGATAATGGAGGAGGATAAAAGCCGGCATCGCAAGCAACGACATACCGGCACAAAGATATTTGCAATATTGCAGGAAGAGGGATTCACAGGCGGATACAACACAGTGTCTGACTATCTCAGAAAAGAGTACAGAAAACAAAAAGAAGCATTCTTGCCTCTGGAATTTGAGCTTGGTGCCTATGCGGAAGTAGATTGGACGGAAGCATATTTCTACCTCAGAGGGAAAGAAACAAAAGCACATGTTTTTGTCATGAAACTCAGAGGATCAGGCGGATTTTATGTAAGAGCCTATCCTTTCGAAAAGCAGGAGGCCTTCTTTGATGGCCATATTAAATGCTTTTAGTTAATGAACGGTACACCATACAAAATCGCCTATGATAATCTCAAGACAGCTGTCAAGAAAGTTCTACAAGGAAGCAACCGGGAGGAGCAGGAACAGTTCATAGCACTGAGAACGCATTACCTTTATGAATCTACTTTTTGTCGTCCTAACCGTGGTAACGAAAAAGGCGGGGTTGAAAATGCCGGTAAGGAAGCGGTAAGAAGATTCTTTGTTCCATACCCTGATGTTGACTCTTTCGATGAATTGAACCAATATCTGCATGAAGAATGTTTGAAGCTTTTAGATAAAAACCTCAAATGGGAAGCTGAGAAGGCCGCTTTACGGCCATTACCTTCAAGGCGGTTTGACGGGGCCAGGTACAAGGAAGCAAAAGTAAACCGGTATTCCATGGTACAACTTGAGACAAACCGATATTCGGTACCTACATCATATGTTGGAGAAAAAGTGACGGTAAAGTTATCCGCCGACAAGGTTGACATTCTACTAAAAAACATTGTAATAGCCGAGCATACAAGAGTATACGGACGTAATCAAGATCAAGTAAAACTGGATCACTACCTTGATTTGCTGCTACAAAAATCGCGTGCTTTAAGTAATACAAAGGTATATAAGCCGCAAACACTGCCGCCAGTTTACGAGCAATATCGTCGCTGCCTATTGGCGCGGACTCCTAATGGCAACCGGGAGTTTGTTAAGATTCTAATGCTACACAGGGATTATCCGGCGATTCAGGTATCCGAAGCGATTGAACTCGCCAGCGCGTACAATGTTTATGGATATGATGGCGTACTGAATATATTAGGCCAGATGATGGTTTCAAACCCCAAAATTATACCGCTCAACAAGGACAAGCTCCCGAGTATTCCTGATGTCAGGGTTTCTCCCCCTAACCTTGGTAAATTTCAAGCTTTGATGTCAGGAGGTGGTCGATAATGGCGGTAAACAAAATGCTGTTGGAAGCTTATCTCAAAAGGCTTAAGATGCCTCAGGCGGCAAAAACTTATGAGGCTATGGCAAGAGAAGCTGCTGACAATAATCTCGGTTACGAGGGCTATTTGCTGGGGGTTCTGGAGCAAGAAGTGCATCAGCGTGAGAGCAATCGAATTCAAAGAGGTATCCGACAGGCCGGATTCCCGATCATAAAAACACTGGAAAGCTTTGAATTTAAAGCAATTCCTTCTTTAAGTAAGCCAAAAATCCTTAAACTTGCACAGGGAGAATATATTCAAAACCGGGAAAACATAATTTTGGTGGGTAGCTCCGGCGTTGGAAAGACACATATTGCAACAGCACTCGGTTACGAGGCTTGCCGGATGGGAATCAGGGTCAAATTTTATACAGCAGCTGGATTAATCAATGAATTAGTCGCTGCTCAACAGGAATACCGGCTAAACCGCCTTGAGAAGCAGTGGCTAGCGCCTCACCTGGTCATACTCGATGAACTAGGGTATGTTCCTTTTAGCAAGGTGGGAGCCGAGCTCTTGTTCCAATTCTGCTCTTCCCGTTATGAAAGGGGAAGTCTTATCATAACAACAAATTTGGAATTCCCTAAATGGACGGAGGTGCTAGGAGATGAACAAATGACAGCGGCTTTATTGGACAGACTTACCCATAAGGCCCACATTCTGAACATCAATGGCGACAGCTATAGATTTAAACAAGCTCTTGCCAAACAATCGGATAATGGCTAATTTTTTATTTTTTGGTGGCCTGATTTTAAGCCAGTAAGTGACCTAATTTTTAATTGACATTAACATTTTTATTCAATATATCTAAATAACCTTTTATGATAGGCTGGTATTTAGAATCTGGATATTGTTTGATAAATCTGATATAACTGTCCCGTAACTCAAACTCATTGTCAGTTTCATCACTCATATAAGCAAAAGTAAGTGTATCTAAGCATTGTGTGTAGATATACAGATATAATCGTAAATCCCGTTGAACCTTTTCAACTTCAATTTTGTATGATGGATAACTGTTAATATAGTATTCAGCTAATACAATCAAGTCGCTTAGCTCATCCCAACTCATGGTAAGAAGAGCATCCTCAAAAATAAAGCCGCCTCCGCTTAATATCTGATATTCATTTTCTAAGTCAAGATATTTTTGTACACCTTCAGAAAGATAATCATAAAAAAATAACATAATAAAACTTATTTTTCCATGTATGTATGGACCTGCTTCTCCGTCAATCAACTTCAAACCATTATTTAAAAGCACATCTTCGGGTATATCATATAAATCTATTTGAGAATAATTGATTCTATTGATAACTCCATAATAAAAATCAGAAAAAGACCTATAATTAGCTATCATTTGTACTTGTTTCACTAGAAATAATGCTCATAAATTTGTTAACAGCAAGCGTAATCGAATTAATATCAGTTACGTCTAATGATAAAAGATAATCGGCATATTCTATTGATGAAGACGACCCGTCATTACTTATTGTCAGTGGTTCCGGATATACACGAGGGCTATCCTCCTCTTGATTATCTGATTCATCTTGAATAGGGGATTCTTCAGTTTCCAAAGTTGGGGTAGGTGAGGGAAGTACTGTTATAGAGGTTGGTTCATCGCTTGAGACTGGTGGATTAGGAGTTTCTACCACTTCAAAGCAGAAGTGTTTTATGTAATTTGTCTTTCTACTCTTAACATGACCGTTTTGGAGCAAATGTAAAAAAAATTTCTCAAAACTTCAAAAAAGTTTCAAAGAAAGTATAAAAAAAGCTATACGTCTCCGGACGTATATAATTTTTTTTATACTTTTTTGTTTGCTTATCTGCAATTACATTTCTGCGGTGTTTCATCTTGCATACTTCTTTTGGGGAGGTGGAATGTATGATACTATGCGAGATAACGCTTGATGAAATCTTTGAAATGTTAAAAGCCGATTGTTTAGATACAGAAGAAAGAAAAGCAAAAGCGGAAACAGAATATATATTGCAGAAAAGCAAAAACGAAACAAGAAATGATGAGGAAAGATAGTTCCTCATTTTTTTTTGGGCGGGTTAAGGGTGCAACGCCTTACCCAAAAGAATTTGAGCCCTGCTCAAAATCTGTATTGGGTTATTGTGTTGAGCAGTTCCCTGCTCGTGTGTGGTGGTTCTGTCATACTGTTATCGGGGGGAGGGATAATAGAATGAAAGCAACACTACACATAGGCAAGGGAAGTGTAAAACACAATGACCGAAACTTTAACTTAAACAATGCTACCCATATAGACCAGACAAGGCAAAGCGAGAATTTCTATATTAACCGCTATTTAGATGAAACTATCACATTTGAGGAATGTGAAAGAAGATATTTTGAAGAAAATTACTCGCAATGGTTGGAAGCACAAAACGAAAAATATAGAAAACGCCGACAGTATGGGTATATTCGTAGCATTGATGATTTAATGAAAGCAGAAAAGACACAACCCAAGGAAATGATTTTACAAATTGGCAACAAAGACAATCAACCAGACAAAGAAATTCTTTTTCAATGTATCTATGAATTTAATGAAGAATTTAATAAAAGATACGGAACAAACGCCCATATATTAGATATCGCCATACACAACGATGAAATTTCAAATCATGCACATATTCGCTTCACATGTGATTTCATTGACAAAGACGGAATTAAAAAAATCTGCACATATAAGGCATTAAAGGCATTAGGAATTAAACCGCCAAAGCAAAACGCCAAAACAGACAGATATAATAACGCTTTGCAGACCTTTACCGAACAAATACGCTTTATCTGGAACACCATTATAAAAAGGAATGGTATTGAACTTGATGAAACCGTAGTCAATCCAAGCCAAAAACATTTGACCGTATTGGAATACAAAGATAAAAAACTACAAGAAGAAATAGACAATCATAACAGACAATTAGCAGAGCAGGAATTGGAAATCAGACAGAAACAAAATTCCATATATGCATTAGACAGACAGATTAGCACAAAAATCAAGAAGATAGAAGAATTGGAACAAAAAATGTATGTAAACGCACAAGGAGAGAATTTTAGAAATATGCGTCCTATTTTTGATGAGGAAAGATAAGGAACATAGCCGATGAATCCGATTGTATAATTTCAAAAATTTGCTATAATAGATTTTAACAAACCTGTAATTGATGGGGAAACGATATGAAAAACAAGTCTAAAAGAAAGATAACGATAGTAGTATTAGGCTCAATAATTAGCATTTTATGTTGTATCTTAATAACCGCATTGATTATTTTACAAATTCGTACGAATAATATATTAGATGATTGTTCTTCAATTTATAGCAATGAAAAATATAAAACCCCTGTTTTTATAGATAATATAAATGTAATAAAGCAAGATGTATCATGCGGTTACGCAGTTATAGAAATGTTTTCAGCATGGGAAGGTCAAAATATTACTGAAGAAAGTCTGTATAACGAATATGGAAAAGTCGTAACATCAACAGGGCAGTCATTTTGTGATGAAATGAACAAACAGTTTTCTACCTACAATATTAAGATGTATAAGTATTTGACTAATACCGAATTAATAGATAAAGTCTATGACAATCTTTCAAGTGGTTTTCCTGTTCCATTTGAGTGGGCGGCACAGTACGAGAACGAATGGACATTACACTATTCGTTAATAACAGGAATGGATATTCCTAATGATAAAGTTATAATTGCAAATCCTTATGGGTATTATGAGGAAATATCTATAAATGAGTTCCTTGAAAGAACAAGTTTTGAGGCGTATTCCGATATGCCGTTTTACTTTAGATTAGCATTTGCGTTTGGAATATTTGAGAAAAATACTATTTTTACAGTTGAATAATCTTAACTTGAATATAGCCTAGAACTTTCAGTTTGTCGGATAGATAAAATTAATTCTAATAATCTGTTCCCAGAAGAAAGACCATGAAATTTAGGAAACTATTCAAGGTTTTTTAAATTCTCAAAAAGTTCATTATACGATTTTTGATTCTTGCATCTACCATACGATAGTTCCTTATTTTCACCAATAAGAAAATTGCCCCTTTTACCCTTTTTGTTGTGCAGTAAAAAAGAATCTCAGAAATCTGAAAATAATATCTCCGTTTTTTTGCTTAGGATATCTTTGTAATAAGTTCTCCATTACATCAGCTTCAAATTCGGTTTTTTTGTTGTCCGATAAAACATCAAGGTAAGGCCGCAATCCCGTACCACGATACCACTCTAAAATGTCATCATGAGATTTCATGGCATGATAATAAACTGTCTCCCAAATATCAAAGTCTTTCGATATTTCAGATAAAATATTAAAATACTCACTCTGAGTAAGCGTATAAAAAATACGTGGTTCTATGAAATAATCCTTCCATTTATTCGAAGTTGCAAGCTCGTCAATAATCATATGGATAGGCTCATTGAAATTCATTGGGATTTGGACGGCTAAAACACCATCTCTATTTAATAAGCTTAGCATATTTGTTAGGAGATGTTTGTGGTCCGGTACCCATTGGATACATGCATTTGAGAAGACAATATCAAAATTGTGTTCAAGTTGGGATAGTTCAACTTCAATATCGCATATTTCAAAATCCAGGTTCGGGTAATTCGCTTTCGCTGAAGAAATCATATCTTCTGATTTATCTACACCGAGGATATAAGCACCGGGAAATCTGCTTGATAAAACCTGTGTACTGTTTCCAGGACCACAACCAATATCTATTATTTTTTTAGGGTTATTCATATTGATACGATTCACTAAATCAATTGCGGGTTGTGTGCGTTGGGCTTTAAACTTCAAATATTGCTCAGAACTCCAATTCATATGTATCCTTCTTTCTCACCACTCCATATGATTCTCATCAATTACAATTATTCCAATTAACCCTTTGTCTCTCTGTTCAGATAAATGATTTACTCCTCATTTCCTAGAGGCTGCTTATCATTTGGGTAATACCAATAAGAATTAAATCCATATAATTGAGTTATTGTTCCTTTTGGCATCTGAGTTAAAGCATTAAATATGTTTAAATAATCGCCACAACCAAACAATAGAGAAATATGTGCAAAAGATAATAAAAATTCTGAAGAGGTATTATTCAAAGGCAATACAACCCATAAGATTAATGGTAAGAAGCCAAATACTAAATTGGGTAAAAAACTAATAAAAATGAATCTCTTCTTTGATACTGGATGAGCTGAAAAAACAAAAGCCAAACCATGCTTTGCATTGTACCAAAATTGCACTTCCGCTTCTTTTGGAAAGCAAATTGCATGAAGAAGCTCGTGTGGAATTATAGTTAATAAAGCAAAAATTAAAGGTATAAAGCTAAACGTATCGGTCTTGGTATATGTACCAATAGCCGTTTTAATTATTATGGCTATTGCAATAAGTGTTTCTACAGGAATTATAAATAATGCAGCCACGAGATTAAGTGTTAGCATTGATTTGGGTTCTTTAAATCGAACAGCATTTTCGGGCAAAGATCCTATTTTCAACTGTTCTTCGTTAGTGTACTTGCCTTTCCATACAAAACTCATGAGTGGCACCTCCTGATTTTCTTCCATTATAATTTTTTTCTCATAAAATAAGATCCACATACTATTTCATGTGTATGTATATAAGTCCATCTCATCTCCGAATCTACTACATATACATCTTGTTCCATATCAAAATCCGATGCTTTAAGATTTGTTGCGGTTGCTGCTTTACCTCAAAAATATAAACAGTTCCCATCACATATCTCCAAATTTTATTCTAATATTCTGTTCCCAGAAGAAAGACCATGAAATGAAGGAATCTATTCAAGGTTTTTTAGATTCTCAAAAAGTTCATTATACGATTTTTGATTTTTGCATCTACCATACGATAGTTCCTTATTTTCACCAAACTCAAGCAGAAAACACTTAGTCAGTTCTTCAACGGTTTGTTCTAATGATATAAAAAACTGCGTAAAAGCAAACTCATATGCAGGTGTACCTTCTTCAAAATTAGCAGTAATTAAAGATTCTGTAACTTGGTCAAGGGGATACAATTTTAAATGAAATAATTCATGACACTTCTTCAAGATTCTCACTTTTAGGTTTAACTATATTTAGCAGTAGAACTGCTTTTCTGTCATCGCAGTCAATTTTAATATCTCCGGTTTTTTTCCATGTAATATCCTCAACGAATTCAAGCTTAACATCCCAGTGTGGGGAGATACGTAATTTTTTGCACCAATACTCAAAGGACTTAAGTAACTTGTCTTTATTTATTTCCATTTTATCACCCCAAATTTTTATGATTATTATTTTTAGAAAATTGCTTTTCTTAACCATTATCAACCTAATCAGTCACCAAAAATGCTTCTATAAAATTCAATAAGATTTTCCCATTCATAAATGAAATCGTTATCTTCAAATTTATCATACACTTTTTTTATAATTGGATAATACTCGGAATCAGAATGCTCATTAATAAATTTCTTGTAGCTTTCTATAAGGTCGGGGTCAAGATCCAAGGAAGAGTCCACATGAGGTGGAGTATTAGGAAGTACAAATTGGCCTGTGTAAATTCGTAAGTAAGTATCATTTTCATTTTTTACATCTTGCGCTTCATCTGCATACTCGGTGTTTATATATTTCTTATAGTAATCTTCTCTTGTGATAATTCTGTTCATTAATTGCTCCCAAGATATACAAAGACCACCATCCATATAATAGGGAGTTCCATATGTCTGCTGCTGTTCATCTGATATAATTTTATTTTTTTTCATTTATTGCATCGCTCAGAAAAGGTCGGAAAGTCTCATAAAGATAAGTTGGATCTACTTCCAAAAAACTAGACCCTTCAACTGATAAAAACATAAATCCATTCTTTTCACACTCTTCGTAAATGCTTTCATCTAACCATGATTCATGATAGTAATCACTATAATGAAAATCTTTCATTGCAAAGATATAGCTATAAAATACCTCAAAAAGGCTGTCATTAAATCTCTTATCCTCGGTTGCATAGCTTTTATATGCTTCTAGCGCTCTATCTACAGAATTAATATTCGTAAAGTCATATGCCCCTATTTCATCTTGATAGATGATTATGCTCTTATCAAGTTTAATGTCATTAATTAAGTCATTTACGCGATTATTGTAGAATTTAAATTGTAATCTGGATATTTTATAATAATCAAGTTCATCTTGCGAGTCTTTATCATCATTAGCAACAGGTTTCTCTTCAGGCTTTTTCTTGGCAAGCTCTAGTTCTTTTTGCAATCTATCAATCTCTTTTTTGCTTTCCTCAAGTTCCTTTTTAGCAAGTTCTAGTTCATTTTTAGCAGCCAGAATTTCATCAGCTTTATTCTCGTTTTCAACAGCTACAATTTCATCTGTTTTATTCTTGTTTTCAACGGGATAATCGGCTTCGTTTATAGTTTTTCTTCCGGAGCATGAAGATAATAGTATTGCAACTAAAGCTAAAATAGGTAAATGAATCTTTTTCATGATTGCGCTCTCCTTGTAAACAAGACTCATGAATAACACTTCTAACATTTACCATTATATCACAAATAAATCTAAACATGGCACTATCAGAATATATTGTTAACCTTTTATGATAGGCTGGTATTTTAAATCTAGATATTCTACTCAAGTACAATAACATGTAAAGGTCTATAATTTATTCCGCATAAAATAAGGTCCACATACCATTTCATGCGTATGTATATATGTCCATTTCATTGTTGTATCTACTACATAAACATCTTGTTCCATATCAAAATCCGATGCTTTAAGATTTGTTGCATTAGCAATATAAAAAACATCAGTCTTATTTTCATAAAAAACATAGACTTGATTTTTCCTCACTCTATTAAAAGCTTGTCTAGCTTTTGATTTTTGCAATGCTTCTTTTTTGTTATAACTGCAAATATGCCACATGAATTGGTTAAAATATATTTTTCGCTTTTCCTCCTTAGTTATTTCGTTAGTAAAACTGTTTTCCCATTTTTCCTTCATTGATTTTTGTGTAATATCTGTCTTTTCAAACTTAGCTCCTCTTTTTTCAAGATCATCAATAAGTAGCTGTTTCTTATAATCTAGCAGGTAGAAGTCATATTGGTTCTTCTTATCTATTATTTCATTAAGTAATTGAAGCTGTTTATCTTGCTCTGCAGTATCAGTTATTTTTATTATCCTGTTAATCTCCTGATGTAACCAAGTCTGGATACTCATTAATAACACATCCAATCTATTAATTGAGTATTTTTGATATAATAAACTAAAAATCTCTTCATAGCTTACATACTGAAAGATTTACTTTTTTATTTATAATCAATTTTCCTTTTGCATAATACTCAAGATATATATAATTCAATCGTTTATTAACTTCGTAATAGATACCCAATTCATATCCACAAACATGTTCTGGCAAAGTAGTACCATCAAAAGACCAAATATCATCATAACTATCCTTAGTCAATGCAATAAGCCGATCTTTATCACTTTTCTTATCAATTTGTCTTGATGTATGCTTTTTCATCTCAATAGCTACCAGATTATCTTTATTAATAATCTCACCACGGCTATGAATTATGATATCGCAATTTATTGTTACCGGTTTTTCGTCTTTACCGATCATGGTCTTAAGTCTTCCTAGATTTCTATTATATTCAACATCAACATAGTATTTTTTGAACCGGCTTTTATTAATTACAATCGAAAGATGTTGGGCAAGTGACCCACATAAAGTCCTCTCATTAACATTTGTAAAAATTAATGAAATATCATTTTGAATAAACCTTTGATTTGCTGCTTCAAAAATACCTATAAGTGTATCCCTCATTCAATCTCCTCACATTCCTTAGATAAGCTTTATACCAAGCCACTATTGGCGCAATATCCAAACGTAAGAATGGATCGGTAAAACCCCGTTTTGTCTGAATTCTATACCAAAAGCGTTCTGAAGGAAAATCTCCGAAAGAACCGGACCCGCAGAGTCTTTCCCTTATGCGGCGTAAGCCCGTTGAGACGGTTTGGCATACACGACCCGTGAGCACGCTTAAAACGTGAAAATTTTGTTATGTAAAGGAGGATGACTATAAAGCTTCGATTATAATCTTATTTCCCCTAATATAACGAATACAGTAAACCACAAACATTGGAATCGATGCTAAAATGCCAATAATAACCGCTAATAATATTAAAGCAATCAAAAGAGGCCAAGTAATAATCAAAAAAAAGCCAGAGTTTAAAACCCTCTTCATTATCCGTAATACTAATTTTATTCCGCAGTATAATGAAAATCCATAAAAACCAAAAAGGCTATGAAACTATTAAGCATTCTCTTTTATTACTAAGAAGATAATCCTTATTCTTCTCAATTGTTTTTTTTAGCTTATCATTAAGTTCAATCACATTAGAGAAGAAATTCACATTCATATGAATATCAAAATGGATTTTTGTCTTTTGCCCAGGATATATAACACTTTCCTCACTAGCTATATATATTACCGGGATTTTTAAACCTTCTGCATAACCTGCTTCAAAATAACACGAAGGACGTTCATCTGTAAGATCGGCGATAATAAATGATGAGCGTTTAATCTCCTCTTTAATTCTTGATACTAGTTGATCAATTGGATGCTCTTTGTCAATTCTTATTGCAACACAATTAAACTGTAATAGTAATTCCCGTAAAGTATCAAACCTAGCATCGTATTCATTATATATCCTTTGCTCGTTTTGAGAACCGTTCTTCTTACCTTGGATAGGCATATCAATAAACACTCTATATTTATTCTTTGCTAAGATCATTTCAGCCTTTTCTCTGAACTTATTATAACAATTCCTATTGCCCTTAATAAGTGAGTCTAGGGTATCCCCTCCTCTCCTATTAAAAAGAGTTTTAGTTTGGTATATCCTTATTTCAAGCGCTTGATAAATTTGTTCCTTCTTACCCCATTTTTCAGTAATTATTCCGTTTGCAACATATGAGATGACATGAGAAAGAATCGCATCCTCACTTTTATTAAAGATAGCCTTTTTCTTTCCGGCTGGCAACATAGCAATTAAGTGATACATAAAACATCTCCCTTCGGTATTTATTGGAAAAATATATTAAAAAGTTAAAAGGTCGCAATTTCAGATAACTACTACAATCACATTATTCTGCTAGTCTGGCAGGATTAACTGATTTGATTTCGTAAATGCCTATTATAACTTAACAATTCTACAAATTATAATTGTCTTACCGAATGTCATAGAAATTCATGGAGAAGTATAATTTTTGTCAGCTTAAAGATGTAAATTTTCTTGTTAGTTTCTTAGTTATGACTAATTCTGAATGTTCTTCCGATATTATAACATATTATTACAACAACTCTCAAATTATTTACATGTAGTATTATAATAAAGATTAAGGAAACATTTTATCTTCCTATTGACATGGATAATTTTAGGGGTTAGAATGATAATATGATTTACTACATTAACGTGATGAAGTAATAAAGCGAGGTCAGTTATGAAAAGATGGAACATTTATACACCGGAAGGCGTTCAGGATATACTATTTGAATCTTGCAGGCAAAAGAGGCTATTGGAGGATAAAATAAGGGAAACCTTCAGGCTCAACGGTTATAGGGAGATTGAAACTCCAACCATAGAGTTTTACGATGTTTTCAGTGGTGGAAGCGATCTTATTAAGCAAGAGAGCATGTATAAATTCTGCGACTCAAAGGGTCGTCTTTTAGCATTGAGACCTGACCTTACCGTACCGGTAGCCCGTGTTGCTGCTACTAAACTTAAGGATGAGATTTATCCAATAAAGTGCTGTTATATTGGCAATACCTTTAGTTTTGATGAGCTGGGTGGAGGCAGGCAGAATGAGTTTACTCAGGCCGGATGCGAGCTTTTAGGCATAAATTCTCCTGAGGCTGATGCCGAGATGGTGGCTATGGCAATTGAAGCGGTTAAAGTAACCGGAATAGAGGAGTTCCAGATTGATATAGGGCAGGTTGGTTTCTTTAAGGGGTTAATGGAGGAATCCGGTCTAAAGGAAAACGAGATAGAGGAAGTACGGGAGTTCATTGACCAGAAAAATCTCGTAGGCGTAGAGCAGGTTATGGACAGACATAATGTTAAGAGTTCTTTAAAGAAGATAATTCTGGATCTACCTAAGCTTTTCGGCTCGAAAGACATTCTCCAAAGGATAAATCATAATGATATAGGTAAAGGAGCGGCAGATGCCCTTCTTAATATAAAAGCTGTTCTGGAAATTCTCGAGGATCGCAACTTAGCTGAGTATGTGTCAGTAGACCTGGGAATGGTACAGAGCATGAACTACTATACAGGAATTGTTTTTAGGGGTTATACCTATGGTGTGGGATTCCCTGTTTTAAGCGGGGGAAGATATGATAATCTGGTATCAAAGTTTGGTAAGGACTGCGAGGCCACAGGTTTCTCCCTTGGCATAAATATGGTTCTGATGGCACTGGAACGTCAGAAAAAGATCAATGCAAAGCAACCGGAGGGAGTTCTTGTAACTTATGATGAAGGGGCGAGAAAGCTTGCCGGGGATTATTGCAGGGGGCTTATATCCAAGGGTATTCCTGCCGAGTTGGACATTTTGAAGAAAGGCATAGAGAAGAGCAAAGAATACGCTATTTCAAAAGGATTCAGTAAAGTTGTTAATGTAAATAATGACGGCTCAGTAAAGGAGATTTTGCTATGAGATATATAACAATCGCATTATCAAAAGGTCGTCTTACCGAGCTTAGCATTGGTCTTCTTGAGGGAGCGGGGATAGATTGTACCGAGCTTAAAGGAGATTCAAGAAAGCTAATACTAACTGATGAAAAAAACAAGATTAGATTTTTTCTTGCAAAACCCGCCGACGTACCTGTGTATGTTGAGTACGGCGCAGCCGATATAGGAATTGTGGGCAAAGATACCCTCCTTGAAGAGGGCAGGGATTTGTATGAGGTTCTGGACCTGGGATTTGCGAAATGCAGAATGTGCGTAGCCGGGCCAAGGGAGCTTGAAGGGAAGATGGATTCGGTTTCAATTACCAGAGTAGCCACAAAGTACCCCGAGGTTGCGCGCATGTATTTCAGACTTAAAAGGCGAGAATCAGTGGAAATTATAAAGCTCAGCGGTTCTGTTGAGTTGGCACCGCTGGTAGGTCTTTCCGAGGTCATCGTAGATTTAGTTGAGACCGGGCGTACGCTTAAAGAAAATGGTCTAGCGGTTCTTGATACTATTTGCGATGTCAGCGCCAGAATGGTTGTTAACAGGGTAAGCATGAAAATGGAAAACCATCGAATTACTAAACTTATTGAGGATATAAGAAAACAGCTCTGAAAAGTTTGAATCAAGAGGGTGACTATATGAAAACATATGAATACGGGAAGGACGATTTGTCCCCATTATTTGATACATTAAGGCGTAGAAGCCTCGAAGGGCAGAAGAATGTTGAAACTACTGTTTCCGATATTCTTCAAAACGTTATGGAACGTGGCGATGAGGCTTTATTTGAGTATACCGAGAAATTTGATGGAGTAAAGCTGGATTCAGATATCATTGAAATTACCAAAGCTGAAATGGACGAGGCTTTAAACTCGGTTGATAAAGATTTGCTACGGGTCATTGAAAGGGCAGCCGAAAACATAAGAACCTACCACGAAAAACAGAGAGAGAATTCCTGGTTTATTACCAAGGAAAACGGGATTGTTTTGGGGCAGAAGGTAATTCCTCTGACAAGAGTTGGGGTATATGCCCCTGCCGGTAGCGCACCTCTGCCTTCGACAGTACTTATGGATGTTATACCCGCTAAAATAGCCGGAGTGGAAGACATAATCCTATGCTCACCTCCTGGAAAAGACGGTAAGATGAATCCCCTTGTTCTGGCTTGCGCTAAACTTGCAGGAGTTGACCGCGCTTTCATGGTGGGAGGGGCACAGGCAATTGCCGCAATGGCATATGGTACCAAATCCATACCTAAGGTGGATAAAATAGTGGGACCGGGCAATATATATGTGGCAACAGCTAAAAAGAAGGTTTTTGGTGTGTGTGGTATTGATATGGTAGCAGGTCCCAGTGAAGTGCTTGTTATTGCCGACGAAACAGCAAACCCGGCATATGTAGCTGCCGATCTTCTCTCCCAGGCCGAGCATGACAAGCTCGCATCATCGATTTTGATAACCACCTCGAAGCAAATAGCAGATAAGGTGGCCGAAGAAATTAAAAAACAGCTTGAGAAGCTTATGAGATATGAGATTGCCTCAAAATCAGTTGAGGATTACGGAGCAATAATAATCACAGACACCATAGATGAGGCGATTATGATATCCAATACTATTGCCCCCGAGCACTTGGAAGTTTGCACTAAAGAACCATTCTCACTTCTGGATGGCATAAAAAACGCAGGAGCAATTTTTTTAGGGAATTATTCACCCGAGCCTTTGGGGGATTATTACGCCGGGTCAAATCACACCCTTCCCACATCGGGGACAGCCAGGTTTTTCTCACCTTTGGGAGTGTATGACTTTGTCAAGCGTCAAAGTGTGATTTCCTACAGCAAGAAGGCTTTTGACATAGCTGCAGCAGATGTGTCGGCCTTTGCGGACGCTGAAGGCTTGACCGGCCATGGTGATGCCATACGCATTAGGACTATAATGGAGGAATATCAGTGAGCCGTTTTTGGAATGAAAATACAAGAAAAATAGTTCCCTATGTGGCTGGTGAACAGCCTCAAAATATGAACCTTATAAAGCTTAATACCAATGAGAACCCATATCCGCCTTCACCTCTGGTTATGGATAGGATTAGAGAATTTTCACTTGAAAAACTGCGCCTTTATCCAAATAGCGAAGGTGCTATTGTAAAAAAAGCTGTTTCAGAGTATCACAATATACCTGAAAATAATATTTTTGTGGGCAATGGCTCGGACGAAGTATTAGGTTTTCTTTTCAAAGCTTTTTTTGACAGGGATACACAAATAGGGTTCCCCGACATAACCTATAGCTTTTATCCTGTATACAGCAATCTTTATGATATACCCTATATAAAGATACCCCTCAGAGACGATTTTTCTATAGACTTCGGGGCTTACCCCGCGGGCCTTAAGGGTATTATTTTCGCCAATCCCAATGCGCCAACAGGGTTATATATCGAACCGTGGGAGATAGAAGAGCTGCTAAAAAGCCGTCCTAATACTCTCATTGTTGTGGATGAAGCATATGTGGACTTTGGTGGGGAATCATGTATTCCCCTGATTTCACGTTATGATAATCTGATTGTAGTTCAAACCCTATCGAAATCAAGGTCGTTAGCCGGGCAGAGAGTGGGGCTCGCATTTGGTTGTGCTGGTCTAATGGAAGGTTTGGCTAAGGTAAAAAACTCTTTCAATTCATACCCCTTGGACGTCATAGCTCAAATTGCTGCCGAAGCAGCATTTGAAGATCGCGAGTATTTTGAAATTACAAGGAATAAATTAATTAACACCCGGGAATGGACAAAGAAAAAGCTTCAGGAAGCAGGAATTGAAGTCACCGATTCAAAAGCCAATTTCTTATTTGCCAGAATTCCCGGAATACCTGGAGCAACGGCATTATCAAAGTTTAGAGAAAACGGAGTGCTTGTAAGGAATTTCAGTAGCGGAAGAATATCGGACTGGCTTCGCATAACAATAGGAACCGATGAGGATATGCAAAAAGTTATAGAAGTTAGCAAGAAGATAATGGAAGGTTAATTGTACCAATGATATAATTAGTTAGGTTTGATGGATTATTTGGAAAACTTCCGGAGAAGGGAATGGTTAATCAAATGAGAAAAGCAGATTTATCCAGAAAAACAAAGGAAACAGAGATTTACCTGAGACTCAATCTGGATGGCCAGGGGGACAACTCAATTTCTACCGGGTTAGGATTTTTAGATCATATGCTGTGTCTTTTTTCAGGGCATGGGCGTTTTGACTTAGATCTCTCCTGCAAGGGAGACCTTTTTGTTGACGGACATCATACCGCCGAGGATATTGGAATAGTCCTTGGAAAAGCAATTAATGAGGCTCTTGGAAAACGTGAGTCAATAAAAAGATTCGGAACGAGCTTTGTTCCAATGGATGAAGCCCTAGCTCTTGTAAGCCTTGATTTATCCAATAGGCCGTACCTCCATTTTGATGTTCCCTTTTCCACCGATAAGGTCGGTGAGATGGAAACCGAAATGTTCGAGGAGTTTTTCCGGGCTCTTTCTGTAAACGCCGGTATGACATTACATATAAAGCTTTTACACGGCAAAAACAATCATCATATTATCGAGGCGGTATTTAAGGCCTTTGCAAGAGCATTGCGGGAGGCTGTTACCATAGATCCGTCAATACAAGGAGTTCTGTCTACCAAGGGCACTTTGTAAGATGAATGCTGCAATGCAATTATTGTACTAAATATAGAATAATCGAAAATATATAGTTCGGAGGGTAATTATGCTCATCAAGGATACTAATTTTATTGATTTACCTGTTTTTATTAAGGGAAAAGTGCGGGATGTATACGAGGTAGGAACCGACATGCTGTTGATGGTTGTAACTGATCGTATTTCTGCATTTGATGTGGTATTTAACGATATAATTCCTGACAAGGGATGTGTCCTAAACGGCATATCTGAGTTCTGGTTTGATTTTTGTAAAGATATTATAGGAAACCATGTGGTAACCACAGATGTTTCAGAATATCCCATGGGACTGTCAAAATTCAGTGAAGAGCTAAAAGGACGTTCCATGCTGGTTAAAAGAGTGAAGATGGTAGAGGCAGAATGCATAGTCAGAGGCTATCTGGAAGGCTCCGGCCTGAAGGATTACAAAGCAACAGGAGAAATAAGCGGCATTAAGCTGCCGGCCGGATTAAGACAGGCAGATAAGCTTCCCGAGCCCATATTTACACCGTCAACCAAAGCAAAGGAAGGCCACGATATCAATGTCAGCTACGAATACGTCAAGGAGCAGATAGGTGTTAAGTTGGCAACGGAGCTTAAAGAAAAGACCATTGCTCTTTATAAAAAAGCAAGTGAATATGCCTTAAACAGAGGAATAATACTTGCAGACACAAAGTTTGAGTTCGGTATGCTGGATAATGAGCTTGTAATTGCCGATGAGATGTTTACTCCCGACTCGTCCAGGTTCTGGGAGCTTGCTGATTATGAGCCGGGTCGCGCACAAAAGAGTTTTGATAAACAGTATCTAAGAGAGTATCTGGAGTCACTTGACTGGGATAAGCGCCCTCCTGCTCCAAAGCTTCCAAAAGAGGTAATTGAAAAGACCCGAGCTAAATATGTCGAAGCCTATGAAAGAATTACCGGAAAGAAGTTTTCTGTATGATAACCATCATTGATTATGATGCAGGAAACTTAAGAAGTGTTGCCAATTCCTTTGAAAAGGCCGGTGCCGAATGTATAGTTACCGACGATGAAAATACTATACTTAAAAGCACAGCTGTTGTTCTTCCCGGAGTGGGAGCCTTTTCCGATTGTATGGAAAGCCTTAAACAAAAGGGTATGGATAAGGTCGTGCAAAAGTGTATCGATATGGATAAGCCCTTTCTAGGTATTTGTCTTGGCTTTCAGTTACTGTTTGAAGAAAGTGAAGAACATGAGGATGGCTTGCCGGATGTCCGGGGCTTGGGTATTTTTAAAGGGAAAGTAAAAAGATTTCCAAAGGAATTGGGTTTAAAGATACCCCATATGGGTTGGAACAGTCTTAGCTATCCGAAGTCCTGCCCACTGTTTAGTGATTTACCGGTAAATATTTTTACACAGCAAATAGAGCCTTCGACTAAGTGTACAGATAATGAGGAAGCTTACCTATATTTTGTTCATTCATATTATGTTGAAGCATCGGATAGAAGCATAGTTTCGGCACGGTGTGAGTATGGCTTGGAGTTTGATGCCGCCATATCAAAGGGCAATATATACGCAGTTCAATTTCATCCCGAAAAAAGCGGGCAGGTAGGAGCGGCAATTATAAAGAATTTTCTTAAGGTGGTGTATGGATCATGATATTATTCCCGGCAATAGATATCAGGAAGGGCAAATGTGTCCGCCTGACACAGGGCCAATATGATGAGATAACTATATTTTCTGATGATCCTGTTAGTATGGCGCTCCAGTTTCAGAAAGCAGGAGCAGAATTTCTGCATGTGGTGGATTTGGATGGAGCCAGAGGCGAGACCAACAATCGGAAAATAATAAGCGATATTGCCAAAGCCCTGGACATACCGGTCCAGACGGGCGGTGGTATCAGAACTATGGCAGACATTGATGATGTTCTGAGCCTGGGTTTGGCCCGTGTGATACTGGGGACCTCGGCTGTAAAAAACCCTGATATGGTATCCGAGGCGGTGAAAAAATACGGCAATAAGATAATAGTCGGAATAGACGCTAAAGACGGATATGTGGCCATCGAAGGGTGGGAGAAGACCAGTAGCTTTAAAGCTCTTGATTTTGCGGCTGAAATGGAGGCTCTTGGTGTCGCCACAATTATTTATACAGACATAGCTACCGATGGAATGTTGACCGGACCAAACCTTTATGCCATGGAAGAAATGGTTAAGAGAGTGAAGATGGATGTTATTGCATCGGGTGGAGTAGCATCGGTAAAGGATATTCGCAAATTAAAGGAAACAAATGTTGCCGGGGTAATTGTTGGAAAAGCATTGTATACAGGCGATGTGGATCTAAAACAGGCATTATTGGTAGCATCAGAATGACAAAGTGTGACAGGGGGACGGGGTTAGTGTCACACTTGAAGTGTGACAC
>JAEYOK010000011.1 GCA_023411795.1 Bacillota bacterium
TGAGAAAATCCTTGAGGGTCTGGGCTTCGCCCATATTGGCAGAGGGAAGCTCTTCAACAAGCTGCAATCCGTTATGGTCATAGACATAGCGCCCCAGCGTATCTGCGCTGATAACATCATTTTGCCAAACGGATGCTCCACCGGTCTGAATGAACACCTTCACATTTTCAGGTAGCTCCACCGACATTAGTTCTGCAAGATCATTTGTGGCGGCGGCGTGATTGGTTTCCAAGTCACTTCCGCACAGATACCAGTAGATCGCCCATTCGGTGTCGGTAGACACGGTTTGTCCGCTGGTCTCGGTGGGGGGATTATTTGGGGATACACTTTCTTCTTCACCGCAAGCGGTCATAGCAAATATCATTGTTATGCACAACAAAGCAATTAGAATCCTTTTCCATGCTGTCATTTCTAAGCTGTTTTTCATTTGGGTCCTTCCTCCAAATTAGTAATAGTTTATGACTAATCATGCTGTACCATTTTTCCAAATGATATAGCCTCTTATTGTACCAAGCCTTTGTAGTACGGCAACCTATCTTCATAACCGGCATGTTGCTTATGACTTCTGGTCATCCAAATAATATCTTTTGGAAAAACCAAACAATCTGCTAACAATGGAAACCGGAAACATACGAATTTCACGATTTAACTTGCTCACACTATTGTTGTATATCATGCTACTTGTACGTATTAGGTTTTCATACGTTTGAACGGCGTCCATTGTTTTTAAGTAACTCTGATATGCTTTTAGTTCGGGATATTGCTCAGAGACTATGGAGATTCGAACTAATGCTTCAGAGATAATTTTTTCCTGCTTTATAACCTCATCAGGAGTTGATTTTGCCGTGATTGAACTTCTTTCGGATTTAGTTGTTTTAATAATCGTTTCGCTCTCATTAGGGGCATAACCCTTTGTCAGATCTAAGAGTGCCATTAAAGCATCGAAACGGCTTGACATTTGTACACCAATTTGGCTCATGGCGTGGTTTGTTTTTTCGTCCAGTATCACCAACCTGCGCTGGGTCGCCATTAGCCATAGAGCAATCAATATAATAAATGCAATTATTATCAGTAAAGCTGGTAACATAATAGAATCCTCCTGCTATAAACGGGCAGCTAGACATTTTGATTAATCTGTCAGCATCAATACAAAAAAAATTTCAACGTAGTCCTCCATTCTTTTCTGTAAACTTAATTCTCCTATCTAAAATCTATCAAACAAAAAGGTAAAAAAACCATTGTCTGCATGAAAGACTGCTTTTTCGACATGAAACAATAATCTTCGACTAACTTCAATTTTTATGTTAAACTAGATTTGAACACTGTGATGATGAGGAATTCTTATGCTAAGTATTGCAATATGTGATGACAATATAGATGATCTCTCTAATATTGCCTATCTTGTAGACGAGTATAGGACATCAAAACATCTCAATTGTGAGTACGCAGTGTTTCATAATGGATTTGACCTGATGTCTTCGTTAAATAAGGGAAAAAGATTTGATTTATACTGTCTGGATATAATTATGCCTGCTTATACAGGAATTGAGGTTGCGAAGGAAATTCGCCAGTTTGACAAGCTCGCTCCAATTATTTTTTTAACATCTTCACCGGAATTTGCTTTGGACAGTTATTCAGTAAATGCCGTAAATTATGTACTGAAGCCTATAACAAAAGAAAAGCTTTTCTTTTCGTTCGATAAAGTATTGGAACATATGAAAATAGAACAGGATACTGCAATTGTTGTAAAGAGTAGCGAGGGAATACAGAAAATAATTGTTACCAATTTGGTTTATGCCGAAGTAGTAGGCAGAAATGTATTTTATAATCTCATTTCAGGCAAGACGATTGAATGTATTGAACCATTTTTGCCTGTCTGCGAAAATCTGTTGAAGTATGGCTATTTTTTTAAAACGCACCGTTCATATATTGTAAATATGCAATATATCGATTCAATCGGGAATGATACCTTAATCATGCAGACTGGATTATCTATCCCCATAGCTCAAGGGAAAACACGGGAGATTAAGGAAAAGTATCTGGCTTTTCAGATGGAGGACGAATAGATGCAAAGCTTGGTTATAATAAATTTTAGTTTTGTACTTTTATTTGGTATTATATTGTCTCTTTCTTTTGCAGATATCGGATTTAAAAGAAATAAAAAACAGTATTTTTTAGTCATTTGTTCCTTTGGTATAATTCAGACCTTAGCTTATTTGATTCTAGGCGACGAATTTATGTTTAAAGCTTATCCAATGCTGATTCATTTTCCTTTGTTTTTGCTGCTACGATATTACTATAAAAAAAGTACTCTTTTCTCTGGAATTTGTGTTTTGTCTGCATATTTGTTCTGCACACCGAGAAAGTGGATTGGGACCTTTATTTCATATTTCTGGGATTACAATATCGGAGTCTCCTACATTGTTCAGATTATAGTAACCATTCCTCTTTTAATAGCTATTATAAAGTATATTAAACCTTATGTGGCAAGGTTGAGGTATGAAGACAATAAGGTATTGGGGCTTTTTATTTCGGTTCCACTCATCTACTATATAATTGAATATTACCTTACAATCTATACGGATTTGCTTTATCAGGGCGGAGCTGTTATTGTGGAATTCATGGATGCTGCTGTGGTTAGTATTTACTTTGTTTTTTCTATTATATTTTTGAAAACCCTTTATCAAAAAAAAGAAATCGAAGTAGAACAAGCGACTTTAAGAATTATAGCAAACCAATCGCATAATGAAATAGAAGCTCTGCGACGGTCCCAAAAGCAGGCTGCTATTTATCGTCATGATTTAAGGCATCATCTGAATTATATAAATGCCTGTATTTCTCAAAACAGGCTGGGGGATGCTGCTAATTATATAGAAAATGTATGCGACGAGATTGATAATTCTAGGATAATACAGTTTTCAGAAAATGAGACTATAAATCTTATTTTATCTTCATACGCTACTAAGGCTGGCGAGAAGGGAATTCAAAGTGAGATTAAGATTACAACAACTGATTTTAGTAGATTTTCCATTCCGGATTTGTGTAGTCTGCTTTCCAATGCCTTAGAAAATGCCATACATGCCAATGAAAAGATAGTTGATGACAATGGGCGCTATATGAAACTACGTATTTATTCAAAGAACAATAAGCTCTGTATTGATTTGCGAAACAGTTATCAAGCAGAAATAGTATTTGAGCAAGGACTCCCTGTTTCAAAAGAAAAAGAATATGGAATTGGCATAAAAAGTATGGTTTATATTGTGGAGAAATATCGTGGTGTTTATCAGTTCACAGCAAAAGACGGCGCCTTTATTTTCCAGACAGCGATATAGACAGGGTTAGACAGGGGGACGGTTCTGCTGTCTGGCAGAACCGTCCCCCTGTCTAACATTCTATTTTTCTATTGTTTTACCTGTAGCTTTATTATAAAATGATGATATAAGACAAACTTTGTATTATTTCAACATATAATGAGAAATAACAAATTTGTTAAGTTACTAAAGAAAATGGTATTTATGCCGGAGGAAGTTAAATGAACAACAGAAATCTGATGGTAGCCATAAGCGTGGTTTTCATAGTACTTTTTATCATCGTGCCCATTCCTACTTTTCTGTTGGATGTCCTTTTAGTCATTAATATTACTCTGTCTTTGTTAATATTATTGAACGCCATTTATGCCACTGATGCACTTTCAATGGCAGCATTTCCTACGATGCTTCTATTTACTACTCTTTATCGATTATCCTTAAACATTGTAGCTATACGCTTGATAATAGGTCAAGGTGAAGCAGGCGTGGTTATCGAAAGCTTTGGTACGTTTGTCGGTGGGGATAATCTGGTAGTCGGTGTTATCGTATTTTTGGTTATTATGATTGTCCAATTTATGGTTATTACAAAAGGCGCCGAGCGTGTATCTGAGGTTGCGGCTCGTTTTA
Organism: Bacillota bacterium; assembly: GCA_023411795.1. GTDB lineage: Bacteria > Bacillota > Clostridia > DSM-8532 > DSM-8532 > DTU059. The sequence continues at coordinate 3,936 of JAEYOK010000011.1, forward strand.
CACTGGACGCTATGCCAGGTAAACAGATGGCTATCGATGCAGACTTGAACTCAGGCCTTATAAATGATACCGAAGCTAAGGAAAGGCGTAAGAGAATTCAAAGAGAAGCAGATTTCTACGGTTCCATGGACGGTGCTACAAAGTTTGTTAAGAACGATGCGGTTGCCGGTATTCTTATTGTGTTCGTAAATCTAATCGGCGGTATTGTCATGGGCATGATATTCCTCGGGAAGTCTTTCGAGGAAGCTATTTCGCTTTATGCTATATTGACTATCGGTAATGGCCTAGTCGGTCAAATACCTTCTCTGTTAATTGCTGTTGCAACAGGTATTATTGTCACACGTGCAGCTTCTGATGGAGATCTTGGCAGTGATATTGTAAAACAGCTATTTGATAGTCCTAAGGTTCTTTATATAGGGGCAGGTGGCTGTGTTGTATTAGTACCTATTCTGAGGAACTGGTCTTTGTTGCTTATGGCTGGTTTACTTATTTACCTGGGTATACAAATTCAAAATAAAACAGAAAAGGTTACTAAAGCTGAAGAGCTTAAAGTCGAGGAGCAGGAAGTAGAGGAAATCAGAAAACCGGAGAATGTGGTTTCCTTACTTCAGGTAGATCCAATAGAGCTTGAATTTGGCTATGCTATTATTCCACTTGCAGATAAGAATCAAGGTGGAGATTTACTGGACAGAGTTGTTATGATAAGGCGGCAACTTGCCCTTGAGCTGGGTGTTGTCGTTCCTGTTATAAGGCTTAGAGATAATATTCAGCTTTCACCAAACCAGTATATTATAAAGATTAAGGGTGTTGAGGTTGCAAGCGGTGAGCTTATGATGGATCATTTTATGGCAATGAATCCGGGCAGCGCTGATGAAGATATCAAGGGTATACCCACAATGGAACCTGCTTTTGGGTTGCCTGCCATTTGGATTCCGGAGTCCATACGTGATAAAGCAGAGGTTATGGGCTATACTGTCGTAGATGCACCGTCCATTGTGGCAACTCATATGACTGAAATAGTGAGAAGACATATTCATGAATTGTTAGGAAGGCAGGATGTTCAGACTCTTATTGATAATGTAAGAACAACATTCCCTGCCATTGTGGATGAATTAATACCAAAGATTATGACTTTGGGCGAAATTCAAAAGGTTCTGGCCAATCTTTTAAGAGAAGGTGTTTCCATAAGAGATATGGTCACTATTCTGGAAACTTTGGCTGACTTTGCTCCTGTGACCAGAGATCCCGACATGCTGACAGAATATGTTCGTCAAGGTCTGGGAAGAGCGATTTCAAAAAGCTATCTGAGCGGCAAAAATTCAGAGGTTATTACTTTGGATCCCAAACTTGAGCAGATGATATTGGATTCTGTTCAAAAAACGGAAGCCGGTTCATATATGGCTATGGAACCGTCGATTAGTAATAAAATAGTAAATAATACCGCAAGCTTGTCGGAAAAGATGGTGCAATCGGGCAAACAACCCGTTATACTTGCATCGCCAATTGTAAGATTATATTTTAAACGTCTTACCGAGCATGCGATACCCGGGCTGGTAGTATTGTCATATAATGAGCTGGATCCCAGCCTAGAGGTTAATGCTGTAGGTATGGTAACTATTTAAGGGAAAGGGCCGGATTAGAGGATGAAGATTCGCAGGTACACATGCAAGGATATGCAAGAGGCCTTGCTCAAGGTTAAGATGGACCTTGGCAGTGAAGCTGTGATAATGAACAGCAAGAAGGTTAAGCCTAAGGGCCTGAAGGGCTTATTTTCCAAGCCTATGATAGAGGTTGTAGCCGCGATAGACGATGACTATGTCCGGACTGTAAAGCCAAAATACAATCAAAGACAAGTACCTGTATATGACGTCTATCAACCCCAACCTATCCCGGTACAGGCTTCAGTAAATGAGAACTTCTCGGTGCCTAATGTACAGCAAGCGATGGCAGTTGATAAAGCCGAAGAGGATCGAAGTGTTAAACAGAATATCGAACAGCGCAAAATTACCGAACTGGAAGATAAGGTTAAAAGCATGGAGAGCATGCTTGATAAAATATATGAGGTCATTCAGAAAAGCAATACGCCTAATAACGAACAGGATTCAACCGTCAACCAACAGGTTTCAGCCAATAGTCAAAAAATCTCAGCGGATCATTCGAATATTCACACAACTCAGGAGCAATTTTCAGTAGTCGAGGAAATTGAGCCAACAATCGAATTTCAGACAGACGCCCTTATTTCTTTGAGAAATGACCTTTTTGATAAGGATGTTGAACCGAAGCTTATAGAAAAAATTCTTGAAAAAATTAGAGAAAGATGTGGCAAGAAATTAAATAAAGAAGAGGTATACAGTCTCGCGGCTAAGGTTATGACTGTTTTGCTGGGCGAGCCCGAACCAATTAAATTGATTGAAGGGAAGAAACCCCATGTTGCAATTTTTATTGGCCCCACAGGTGTAGGCAAGACGACTACTTTGGCTAAAATTGCAGCGGATTTTACTTTTCGCCAGAATAAAGTTGGTCTAATAACCGCAGACACCTATAGGATAGCAGCAGTTGAACAATTGAAGACTTATGCCGAGATATTAAACTTAAAGGTTACCGTAGTTTATTCTCCCAGCGAGATAAAGGATGCTGTTGAACGCCTCAGTGACTGTGATTTGATTTTAATTGATACGGCCGGAAGGAGCCATAAGAACAAAACTCATTTTGATGAACTCAAAGCTCTGGTTAACGCTGTAAATGCAGATGAGACATATCTGGTTATGAGTAGTAACACAAGTAGAATCGCTGTCAGAGAGATTTTGGAATACTATGCCTTTATTAAAAACTATAAGCTCCTTTTCACAAAATTAGATGAGTCGCCTGTCACAGGAGTGATTCTTAATGCCAGATATATGACAGGTAAGCCTCTTTCTTATACCACAGCAGGCCAGAGTGTACCCGACGATCTGGATATAGCCAATGTAAGGCAGTTGGTCACAGGTATTCTCGATGGCAGTAACTAGCCGAATCCGGATTAAGGTGAGGTGTTAATATACTGATGAATGATCAAGCAGATATGCTTAGAAAAATAGTAAATATGAAATCCGAGAATCCACAAGCCAGTCCTTCGGAGAAAAATACGGATAAAAATCCGGAAAAAAGCGCAAGGGTTATTACGGTCACAAGCGGAAAAGGTGGTGTTGGAAAAACCAACATTACTATCAATCTTGCGTTGGCATTAAGCAAGATGGGGATGAAGGTGGTAATATTGGATGTGGATTTTGGGTTGGCCAATATTGATGTTCTGTTTGGAATTATCCCTAAATATACCTTGCTGGATCTAATACATGATGAAAAAAGTATATTTGAGGTACTCACCGATGGGCCCGATAATATAAAATTTCTCTCAGGGGGATCTGGAGTAGAAGAGCTTATCCGGCTTGACCGAAAAAAACTCAGAAAATTTGTCACCAGTATTGGACTGTTAGACAAACTGTTTGATGTGATTCTAATTGATACGGGAGCAGGCCTTTCACAAAGTGTCATGAGTTTTATTATGGCAGCAGATGAGGTTCTTCTGGTAACAACGCCTGAACCTACCGCTATAACAGATGCATACGCTCTGGTAAAAATGGTTTCGCGTCGCGACAAAAAGAAGCCTATAAACATTGTTGTTAATAAAGCTGACAGTGTTAAAGAGGCAGAAGAGATAGCCAACAAATTAAGCGTTGTATCTCAGAAATTTTTATCTTTGAAGCTGATAAAACTTGGGTATATATTATATGATGATAACGTGACGAAAAGTGTAAAAATGCAGAAGCCTTTTAGCCTTTATAATCCAAATTGTCAGGCAGCTAAAAACATTTCTGAAATCGCATCAAAGCTGTTTTCGCAAAAGTTGTCGGAAGATGGTAGGGGAGCAAAGGGATTTATTTCGAAACTATTGTCTATTTTTGGTGTATGAAAAGAGCAAACTATGTTATACTTTACTTAAATTGAAGCTTGAGAAACTAATATGATAAAATTGCAGAGGTTAATTGAATGGAAACAATCAGACTTACCCTCGGGAATAAGCTTGAGGTAGAGCTTTTTAACCAAAACAATGAACGTATACCGCCGCAATTAGTTTCGCAATTTGAAAGGTTTTTACCAGACGGAAGTATTGAGGTATTAGCTCCAATACATAGCGGAAGAATTTATCCGGTGCGTCGCGGCGTTGAAATGGACATTATCTATCAGCGCCAGGGTGATCTTTATAAGTTCCGAGCGGTGGCACTTGAAAGAACATTTGCAGGCAATATTTATCTTTTAAGAATAATGCCAATATCCGGTGAAGAACACCTTCAGAGAAGATTTTTCTTCCGTTATAACTGCATACTGGATATTTGCTATAGAATGTTTGCGAATAAAGACACAAAAAGCGAAGAAAGAGGCTCTTTTATTAAATCAATAATTAAAGATATTAGCGGCGGCGGATTGTGCTTATTTATCAATGAAAAACCCGGTTATGGTTATTATGTTGAGGGTAATTTAGATATTGGATCGAATTTACATTTTATTGGTCGCATTGTTAGGGTAATTAACATACATGACAAAGGTCCATACAAATATGAAGTGGGAATTGAGTTTATAGATATCAAAGACCTGGAGAGGGAAAAGGTTATCAGTTTTATTTTTGACTCCCAGAGAAAATCGCTGAAAAAAGGCTGGTCAACCAAATGAATGATAAAAAAATAAGAGTGCTTATCGTAGATGACTCGGCATTAATACGACGCATCATACAAAACGTTTTGGCAGAGGACCCGGAGATTGAGATAGTGGGGACTGCAAAAGATGGTATAGATGCATTAAAAAAGGCTACGGAACTTAATCCGGATATTATAACTCTTGACGTCGAAATGCCGTTGATGGATGGCCTGAGTTGCCTTGAAAACCTGCTTAAACAAGGTACTTATGGTATTATAATGGTGAGCAGTTTTGCTAAGGATAGAACAACTGCTACTATCAGAGCACTTGAGCTTGGAGCTTTTGATTTTATAACAAAATCCGGTAATATTTTTGATATGTCTTCACAAAATAAGCAAAATGAGATTATAGATAAGGTAAAACTTGCTTATAGAACCTTGAAGAGGAACCAATTATTTTATAATGTTAGGAAGAAAGAAACACAAGAAAACTTAGAAAGCATAAAAAAGCCGAATAAAATGGAGTATGTCATAGCTTTGGGCATCTCAACAGGCGGCCCCAGAGCACTTTCTGAGATTCTTCCAGAGTTTCCCGGAGATATTCCGGCAGCCATTGTTGTAGTTCAGCATATGCCGCCGGGGTTTACCGCCTCATTGGCGGCTAGATTAAACGAAACTTGCAGACTCTCTGTCAAAGAGGCTGAGGATAACGATGAATTGAAGGCAGGGCACGTTTATATTGCTCCGGGGGATAATCATTTAATATTTAACAGTGAAGGCGGTAAACTGATAATTAGACTTATAAAAACTCCACCTGTAGGAGGATTGCGACCAAATGTTGATGTAATGATGACATCATTAGCAGAAACCGATTTCAAACCTATCATAGGTGTAATAATGACGGGAATGGGAAATGATGGGAGCAAAGGCCTGAAAAAGCTGAAGGAAAATAAGGATGCATTTGTTATTGCTCAAGATGAAAGCACAAGTGTTGTTTTTGGAATGCCTAGGTCAGCGATAGATAGTGGTGTGGTAGATAAAACTGTTCCGCTACAAGAAATACCAACATGCATAATGAATTATATGGGGGTGCGCGGGTAATGGATATGAATCAATACCTGGACATATTTGTAGAAGAGTCACGAGAGCATTTACAACAACTTAACGTCTCTCTTTTGGAATTGGAGAAGGACAATAAGAATAAATCAGTCCTTAATGAGATATTCCGAGTTGCCCATACTCTAAAAGGTATGTCGGGAACTATGGGATATACCAAAATGCAGACGTTGACTCATGATATGGAAGATGTATTGGATGCACTTCGCAATGAAAGAGTTTATGCAGATTCAAATATGGTGGATATATTGTTCAAGTGCCTGGATGCCTTGGAGACATATGTTAATACAATTGCGCAGACAGGGCAGGAAGGCAGTGAGACCTTTCAGGAGATTATTGATGAACTGAATAATATAAATAATGATGGTGCCCCCCAAAAACCTCAAAAGAGTTCATTTAAAAACGGGAAAGCCGTAAATACAATGAGCTCAGAACCAGTAAAAGCATTGAGTCTGGAGCTTAACCAATACGATGTTAATGTAATTAAGAAGGCTCTGGAAGCAGATATGAATGTTTTAGAAATACATGTGGTTCTGGATAAGGGATGCTTACTAAAGGCTGCTAGGGCATTCATAGTATTCCAAATTCTTGAGAAAAATTCAGAAGTGATAAAATCAGTACCAAAAGTAGAAGATATCGAAGATGAACGCTTTGAGAATGACTTTACGGTAATAGTTATAACATCAAAGACAAAAGAATTTTTCTCACAGGAGATTAATTCTGTAGCAGAAATATCTAAGGTGGAAATTACACAAGTGTTAAATGAAAACATGACCCAAAAAGCCAGCAACGACGAGGAAGTAGTGGAGGTTTCGGAAACTAAATCTTCTCAAGCTGCACAAGCAAATTCAAAAGGAACAGATGAACACAAGAAACTTCAAAAGACAGGCAAAACAGTTCGCGTGGATATTGACCGCCTTGACACCTTAATGAATTTAGTAAGTGAGTTAATAATTATTAAGACCCGTCTTGATGATACGAGTAAGGGTAACGAAAATGGTGACAGGGAGACTATAGAATATCTGGAACGCATTACTACAAGTATCCATGATGCTGTTATGAAAGTGCGAATGGTTCCTGTTGAAACAGTATTTAACAGATTCCCAAGAATGATACGGGATATTGCAAGAGAACTTGATAAAGATATAAACCTACATATGTCGGGTGAAGAGACAGAACTTGATAGAACAGTTATCGATGAAATTGGAGATCCGTTGATACATATTCTCAGAAACTCAGCAGACCATGGATTGGAAACCCATGAAGAAAGAGCGAAAACGGGTAAAACAACATTTGGTAATATATATTTACGAGCTTTCCAGGATGGTAATAACGTTGTTATCGAAGTTGAAGATGATGGTCGCGGTATTGATGTAGATAAAGTGCGAAAGAAAATAGTAGAAAAGGGTATCGAGTCATCTGAGATAGTTGCATCGTTCTCTGATAATGAAGTAATTGAGTATCTCTTTAAGCCAAGCTTCAGTACAGCCGATAAGGTTACAGACCTCTCCGGGAGAGGGGTCGGATTGGACGTGGTTAAAACCAAGATTGAAGCTCTGGGCGGCATAGTTGAAGTCGATTCTGCCAAAGGAAAAGGAAGCAAATTTATTATTCGCATACCATTGACACTTGCAATTATTCAGGCACTTATGGTCAGAGTAGGCAATGAAAAATACGCCATTCCGCTGGGTTCAATAAAGGAAATTGAAAGCGTTAAACCCGGAGATATACGTCTGGTTAGAAATCAAGAAGTGATTTTACTGCGCGATGTACTGGTTCCTGTTGTTAGATTAGATAAAATCCTGAGTGTTCCGGGGTCAATACCTGACCATCAGAAGAAGGGTATTACTTGTGTTATAACTAAAAAGGGTGAAAAACTCTCAGCCTTTATAGTTGACTCTCTTATCGGTCAGCAGGAGATTGTCATAAAATCTCTTGGAAAGCTCATGTCAGGAGTAAAATATATAGCGGGTGCAACAATTCTTGGTGATGGTAATGTTGCTCTAATCTTGGATGTAAATTCTCTTGCCATATGATTTTAATGGAGTAGTAAAAGGGGGAACTCGCAAATGGAAGCTAAATCTTTAAATAAGGAAGTAAAACAATTTGTTGCATTTAAAGTGGGAGATCAGGAATACGGAGCAGATATCCATAAGGTTTCAATAATTGAGAAAGCTCTGAACACAGCACGAGTTCCTACGGCTCCGAAATATATCAAGGGAGTTGTTAATCTCAGAGGTGACATTATTCCCATCATGAGCATGAGGATAAAGTTCGATTTACCAGAAATTGAAGAGGATGACGACACCAGAACCATTATCTTCAAATTTAATGATGCTTTGCTTGGGATAATAGTAGATGCGGTTGATGAGGTTGTAACAATGAAAGAAGAAGATATCGATAGTGTTACTACCATATCCAATGACAGAAGCCTAGATTACATTCTTGGGATTGCAAAAGTTGATGGTAGGCTAATCACCTTACTAAATATTGAGAAGATGATTATAGAATTGATGGATAAGTAATAATTAGAGAGGTGTTTTGGGAAGTGGCGAACGGTCTAAATATTAGTGATATTAATAGCTTTCATCTCGATGTTCTGCGTGAGATCGGGAATATTGGTGCAGGTAATGCAGCTACAGCACTTGCCAAAATGTTGGACAAAAAGATTGATATGAAGGTTCCTCAGATTAAGGTTATGAAATTCTCTGAGGTTAGTGATGTTCTGGGCGGTGCCGAAACGGAGGTTGTAGGAATACTGCTGGGAGTGCAGGGCGACATTACAGGTAATATACTATTTGTTCTCGATTTACAGAGTGCCGGTCTTCTTGTTAATATCTTAATGGGCAAGAGCGCTTATGATACAATAGAGTATGATGAAATGACATGTTCGGCTTTACAAGAGATTGGCAACATTCTCTCTGGCTCGTATCTTTCGGCTCTATCCAACCTGACAAATCTTAGAATCATGGCCGACGTTCCTGGCCTTGCCATTGATATGGCCGGCGCTATTCTAAGTGTTCCCGCGATTGAGTTTGGTAAAAGTTCTGATACAGTATTATATATAGAAAACGAATTTACATATGGAATAGATAGTGTAATAGGGGATTTTTTTCTTGTGCCTGATGAAGTTTCATATGGACGTTTACTCAGTGCTTTAGGAGTGGCGTAATGGTTGAGTTAATAAGGGTAGGGATGGCTGACTTAAAAGTTGCGAGTCATCCATCTGTTTTGACTACACTTGGTCTCGGATCGTGTGTTGGTATAACTTTATATGATCGCAGAAAGAAACTAATAGGCATGGCGCATATAATGCTTCCTAATTCAAATATAGCAACTGCCAATACAAACAGGGCAAAATTTGCAGATACGGGAATTGTGGACTTAGTTAATCAAATGTTAGTTATCGGAGCTAATCGCAATGATTTGATCGCAAAAATAGCAGGAGGAGCACAAATGTTTGCTTTCACGGGTTCTAATGAAAGCATGAAAATTGGAGCCAGAAACAGTGAAGCGGCAAAGAAGGTACTTAAAGAGCTGGATATACCCATAGTGAGTGAAGATACGGGCGGGAATCATGGCAGAACCATAGAAATATCGTCTGAGGATGGAAGGCTCATGGTTAAAACTATTGGATTTGGAATTAAATATATATAATCAAGTAATCAGTATTTGAAGGGTGTTATATGACTTATATCCGTAAGTTGCCTCTGCTGATGGCTTTGGCTGGCGCGATTATCACAGGCCTGGTGGGATACATTCATCGGGTAAATAATAAAGAGAATATGACCAATATGGTCATAACTATGATTATATTTTATGTAGTGGGTTTATTAATAAGAAATACAATATCAAATATTGTGGAAACTTTGAATAAGAAGGCTGAAGAAAGAGAAAAGGAAGAAAAGCTGAGAATAGCTGAAGAAAAGAAAAAGGCTCAGGAAGAAGAAAAGGACAAAAATTTAGGAAAGTCATTAGATCTTGTGGCAGATGATAAATTTGACTTGGGTATAAGTGATGATGAATTTGATGAACTTCCCGTAGCGGATTATATAAAAAACGAACTTAGCAAATAAACATTCATATTCTTTAGAATTTAAATTCTAAGGAGGCGGAGGTAGAAATGTCGGCATCTGTTTTACAGAGGCAACAGGAGCTATGGAAGAAATATAGCGAAACAAAAGATCCTGCAATAAAAGATCAGTTAATAATTGAGTATGCTGATTTAGTCAAGTATGTGGCTGGTCGTTTAAGTATATATTTCGGGTCGAATGTTGAGTACGATGATTTGGTTGGATATGGCGTTTTTGGTTTGATTGATGCCATCGATAAATTTGATTTAAACAAAAAGGTAAAATTTGAAACATATGCCTCGTTGCGAATAAGAGGTGCAATAATTGACTCAATCAGGGAGCAGGACTGGGCTCCGAGATCACTTAGAAAAAAAGGAAAAGAACTTGAAAAAGCCTATTTTGAAATAGAGAACCAGCTAGGCCATTCTGCAACTGATCAGGAAGTTGCTGACAAGCTGGGGATATCTACTGATGAGCTTAACAAATTGCTACAGGAAGTAAATATGTCCCAGATGATTTCTCTGGAAGATTATCTTGAGCAGAATCATGAAACAGGATTTGATCCTTTATCGATGCAACGGGATACTAATATGCCCGAACAGAGGATGGAGGTTGTTGAGCTAAAAGAGATTCTTTCCGATGCAATTGATAAACTGCCGGAAAAAGAGCGCACAGTTGTTACTTTATACTACTATGAAGAGCTTACTCTAAAAGAAATCAGCCTAATAATGAAGGTTTCTGAATCGAGAATATCACAGCTTCACACCAAAGCCATATTAAGAATGAGGGGTAAGCTTGAAAGGCTAAAGAGTGCAATTTTATAACTGTATGAGCCATTCTTACTGAGTTAATTAATGAAGGAGGATGTAAGATGCCGGAGGAAAGATTGCAAAAGGATAAAGGCTTTAGTCTGACTTACGAAAAAGATGGCGTATATCTCACGGTCTATAAGCCGTTGGATTTTTTCTCCAGAGCTAATGAGACCGATATATTTAATTTAATTCGTAAGAAAAAAATTCAAAACTATAATGCGAATCTTGTTACTGATATAGTAAAGCGCTCTGAAGGCGTGCCCGTAAAAATTGCCGAAGCACAGGAAGAGTGTAGAATTGATTCGACCGTTGAGGCCATTGTTTCTCAAGATAAGATGGTGGCTTATGTTATATTAACCCCACCCGAAGCAAATGGAGTACCACCAACGCTGGAGTCCATTGTGCAGGCACTTTATTCCAAAGGTGTCGTAGCCGGGATGAACGAAAGCAAAATTCGTGAGCTTGCTGCTAATCCGATATATAATCAACAGATTTTAGTTGCCGAAGGTGTCTCTCCTGAAAACGGTAAAAATGGTGAGGTCCATTATCTTATTGATATTAAAAAGGATCATAAGCCTGTAATAATGGAAGACGGAACGGTCAACTACAAGGATATGAACCTGGTTCAAAGTATTACAAAGGGGCAAAAATTAGCAGAGCTCATACCTCCGGTAATGGGTAAGCCGGGGAAAAACCTTGTAGGTGCTGAATTAAAGGCTTTAGACGGAAGACCTGCAAATATACCCAGAGGCAAGAATGTAGTTCTTAGCCCTGATGGACAGGAATTGTACTCCAACATCGATGGTCAATTGATGTATGTCGACGGTAAAATAAGCGTTTTTCCATCATATGAAGTAATGGCTGACGTAGATAACTCGACAGGAAATATAAAATTTATAGGAAATGTATATGTCAGGGGTAATGTACTGTCCGGCTTTGAAATTGAAGCTGGCGGTAATATAGAGGTAGACGGTGTCGTTGAGGGCGCAACACTAAAAGCCGGTGGGGATATAATCCTCAAAAGGGGAATGCATGGCAATAGTAAAGGTATTCTTGTCTCAGGACGGGATATTATATCAAAATATATTGAAAGTGCGAATGTTGAAGCGCGTAATGATATAAAAGCCGAAGCAATCATGCACTGTGATATTAAATGTGGAAATAAATTAGAATTGGGAGGCAAAAAAGGTCTCCTGGTCGGAGGAACAGTTAGGGTTGGTAAAGTGGTTGAGCTTAAATGTTTAGGAAGCCTAATGTCAACAGCTACAATTCTTGAGGTGGGAATTGATCCGCATCTTCGGGAAAGACTTAAGTTTCTTAAAAACGATATTGTAAACATGGAAGATGGACTTTTAAAGGCAAATCAGGCAATAACCCTAATTAACAAACTTAAGCTATCGGGAGATCTTTCGATGGAAAAACGCGAAATATTGGCCAAGAGTACAAGAGCCCGTTTTTTCTATGAGAATAAAATAAAAGAATACAAAAATGAAATTGCTGATATTGAAGAAATGCTGCAACAAAGAGCGAACGGCCGCATAAAGGTTCTCGGGAGTGTTTTTCCGGGGGTAAGGGTTGCTATCGGAAATAGTATGTTGTATATTAAAGAAGAGGCTCAATATTGTTCTCTTTACAGTGATGGGGCTGACATTCGTTTTGGGCCATTGTGACGGGAGGGATCACCTGTATGTCAATCAGACCGGTGGACTACCAGATTTTGATGCCAAAAGTTAATGATGTAGCCAAAACACTGAGCGAAGAGCAACAAAGATTAAGTGCCCAGGCTCAGCAGAATGCAAAGAACTCAGTTAAAGAAGCTGACCAGGATACAAGAAGCGTCCATACACAAAGTGAAGCTCAAAAAACAGTGATTACTGAGGAAAAGAAAAGACAAAGCGGGAATCAGGGGAAAAAGCAAGACAAAAAAGGCGAGACATCTGAGAAAGATGATAGCGGGAACCCCCGGGAGTTGAAAATGCCTCAAGAGAGACATACTATAGACATACGAATCTGATATAATAAATTTGTAGGCATCTAGTTTTTTATTTAAACATATACGAAGGAATATAAAAATTATAATTAATTTACTTATGATAAAAGATTGAGGTACAAAACTATGGCAGCGTTTTTTACATGCATTATTTTAGTTGGTTCAGGGTTAACATTGTTTGCCTTAATACTGATGCTATTTGAGAAAAGAAGGCTCCATGATTACCGCAATGACCTTAGGGAGAAAAAAGACGATCTGATTAAGGTTATCGAGGATGCGGAAGAGCTCATTTCCGAGATGAATCGTTTTTCTGATTATACTGTCACACAAATTGAAAAGAAGAATGATGAATTGTTAAAATCTATTACACAAGCAGATCTAAAAATTGAGATGATAAGTTCGGTTGTTGCCAACGAAGATTTTCTAGACCTACCTATAGTTTATGATGAAGATTCTGTTATGCAAATTCTGGAGGAAGAGAAGTCTGAATCAGACGAAGTATTAGCCACTCCGCGCAAAGGCAAGGTATTAACCTTTGATTTAAAGCGACGTGAAATAATAAAGCTGTCAAAAAGTGGTCTGGACAGTACTGAAATAGCACGCCTTCTTAATTGCGGGAAGGGAGAAATTGATCTTATTGCAAGAATGGGCAGGTAATGAAAAGTGAAGTTAATTGACGGAAAAAGTGTGCTGCTTGGTATGGGCCTTGGAATAATTATTACTTCGCTTTTAGGCGTGATTTTCTTTGCCGGATATTCACCCCAATTAACCGATGCTGAAGTGATAAAATTAGCACAAAAGCTTGGAATGGTGGATAAATACGAAAGCAACAAAGATATAAAGCGAAATTCGGACGGCAGTCTTCTTTTTAAAGTATACGAGGGAGAAACCTTTACAGATATTTCAAAACGATTATATGATGCCGGTATTATTGAAAGCTCCATTGAATTTGAAATCATTATAAGGAAAGATAATCTTGAGAATGCTATTATGCCCGGAGAATATACTATAAGATCTAGTGACGATACCAAGTCTATAATCAAAAAGCTTACAGAAAAATGATAGTCTTGATTTTATTAAACTCATATGCTAATATTACTTATGCAAGTTCTGCATCTATCGTATAAAAAAGCGATTTAGACAGAGTAAGGCATAAAAACATCATGCCGATGTGATGGAATTGGCAGACGTAGTGGACTCAAAATCCACCGGTGGCGACACCGTGCCGGTTCGAGTCCGGCCATCGGCACCATATTAGCACGATTGTTTTGATACGAAACCATCGTGCTTTTTCTATGTTTTCGTAACATCCACACAAGAGGTTAGTAAGTAATATATTGTGTTCGATAAATAAGAATTTGACGAGGAGAAACTATGCAACCATTTTTATACGGAACAGGCATTACGGTACTATACATAATAGTTGCAGCAGGAATTATGTTGTTCGCACGAAAATTCTTCACTATCCCCGATGAGCTTTTTAGAAAAATTTTGCATTTCATTTTGCTCGGCGCATATATTCCGCTTGTCTTCGCCTATGAAGCGTGGTGGATGGCGGCGGTCTTTTCTGCGGCGCTGATTGTCATATTGTTTCCTGTTTTGTTCTTTGCAGAGAAAATACCTATGTTCTCGTCCTTTGTGAACGAACGAAAAAAGGGTGAGTTCAAGAGCAGTATGGTATTGGCTGTTGGTATGATGGTGGTTAGTGTGTCGGTATGCTGGGGATTGTTTGGCGACAAATATCTTGTCCTTGCCTCAACTTACGCTTGGGGTGTGGGCGATGCTTTTGCGGCACTTGTAGGCAAACGCTTTGGAAAACATAAAATCAAGTGGAAGCGTGCTGACTCGCATAAAAGCATAGAAGGCTCTCTTGCAATGTTTATTTGTGCGTTTGTATCGGTTTTTACAGTTCTGCTCGTAAGGGGTGGCGTAAGTTTTCCTCTGTGCCTCGGCATTGCCGTTGTTGCTACTATCGTATGTACGGTAGCGGAAATGTGTACGAAAAACGGTCTTGATACGGTCATCTGTCCCATATCCGCTATGGCTGTAATTGTTCCATTAGTAACGCTTTTAGGAGGCTGATGTAATGTCAGAAAAGAAGTCGGGGGCAAAAACGCTCCTATGGTCAATTATAATGAGTTCGCCCGGTCCACTGGTTGTGGGTCTTGGACTTATAGCAGGCAGAAGCGCAACACAAATCGCTGATTTCGTGCGCAGAAGCGCGGAACTGCTAGCAATTATAATGTCTTTCGTGGTCTACAATTTCATTGCAAAGGATAGTATCGGCGATGACATAGAAAAGAGAAAATTAGAGAGCCGTTCAAATGTTTTTGTAGGCTCAATGATGTGCCTCGCAGGAGCGATTATGGCAGTTCTTGCATTTGCAGTTAACAATGACGACAAAGGCAATGTTATACCAGGATTTGCAATAGCAATTCTCGGTGTAATAGCCAATTCAATATTTTGGGTTAGATACACGCGGCTTAATCAATCTGAACCCAATGCTATTTTGGCAATACAAGCAAGACTTTACCGTGCAAAGACAATAGTCGATACAAGCGTAACGATAGCACTTTTGTCAGTATTGATAGCACCACAAAGTGTTGTTGCATATTGGCTTGATCTCATTGGTTCGCTGATTGTCGCAATTTACTTAATTTGGTGTGGTGCTAGAACAATTTATGAGGAAAGAAAAACGGTAAAGTCCAAGGGATAATAAATCAAATTCCAATTTGTCTAACGCTTCGGTATGGTTTCATTTCTACTATCGATGATTTCAAAAAGCGAAACCCTAATGAAATTTAATGATTTCCTATGATTTTTGTCTAACTTAAATGATATTGACAGTAAGTATATCCGTAAGTATAATATTTATAACATATATGAATAGTATGATTAATTTAGGTGGTGCGGGTATGAATTTTGATTTTGACAAGGTAATTGAGCGACGCGGAACCGATTCTATTAAATATGATTTTGCTTCAGAGCGTGGAAAGCCGGATAATATTATGCCTCTGTGGGTGGCGGATATGGATTTCCAAGCGCCGCCTTGTGTAATAGATGCGTTGGTGGATAAATCAAGACACGGTATTTTCGGCTATTCGGAAGTAAAACATGACTATTTTGAAGCATTGCAGGGCTGGTTTTCATCCCGTTTTGATTGGAATTTACGTCCCGAATGGCTCATAAAAACTCCGGGAGTGGTTTATGCTATCAATATTGCAATTCGTGCGCTAACCAAGCTGGATGAAGCTGTATTAATACAGCAACCCGTATATTATCCCTTCGCTGAATCTATAAAGGCAAACGGGCGCAGGCTTGTTATTAATGAGCTTAAATATGACAATGGCAAATATACTATTGATTTCACCGATTTTGAAGAGAAAATAATCAGAGAAAAAGTAAAATTGTTTATATTATGTAGCCCCCACAATCCGGTTGGCCGTGTGTGGACTAAGCAGGAGCTTACAAGACTGGGTGAAATATGCGCAAGACACGGCGTTTTTGTGGTATCAGATGAAATACACGCTGATTTTACCTATTCGGGACACAAACATCATGTGTTTTCAAATTTAGAAGCTGATTTTTCTGATTTTTCTATTATCTGTACTGCTCCTACCAAGACTTTTAATTTAGCCGGTTTGCAAATCTCTAATATTTTTATCTCCAATACTAAAATCAGAAGATTGTTCAGGGAAGAGCTTCGACGAAGTGGATATAGTCAGGCAAACGTCATGGGACTTGTGGCTTGCCGTGCGGCATATTCCGAAGGCAAAGAATGGTTGGAGCAACTGCAGGAATATCTTACCGGGAATGTAGCCTTCTTAAGAAAATTTCTAAGTGAACGCTTACCGCAAATACGGCTTGTTGAGCCGGAAGGTACATACCTCGTATGGATTGATTTCAAAGACTTAGGCCTCGATGAGGATTCACTCGAAAATTTGATAGTAAATGATGCAGGCTTATGGCTTGACGGAGGAACAATGTTTGGTGCCAGTGGCAGCGGCTTTCAGCGCATTAACATTGCATGTCCCCGGTTCATACTTGAAAATGCGCTTATAAGCCTTGAAAAAGCAATTAATAAACAAAAGTGAACTTAGCGCCACCGTGCTCACACTCATCCCGTTATATTTTGCATAGCGCAAGGATAAAGAGTAGGATTTTATCTTCTTCCGGGGTCTTTCATTCCGGGATTACCTTCCCCGCCGCGGCCACCTCTACCACCGGGGGCACCCATCTGTCCGGGTCCGTTCATCCAACCGCCTCCGCCTGTTCCTGCGGTTACGGTTGAGAGCAGGCTGTCTCCACTATAGACCTCATAGATCTCACCACTCTTTATATCCGGTGAGGACAGAGCCAGGCTTCGAAGGTTTGTTTCCGGAGTATAGGCAATCAATGTTTGACCATCCTTTTTTACCGAAATCTCATTGCCCGCTGTTATTTCTGAGCTCACATATACATAGCTCTGGGTGGAATCATTATTGGGAGTGGAACCGGTACCCGTGCCACCATAGATGATAATTCCACCAGTAAACGTAGTAGTTCCGTTTGCGTCGATTGCTCCGTTATCTGGCGAGGAATTAATGATTGCAACAATCTCACCGTCGGTTATATTTACCGTGCCGTTGGAGTCCATGCCGTCCCCACCTGCAAGAAAGTTAATACTGCCTCCGCTGATGGTAATATCATATGCACTGTTCGCGGCGAACATATCCATACCAAACCTTCCGCCACCACCACTTTGATCTTTACCACCAGCCGCATTTAATGCGTCGTCGGAGGATACAATATTTATAGCACCGCCATTGATAGCAAGTTTCGCCGCCTCAAGGCCCTCGTATGCTTCGGCAATCTTTATTGTGCCTGAGTTAACAGTCAGATTTCCGTCAGCATGAATGCCATCATCACCGGAAGAAATGGTGAAAGTTCCGCCGTCAATTTTTATATTCCCGTTTGCATGTACACCGTCATCCTCGCTGTCAATTACGAAGCTGCCACCAGTAATAATAATGTCAGTGGTGGATTTAATGCATTTGTAACTGTCTGAATCAGTGCTTGATGATGAATTTTCTCCTGTTGTGATACTGAATTCTCCATCAGATATGGACACTTGAGTGTCAGCCTGTATGCCGTCGTGTCCGGCGGTAATTGTTACAGTACCGTTCTCAATAAGAATCCAGCCCAGAGAGGTATCCTCTGTGTTGTTTGTCTGTATTCCATCATTTACAGCCACGATGTCTATGTTGCCATTAAGAATTGTTACCGAATCATTTCCCCGAATACCGTGATTTGCTGCGTTTACTGATATGTCACCACTGACAATCAAAAGATCATCCTTACTGCATATGCCATTTTTGAAGCCGGCATTAACTATAAGTGAGCCGGTTCCGTTAATAGTCAGATCGTCTTTGGAGAACAGGGCTGCATTGGGCTCTTCTTCCGTATTAGCATATTGAAAATTTGAACTGCCGTCAGTAAGGACATTTTTTGTTCCCTCTGCTAATGTAATAATCAGCTTATCACATTGGGATGAATAGATAGGTGCGCCGGTCTTGTTAGTGATATCCGCGCCATTTAGCACCAGATGTACCTTGTCGGAGTTCGTAGCGGCTATGACAATTTGACCGTCAGATATGGTACCCGAGATAACATAAGTTCCTTCTTTAGTTATAGTGACTACTTTGCCATTAGACGTTGCTCCGGTCCCTGAGACTGAAATAGATGAGTTGTCCAGAGTTATTCTTGTGTCTGACTCTATCCAAGCGGTATTTTTGTCGCGATCCGTAATATTTGCTGAAAGTGCCATGGGGGTTGATGTGGAACTTTCTGCTTCGGGTGAAGTCTTTATTGATTTATCTGTCTTACCGCATCCGGCAAGTAAAGCTACGATGAGTATTACCGAAAGGGAAATCGATATTTTTTTCATATTCATTTTCATTTTCATAACCATTTCTCCTTGTTAAAATTCACCCTTAGTAACATCCAATACCAGCGTTATATTTAGATTACCATTTCGGCAGCGAAGCTCGTCAATAAAATCCTTTTCACTGATATTACTCTTGGTGGTAACCAAATATTGTAGCTCATATAGGCTTCCTAAATCTGCAGTTTTTATTTTTTGCAGGGTGTAGGAAAATGTATACTTCTGCAAGATAGAATCAAAGACATTTTCAAAGTCAAGATTCTCAGGAACAGTAATTTTCAGAAGCTTTCCGGTTGCCTTGGGATAGCCGAATTTAAATGTCTCAAGGAGTATCATGACTAAGCATAAGATTATGGCGACAATTACACCAAACAGTATAAATCCCATACCGATTGCCAGCCCGACTGCCATGCACAGCAACACATAGGTAATCTCTTTAGGATCGCCCGGTGCGCTGCGGAATCTAATAATCGAAAATGCACCTGCGAGGCTGAATGCCCGTGCAACATTATTCCCCACAAGTAGAATAATCACAGTGATAATCACGGGAAGAATTACGAGAGTTAAGGTAAAGCTCTGAGTCGGGGTGTGGGCTTTATTAGTCTTCATATACACAAGACTTATCACCAGACCAAGCACCAGGGAAACCCCTAGCGCAACAAGCAAATCAGGTATTGTCAGTGTAGCGTCGGTGGTAAACATCGAAAAAAACGATTCAAACATATCTTTAACTCCTTTTTCGTCACGCATTGGCAACTGCTACTTGGGACAGCTCTCTGTGAGCAATTAAACTGTTAAAAATAGGCGCATTTTGTGACGCTTTAAGTGTTTTTTGATACTCAGCCCCATATTTTGAGAAGCTGACGGGATAAATTTTATATTCCGAAAGCAGCCTGCATAGCCAAATTGGTATGCTCTGTGCCACTTTTATCTCCATTAGCCTATAGTCTCCATCTAATAGCCTGGTTCCAAAATCTCCGGCTTCAAGGGATAAATCATAATCTCTAGTTCGGATATTACTGTCAAAGGATACTCGGAGGTCAGTTTGCTCGATTCCGAAATATGCCCGCCGGTCATAGGCAAGATAGCGTGCGGGATAGAGCGTATGGGTTTCCAGTAAATAGCTGATCTCTTTTAACACCTGCCGGTTATGATAAGGCCGGTCTGGGGGCAGTACCCCGGAAGAAATAAACTTATAGGCTTCCTCTAGCTTTAATGTGCTACGCCGTTTATTTACAAGACCCGCTACCTTCTTTTTGATTTCCAAATAAACCTTTGATTCCGGTTCTGGTACCCTATATGCTCTGAGCCGCAGCTTTTCCTTGTATTTGGGTTTTTGGATTGAAGTGCGAATCAGGTGATTATCCAAGGTATCATAATACAGGTTTGTGACTGTATAGGTTTCCCGGTTCTCATTGTATGCGTCAAGTTTCATATATTCGGAAAGCTTGTTTTGTAACTTTTCAAATGTACTCTCATCCAGCATATATTTATTTTCATAGCGGTTGAATACCTCTATAGCCATTTGTTTATCCCCTCCTGATGTTTTCAGGATATTTTTATTTCTGTATATAGCATACTATGTTTACCTGAGGGCATCTCCGAAAAACAAAAGCGGTTTATACGCAAAACATACGAAGTGAAACCAAAGTATGAAATATAGTTTACTTATCTTTCTTAAAAAGAATGGAAAAGCGTGTTCCATTGGTGCAATCCACCGTAATCTCTCCACCATGCAGTTCTACTACAGATTTCACAATAGAAAGCCCGATGCCGTGTTTTCCATTCTTACCCTTGTAGAAGCGTTCAAATATATGGGGCAGATCTTCGGCAGATATTCCGGGGCCATCGTCAATGACCGACACTTCGATTTGCTCTGCACTGTTACGACAACGCAGGATAATTGCTTTTTCGGCATATCTGAGAGCGTTGGAAATTAAATTGGAAAAGGCCCGGTACATGTGTTTCTCATTATATGAATATAGGATGGGTTCATCTTCAAAATCATATTCAAAGCGTAGCCCCCTTTTCTCTGCCAGAGGTCGTAGATTTTCCGCACAGAGGGACAGGGTATCACGCAAATCATTCTCATGTAACTCTACATGGGATGTGATGCTGTCAACCCGAGAGATGTATAAAAGATCTTCTACTAATTCGCTCAGGCGATCGGTTTCAGAAATAATAGTCGAACCTGACTTTTTGGGGTCCATCAATCCGTATTCCACTCCCTCAGCATAACATCTGATGGATTGGAGCGGAGTTCTCAGTTCATGGGAAACATTCTGGAAAAAAGCGCGCTGGTCTTTATCATAGGCGTCCAGCTTTTCCGCCGATTGATTCATAGCTTCGCCCAGCTCATCAAATTCGACATCTTGAAATACAAAGGTCTTTCTTTTGAAATTACTTCTACCCATTTCCTCTGCAAAAGCTGATAGAGCTTTTACCGGCTTGGTAATTGACCCGGCAATAACATTGGCAATTAAAAAGCAGATAATCATAGCGGCTGCCATAATGACTGCCATAGAGAGATTGACGGTTTCCACCATATGGTTGATACTAGCCACGCTCACGTAGAAAACAAAAAAACTGCCTGGGCGTTTTCCGTCTTCGATGGATGATATATAATAAGTATCCGAATCAGTGCCTACGAGCACATATCGCGCATTTGAGAGAGAGACTTTTTTATTTTTAAGGGATAATGCGATTTGCTGGAGTTCTTCAATATCTCCGCTGGCGACTCGATTATCGTAACTTTCTATTTCATATTCCGAGTTCAAAATAATGACCTGGCCCTGGAACCCGAGTCGATTCTTTTTTTGGCCTGAAAGATCGGGTATATAGGGATCGCCCATGGGCTTATCTCTGGGCTTGTCATCATAGAATCCAAAATTTTTTACCAGTCCGTCGAGTTGCTCTTGGACATTTGTGCGAATATACCCGCTAATAAAAAGGTTAAAAGCAACAAAAATACTGGCAAAGACAATCAACAATAGTAAAAGGAGCATAATAAAAATTCTGGGCTTAATATGCCACTTTCGACCTAAAAATGAATTAGACATTTTCATCACGCACCTTAAGCCTGAATCCGAAACCCCAGACGGCCTCGATGGAAACATTACTATGCTCCAGTTTTTTTCTTAGTCTTCGGACCGTATCATCAGTCGCGCGGGTTTCAATCTCTGTGTTGTATCCCCAAATACTTTCGAGCAACTCATCTCTGGAGACTGCTTGATCATTTTTCTCCATCAGGTATTTCAGAAGGTCATATTCGTTAGGCGTGAGTGTAACCTCTTGTCCTCCCGCTTTTACTCTTTTGCCCTTGGTGTCCATGTTAATATCTCCAAATGAAAGCTCCCTTTCGTCGCTTGTATGGCCTGCATTCTGCTTTTCAAACTCAATGCGTCTGAAAATTGCTTTAACTCTCATTACTAATGACATAGCTGAAAAAGGTTTTGTAAAATAATCATCGCTGCCGAGGCTGAGACCTGTAGCGTAATCCAAATCAGAGTCCCGAGCGGTCAACATAATGATGGGCACAGTTGACAGCTTTCGCAGTTCTTTGCAAACATTAAAACCACCAATACCCGGCATCATTACGTCGAGAATTACAAGATCACAGGCTGCCTTCCGAAAAGCGTCCAATAGCAGGTCACCGTTTTCGAAGGCGGTAACCACATATCCTTCACTCTCAAGAAAGGTCGTGATGGCCTCTCTGATGTTCTGTTCATCATCGGCAATATATATTAATTTTTTAGCTTCCACTTTATCATCTCCAGGGTGTACATCATTCTAAGAATAATTATATCAGAGTAAAAAAAATTGTTTCTGAAAAATGCATGTATTTTATACGAAAATTATACGCAAAAAAAGCAGTTAGTATCAAAATATTAACTGCTTTAAGAATTTGACCATTTTCCCATGGCTATCAATCCCGCAAAATTGTTGGACTTTCAATAAGAGTAGCGAACTGGAATCTATGGCAGTGCCCGTCGTTAACCGTTGTCTTTCCCCTGACATAATGAACATGTCTTCCGTTTCCAACATTAATAGCCGGACCTGTACAATCCTCTATTTCGTGGAAATGATCAAAAAAGTCGGTACGAGTACAAATTTTGTGTATATGATTGCCGTTTGAGGTCGGAATGGCTTCGCCTGAAACTCCGGCAAAACGGTGGTTATGTGGGTCATCATCTTCTTCCGCGATTTCGGTACTGCCTAAAAATTCATGGACATGTTTCTGCTTTTCATTATTTTTTCTGTTTCTTCTGCTTATAGTTTCATCATTTTCGCTTCTTCTATCACGATCTGCAAATCTGACCCAACTCGGACAAACATCCCAATTGTTGTTATAGAGCATAGCAGTGATTCCTTTCATATAATTAGCTCAGTATATATTATGCTAGTTGAAGAAATGTGCTAATTTTAACCATAAATTTTTTAACTATATGAAATTATTAGTTTAGGTATCATTTTTATCTCCTGAGAGTTATTTGCCTTTTGTCGAATAAAATATATCGAAAAACAATAAAAATAGATTGACATTCAATATACACCGTGATATATTTCAAGTGAAAGTTTACTTGAAGCGTGGAGGTTCCGGCTATGGATTGGAATAAGGATAAAAGCGTTATGTTATCACGGATTTGTATTGTTGTGTTTACCGGCTTATTGGCAATTGCCGATATATGCGCATACTGGCTGGTGTCTTGGTTTATTAGGGTCTCTCACACCCTTAATGGTTTAACAGATCGCATTTTATTAATGATTACTGTTTACTCATGCAGTATTTGCGCTTGGATTCTACTGGTGAATCTGTGGAAGCTTTTAACCAATATACAAAAGGGTATGCTTTTTGAAATGACCAGTGTGAAACATTTACGGATAACATCATGGTGCTGTCTAGGAGTCTGTGTAATCTGTCTATTAAGTACCCTTTATTACAAACCATTTATTCTAATGTCGATTGCTGCCGGTTTTATGGCATTGATAGTTCGCATTATTAAGAATGTTTTTGAGCAGGCCATCTCAATGAAAAACGAGCTTGACTTTACAGTTTGAGGAGGATTTTGATGGAAATTATAGTTAACCTAGATGTAATGATGGCCAAACGAAAAATTTCAGCCGGTGAACTTGCCGAACGTATTGGAATCACACCTGCGAACCTTTCAATATTAAAAAACAGTAAAGCCAAGGCCATTCGTTTTTCAACATTGATGGCTTTGTGTCATGAGCTTAAATGTCAGCCCGGTGATATCCTAGAGTTCAAGGATGATAGTGAGCTGTAATGAACCGAGCAAGCATAGTTATTTAAGGAGGACCGCTAATATGGACTCAATGTCTGGTAATGATAATAAAAGTATTCAGAATATCGATCTACCTAAGTTGCATGAAAAATCCTTTGAACCATCTAATACAGAGAAAATTGCACTATTATTCAGCTATCCCCTTGCGTTTCTCTACACATACATTCTTTTACCATCATACAATGATGATATCTGGTATCCTGTTCTTTCAGCTTTTACAATCTTGTTTTACGTTTCTACCGAATTAATTTACCACAGGCAAAAAGCAGTAAAGGAAAGCTATATCTGGCTGGGATGTATTGCCGTGATATTATTGTCCATGGTTCTTGGGAGAAATCAAGTATGGGGAGATGGACTAGCATCGGTTTTTATACACTGCTATGCTGTCTACTGGATGATAAACCGTTCAGGACGATTAATGGAGGGCCGGAACGGACCACTTGCACCCTTGGATATGATAAACGGGTTTATTACGTTTCCTTTTAAGTATTTTATTCTACGGATAAAAGTATTATGGTTCACCATAACCTCAAAACTCAAAAAGAGTGGGAAAAAGGAATCAAGAGCAAGCACATGGACTGCTGTTGCCGTCGGGTTTATATTATTTTATTTTGCCGGTTATTTATTGGCATCTGCAGATGAAACCTTTAACAAGGTTATAGGTGATTTGCTGAAGTATCTGAGCTTCGATATATTTACTGAATTTACATTTCGATTTGTTTTAAGTCTTCCTATTGGGGCATACCTATATGGACTTATAGTAGGCACAAACAGAGAAGAAGTAGCAAATATTAATAGAAACAAAAAATATATCTTAGAGAAAATCGAAAAGCTGAGAAAAGTGCCTATAAAGGTATGGACAATTATACTGGCCGGATTCAGCATTCTATATCTGATATTCTTTTTCATACAGGGATCATATCTATTCGGGGCATTTACACGAACACTGCCAGAAGGGTTCACGGTTGCCCAATATGCCAGACAAGGTTTTTTTGAGCTGTGCAAAATAATGGGTTTGAACTTTTTATTGCTTTGGATTGTTATAAAAAGCAGCGGTGAGGATATTCGTAATAATCGCTTTGCTATGATAATGTGCTCCATACTTCTTGCTCAGAGCGTGTTATTCTCAATAACAGCTTTTTCAAAGCTGGCATTATATATATCCTGCTTTGGCTTTACTCCGCTGAGACTTCAAAGCACATGGCTTATTTGTGTATTGTTTTGCGGAAGCATTTTGACACTTTATTCTTTGTGGACAAGAAAAAGGTCATTTAGATTGTGGCTGTTTATAAGCGGTATTTCACTTGCACTGATGCATCTGTATTGATGATGCAAGGCTAGTATTTCTGATTTATATAATTATCGGTCAGGGATTTTCTTTTATCATCCCTAAGGATTCCGTTTGCCTTCAGGGCATTTGCAACAGTGGCGCTCTGTGTATGAAGTATCAGATAATCATTGTCATTAAGACCGCTCACAGTATAGAAGGCGTTTATTTCAAGGAGGATATCGGGGTCTTTTATTACTATTTCAATCAGCTTATCCTTAAGTTTATGAGACTTCACCCTGACATAATAAGCTTCAGCTTTAAAATCAATTAGCCTTAACAGCGCTAGAGTAGCACCATCCTTTTGGTAATAAAAATTTAAGGACTGGGTTGAATATGCCTGCCGCTCCTTATCGGTATTTTTTGGGTCGCGGGCAATCCATTGCCAGTATTTAGCGCTGACATTGTAGTAGTGATAGTTATAAACAGCTTTCTTAACATTATCGATTCTTGTGAAGGGTTTAATGCCAAGGCTCTCCATATATCTATAGTTTTCTTCTATAAACTCGTTTTTTGTCATATCGCCCATCTTATATTGTATAAGCAAGCTCTGCCTGTGCCTAAGAAATTTATTAAATTTATCCATTAATCTGATACACCGCCTGTATGTCACATAATAAACAAGTTCTTGTTAAAAGTAAAGGTATTAATGCTTCAACTGTTAATTTGCTCTAGGAACAAAGAATTAAGTCAGTATAAAAGATATTTTAAACTAATTTTTATATCAAAATAGTTTGACAGGTTAAAAACATATATGATATTATATGTAAAATTATCAATGATGTCTTGTGTCATGAGGACAACAAGAATCATTATAATGTAAGAGAGTTTGAGAAGAGATTGGTTTGATGAGAAGAGAGGAGATTAGACTATGAGTACAAAGCATGTACCCTATCGTATCCATTTATCTGAAAAGGAATTGCCCGAGAGTTGGTATAATATCCGGGCTGATCTTCCGAATTTAAGCCCATATTTAAATCCGGTAACAAAAGAATTAGTTATTCCTGATGACATGAAGGCCATTTTTCCAATGTCATTAATTGAGCAGGAAATGTCCAATGAACGATTTATTGAAATCCCTGAGGAAGTCCGGGAGCTATATCGTTCTTTCCGTCCTGCACCTCTATGCCGGGCTTATAACCTGGAAAAGCTTCTGGATACACCTGCCCGTATTTATTATAAATATGAGGGCAATAATCCTTCTGGAAGCCATAAGCTAAATACAGCCATACCTCAAGCCTACTATAATAAAAAAGCGGGAATAAAGCGTCTGGCAACTGAAACCGGAGCGGGACAATGGGGGACAGCTCTTTCTGTAGCGACACAACTTTTCGGCTTGGAATGCACGGTTTATATGGTTAAAGTCAGTGCCATGCAAAAACCGTATAGAAAACTGATAATGGAAACATATGGCGCCAATGTCTTTCCCAGCCCAAGTATGCATACACAATCGGGCAGAAACATTCTTGCAGAAAATCCTGACTATATGGGGAGCCTTGGACTTGCTATCAGTGAGGCTGTAGAGGATGCTGCCAGTCATGAAGATACAAATTATGCTCTTGGAAGCGTTTTAAATCATGTTATTCTTCACCAGACTATTATAGGTCTTGAAGCGAAAAAGCAGATGGAGAAGGTAGATGAATATCCTGATATTGTAATTGCCTGCTGCGGTGGTGGCAGTAATTTTGGCGGGATTGCGTTCCCATTCCTCCACGATAAGATTAGAAATGGTACGAAGACTGAGATTTTAGCCGTAGAACCTGCCGCTTGCCCCACCTTGACCAAGGGGAAATTTGCTTTTGACTATGGTGATGTTGCACATTTTACACCTATTATTGAGATGTATACATTGGGTCATAATTTTATGCCACCGGGAATACATGCCGGAGGACTTCGCTACCATGGTGATTCAGCTTTGGTGAGCAGGGCTTATCATGACGGATTGATTGGGGCTCGCGCAGTACATCAGACCGATGTTTTTGAGGCAGCCATCCAGTTTGCTAAGTCAGAGCTCATTCTTCCGGCTCCTGAATCAGCACATGCCATTAGAACAGCAATAGACGAGGCACTTAAATGTAAAGAAACCGGAGAATCAAAGAGTATTCTCTTCTGCTTAAGCGGACATGGTAATTTTGATATGACAGCATATGAAGAGTACTTAAGCGGGAAGCTTGTTGATGTAGAATACCCGGATGAAATGCTGGAAAAAGGGTTCGATACACTGCCCGTAATATAATTATCAAGATTAACCGGGGGTTGTATAACAACCCCTTATTTTTTAATAATTTAATACTAATTTTATGTGGTTCTATGACAAAAAAATACGGTAGGTCGAATGCGCAGCTACTTTAAAGGATACTATTGTAATATAAGGGATAAATTACAATGCTAAAAATCTATTGACTTAATAAGCTGATTCCTTTATAATGTCAAAGGTAGCTGAAGAAGCCAGACCGAAAATTCAACAGAGTTATACGATATGCACCATTAGCTCAGTTGGTAGAGCACCTGACTCTTAATCAGGGTGTCCGGGGTTCGAGCCCCCGATGGTGTACCAAGCAAACAGCCGTGTAATATTAATTTACACGGTTTTTGCATTAATAAATATTCCACTATTGATTTTGGCTGTATAGGTTGTGTGTATAATGTCAGAGGGTAGAAAGACTATAGTACAAAACAGAAAAGCCAGGCATGACTATTTCATTGAGGAAACTTATGAAGCAGGAATCGCCCTTACTGGCACAGAGGTCAAATCTCTGCGTTTAGGTCGTGCTAACCTTCAGGACAGTTATGCCACAGTAAAAGACGGTGAGGTTTTTGTGTACGGCCTTCATATAAGCCCTTATGATATGGGAAACAGGTTCAACCACGATCCTTTAAGGGTTAAAAAGCTTCTGCTTCATAGGTATGAGATAAACAAGTTAATTGGACATACTCAAAAACAGGGCCTTACTCTTGTGCCGTTGAGTCTGTATTTCAAAAGGGGTAATGTAAAGGTTGAGTTGGCCATTGCAAAAGGTAAGAAGCTATACGATAAGCGTGATGACATCGCTAAAAAGGATGCGATGCGCGAGATTGACCGGAGAATGAAGGATACCAATAGGTAAAAACCGGCATTTATGTTACTTGACATATGTGTTATAATCTAATTGTTAGCCACCCTAAGTAGGGGGCGTTAAGGTTTCGACGGGATTGTTGAAGCCGGAGAAGCGGGTAGTGGATTCTCGTAGGCCACTTAAAAAAACGGGAACTTAAATTAAACGCTAACAATAATAGCAATTTAGCTTACGCAGCCTAATTTAGGCAGCCGTCCTACCTAGGAGCACCACGGCTTAGGATAGGGCGTCGACAGTGGTGAACGTGACACGATAAAGCTTTGAGTCGTGCATGACAAATGAAGCTACTGAAGCTGCAAGCCTGTTCATGGGCGTGCAGGAGAGGGAATGTTAAATCATGAACTGCACCCGGAGAT
>JAEYOK010000038.1 GCA_023411795.1 Bacillota bacterium
ATGTTCGGTTACAAGTCAGCCAAAGAAATAGCTGCATGAATATTGAGGCCCTCGATATCAAAAAAGTCTTTCTTAACAAATAATGGATTACCATAATTATACACGGCATTTAATGTTGCAGTCTATATTCCGACCCTTCCGCATATATTTCACTTGACGATTTAATATATTTATTGTATACTCGAACATAACTTAATAAATAAAAGGCTATGAAAAGAAGAGTAAGCGATTTGAAACGGCTCAGAGAGCCCCGATTGGTGTGATGGGGAACGAAGGATATTGCTGAAGATGGTCTTGGAGCTTCGTACCGACTACATGGTTTGAAATGTTTAGGCTACGACGGGAGTGCCCGTAACAGCACAGGAGTATCGATTAATTTCCGTACTCATTAAGGCTCATATTGCGAGGTATGGGCGAAACAAGGTGGTACCGCGAAGCTTAGAGCTTACGTCCTTGATGTTAATCATCAGGGACTTTTTTGTACCTTTTTTTAGGGAAGCGACAGAGAAGGGGGAGAAAAAATGGCACAAACTCCTATAATACAAATAAAAAATCTTAATAAGACCTTCGGAGCCGGAGATGGAGCCGTAGTAGCTTTGGATGATATCAATTTATCAATTTCTTCGGGTGAGATATTTGGAATAATTGGCTTGTCGGGGGCCGGAAAGAGTACACTGGTTAGGTGTATGAACCTTCTTGAGAGACCTACTACCGGTAACGTTATTTTTGACGGGACTGATATTACATCTCTTTCAGATAAAGATCTTCGCCATATTCGCCGGTCAATAGGAATGATTTTTCAGAGCTTTAACCTGTTAATGCAGAGGACAGCTCTTGATAATATCTGCTTTCCTTTAGAGATTGCAGGAGTTTCTAAAAAAGAGGCGAGAGTTCGCGCAAAGGAGCTTTTAAAGCTTGTCGGACTTAGCGATAAAGAAAAGGCTTATCCAGCGCAATTATCAGGTGGACAAAAGCAGCGTGTTGCAATTGCCAGAGCCCTTGCAACAAATCCCAAAGTTATATTGTGTGATGAAGCGACAAGCGCTCTTGACCCGACCACGACTCAATCAATCTTGGCTTTACTCAAGGAGCTTAATCAAAAGCTAGGAGTTACTATAATAATCATAACCCATGAAATGAAGGTTATCGAGCAGATATGCAACCGTGTAGCTATTATTGCCAATAGTAACATTGAGGAAATAGGTCCTGTTGACGAGGTGTTTCGACACCCAAAGACTTTGGCAGCCAAAAAGCTTATTTTTCCAAAAGGCGATGTAGCTGAAGAGCTGACCGGCAACGGGAAGCTATTGCGATTGGTATTTGACGGCAATGCCGCAGATAGACCAATAATAGCTAATATGATCTTAAAATGTGGTTCGCCTGTTAGCATAGTATTTGCAAACACTAAAAAAATCGATGACAAGATATTTGGCCATATGATATTGCAGCTACCGGAGAATGAAGATAAGGTCAGACAGATATTAGCTTATCTCGATATGGAGAAGATTACATATGAGGAGGAAGAATACGATGTTTAGTGAGGGTATGTTTTCATTAATGGGTATTGGACTTCTCGAAACCCTGTATATGACAATTGTTTCAACTGCTATGGCATATGTGTTCGGCCTTCCTATAGGAATGATCCTGGTGGTGACCGATAAGGAAGGCATTAAGCCCAATGCTACTATAAACAGAATAGTCGGCAGTATAGTTAATATTCTAAGGTCAGTCCCATTTATTATCCTATTGGTTGCTGTAATTCCTGTAACAAGGTTTATCGCTGGAACATCAATAGGATCCACAGCGACAATTGTCCCCTTGGTTATAGCTGCAGCGCCGTTTGTAGCCCGTATGGTAGAAAGCTCTGTAAAGGAGGTGGATCGGGGCGTTATAGAAGCGTCACTATCAATGGGAGCCTCGACTTTAGAGATAGTTGTAAAGGTGCTTCTCCCCGAGGCAAAACCTTCACTGATAATTGGAGCGGCAATAGCCACAACAACCATTCTCGGATATTCTGCAATGTCAGGTTTCGTAGGAGGCGGTGGTCTTGGAACCATCGCAATTAACTATGGTTATTACCGTTCACAAACTGATATCATGCTCGTTATGGTAGCGATTTTGGTTTTAATAGTTCAGATTTTCCAGGAGATCGGAAATGTAATAGCGAATAAATGCGATAAACGCATTAGATAAAAGGAGATTTGATTATGAAGAAAATATTAAGTTTGGTTTTAGTTTTTACTCTTGTACTTACACTCTTTGCAGGTTGCGGAGCTAACTCTGCAAAAGGCTCCACCATTGTTGTGGGAGCAAGCGTAACTCCCCATGCCGAAATTCTTAACGTAGCCAAAGAAATCCTCGCTGAAAAAGGTATAACACTAAAGGTTGTGGAATTCGCCGATTATGTACAGCCTAATACAAATGTTGAGAGCGGAGAACTTGATGCTAATTATTTTCAGCATGTATTGTATTTAAACCAATTCAACAAAGATAACAAAACACATCTTGTCCAGGCAGCAGCTATTCACTACGAGCCCTTTGGAATTTTTGCAGGCAAAACAAAGGCTATAGCCGATTTAAAAGACGGGGCTGTAATCTCTGTTCCTAATGATGGTACCAATGAAGCTCGTGCCCTTATGCTTTTAGAGGCTCAGGGACTTATTAAGCTTAAGGCAGATGCAGGTTTTTCTGCTACGGTTCTGGATATTGCTGAGAACCCAAAGAATCTTGTAATAAAAGAGCTTGAAGCAGCCCAGCTCACTTTGTCATTACAGGATGTAGACCTGGCAGTGATAAATGGTAACTACGCTATTCAGGCAGGGTTGAACGCTACTACCGATGCCCTAGCAATAGAGGATAAGGATTCTGAAGTAATAAAAAATAATTACACCAATATTCTCGCTGTAAAGGAAGGCAATGAGAGCAATCCTGCCATCAAAGAGCTTATTAAAGCCCTTCAGAGTGATAAGGTTAAGAACTTTATGAATGAAAAATACAATGGTGCAGTAGTACCGATGTTCTGATTATTGTCAGTGGACGCACACAGTGTACTAAACGTATGCTGTGTGCTTTTTTTATAAAATTCTTCCTCATATTTCATTGTTGTTCATTATCCATGTCAAATATATAATTAGTTTGTACATGAAGAATAGTTCGATAGTTAATGAAATGACTTATAATTTAGGGGTAAAATGATACAAAAATCTGCTGATGGAAGAAGCATGTCTATTGACCTGCTAAAGACAATATCAATATTCGGAGTACTGGTTATTCATACTTTAGGAGGAGGCTTTTCAAATCTGACCGTTGGCTCGTTCGACTGGTTTTCGGCTGCTTTTTGGGGTTCTTTGATTCGGTTCTGCGTTCCGGTGTTTTTCATGTGTAGCGGAAGCCTCCTTCTTAATCCTGAGAAAGAGATTTCCTTTAAGACTCTGTACTTAAAATATCTTCCGCGTATTCTGGCAGCCCTTGTATTTTGGGCATTTGCATACGAAGCCTATGACATTTACAATGCAACTGTTTCGGCAGGAAGCTTTGACGTCAATTGGGTTATTACTTCAGGAAAGAATTTGGTTCTATTTAAGCATCATTTTCATCTTTATTTTTTACATATTATTATTTTGGTTTATATACTGCTTCCTGTTACCAGGCTTATAGTAAAAAGTGCATCAAAGCTTGATTTACATTATATACTAGCAATTTGGTTCCTGTTGGGGATTGTCTTTCCAAGATTAAGGCAGTATTACCCGTTCAACCTGCTGTCTGGTATTCCCGTACAATATGGCATTAACATGACATATTCCGCAATCGGATACGGAATTATGGGATACTACTTGCAAAAATATAAGCCACAAAAGCCAGCTCCCATGCTGCTGCTATTCCTGGCGGGCTTTGTAATTACTTTTGGAGGAACGATATATCTTTCTTTAAAGAGTAACAGTACTATTACATTATGGGAAGGAATGTCACCTGGTGTAGCGTTGATGGCAATAGGGCTTTTTGGGATTTTGACATGTTTACTTTCTGGGAAGAGCAGTACCAAGCTAGTCAAGGAGCTGTCCCTGGCGTCATTCTGTATTTATCTGGTTCACGACTTTTTTAACCAGATTTTACGCGATCACAATATTATTATTTCCAATTATAGTCCTGTGATTGTTTCCATACCTGTAATATCATTGATAGTGCTTCTGGCAAGCTATATGGTATATTGCGTTCTGAAGAAGATTCCTGGCGTTAATAAATATTTGATATAGGATATATAAGGCAAAGGTGAAAAAATGATAATAACCGTAACTCTTAATCCTGCCGTTGACAGGACTATTGAAATTGATAATTTTAAAATTGATGGTGTAAACAGGATTGTTTCAGAGCGTATTGATGCCGGTGGTAAAGGGATAAATGTCTCAAAGACCATAGCCAATTTGAATGGGAATAGTAAAGCCATAGGAATATTAGGCGGTAAGTCTGGAATCTTTATTAAAGATTATCTGGACAAGCTGAGAATAGAAAATGAGTTTATTTTTATTGACGGTGAAACCAGAACTAACTTGAAAATTGTAGACAAGGTAAGAAGAACAAATACCGATATTAACGAGCCGGGGCCCACTGTTACCGATGAAGATATTGATAAGGTTGAAAACCTTTTATTCAGAAATCTTGATAAAAATTCTATAGCTGTTTTATCAGGCAGCGTTCCTAAAAATGTTGATAGCAATGTATACTGTAAATGGATTCAAAAAGCCCGGATTCAAGGTATAAAAACCATTCTTGACGCTGATGGTGACTTGTTAAAGCATGGTATAACCCAGGGGCCATATATATGCAAGCCTAATATCAAAGAGCTTGAATCGTTGATGGGAAAGAAGATTGAGAGTATTGAAGAGGCTAAAGTATATGGTGAAAAGCTTGTAAATGATTACGGAATCGAAATGTTGGTTGTTTCTCTGGGTGAAAAGGGCGCGCTCTATATAAATCAAAATCATTCTTACTATGCAAAACCCCTCGATATTGAGGTAAAAAGCACAGTCGGAGCGGGTGATTCAATGGTAGCTGCTTTAGCCGTCTGCCTGGATAAGGGATACAATCTCGAAAAATCAATAAAATTATCAATGGCCTCAGGAATTGCCTCTGTAATGTTTTCCGGCTCACAAGCAGCACCGCTTAAAACTATTTTGGATATCGAGAAAAAAATTAATTTTAATTTCCTCTAAGCTTGTATATGTTCCTTGCATATGTTATTATACAATAAAATTCGTGAGGGAGTAGTTTGCGCTAATAACGCGGTAAGTCAACATGCTGGCTTTAATGCCTGGCTTACCTTAATGAATGAGACTCATGTATGGCTAACAGTCGTACCTGTGTCAAAAGTGTTTATATATCAGGTACGACATGATGTGCCTGATTTTTTATGTGAATTTAAACTAACTCAATTTCAAGTAGGAAAAATGGAGGTCAACATGACAATTCTTGAGTTGTTTATCCTTGCTGTGGGTCTTTCAATGGATGCTTTTGCCGTGGCTGTTTGCAAAGGTCTGGCAATGGATAATGTAACTTTTAAAAAAGCCAGTATCGTTGGATTATGGTTCGGAGGATTCCAGGCTCTGATGCCTTTGCTGGGCTATTTTCTAGGTACACAGTTTAAGGGACCCATCTCAGCATATGATCATTGGATCGCATTTGTACTTCTTTCGTTAATCGGAATTAATATGATTCGAGAAGCCATAAAAAATGGTGACTGCTGTGATGTTGAAAGCGCCTCCCTCGCCTTTAAACCCATGTTCATGATGGCAATTGCCACAAGCATAGACGCATTAGCCGTAGGAGTCGCTTTCGGCTCACTTAAGGTCAATATTATCCCCGCAGTTTGTTTTATCGGAGTTACCACCTTTGTACTCTCCTTTATAGGTTCAAAAGCCGGTGGTGTTTTCGGCACGAAGTATAAATCAAAAGCCGAAATAGCAGGTGGTGTAATCCTCATTTTACTGGGCCTTAAAATTCTTCTGGATCATTTAGAAATTTTCTAATTTGATAAATCCCACTTAATTTATTCATTGGGTATTAGTTTTGCCTTTTTTAAAGATATTACTATTACCGGAATTAGTACTATATGTAGTATAATGCCGGGTAAGGAAGTGACAAAATAGTCTGTCCAGAATATTGCCCAACCAAATGGTATATTTGGTGCAAAGAATGTAACTAGCACAAACTTGGCAATTCCAGCGACAGTTCTTCCTATCAGCATTGAAAGAATTAGTGAAACGTAAATATTGGGTATCTTTTTAGGCAGCATTTTATAAAGCAGCCCTGCTGACAGACCGTATGCAGCAAGCTCAAATACCATAATTATGCCTTTTGGGAAAATGGGAGGCATACCGAACAAAGCAAAGCGAAGTATGGGCGATATTAAACCAATAATAAACCCATAAGGTGCACCGCAAATAAATCCGCATAAAAGTACAGGTATGTGCATGGGACTTAAGGCATTTCCAAGCTGCTGTATCTGACCTGTCAAAAAGGGTAGAAGCATTGCCAGAGCAAGGCACACTGCGGCAACAGTGATTTTTTTTACATTTGATTTCATAATTTCCCTCCAAAAAAATAAAAGGTATCAGCCATCTTCTGATGACTAATACCTTCATGGTACGATAATCTAATAGTTCTGTTCTTAATTCATAAATGCCTAGCTTCATGCCGACGTTAAAAATAATA
Organism: Bacillota bacterium; assembly: GCA_023411795.1. Lineage (GTDB taxonomy): Bacteria > Bacillota > Clostridia > DSM-8532 > DSM-8532 > DTU059. Next base: position 6,709 of record JAEYOK010000038.1, read on the forward strand.
TAGCATATTACATAAAGTAAAACAATCATAATCGACAAAATTCACGGTAGATAAGTATGTACTTCTGAACGCAATTTAAACGAATTTTACAGAGTCAGAGTTCAAAAGCTGTTCCACTGTATCCACTGTACTTGCGATGAGGGCTGTGAGGGATAAATCAGGTACTCCAACAATTATGTTACCACATCTATTAAAAGGAAGAAGTATTCTCGTAGCCTTACTTTGACTTACTGCAAGAGCCATTTTAGCGGTCACTTCCCCAAGTAAGGAATCAGCCATTATAATTCCCAAGGGGCCGATAATTATATCAGCGCTTCGACTGCAAACCACCACCGGGTTTTCACCTGTAGCGGCATTGTCAGCCCCCCCTTTAATCATATTCGAAGTGGCAATTCCATTTGTACCTATGGCTGTAATCTCAACATTTTTAAGTCTGGCTTTAATGGCTTCAATTAGCTGTTTTCCGATTTTTCCGCCCTGACCGTCTATTATTAGAATATTGTAAATACTCTTTCTCTCCATTAATCCTCCTGAATTTAACATATCATTTTAAAACTCTGTAATGATATTTTTTCATATAAGCAAATTGATTTCAAGTAAAATCAGTAACTTCGAATTGTCCGACTTGATATTTTGTACGATAAGGGAGTTAAATAGTATTACCTAAGATATTTGAATTATTATATGACATAAACCAGTGGGCAAGATTCTTAAAATCTGGCTCAGTCTGAGAATTTGCTATTAATATCCACTTTATATGAATTATAATATTGTTGTACTAAAATCACATATTTCCATATAACAAACACACGATTCCATTTTAACTCCTGATAAATTGATATACCATACAATTAAGGACATGGTTTAATAACCATAATAAGGAGGATAATTATGAAAAAACAGATTTTTTCAGTCATTCTCGTAGTAGTTTTATTATTGGTCACACTTGCAGGTTGTGGATCCACACCTGTAGAAAACTCACCAACATCTCAGCCGCCAACACCATCAAAGGATACATCTGGGGAAAATACACCGTCTGCTGCAGAACCTGTAACAATTACATACGGGCTTTGGGATAACAACCAGGCGGTTGGATTTGAAAAAATGGCTGACGAGTTTACACAGGCTAATCCTAACATCAAAATTGAAATCCAGCTTAACGGTTGGTCTGATTATTGGACAGCACTGGATGCCGCAGCTTCAGCAGGCACTCTCCCCGATACTTTCTGGATGCATTCAAACAACATTTATAGGTATGCATCCAATGAAATGTTAATGAATTTGGACAACTATATTGCATCCAGTGACAAGATTGACTTAAAGAATTATCCCGAAGGTTTAAATGGTATTTACAATCATAATGGTAAACAATACTGCATACCAAAAGATTTTGATACAATTGGGTTATGGTACAACAAAACCATGTTTGATGAAGCCGGCGTGAAATATCCCGATGCAACCTGGACATGGGATGATTTGTATGAAGCCGCCAAGAAACTGACCAAACCCGACAAATCGCAGTACGGATTCCTTGCTGCTATGCACAATCAGGAAGGTTTCTACAACTTCATCTACCAAAACGGCGGAACAGTTATAACTCCTGATAAAAAGTCAGGATATGACGATCCTAAGTCTATTGAAGCTATGGAGTACTGGGTGAAATTTGTAAAAGACGGTTTATCTCCTCAGATATTCGGCGATCCCGAGCGTGCCCCTGCTATGGAAAATGGCCTGTGTGCAATGGGATTCTTCGGGTCATGGAACCTGTCAGGATTTGCTACTAACGATTATATGTCAAAGAATTTTGATGTTGCAGTACTTCCTGCATCGACGAACGGTGGAAGAGCATCCATCTATAACGGACTTGGCTATGCAATTGCGCCGAATACCAAGAATGCTGATGCAGCATGGAAATGGGTTGAGTATCTTGCTTCTAAAGAAGGACAACTTAAACAGGCAGAACTTGGAATTGCAATCTCAGCTTTCAAGGGAACAGCCGATGCTTGGGTGGAATCCAATAAAACATTTAATATTAAATGCTTCATTGATATGTTGGATTATGCAGCGATAAGACCGTATTCAAATGCAACGTCAGTTTGGGAAGATAAGACATATGAAGCAGTAAGAGGTGCTTTCACAGGTGAAAAGACTGTTGAACAGGCTTGCAAGGATGCTGCTGCAGTTATGAATGAGATTCTTGCACAGGAATAATTCATTGAAAGGATGTAATAATGGTGCGGCAGCTTAAACCAAAGTTGCCGCATCATTATAAGACATATTAAAAGCAGCATATCAGGAAGGATTGATGGGAATGAAAAATCAATTAAGCAAAGCTAGAATAAATGAATGGTTTTGGGGTTGGTTCCTGATAGCTCCCACTACGATAGGCCTTATAATCCTTAATATTATACCGGCAATTCAGACGTTTTATTTAAGCTTTTTCAAGAGCGGTGATTTTGGTAAAGGCAATATTTTTGTAGGTCTTGATAACTATAAAAAACTAATACATGACTCACAAGTGTGGGCTGCAGTAGGAAATACCTTGCTGTATACTCTATTGGTTGTTCCAATAGGTGTTTTTATTTCTGCAATCATAGCGGTATTACTAAACAGAAATCTTAAGGGACAGGGTATCTACCGAAGTATTTATTATATACCTGTTATAGCTACTCCTGCTGCTGTTACAATGGTTTGGAGATGGCTTTACAACAATCATTACGGACTAATTAATTATGTATTGAAGCAATTAGGACTGAACCCTGTCAACTGGATCGATGATCCCAATATCGCTTTGATATCAATAGCAATCATCAGTATCTGGAGTTCCATTGGGTACAATATGGTTCTGATTCTGGCCGGGCTGCAGGAGATTCCGAAGGTGTATTATGAAGCTTCAAACATTGATGGAGCAAGTGCAGTTAACCAGTTTTTCAGAATAACCCTTCCAATGGTTTCACCAACATTGTTTTTTGTTGTAATTACCTCGGTTATTCAATGTATGCAGGTATTTGACGTGGTATACATGATGGTTGATGTGGCACGGCCCTCCTATGACAGGACAGTATCATTGGTTTACCTGTTTTACAACAATTCATTTAGGTATATGAATAAGGGATATGGTTCTGCCATTGTCATGCTGCTGCTTCTGATTATTTCAATTATTACAGTGATACAGATAAAGCTGCAGAAAAAATGGGTTAATTATACCAGCTAGGAGGATTATAATGACAATGAGGGACAAATTTTACCGGGTACTTATACATATACTGCTTACAATAGGATCATTCGTAATGATTATGCCTTTTGTATGGATGCTTCTGACGTCATTTAAGACTGCTTCGGAAGCTACGTCTATGAATCCGTTCGTTTTTTTCCCACCTCAATGGAGAATTGAAAATTATGTTGAAGTAATAAAACAGAACAATTTTTTAAGGTTATATTATAATACTTTTTCGATGATATTCTGGAATGTGTTTTGCGCTGTTACTTTCAGTTCTATGGCTGCATTTGCTTTCTCAAGGCTTAAGTTTCCCGGAAGGGATTTCTGTTTCGGAATTGTGTTGTTCCAGATGATGATTCCAACACAGATCTTCATCATACCACAGTATCTCATGGTGGATAAGCTTGGTGCCAGAAATACAATTTTTGCATTGGTTTTCCCCGGGTTGGTGAGCGCTTTTGGAACTTTCCTCCTACGGCAGTTTTTCAAAGGAATACCCAATGAATTGGAACAGGCGGCTAGGATTGACGGATGTAACATAGGCCAGACCTTCGTTCTTATAATGCTGCCGTTGGTCAGGTCCGGGTTGGTGGCGTTAAGCATATTTACCGCACTGTTTTCCTTTAAAAACCTTATGTGGCCTCTTATTGTAAATTCCAGCACTGATTATGCGACGCTGGCATCTGCTTTGGCCAAAATTCAGAGTGCATATTCGGTAAGGTATAATACACTGATGGCGGCATCAGTACTTGCAATCTGGCCCATGATACTTGTCTATTTTATATTCCAGAAACAGTTCATGCAAAGTGTTACCACATCGGGGCTGACCATGTGATTGATAAATGATATCAACTTATATAAATAGACATATTCTACGCAAAATTGCTATTTTAACGGTGAAATCAATATGCCGTAAAGGCTATTACGGAGATGAGGGGTGTTGATCGGATATGAAAATCAAGATTAGGCAAGCGGCTTCTCCTATAAGCAGCCCCAAAAAAGAAAACGCGGTATCAAAACTATGGAGTATAAAGACCAAAATTATATCAGCCATAATTATTCCCATATTATTCCTGGCTGTTTTAGGTGTTATATCATATACAAGTTCACTTTCAGAAAGCGATAAAAACGTCAGAGAATCTACTATGACCACAATGATTTATGCAGGAAAATATCTGGATATGCTCAATGCTTCCATTAGCCGCCTGGTGAACCAGGCAGTAATAAGCCAGGAAATACAGGGCTATTTGGAGCTTGTGAACAGTACTCTTGGGAAAGACCAGAACGAAATATATTTTGAAAAATTATATGCGAGGCAGGATGCGGTTAAGCTCCTTAACAATCTGACTTCTTCTGCTGACGACATAAAAGCGGTTTACCTTTTTACCCGAGGAATAGACAATTCGTTGTTTTCACAAGTAGATTCAAATATTAATTTTGACTTTGATAACCTGAAGGACACAGAATTGTACAAGACAGCTGAAAAAACACCGGACAAGCTTGTCTGGCTGGGGTTTCATAAGGATCTGGACAGCGGAAATTCTGATGAAAGAACGTATTCGATGACAGCCATTAAATTGATTAAAAGCACCACAACCTTTAATACTGTTGGATGTATTGTAATAGATCTCAAGAATGATTTCCTTAATAGCATATTGGACAACTTTACAATAAGAAAAGGTGAAGAAATTCATTTGATAAGTCCGGATGGCAGAGACCAGACAAATCTTGATACCGTTTCAAACAGCGATATGCTCATTACTGAGGAAGCTTTTTATCAAAACATATTAGACGAACAAAATGAAAATGAAAGCATTAATGTAACATATCGAAATACAGACTATTTGTTGTCTTTCGTGAAGTTAAAGGAATCAGGATTCATACTTATTAACCTGATTCCTGTCTCTGAATTACATACATCTGCAACTGAAATTGCATATACGACTTTTATATTTGTTATTTTGGCAGCATTAATAACTGCAGTGTTCGGATTTATTATAGTCAGAAATATAGGAAAGACAGTTGATAGTATCAGGGCAGCAGCGGATAAGGCTGCTTCGGGAGACCTCACAACCAGAGCAGTTGCAAAAAATAAAGATGAACTTGGTTTCTTAACCAGAAGCATAAATCTCATGATCCAAAACATGAGAAGCATTATTGAACAGGTGCTAAATACAGCGAAAAAAGTCACTGATTCGGCAGAGATTGTTTCTGTCAAAAGCAGAGATGTGGCGTATGTATCTAATGAGATATCAGGCAGTATAGAAGGAATTTCACTAGGAGCATCAGAGCAAGCAGGAGATTCTGAAAAAAGTGTACGGATAATAACCGGCCTTGCTGAGAAAATTGATGATGTGTCAAAAAATGCTTCTGACATAGGAGATCTGACAACAGAGACGGCACAGGTAACAAACAAAGGGCTTGAATTGATTCTCGTGCTTGAGGATAAAGCTGAGGATACAAATAAAATCTCAAAAGAAATAATTAACGATATTAATACTCTAAATTCACATTCACAATCAATAGGAAAAATAGTTGAGGTAATAAACAACATAGCCGATCAGACCAATCTTTTGTCTCTTAACGCGGCAATAGAAGCTGCAAGGGCAGGAACTGCGGGAAGCGGGTTTGCTGTTGTGGCAAAAGAAATACAGATGCTTGCAGAAAGGTCTAAGAATGCCGCAAAAGATATTTTCTCACTAATTAAAGAAACGCGTGACTATACAGTTAAAACTGCGGAAAAGGCTGCTTTGACAGAGTCAATATTGTCTTCACAGAATGATGCAATGAAGAAAGCAACAGATGCGTTTAAAAAAATAAAAGAATCAATGGATAGGCTACTGGAGCGTGTTGAGAATATTTTCAACCATATTTCGGAAATGGATGACGCAAAAGAAAAAGCCATAAGCTCAATCAACAGTGTTTCTGCCGTTACTGAAGAGACTGCCGCTTCAACGCAGCAGATAGCAGCGTCTGTGCAAGATCAACTTTTGGCTATAAAAGAATTGTCGATGTTGGCCCATGGATTGGGTGATGCGGCTGTTGATTTAAACAGTGCCATTTCCAGATTCAAACTAAGCTAATAATACTTTTTTATGGTACTACGTTTAGTAGTTACCGGGAGGTTAGAATGGCAATAATCTATCATAAAGAATCGGAAGAGTTTCATCTGCATAATAAGGAAATCAGCTATATTATTAAGATCCTGCCAAATAAACAACTGGGGAACTTATATTTTGGCAAGGCCATTAATGATAGACCATCTTTTTCCCATTTGTTTCAAAAGAGCCCGAGACCTTTATCGGCATATATTTTTGAAGAGGATCCGTCTTTTTCACTTCAGTATACTTTGCAGGAATATCCATCCTATGGAACCACCGATTTCAGATGTCCTGCTTTTGAGATAAAGCAAGAAAACGGGAGCAGAATATCCTGCTTTGAGTATAAGGAGCATAAGGCTTTCGCGGGGAAGAAAAAGCTAAGAGATCTCCCTGCGACTTATGTTGAAGAAGCTTATGAGGCAGATACCCTTGAAATAACTTTGCATGATGAAGTAATGCAAGCAGAGCTGATTCTAAGCTATACAATATTTGATGATTATGCTGCCATAGCCAGAAATGCACGGTTTGTCAACAAGGGCGAAAACACAATAGTGGTAGAAAGAGCGATGAGCGCAAGCATAGACTTTATCGACAGCAATTTTGAGATGATTCATCTTTCCGGAGCATGGTCCCGTGAACGGCACATAAAAAAAAGAAAACTGCAGCAGGGCATACAGGGTATATACAGCACACGAGGCATAAGCAGTGCGGAGCATAATCCTTTTATGGCACTAAAAAGACCAAATACCGATGAAAACAGCGGCGAAGTGTATGGCTTCAGCCTCATATATAGCGGCAACCATCTTGAACAGGTGGAAGCAGACACCCATAATATGACAAGAGTTATAATAGGAATTCATCCTGATACATTTCAATGGCCTCTTGATAAGGGAGAGGATTTCCAGACCCCTGAAGCAGTACTTGTTTATTCAGACTGTGGACTAAATAAAATGAGCCAGACATTTCATAAATTATTTAGCAAACGTCTTGTTCGAGGACAATGGCGGGATAAAATAAGGCCTATACTGGTAAACAGCTGGGAAGCGACAGATATGAATTTTACCGAAGAAAAGATTATTAGTATAGCAAAAACAGCAAAAGAACTTGGTATTGAGCTTTTTGTACTTGATGATGGTTGGTTTGGAAGCCGTGATAATGATAAAGCAGGATTGGGAGATTGGAATATTATTAATAGCAAGAAGCTACCTAACGGTATTAAAGGTCTTGCCGAAAAAATAGAATCACTTGGTATGAAATTTGGTCTTTGGATTGAGCCGGAGGCAATAAACAAAGATAGTGATTTATACCGAAAATATCCGGATTGGATAATATCCACCCCTGGAAGAAGGGCATCAGCAGGACGAAATGAATTTGTACTCGATTTTTCAAGAAAAGAAGTAGTTGATTACATCTATTCCATGTTGGAAGAGGTGTTAAGCAGCGCGAAAATGTCCTATGTTAAATGGGATATGAACAGATATATTACCGAATGCTACTCTTTAGGCATGGATGCCCGTAGTCAAGGTAGAGTTTTCCATCAGTATATCCTTGGGGTATACAATTTATATTCAAGACTAATTGAAAGATTTCCTCACATACTTTTCGAATCATGCTCAAGTGGAGGTGCACGATTTGATCCCGGAATGCTCTATTATGCTCCGCAAACATGGACTAGTGATAATACCGATGCTATTGAGCGGCTACTGATTCAATACGGAACTTCTCTGGTCTATCCTATAAGCAGTATGGGGGCTCATATTTCTGAAGTTCCCAATCAGCAGGTCGGAAGAATCACACCTATTGAAACCCGAGCTAATATCGCGTTTTTCGGAGTGTTTGGATACGAACTGGATTTAACTTTATTATCAGAAGAAGAAAAAGAAAAAATAAAGGACCAGGTCGCTTTTTACAAATCCCATAGGGATCTTTTGCTAAGAGGTGTATTTTACCGTATTTTAAGTCCTTTTAAGAATAATGAAGCATCATGGATTGTAGTATCGGAAGATAAGACAGTGGCAATAGTGGGGTATTATAAAATATTGAGTTCGGCAAACGAAGGCTGGAAAAGGCTTAAACTTATCGGGCTTGATGAGGACAAAAAATATATTATAAACAACGATAACGAAAGGTATTACTATGGCGACGAACTGATGAATATTGGCATCGTTTTGGAAAACAATGAGCTTTGCCGAGACGGAACAGACTTTTCATCAATTATATATTATCTAAAAAGTATATAAATCAATATGGTGGTAAAAGGGCGAATAATATGTAACAGACTTCTGACAGGGCAAACGTATTATTCGCCTTTTTTTGTAGCATTGACCAATTCTTCGGTTTGATTTCTGTATTCTGTGGGACTGATTTTATAGTACATTTTAAAGATTTTTGAGAAAGAAAGGGGATCTGGATAACCTATCTTTTCCGAAATTTCGCTTATTGACAAGTTTGTTGATTTAAGCAGATGGCGTGCCTTTTCCAGACGATAGTTGATCAGGTACTGTTGGGGAGATATGTTCATTATTTTTTTAAAAATATTAGTAAAATAACTTCGGTCAATACCTATATAATTTGCTATGTCATTTACTTTGATGTCTTTTTCATAATTGTGGTCTATAAATTCAAGGGCGTGTTCAACGTAAATCTGATAAGGGTAGTCATAGATATTGTGCTGTTCGTTTTTATTATTTTCATTAATTAGAGCCGAAAGAAACATGAATAAGAAGCCTTCACGTTTGAGGTCATTTGCATAGGTCAACCGACTGGCGTCCAACATTCCTTTAACATAGCTCACAAGTGTGTCTTTGCATATAAAAACACCTACTCTGTTATTTCTGTTTAGTGAGGCATAATTAAGGCAGTTTTCAGCCTTAACCCCGCCAAAGCCGACCCATATATATGTCCAGGGGTCTTCCTTGTCTGCCTTATAATAAGTTATTTCATTAGGATAAATTATGAATGCGTTCTGCTCTCCAAGATGATATGTTTTCCCATCTGCCTGAAATATGCCCTTTCCACTTAATATATAATGAATCAGAAACTCTGAACGGGCAATGGGGCCGTAAGAATGACCGGGATCGCATTCTTCCATTCCACAATAGCGCAGATATAAATCAACTGAATGTTTCTTTAGAAATTCAAGGCATTTATATCTCGCAGAATTTGTGTATTTAGGTTTCATATTTCCCCCCACTACTGCATGAAAACCGATATAAGTGACAGAAATGAAAGACTAATCATTATTTAAATTTTACCATTAAAAGTCTAAAAAGACAAACTAGAACTGATGATTTGTTTTATGTTGGATTAATATTGACATTTCACAGACTATTGTGATAGTCTAAGATTACATACTATTACGATAGTCTGAGGTGCTCTATGGAGAAAACTAAGTTGTTTGAGGGTGAACTAAAGCTCATGGAGCTTTTGTGGGAACTAGAAGGGTCTAGCGCTAAGGAGCTGTCACTGATAGCATCTGAGAGAATTGGCTGGAATAAAAACACAACATACACGGTCATTAAGAAGTTGGTCGAAAAGGGCGTCATAAAACGCTCTGAGCCGGGCTTTATCTGTCACAGCCTTATAAACAGAGAGGAAGTAGGGCTTGAAGAAGCCAAGGAAGTACTGAACTCTTTTTTTAGAGGGTCTGTTAGAGCACTTTTCTCATCATTTATGTCTGATGGAACCCTATCATCCAAAGAAGTAGATGAGTTGCGCAAGTTGATTGACGAACACGAGCGTAAGGGGTGAGGTTTTTAATGAACAATATTTTTTACTATATTTTAAATATGAGCCTCGCATCAAGTTTTGTAATTATAGCAATGATGCTGATACGGCTAATGAAGCTCTTATCAAAACGCATTGTCTATCCTTTATGGGTACTGGTGTTTTTTAGACTTGTATTTCCTTTTGCGCTTTCTACCAAATGGAGTCTCTTTAACTATACAGGAAACCTTGTAAGACGCCTAATTACTGTTGAAACCGTTATTCGAAGTACAGTTCCCCTTCAAGGGTTGGATAAGTGGTCCACAATGAATATGATTGGAGCGGCCCAAAGCTATGGGCCAATAGAATACAAAACCGAATCTCTTCGGAGTATTTTTTCAATAAGCTCCATTGTATGGGCTATCATAGCAATCGCGGCGATTATAGCTGCTTCCGCTCTTTATATATTAACTATTTTAGAGCTTAAGAAAGCAATACTTGTAAAGGATAATATTTACCGCTCCAAAATGCTTTTATCACCTGTACTTATGGGAATTTTCCGTCCAAGAATCATACTTCCTGAAGGTCTTGACCCTGATAGCCATGAAGGGAAAATGGTACTTGCCCATGAAAATATCCATCAAAAGAGGCTGGATAACCTATGGCGTATTTTCGCTGTTACTATTGCCTGTGTTCACTGGTTTAATCCCCTTGTATGGCTTATGTTAAAGATGTTTTTTACAGATATGGAGCTTTCCTGTGATGAAAGAGTTATGGTTGAGGGCAAATTTGGTGTTGAGGAGCGTAAAGCCTATGCAGCAGCCCTTTTAAACTTCACTGAAGATAAGAGACTAATGATATCTACTGCCTTTGGTCAATCTGGGGTAAAGGTTAGGATTGTTAATGTTCTGAATTATAAGAGGCTAACAGTATTTGGTGCTGTTGTATCAGCCATATTTCTGTTGGTGTTGGCATTGGTTCTTATCACAAATCCGGGTATTGGAGGTTGATTTTCTATGCTGAACAAAGCTTATAGAAGGTTCTATATAGTCTCTCTGGCGGTATTGATTTTACTGTCAGCATATCCTGTCGTTAACGGCCTGCGCATAGCATATCTCAGCATTGTAAACGGAGCTGTAAAGCCTGAACAATATGCAAAATATGTAGTACCCTATACGGCAATATGTCTTGCAATAATACTATTTTCAGCTATTCAGCCCATACTGCTGAAAATGCGTCGTTTTTCATTAACTATTGGCTTGTTGGTTTCTTATATAGTGTTTTTTCTTACTGAACGTTTTTTTGAGGGGATTAAAATTCATACAACAGGAATGTCTCTGGTTGACACATCCTCTCTAACAATTGAGCAGTTGAAGGATATACCTTTTGCCACAATTGATGCATGGCAGGCCAGTCTATGTTTCGTTTCCCCATGGACTCAGGGACAATCGGTCGTTTTTGCTTCAAAGGATCATTATTACTATGTTTTAGCAAACAACAGCTACAAGATTCATTACTATTTTATTTCACTTATAATCATAACAATGGTATGTACCTTGGTATACGGCCTGGGACGCATGATTATGTCAGGCGATAAATCAAAGGCAAAACAACTTATACTGCAAGGTGTTTCAACGTTACTTATGGTTTCACTTTGCATTTTTGCAAACACCACAGCCTTTTTCCGCAAGGCTCAACCTATCCAGACGCCAATCGCATCTCTGTTGACGTGCTTGTTTTTTATTGCTTTAGGTGTTGTAATCGGGGTTTATATCGGAAGCTTCCTTATTGGAAAGGAAAAACTTCTGGGTATAGGGCTTCCCGTATTGCTGTCATTAACTGCTGTAGTCCTTATGTATATTGGAGAAGCCGCCATGATGAATGGAAACCTGTATCGCTTTGGAACAGGCTGGTTTTTTAACGGCCTTCCGTTAATTTTACTTGCACCGGTGGATATGTTGGTTATTCTTCTAGCTGGTACCGGTGCATATTTAATACTTAACAAGGCACGTAAAAAGGATAACTGGCCAAGTAAGGGCTTAACAGCTGCATTGTTGGTTATTTGTGCCGTCATAGCCTTCTGCGGCATAGGGTTTTCAATGGTTCCGTCAAGCGATGCGGAAGATGTTTATGGATGTTATGAGTTTGATGAATGCATATACATGAACCCGTTAAGCTCTTTTTTGGCAATGAAAGATAATATGCCATATGTTTATTATATAAACGAAGAAGCCCTTGTAATAGCTAACACAAGTACAGGAGACATAGAAAGATTTTCAGCATCATTTGAGAAGACACCAGTTGCTAAAGATGATTTCAAAACCTTATCAGAATTTGGAGATGCCCCGCCATTCTCACTGCCTGATTTGTCACAATATAAGGAGCGTTGGCTACGTGCTGTATTCACTGATGAAACACAACAGCGCTACGGCTTATATCGGATGGATGATGAAATATGGCTGGTAAGGCTTAATAATGGTAGATTGTGGAGCATATACAAGCTCGGAAAAACCGGCGAGTATAATCCAGCTGATATTAAGCCGGCGTTTGAAACTCAGGAAAATGCGCCTGAAGGGCCTGAAAATTATGTCTCTGAGGGATAGTTATTTCTGATATAATATTAATATAATCAAATTTTGGAAGGTACTAAAGATGACCAGAATTTTACTTGTAGAAGATGATAAAAGCATAGTATCAAATCTAACCGAATATTTAAATAGTGAAGGCTATGATGTTGAATCTGTGAATGGTCAAAGTCTTGCTATTTCAAAAATTGAAGATAATAAATATGATTTGCTTCTAGTAGATATCTCACTTAAGGAAGGTAATGGCTATGCTGTCTGCGCCGCCGCTAAAGCGAAGGAAATACCGGTAGTATTTCTGTCCGCATCTGGAGATGAATACAGCGTAGTTACAGGTCTTGATATGGGTGCTGACGATTATATCAGCAAACCCTTCAGACCCAGGGAGCTCTTATCCCGCATTAAAAATGTTCTGAGACGCAGTAATAGAAACCAAATATCTATTGAGATTGACAAAATAAAGGTGGACACGGTAAAAGGTATAGTGACTAAAAACGGAACAGAGATTTTTTTATCAGCCCTTGAATACAAGTTGCTTTTGGTATTTTTAAATAACAGAGGCGTCATACTATCTAGGAGCAAGCTCTTAGATGAAATTTATGATATAGCAGGAGAATTTGTGAACGACAATACTTTAACTGTATACATAAAACGTCTGCGCGATAAGGTCGAGGATGACCCACAGAATCCAACCTTTATAAAGACTGTTCGTGGCCTGGGATATAAGGTTGGTGATTAAGTGAGCTTTTTTCGAAATCCTGAAATTAAAAACAGTATGGTTATGTATTTGATTTTGACTGCTGTCTTATCCGGTCTGGGATTTTTATTAAGTACTGGAACCGGTATTTTTGCATTAGTTGTATCTGTTATATATACCATTATGCATTTTTTGACAACCTATTTAAGGTACCGAAAGCTTGCGGGATTAAGCAAGGAGATCAATAATATACTCCACGGAAAAGAGAAAATTGAATTACAGGAATATTCCGAGGGAGAATTATCAATTTTACAAAGTGAGATATTGAAACTCACCGTTCAGTTCAGGGAGCAATCCGGGGCATTAAAGAATGATAAGGTCTATCTGGCTGACTCAATAGCAGATATTTCCCATCAAATAAGAACACCTCTGACATCCATAAACATTTTATTATCCCTTTTATCGAATCAGGGTCTGTCGGAGCAGCGCAGGCTGGAGCTTATAAAAGAAATGGATATGCTTCTTTCAAGAATAGACTGGCTTATTACAGCCCTTCTTAAAATATCTAAATTGGATACCGGAACAGTACAACTTAAAAGTGAAACTGTTTATGTTAATGATTTGATAAAGAGGGCTGTTGATCCCATAGAAATACCTATTGAGCTTCGCGAACAGGAGCTTGATATAAGAATTCAGGAAGGCTCATCTTTCAACGGGGACTTATCGTGGTCGGTGGAGGCAGTGGAAAATATATTGAAGAATTGTATGGAGCACACACAAAAGGGTGGGAAAATAAGTATATCCTCACAGGAAAACTCTATCTTTACCGAAATAATAATATCCGACAATGGGCCCGGAATAGACCGGGAGGATTTACCTCACTTGTTTGAAAGATTCTATAAAGGTAAGAATTCAAGTGATAATAGCATAGGTATCGGGCTTGCTCTTGCCCGCATGATTGTTACAAGTCAAAACGGTACAATAAAAGCAGAGAACCGCAAGGATGGTGGAGCTAAGTTTACAATCCGTTATTATAAAAGCATTGTGTAAACTTAAGTGACGTTTTTGTTATATTTTAGTCACCGTTATGTCACTTTGAAAGATTAAAATTGTGCCATAAACTTGAGACAAATGGAGGTTATTATGGAAATACTAAGAGTTGAAAATCTGACAAAGACATACGGAAAAGACGAGAATTTTGTGAAAGCACTGGATAATGTTTCCTTCTCGGTTCAAAAAGGGGAGTTCATTGCGATAATAGGTCCTTCTGGATCGGGCAAGTCCACACTTCTGCATATTTTAGGCGGGGTTGATAAGCCAACAAGTGGAAAAGTTTTTATGAATGGGCAGGATGTATATGCCCAGAATGATGAGAACCTGGCCATATTCCGTCGCAGACAGGTAGGACTGATATATCAGTTTTACAATCTTATACCGGTTTTAACTGTAACTGAAAATATTACACTTCCGGTTCTTCTGGACGGCAGAAAGGTAAACAGTGAAAGGCTGGAGGAGCTCCTGGCGACATTAAATCTTAAAGAGAGAGAAAATCATTTACCTAATCAGCTTTCGGGAGGACAACAGCAGCGTGTATCAATCGGACGTGCCCTTATGAATGCACCTACGGTTGTGCTTGCAGATGAACCAACCGGAAACCTTGATTCAAAAAATAGTCAGGAAATCGTGGAGCTTTTAAAACTCTCCAATAAAAAATACGGTCAGACACTTATAATAATAACCCATGACGAAAATATAGCTCTTCAGGCAGATAGAATTTTAGCCATTGAAGATGGAAAAATCACCCGCGACGAAACTATAAATAAAGTGCCTACTAATAGGAAATCGTCAACGATAAAGGAAGTCACCTGTGAGGTGATAGAAAAATGAATATCATTAATAAGGTTACGCTTAAAACCCTGTGGAAGAACAAGGTTCGAACCCTTGTTACAATAATTGGAATTATTTTATCTGTGTCAATGATAACTGCGGTAACAACCAGCATATCGAGCCTACGGAATTATTTATTGAAGGTTTTAATCGAAACGGATGGGGACTGGCAAGGCTCGGCTTCCAGCATTTCATCTGCAAAGCTGAACGAATTGAGAAGCAATACTGAGATTGAGAGCATGACGACCATTCAAAATATAGGATATGCTTTATTAGAGGACTGCATTAATGAAGATAAGCCATACTTGTTTGTTGCTGGAATGGACGGTACCTTTGCCGAAAAAATGCCGGTACGATTAACAGCCGGAAGACTTCCTTCAGATACATCTGAAATTATACTGCCTAATCATCTTGAAACAAACGGAGGAATTGTTCACTTGATTGGTGATGTCCTTAAGCTGGACATTGGCATAAGAGAATCAAATGGCATTACTTTGAATCAGTTTGATCCTTTCGTGAATTCTGAAAATGGTAAAAGTGAAAGCTTAACAGTAAAAGAACATAGGAGCTTTACCGTTGTCGGATTTTATGAAAGGCCCAGCTTTGAATCCTATAGTGCACCAGGCTTTACAGCTCTTACCATGGATAACGGCGAAAAGACATATAGCTATGATGTATACTTAAAGGTTAATGAGCTTGACATAATATTCAATTTTATGGATGAGACTTTTAGTGAATACAGCTACACTACCAATAATGATTACCTACGCTTATGCGGAGTATCAAATATGAAAAGTTACCTTTCGGTATTTTATAGTCTGGCTGCTATTCTTATAGGAATTATAATGTTTGGTTCTATATCGCTGATATATAATGCCTTTTCAATATCTGTCAGTGAGCGAACGAAACAGTTCGGGCTTTTATCTTCTATTGGGGCTACCAGAAAGCAGATGACAAGTGGGGTGCTGTTTGAAGCTTTCTCATTAAGCATAATTGGAATTCCGCTTGGTATCCTTGCCGGTATATTTGGGATAGGTATGACTTTTAAGTTTACTGAGAATTTATTCACATCTTTAATAGGTAATGGTACTGATGTAGCATTCAATTTATCGGTTTCTTGGCAGGCCCTTGTTATAGCTGCGATTATTGGACTGATTACCGTTCTGATATCAGCATACATTCCTGCTAAAAGAGCTGCTAAGGTATCAGCTATTGATGCTATCAGGATGTCAAAGGATATTAGGATAAAGGCTAAAAAAGTAAAGACCTCAAAGCTTATTTACAAAATTTTTGGCTTTGAAGGAATGCTAGCAAGAAAAAATTTCAAACGCAATAAAAAGAAATACCGTGCTACCGTCATTTCACTCTTTTTAAGCATAGTCCTTTTTATTTCTGCATCCAGTTTTTCAGCTTATCTTAAAGAAAGTGCGGGGAAAGTAATGGATCCGGACGATTATGACATTAATTATACCTATACACCTGATATAGCTGAGAAATACTCTGTCGAAGAAGTCATAAACAGCCTTAAAAATCTCACTGGTGTAACCGAAAGTGGATATGCATTTATGAATTATCCAAATTATACCGAAATAGCTGTGGACAACTTGAGCCAAGAGTATATAGAGTATGCATCTAAGGTATTGAAGTCAGAGCTGAAAGAAGGACAATACGTTTATATTAATGCTATTGAGTATTTTATTGATGATGCATCCTTTGAGAAGTTTTTAAAGGATAATTCTATGAACGCTGATACTCACATGAATCCAAATAATCCTTCGCCGGTGATATTTGATTATAGCAAGTTATTTGACTATGATGAAGGACGATACTACACCATGAATCTTCTTAAAAATGACCTTAAAAAGATTGATATGAGAAAATTCACTCAAATGGAGAATTTATATTATGCCGGTGAAACCGAGGAGGTTAATGGTCAGACATATTACATTTATATGGACAGGGACGGAAACAGAAAACAGGTTACAGCTTCTGAGGCAGTTATTGATTACACAGTTGAAAGCGGTACTCTGACCGATGAAAAACCATTTATGGTTAGTGCTAATCAAGGATTTCATATTTCGTTAATCTACCCGTACAGTGCTATAAATAAAGTGCTAGGCAGCGATTTCAATTTAACTTCTACAGAAATGTTTTTTAAAACTAAAGATCACAATGCTGTTTTCGATAAGATGTATAAGACTTTGAGCGGAATGGGCCTAAACACCAGCAGATTGTTTGATTATGCTGCAGTATTAGAATCTGACAGGGCTATTATAACCGTACTTGATGTCTTCTCATATGGATTCATAGTACTAATATCCCTGATTGCAGCTGCAAACGTATTCAACACGATTTCTACCAATATTGGCCTTCGTCGCCGCGAGTTTGCCATGCTAAAGTCAATTGGAATGACACAAAAGATGTTCAACAAAATGATGAATTATGAATGCTTACTTTATGGGATAAAAGGATTGCTATATGGTATTCCTGCGTCAATCGGAGTTACCTACCTAATTTACCGGAGCATAAACTTCGGCCTTCAAACGAGCTTTTTCATCCCTTGGTACAGCATAGTTCTTGCAGTTGGGAGTGTCTTTGTAGTTGTATTCTCAACCATGCTATATTCAATGGATAAGATTAAAAAGGACAATCCCATTGATGCACTGAAGGATGAGAATTTATAAATTTGTCAGGGGGACGGTTCTTTTGACACAAAAGAACCGTCCCCTCGACACATTTTTGGTTTGTGCGCCCGGCGGGCGCACGTTCCAATGGGTGCAAATCCCTAATCCGCCCGGTAGTGGGAAGGATATAGCCGAAGGCAAGGGTGTCCATCGTGAGGTGGAATCTGAAGGAAGCCGGATGTCGGGGACATACTAACCGACGGGCAAATCTCTGGTCTGACGAACAGAAATCACATCAGGCCATGCATGAGGGTAAGGCTGCATATCAAGTCAAAGCCCAATAACTACACGGAATCATGTATGGTAAATGTGACAGATAGATGGAGAGAAGGACCGTGTGAGTACCCGGGGAGATCTGTATGAAATGCTCTGAAAAGAGTAACCACTGTACAAGGAAACGAGGCAGTGCTGAGCATGCAGAAGTCAGCAGAGGTCATAGTAGCCGAGAGGCGAAGGACCGAATCAATAGGAGTCTTAAGTATGACCGAGAAAGGAGGAATGGCCGATGAAGGCAGAAAACTCTGAAAACAGAGACTGTCCGCAAAGAGATAGTGCGGAACATGAAGGGTATGCGGAAGTGCGCAGGTCGTTCCGCACAATATGGAAAGAAAGAGACAGTGCACAGCCGGAGCTCTTAGAGAGAATACTGGACAGAGAGAATCTGAACAGAGCCTTCAAGAGAGTAAAAGCAAACAAAGGGGCACCGGGAATCGACGGTATGACCGTAGATGAAGCTATGCCCTACATCAGAGAGAACAGAAAGGAGCTTCTCGAAAGAATCTTCCGAGGAAAGTATACACCATCCCCGGTGAGACGAGTAGAGATACCGAAGCCTGATGGTGGAATACGTAAGCTTGGTATTCCAACCGTGCTAGACCGCACCATACAGCAAGCCATGGCGCAGCAACTTATACCAATTTATGAACCGATGTTTGCAGACGGAAGCTATGGGTACAGACCGGGACGCAGTGCAAAGGATGCCATATCAAAGATAAAGGAGTATGCAGAACAAGGATATCATTACGCAGTAGCGTTGGACTTGTCCAAGTACTTCGACACGCTGAACCATGAACTACTATTAAATACCTTGCGCAAGAGTGTGAAAGATGAGAGAGTGATTCAGCTCATCAAAAGATATCTGAGAAGTGGAGTCATGGAAGATGGTGTTGTTATGGCAACCGAAGAAGGTTCACCGCAGGGAGGTAATCTATCACCGCTATTGGCGAACGTTTACCTGAATGAGTTTGACCTTGAATTTCAGAAAAGAGGGGTACCATGCATACGCTATGCAGACGATATCGTACTGCTGGCGAAGAGCAAACGTGCATCAGAAAGACTTCTGGAGACAAGCACAACGTACCTTGAGGAGAAGCTAAAGCTGAAAGTCAATAAGGACAAAAGCAGAACGGTAAGTGTATTGGCAATCAGAAATTTTAAGTTCCTTGGCTTCGCATTGGGAAGGAACAAAAAGGGCATATATGTCCGTGTTCATCCGAAGTCATGGAAGAAATTCAAAACCCGATTGAAGGAGCTATCTTCCCGGAGGTCTGTTCAGAGCATACGTCCATCGCTTGCGAGAATTAATGGGTATGCCCGCGGGTGGTTGAATTACTATGGGATTGCAGATATGAAGAACCCGATAGATGACATCAATGGATGGCTATACCATAGAATCCGGATGTGTATATGGAAACAATGGAAGAAGCCAAGAACAAAAATGAAGAACCTTCTTAAACTTGGCGTGCCGGAGAAACTTGCACACATGGCGGCAAACAGCCGAAGAGGCTATTGGTTTGTCACACATACGGTTGCGGTCAACATGGCAATGACAAAAGAAAGACTGATACGCGCGGGCTTTTATGATTTAGCCTCTGCATATCAGTCTGTGCACATCAACTATTGAAAGCGCCGTGTACCGAACGGTACGCACGGTGCTGTGAGAGGACGGCGGCTAATCACCGCCTTCTACTCGATAATATTTACTTTGTGGCAAAAACTTTCTTAAGCTTTGCATAACGAGGAAGACCGTCTACGATAGGGGGCTTTGACTCGCCTTCGATAAGGGGAAGTGCGTAATTTATATAATCCTGTGTAAGCCCTGTCCCTTCTGCATTAATCCATTCTCTTGGAATCTTCTTCTCTGTGTTTGCTACATCTGAAAGGTTAACAAGTACATAATTACAGAAGTACTTGCCATCCTTTTCCGATCTTTCATATGCTACCATATGATCGGTGACACCTTCTACTGCAAACTGAACAGCCTTTT
Source organism: Bacillota bacterium (assembly GCA_023411795.1). Lineage (GTDB taxonomy): Bacteria > Bacillota > Clostridia > DSM-8532 > DSM-8532 > DTU059. The sequence goes on from JAEYOK010000038.1 coordinate 26,851, forward strand.
GACCTGCTGTAAAAGTTTCATCAACGTCTGTCTTTGAAGCCCAGTGAGCCGCACATCTCTGTAAGAGAGAGAATTCGATGGCACGGGTTTTACAGCCGAGTTTATCCTTCAAAACATTAGCAAGAACTTGTGCTGTACCACCTAATTGAGCATGTCCGAATGAATCCTTAGTGCTTGCAAGATCAGAGCCGTACTCTGATATATACTTACCATTTTTGTCCTTAATACCTTCGGATACGGCTACAATCAGTTTACCATGATTGTTATCATAAACTTTCTTACAGTCTGCAACGAACTTGTCCATATCGAAATCCAATTCAGGAAGATAGATAAGTTCAGGTCCTTCACCTTTGTAAGTAGCCAGGGCGGTGGCAGCTGTAAGCCAACCAGCGTTTCTGCCCATTACTTCGAGTACACAAACCATTGGAGTGTCATATACACGAGCGTCATGATAGACTTCCATAGTCGATGTTGCAACATATTTTGCAGCACTTGCATAACCGGGACAGTGATCGGTAGCATACAAGTCGTTGTCAATTGTTTTAGGAACGCCGATTACACGGCATTCATACCCTGACTTCTGCATGAACTTACTGATCTTATTACAGGTGTCCATTGAATCGTTTCCGCCATTATAGAAGAAATAACGGATATCATACTTTTTGAATACTTCCAGGATTCTTTTATAATCTGTGTCGTCTTTATCAGGATCTGCAAGCTTGTATCTAACTGATCCTAATGCGGATGAGGGGGTGGTTTTCAAGAGCTCCAGCTCCTGAGGATCTTCTTTTGACATGTCATAAAATTTTTCTTCGAGTATACCGCGGATACCGTTCGCAGCACCAAATACTCTCGGGATACAATCAGTCTTAAGAGCTTCGGTGATAACACCGGCAGCACTTGCGTTTATAACGGATGTAGGTCCGCCTGACTGACCGAAAATTGCGTTTCCAACTAATTTTGCCATAATTTGCGCCTCCATTCTTAATTCATTTAATATTAAAAATATATTGTTTAATATTTAACCAGCATATTTAGTTCGGATTAATTAGTCTTGGATAAAAATATCATTGAATCATTATCATAATCTTGGCTTTTCAAGCAAAGCTATCCGTAATATGCAGAAAATTTTTATAGTCCTGCTAAAAAAATATCCTTGCATATTATAACATGGTTTTATAAATATTGTTGAAAATTTTAAGCTTTTTTATCAGATAGCATTCAACAGACAATATTTTTATTTAATATGATTGATATGACGATTGACAATGAACCGGAAAGCCTTGATAATATTATATGAATAATGGTTCGCAAATAAATGAAAAATAATAAATAATATTCTGAGAGGATGATACCATGCAAAAGAGACCTCGGATACTTGTCGTTGGAAGTTTTGTAATGGATCTGATAGTAAGTACCAGCAGAGTTCCCAATGAAGGTGAGACAGTAATTGCCGGACTAAGTTTTAAAACTGCTTCCGGTGGGAAAGGTGCCAATCAGGCTGTTCAGGCCGCAAAATTAGGGGCTGATGTAACCTTCTTAGGAAAGGTTGGCAATGATAATTTTGGGAAAGAGATGGTTGCTGCCGTAAGTGCTGATGGTGTTAATACGGAATATGTACTCAAGGATGATCAAGTATCATCTGGAGTAGGTAACATTGTTCTTGAGTGTAAACCGGGTCAAAAAACAAAAAATCGAATAATTGTTGTTCCCGGTGCTAATATGACTATAACCCCTAGCGAAATTGCCTTTTTGAAAGATGCCATAAAGAACTACGATATGGTTATTCTACAGCTTGAAATTCCCATGGAGATTAATGAAATAGTTGCTACCTATGCATTTGATGCGGGTGTGCCGGTAATGCTTAATTCTGCACCTTCTGCACCGCTGTCTTCGGAGTTTCTTAAAAAGCTTACTTATATTTCTCCCAACGAACATGAGGCTACTGATTTGACAGGTATAGAAATAACTAAAAATAATGGTGTTCTTGATTTGGATACTGTGAATAAAGCAGCTTCTAAGTTACTTGAAATGGGTGTTAAGAACGTAATTATCACATTAGGAAGCAATGGTGTAGCATTTATGAATAGCGAGACCTTTATTTACAAGCCATGTATCGACATTGTAGATGTGGTCGATCCGACAGCTGCAGGCGATTCTTTTGTTGGATCTTTCTGTACTGCTGTATCATTCGGGAAAAGCTATGACGAAGCTCTTGATTATGCCAATTACACAGCTACACTGACAGTCTCAAGAATGGGAGCTCAACCGTCTCTCCCCACCAACATAGAGGTTGAGGAGCTTATAGAAATGCATAAAAAACAACTGGCACAGGTAGGGAAAAATAATGGATAAGATAAACGAAAGTTGTGTTTTTGAATTTTTGGATATTGCTCAGCAAGAGATGGATCAACTGAAAAGTAATATCAAGGCAGGTTTTTTCCAGAAGGCTGTTGAGCTTATCCAGAAATCCGAGAAAAATGGCGGACGCATTCATATTACAGGGATAGGAAAGCCTTCGTATGTAGCAGGTTATATAGCCTCACTTATGTCTTCGACCGGAACTCCCACTTATGTCCTTCATGGAACCGAAGCAGTTCATGGTTCTTCGGGGCAGGTTCGTGAGGGGGATGTGGTAATAGCTATATCCAATAGTGGTGAAACTGCAGAATTAAAAGCCACAGTAACGACTGTAAAAAATAATGGAGCAAAAATTATTTCGGTTTCAGGAAATCCTGATTCTTGGCTTGCTAAAGAAGGGGATGCCTTCTTGTTTGCAGGAGTGAATAGAGAGGGAGATGCCCTTAACAGAGCTCCCCGAGCTTCGATTCTGGCAGAAATATTGGTATTACAAGGTCTTAGCTTAATTCTGCAGGACGCAAAGGGAATCACCCCCACCCAATATGTAAAGTGGCATCCAGGAGGAGCTCTTGGCCAACTAAGGGATAATGAGAAATAACAGTGATATTACGATTGTACCAAAATTTGGTTCATGTTATAATTAAAATGCCTAAAGAGCAAGGTGTTTAGCTTTGGGTATGAATAAGCAAGGGATGGCTTAGTGTACTCATGAACAAGAAGATACTTTTAGATATTGATAATCGTTTTGTTAAAGCAATTATCTTGAAATCAATTGCCAAAGCCGGACTGGATGTTTTGGATGTAATTGATAAGGACGACATGATAATAAAGCTGGAAGCTTTTGGAGATTATGTCGTCCTTGCTGTTGCAGAAATAACCAAAGAAAATCTTGATGTGACTAAATCAAAGATCGAAAATTTAAGAAGGGCATGCCCGTCAGTTCCGATGTTGGCTATTGTTTACAAGGATACATCGGATATAGTTAGTTTTGCCCTTCAAGCCGGTATAAAAGATGTTTTACTACTGCCTAAAAACAGTGAACTATATAAGAATATGATTCAGGCGAAATTGGATATGTATTATAGCAAATTCAACAAGCCTGTTGAAAAGAAAGAACAACATGTTTTTGAGAAGATTCAGGAAAAGGTGGATATAAAAGAATCCTTGAGCCTAGAGTTAAAACGGGCTGTGCGTGGTGATTATGTTCTTTCTTTTGTAATGGTGTATCTTAGTGGAAACGAGCCTGAGGTTGTTAAGTTTTTAATACAAAATGTGAATGCTTTCATGAGGGATACTGACAAGATATTAGAAGTTGATAAAGACACTTTTATTGGAGTTTTTCCCTTCACAGATAAATCTTATATACCCGTAATTGAAGAGAAAATCAGGGATGCTTTTAAAAGCGAAATAAGTCATGTTGGAATACATAAAAAGCTCTGCCTTTATTCTGCAACATACCCTCATGACGGAGCAACAATAGAAGCATTGCTCGACCGCATGGAAATGGGGATTAATAACAGCTTAGTTATTAATAGTGTTAATACTCCGCTAAATACTATGAGTAAATCCGAGATTGAACAATACAAAAAGAAAATTAAACAGTATAAAAAGTTTTTTTAAGTTTATCAAATAGACAGTTGTTTCAGCAATCTATTGTTTAATTTTTACAGCAATCATTGTTTAATTTTTACTTGTTTGAGTATAAAAATATGTTATAATATTTTCTGAATGTCAAAACATTCACATTCAATTTTGTGTTTTTTACCATGTATACAAAGTACATTGTTTATAAAATTAAGGAGGGAAAAACATGGCGAAAAAAATGAAGACGATGGATGGTAATACAGCTGCGGCCCATGTCGCGTATGCCTTTACCGAAGTAGCAGCTATTTATCCAATTACTCCATCCTCCACTATGGCAGAATCTACCGATGAATGGGCAGCTCGTGGCCAAAAGAATATTTTTGGGCAACCTGTAAAGGTAGTTGAAATGCAGTCAGAAGCCGGTGCAGCAGGTGCGGTTCACGGTTCACTTCAGGCAGGTGCCCTAACCACTACATATACAGCTTCTCAAGGATTACTGCTAATGATTCCTAATATGTACAAAATAGCAGGTGAGCTTTTACCCGGTGTATTCCACGTTTCAGCTCGTGCTGTTGCTTCTCATGCTCTATCAATCTTTGGTGATCATTCCGACGTTATGGCTACACGTCAGACCGGTTTTGCTATGCTCGCCGAAGGCAGTGTTCAGGAAGTTATGGACTTATCAGGTGTGGCTCATTTATCAGCTATAAAGGGAAGAGTTCCATTTGTTAATTTCTTTGATGGATTCAGAACCTCAGCCGAAGTACAGAAAATTGAAGTACTCGATTATGAAGATCTTGCTAAGATGCTTGACTATGAAGCTCTGGAGAGTTTTAGAAAACGCGCTTTGAATCCTGAACACCCGGTAACACGTGGTACAGCTCAAAACCCGGATATTTTCTTCCAGGCAAGAGAATCCTGTAATCCTTATTACGATCAAATTCCTGATATTGTTGCAGATTACATGAAGCAAATTTCAGAACTTACAGGCCGTGATTACAAGCCCTTTAACTATTACGGTGATCCTGAAGCTGAACATGTAATTGTAGCTATGGGTTCCGTAACCGAGACCTGTGAAGAGGTTATTGATTATTTACGTGCAAAAGGGGAAAAGGTTGGTGTTCTGAAAGTTCATCTTTACAGACCTTTCTCATCTAAGTACTTCTTTGATTCAATGCCTAAGTCAGTTAAGAAAATTGCTGTACTTGACAGAACAAAAGAACCCGGTGCATTAGGTGAACCTCTTTATTTGGATGTTAAGTCACTTTATTATGATGTTGCTAATAAGCCTGTTATCGTCGGTGGGCGTTACGGCCTTGGTTCTAAGGATGTTAAACCAAACCAGATTTTTGCTGTTTACGAAAATCTTAAGGCTGAGAAACCTAGAGATGGCTTCACCGTTGGTATAGTGGATGATGTCACAAATCTATCACTGCCTTTACCTAAGAGTATCAATACCGAGGATGAGAGCGCTATTCGCTGCAAGTTCTGGGGTCTGGGCTCTGACGGTACAGTCGGTGCTAATAAGAGTGCTATTAAGATTATCGGTGATAAGACCGATCTTTATGCTCAGGGTTATTTCTCATATGACTCCAAAAAGTCAGGTGGTATTACTGTTTCCCATCTGCGTTTTGGTAAAGCAAAAATCCGTTCCACATACTTGATTGACGAAGCTGACTACATAGCTTGTCATAATCAATCCTATGTTGGTAAGTATGACCTTATCGAAGGTTTGAAAAATGGCGGAACATTTGTATTGAACTGTCAATGGAATGAGAACGAGTTAGATGAAAAGCTTCCTGCTGATATTAAGAGACATATTGCTAATGACAATATTAACTTCTACACAATCAACGCAACAGATATTGCTGTTGAAATTGGTTTAGGAAGCCGTATAAATATGATTATGCAGGCAGCCTTCTTTAAGCTTGCAAAGGTTATTCCTTTAGAAGATGCAGTAGCATACCTTAAAGACTCAATTGTCAAATCATACGGCAAAAAAGGTCAGGCAATCCTTGACATGAACTTTGCCGCAGTTGACAGAGGTATTGAATCACTGGTTAAGATTAATGTTCCTGAAAGCTGGAAAACAGCCCAGGATGCACATGTAGACAATAATAACCAAGATAAACCCGAATTCATAACAAAGGTTATGGAGCCAATGAATGCCCAAAGAGGAGATAAACTTCCAGTAAGTGCATTTAAAGGCGCTGAAGACGGAACATTCCCAACCGGTACTTCCGCATATGAAAAGCGCGGTATCGCGGTAACTGTTCCCGAATGGCAATCACAAAATTGTATCCAGTGTAATCAATGCTCATTGGTATGTCCTCATGCGGTTATTCGTCCGTTCCTATTTAATGAAGAAGAGCTTAAGAATGCGCCGGAATCTTTAAATACCATTCCCGCACAAGGACCACAGTTTAAGGGCTTACAGTATAAAATCCAGGTTTCAACTCTGGATTGTACAGGCTGCGGAAACTGTGCCGATGTTTGTCCTGCAAAAGAAAAGGCTCTTGTTATGAAGCCTATTGAGACTCAGCATGAGCAAATTGAAAATTGGGATTATATAAGCAAGAATGTTACTTATAAGAGTGATTTGGCTCCGTTGACAACCGTTAAGAACAGCCAGTTCTCACAGCCACTGATTCAGTTCAGCGGTGCATGCGCAGGTTGTGGTGAAACACCTTACATCAAAGCTGTAACTCAGCTCTTTGGTGATCGTATGATGATAGCTAACGCAACAGGTTGTTCGTCAATCTGGGGTGGATCTGCTCCTGCTACTGTTTATTGTGCTAATAAGGACGGTAAAGGTCCTTCATGGGCTAACTCTCTATTTGAGGACAATGCCGAATTTGGTTTGGGAATGTTCCTCGGAGTGAAACAAATTCGTGAGAATATTGCTATTCAGCTAAACAACCTTTTGGCTTTGGATGTTCCTGCCGAATTAAAGGCTGCAGCAGAAGCATGGCTTGCTTCAATGGATGACGGTGAGGCTTCAAAGAAGGCCTCCAAGGATCTTGCTGAGGCATTGGATAACTTCACACCCGGCTGCGACGAATGCAAAAAGATTGCTGATAGTCTTAACAGCAACCGTGAGCATTTTGTTAAGAAGTCTCAGTGGATTCTCGGTGGTGACGGTTGGGCATACGATATCGGATACGGCGGACTAGATCATGTACTTGCCTCGGGCGAAGACGTGAACGTTCTTGTATTTGATACTGAGATTTACTCCAACACCGGTGGTCAGGCTTCTAAGGCTACTCCTACAGCTGCAGTTGCAAAATTTGCAGCTTCGGGAAAACGCATTAAGAAGAAAGACCTTGGTATGATTGCTGCTACCTACGGTTATGTATATGTTGCTCAGGTTGCTATGGGAGCTAACATGAATCAATTCATGAAAGCTATTCAAGAAGCCGAAGCACACAAGGGTCCTTCCCTCATAATCGCTTATGCTCCTTGTATCAACCATGGTATTAAGGGCGGTATGGCTAGAACCCAGACCAGAGAAAAGCAAGCGGTTGAGTCAGGTTACTGGCATCTGTGGCGCTATGTTCCTGAGCTTAAGGAACAAGGCAAGAATCCTTTTGTACTTGATTCAAAGGATCCAACAGGAAGCTTCCAGGACTTCATAAACAGCGAAGTCAGGTACACATCCTTGAAGCAAACCTTCCCTGATGTTGCTCAAGAGCTTTTTGAAGCAGCTGAAAAGAATGCGAATGAAAGACTTGAAAACTATAAGAGAATGGCTAAAAGCGAATAATTGACAAGATTAAGAGGGTTACCGGTAAACGGTAGCCCTTTTTTATAGTCACTAATTTGGCATAAAAGATAAACAAGATAAACTTGACGATTTTTTTATATAGAAATAATATGTATACATGGAATATACGGGCAGATATTATCAGATACCACTAGATAGTAAGTAATAGACGAAATAAGTCAGGAGATCATTATGAAAGTATTATGTATAAATGGAAGCCCAAGGAGGAATGGAAGCTCATCCCTACTTATTGATAAAATAATAGAAGGAATGAGCGTGTCTGATAAAAGTGTAATAATACATCATCTAGGAGATATGAAGATAAACTATTGTATTGGGTGTAAAAACTGCTATAAAACAGGTAGATGTATTCAGAATGATGATGTCGACGATATTATTCAGGATGTGATAGCAGCGGATATAGTGATTATTGCTTCACCATCTTATTGGGGAGATATAACCGGACACCTAAAAGTGTTTTTTGACAGAAATACTCCCTATTCGGATACAAACTCAAACAAGGACAAAATCAAAATTCCCCATGGAAAATTAGGTTTAGCTGTAGCTATTAGAGCTGGGCAGACAGATAGGGAAAACATACATATACTTGAGTCTATTGAACATTATTTTGGTCATCTAGGAATAAAGCCCATAGGAAGGTTATCTATAACTGGTGTTGACACCATTGATGATTTGATGAAAAAACCTGAGGATTTATGCAAAGCTTTTGAGTTGGGCAGGTCTATTTGTGAGGCGGTATAGATTTTGTTTTGAGGGGGAAGAACTCATGAAAAAAGTGCAAGAGTATATTGAGAAACTTAAGAGTATGGAAGACTGGAATACTTTCCTAATGCAAGAATCGGGGTTACCCGGCCCACGAGCAAATATTGAATTAGCCCAAGCTGTCGCAGAGGTTGGAGATGAAGAGAAATTCTTGCTGCTGCATAAATTCACGCCTGAAAAGGCTCCGGTAAATACACAACAGGAATTCTTAGCTTTTTGTGGAACGCTGGGATTGGGCAAGCTTATCGATGGAGGAAAGAAAGAATATCTTGAAAAATTACGTTTACTTGCCTCGGATCCCAGATGGAGAATCCGTGAAGCCGTGGCAATGGCTTTACAGATTTATGGCGAAAACCATATGGAAGAACTTATAATTCAAATGGAAGAATGGGCAGAGGGAAATGATTACGAAAAAAGGGCTACGGCAGCTGCGCTCTGTGAACCAAAATTATTGAAACAAAAAGAGCAAGTATCAAAAGTGCTACAAATACTTGATAAGATTACAGATTCGATTTATAGTATTCAAGATAGAAAAAACGAAGGTTTCATTGCTCTGAAAAAGGGAATGGCTTATTGCTGGAGCGTTGCGATAGTTGGGAATCCTGATGAAGGAAAGAGACTGTTTGAAAAGTGGACAACAAGTTCTGATAAAGATATTTACTGGATTATCAAAGAAAACCTAAAAAAAGAACGCTTAAACAGGATGGACCAAAACTGGACAGAAAGTATGAAAGAAAAAATTAAAATGTAAACAGCTAATAATAAGGGAGAACCTATGAAAAGAATTGCTCTCGTTATTCTGATACTATATTGCCTTATATTTTACACAGGATGTTCAGTAAACCAAAAGGAAAAGGCCTCTTCAGAAAGCAGTACGCCCGGTAACAATTCAATAGGTGACACATTACAAGAAACAGAAGAAAACTCAGAGAAAAGGGATTGCATTATAGATGATAACGGAAATCTCATGGTAATGATTGAAGGTAATTATGAGCCCTATACCTATGATAAATTTCCTGAGATTCCTAAGAAAGTTTCCAGAATTATTAGTAAGCTTAGTGAAGGGGACAATTTTATTAATTTTCATTGTTGGGATGAGCTTCATGTGTATTATGGACTTGAATATAACAAAAGCATGATGCTAGGCGGCAATGGTGTTGATATTTTCAATTTTTCTATTGACCAGGAACAGGACCTCATTGAATTTGCTGTTGAGAACCTGACATTCTCTGATATTGATGATGATTATAGACCTCAATTGCTTGAATCCTTCAATTTGCTGTTCGGTGAAAGCGGAGAAAAAATATATCAATATTTTATACCTTTATATGAGAATCCTGTTGTTGATATGGAAGATGAAACTATAATCGATGGAATGTATATTAAGTATTGGTGTGCACCAAAACATAGGTTAAAAGTTTTTTTACACCAATAGCCTCATCAACCCAAAGTATACAGCAGTAATTAAAGTCGATTGATAAAAGGAGCACTAAATGTCTGAATTATTGGAAGCAGTTATGGTTATCAGCTTTGGAATCTCATGGCCAATATCCATCATAAAATCTTATACATCCCGAACCGCAAAAGGAAAAAGTTTGTTCTTCCTATTCATGATTCTGTTTGGTTATAGCGCTGGAATTACATCAAAGCTTGTATCAGGGAAAATAACTTATGTATTTGTTTTTTATGTAATTAATTTTATTATGGTCGGAGTAGACACCGCACTTTACTTTAAAAACAGGAAGTTGGATCGTGAGGAAGCAGATAAGAATCTGGTCTCTGTTTTAAAAGCCAACTTTTCACATAATGAGAAAATTGAATATTGGAAAAAGAAATGGATGAAAGAACATTTACTTTTAATTGTGATATGTATAATCATTATGATTGCGGTTTTTGCTGTTGCATGGTTTAAATCTTTGCCTTGGCTGACGGGTTTAATCGGTTTAATTGCTATTTTGCTATATGCCTTATTAAGAAACCAAATGATGATTTATGTGGAAAGTCGAGTGTTTAATACACCAAAATAATCCATCAAATGTTATTGTCCTAACTGATTCCAGTGCTCATAGGCCTGTTTGAGCTCTATAACGGCACTTGCCTTATCTTTTACAAGAATTGCTCCTTCAAGGCGGGCTAAGCTCATGCTAAAATAATTAATTTCATCTCTTTCAGAGCTAAACTGTACCCGGTTTACAATTCTTTTCCATAAAGTGTCGAGCTCTTTTGCTCGAATGCCTGCTTCATCCCAATTTTCCAATTGAACTATTTGAAGAAGTTCATTAATAGCTTCAGGTATGTCATCATCATTACCAAGAGGTTTCTTCAAAAAATCCCCGCTTAGCATGATTCCCACAAAAAGTAATAAAGTAAAAAGAGGAATAGTAATTACCAGAAATTTTCTCACATTTATACCTCCTAAAAAGGTCCCTTGTAGTCTCCGATATCAACTGCTTTTTCTATGTGATCATTATATCTGTCTATATAAATATTTCCCTGAGGATTTAAAGTGGCCAAAAACACTTCTGATATATCATTGATGCCCTGAGCTCTCAATTGTGTCATGAGCCATGCTTCGTTTTTACCTAACTGTTTTAGATTCTCTGTAAACAAAATGCCGTCATAGATTAGCTCAGTACTTATACCCGTGTCCTTAACTTGAATATTCATATCCTTTGGAGTAAGAGGTAGATTTTCAGGCTTTTTCAAAACTGATAGCTGACCATTTGACTCAATGATTGCATAATTTACTTCGTTTAAATCAAAGATTCCTTGATTTCTTAGTAGCGCTAATAAGTCCGATATCCTAAACTTAGATTTTTTTAATGTCTTATCCAGAATTTTCCCGTTCATGATGACGATGACGGGTTCTCCTTCAAGAACCTTTGCTGCATATCGCCATTTCAAAGTAATTTTCTCCATAAGATATCCCAGAGAAGCCCATGTAATAAGCCCTACCCAATGGGGCCATGCTCTGCTTGATAAATCAGTTGTCAATGAGGCCGCAATAGAACCTATTGTAATGCCCAGTACATAATCAAAAAAAGTAAGTTGACTAATTTGCTCTTTCCCTATAATTCTTGTAAATATCAGTAAAGAAAAAAAGCCGATAATAGACCTGACCAGTACAACCAAGCCTTCGTTCAATGCCTATATCACTCCTGACTTATAGTATTTTCCTATATTGTCCCTAAAAGGGTGCTTTTTTATGCTATTATAGAATCAATATTAAAGAGAGGCGATTGTTTTGGTTATTGATTTCCATACCCACTGTTTTCCCGATGAGCTTGCTACAAAAGCTGTTCCCGCTTTAGCGAAAAAAGCTGATATTCCGGCTATGCTAAGCGGTACTGTAAGTGATTTAAAAAGCTCAATGGAAGCTAATGGTATAAGTTATTCTGTACTTTTAAATATAGCAACTAAACCGTCACAAACTGAAAAAATCAACATTTGGGCAGCTCAAATTCAACAGGATAATATAATATCCTTTGGCAGTATTCACCCATTATATGAAAACTGGAAAAACGAGCTTAAACGGATTAAGGAGCTTGGTCTTAAGGGTATTAAGTTCCATCCTGAGTATCAGGACTTTTTTGTCGATGATAAGGCCCTATATCCCATATATGAATATGCCTTTGAGTTAGGGTTGATTATCGCATTTCATGCCGGAGAGGATCTTGGCTTTACATTTCCTTTTCATTGCACTCCTGAAAGACTGGATAATTTAATAACTCATTTTAAAGGCGGTAAAATCATAGCTGCCCATATGGGAGGGTACAACTACTGGGATGAGGTTGAACGATATCTGGTGGGCAAGGATATTTATTTGGACACTTCTTATTCTGTCGGTGTTATGAATAAAGAGCAAGCAAAAAGAATTATTCATAATCATGGTTATAAGAGGATACTGTTTGGGACTGATTCACCTTGGCGCAATCAGGGACAGACGGTAGAAAGTATTAAAGATCTTGGCTTGGAAAGGGAAGCTGAGGAAGCTATATTCTATAAAAATGCAATTGAATTATTGGAGATGCCTTATTGATGAAAGCTATATTAAGAACATAATGTCCGATGATTTTGCATTTGCATCGGCTGTAGCCGAGTTGGGGCTTCTATTAAGAGATTCTCAATACAAAGGCGATAGCAGCTTTGAAAATACCTATGGAAGAATCGTAAATATACCGGGATTGAAAGATGATCAGTATAAATTAGAGTTTCTAGAAATGGTAAGAGGTTTGATGAAGGACAGTAAATAAATTAAAAACATAACTTTAAAAGCCAGATTATATCTGGCTTTTAAATATGACTCACTAACCCAATTGAAAGCAGGAACTTTTACTGATAAACTATATAAAAACAGCTATTTAGTAGTATCACTACCACCGTTATTATTACCTTGAGCTGCTTGCTGTGCTGCAATAGTCAGGATAATACTACCAACAGCTACTAAGAAATTTCCTATTACGTTATTTTCATCAGCTGAATTATCCTTAGCTATAGCAATCGCAAGGGCATCAGATAATATAGCCAGATCAATCGGAGTATTGTTACAATTCATTTGTCACACCTCATATATAATGTATGCAACCAATTTATTGTTAGTGAAACTGAATACGAAGGGATAGATATTTAGATGAAGCTATATATCTATCAGAGGAATGATTAAAAAACAGAAAAATTATTTGTATATCCGTTTAAAAAAAGTATAGCTTGAAACACCCCTTGGGCGGTTATTGCGCTTTAATCCAAAAAGACAATCTTCATTTTTTGTAATATAATTTATACCTCCGTAGGAAGTCAAAGTTGCCTTAAAACCCATGTTTTTAAGAATCTCGACCGATTCTTTGCTTATGGCTCCATAAGGGTAAGCAAAGGTGTTGGGTGTGTATCCGGTCTTTTCTTGAATTAGAGTTTGTAAATTTCCGATATCTTCAGTCAGTACTTTTTCATAATTTGATAGGGACTCACCTTTTTTCATTTTAGTCCCAATACGCCCTTTATTGGCGCTATGAAGTCCATAGGTATGATTTTGAATCTCGAAGCATCCTGACTCTATAAGCTCATTAATCTGATCCCAGCTTGCATGAGAGTAGATAAGGTTTTCATCCTTTTGTCGGGAGAAAATATCGGTAGATTTACCTATAATAGACAACACGGCTTTCATCTCATATTTTTTTAGCAATGGATAGGCATAGTGATAGGTATTTAGATACCCATCATCAAAGCTTATGACAACGGGCTTTTCAGGCAGTATAGTACCATTATAAACATAGTCCACCAGGTCATTCATGGTTACGGTGGTGTAGCCATTGTCTTGTATATATTTTAAGTCACTCTCAAATTCATAGGGCCTTATGGTATAGCTGTCGATAACCTTATTGCCTTCCAGTATGCTGTGATAAAGAAGAATCGGAACCGCAACCTTCTCATGCCCTTCTAATTTTCCAGGGCCGTCCACAGCAATATTGATTATATTTCTTCCGAGTAACTTGAAGGCAAAAATACCTGCCAAAATAAAAGTGATCCCCAATAATATCTGGGTTTGGATGAGATCGTTATTTTTCCTCATTATGAATTCCTTTTATTCTTAACGTTAATCAATTATATGTAAAAAAGTAAATCTTAATTAATATTTATTAGAATTATATGGTTTGGCCAATTTTACGGGCTTCCTCTCGTTTTAGTAAAGATATTATAAATTTTATAAAAGACTATTTACATTGACCTTACGTCAACTTGTATAATAGTGGAAAAGGGGGTGAGCTTGTGGACTTAATTAGAATAAACGAAGTTGTTGACATCTTCGGTATATCGAGCAGGACACTAAGATATTATGAAGAAATGGGACTTATATGGAGCAGCCATCCTGATAATAAAGCCATGCGTTATTATGATGCTGCTGCACTTGAGCGATTGCAACAAATTATTATTTTACGAAAGCTGCAAATCCCGATTAAGGATATAGTCGGTATATACAAAAGTGAAAGCACTACAGCATTGATTCAGGCCTTTGTGAATAAACTAGAATCACTTGACACCGAAATTTCAGCCTTATCTGATTTAAGACAACTTGTTGACGATTTTCTTCATAAAATGTTAATGAGCGGTATCAAAAAAATATCTGCTATTACTTTGCTTTATGAAGAAACCGAAAAAAGGCTTGTCACAGTAGAAAGAAATGAGACGGTCACATTTGAAAAGCTGTCGGAAATCAGCCGTGAAGCATTAAGACTGCATGATGTCCGGATTATTCGATTACCACTCATGCGTTTTCTTACTTCACGCTTGAAAACAGGACAAGCTGTAGATTTGGATGGCAAAATGGAGAACCTGTTCGAGAGATTCGGATTCACACCAAATCCCGGATTGCGTAATTGCTTTTACCGTAAAGAACCAAACGGTGAGTGGATTATGCTTATCAAAATACCAACCGATTTTGCAAATATAACAGAATATAAAGATGAAATCTTTACAGGCGGGTTATTCGCCATAGCAAGTTCATTTATGGAGGACATGGATGATACTATTATTCTGTTGAAAGACTGGGTAAATAAGAGCGACAATTATAAGCTTGTTACGAATACAGAGGGACGATATGAAATATTTGAGGAGATCATGCCTTGGGATATAGCTAATAAACATAACAGATATCAGCAGGATATATTTATTCCGATACAGATAAAAAACTAATACGCCAACTGCTCTTCAGATTAAGACAGGAGGATATTTATATGAATATTTTAAATATAAGGAAGACTAATAGGGGGTTGTATCCATGAGTGAAAAAACAGGTATGCAAAAGGTCAGCGAGGAAACTATGTGCTTTATGCGGGGGAAATATGCTTTAGATGAAGTGGGTAACGGCAAGGATGAATTAAAATTCCGTAAAAGCGGGAAAACGGTGCTGACTATCTACATACGTGAAGATTGTTATGATTTTCTCGTTATTTTCGGAAAAGCAGAACGCGAATTATTTGAAAAGCAGCGCAATGAATTTCCGCAGATGATACAGGAAATTTACGATAGCAGCAAAACATATCATGACGGTAAATGGATGTTAATTCCCGTTACCGATCTACAAACGCTCGAAGCTGTCAAGCAGCTTGTTCTGATTAAGAAAAAGCCAAACCGAAAGCCGTTTCCAAAAGAGAATTCGATTTATAGCAGTTGTGGTCACCGCTGCGATTTGTGTGTGCATTATACTGGCGGCACAATAAGCGAGGAGCTCCGGGTGGAGCTGAAAGAGCGGCTGATACGTGTATATGCTGGTGGAGTAGGCGATTGTGGATATTGGGGTGATGACATGGAGTTATGTGATGGCTGCCATACAGGTGGATTAGATAAAAGCTTTAGCTGTGATTCATTAAAATGTGCATTAGAAAATGGCGTTGAAAGATGCCAGAATTGTCATAAGAATCCTTGTGATAAGGCACATCATTTATATCAAGGGCTTAAACCTGAAATCCATACA
>JAEYOK010000022.1 GCA_023411795.1 Bacillota bacterium
ACTTAAGTCCGTTATGAATACTCATCATGGTGCGAAAGGCGGGATTTGAACCCGCACGTCCTTGCGAACACTAGAACCTGAATCTAGCGAGTCTGCCAATTCCACCACTTTCGCATAAGCTAACGCATAGACTAGTATACATGAAAAATGCCTGAGAAACAAGTCTGATTTTTAAAATTTAATGGCAGTGAGAATGAGTAAAAGTCACCGTCCCCTCCACTCATTAAAACATATCTTCTATTAATAGCTCGACCGGGCAATGGTCAGAGCCCATAACATCAGCATGGATAACTGCATCTTTGATTTTATCGCTTAAAGATTTTGAAACGCAGAAATAGTCAATACGCCACCCGGCGTTTTTCTCACGGGCCTTAAACATATATGACCACCAGGTATAGGCATCCTTTTTATCAGGATAAAAATGACGGAAAGAATCAACAAATCCAGCTTCCAACAGCTCTGTAAACTTATTTCTCTCCTCGTCGGTAAACCCTGCATTTCTATGGTTTGACTTAGGATTTTTTAGGTCAATCTCTTTGTGAGCTACATTCATATCCCCGCATACTATTACAGGCTTGATCTTATCAAGGGTGACCAAATAATCTCTGAATGCATCCTCCCATTCCATCCTGTATGATAAACGTTCCAATTCTCTCTGAGAATTTGGGGTATAAACATTAACCAAATAGCATCCTGCAAATTCCAGAGTAATCACACGACCCTCGTGATCATGCTGATCGATTCCTATTCCATATGTCACATTCTGCGGTTTGATTTTTGTATAGATTGCAGTCCCTGAGTAACCTTTCTTTTCTGCATAATTAAAGTATGAATAATAGCCCTCTAAAGCAAAATCCAACTGCCCTTCAGAGAGCTTTATTTCTTGCAAGCATAATATATCCGGATTTTTGCTGTCGAAAAAATCCAGAAAACCCTTTCCTATTACGGCTCTTAGCCCGTTCACATTCCATGATATCAGTTTTTTCAATATTCTTTTCCTCCTAATTGCGTCCATCTATTCTGTTGTTCAAAGGCCTCCACCGCTTTAGTTGCATCAATTACAATATCATCATCAAAGCCCATGATTTTTAGTAATTTTATTGCGTTTCGCGATGAAGCTTTTCCATCCTTTATTCTATAATCAAATTTTATATCATCATCAGTTATTTCCTCTTCAAAATGCTTGTTTTCAAAAACTTCTCCCAGAATGTAAGTCAGCTCCACATCATGGGTTGCAGCAAAGATACATGTATTCATACATACCAAAGAATGCAAAAGTCTGGAGGCTGCTGCTATACGTTCAATAGTATTCGTTCCTCTCAAAACCTCATCTACAATACAAAGGCATGTTATATTACTATTTACCCTCGAAAAGATCCTTTTAAGCGACTTTATTTCTGCTATGAAATAACTTTCTCCATTTAATACGCTGTCTCGCAATGCCATAGAGGTAATGGGGAACAAAGGCTTTGATATCCATTTATCGGCTAAACAGAAGCCCATGGTATGAACCATAATAGTATTTATAGCAACCGTTTTTAGATATGTTGATTTTCCAGAGGCATTGGAACCGGTAAGGAGTGTTGGCCTTGTTGAATAAACCGGATTCGGCGTACAGCTCTTTATAAGAGGATGTATGACATTCTTCCCATCAATATTTAAGTTCTTATCGTGAGTATCCCACATTATTTCAGGTTTACAGTAAGAAGCAAGACTTTCCCTGTATGAGGCTATACTTATGGTTGCGTCAATTTCGCCGATAGCTTCAATTAACTGTGCAAACTCTTCATGATGCTTATTTAGGAACTTTACAGATGCTTGATAATTCCATATATCTATAAGGAAAACCATATTTACCAAGGAAAATGAATCCATAATCATGTCCCCTGTAAATCCAGAAATAAAATTGTTTAAAGAACCTTTGCTCAAAATTGGCTTTAGCGTCCCACAAAGGTTACCAAGCTTATCGAACTTATCATTTAGCTCCTGTATCCTGTTTTTAAGAAGGATTTTTGCCAGCATTACAATCCTAGTTGCCTGAGTTATTGCCTCAAGACCTGAATGAATTTTACTCGCCTGTTTTTCATGATAAAAAGCATTGATACCCAAGGATAATACAAGCCAAAGCATACCGGCACCAATATTAATAAATAGAATAGGGAAAGCTAAGAAAGGAACAAAGGTGAGCACCTTATACAACCATTTATCATCTATTCCCAGAAAATCCGAATTTTCAACTAAAATGTCCAGCCTGCTCGGTCTGAACTTACCTGTATTCGCTAGCAGCATCTGAATCTTTTCGCGTTCCTCACTGTGTCCGGCCCAATAGTCAATCAGCTTGACCCGGTCATTATATTGTTCTTTGCTATAAAGAGGTGTTCTTAAGATTGAGTAAAGAGCATTATCACCCATGGATGTTATTGTGCTGTTCATTAGGCTATAGTAATTGTCCATTTCAAGGTCGTTCCAGGTAGTATCGTCAATTATTTGATCAGACAAGTTCTTAGTTCTGAGAGAAAATAGCTGTGAGAAGTTCTTAAAATCATATTCGTCAAACTCATTATCAGGAAGTTTGCCCCAGTTTTTTTTAATAGAGTTTAATAGCTTGTTTTTTCTTTTTTTTGACTGATAAATCCCGCTTATTATTGAAATAATAATTAAAGAAACAACTATTACTATGAACTCCGACATAAAACCCTCCCTAACATCATCACATATAGTCGATTATAGCCTTTATTTACATATTGAACAACTCTTTACCAAAGGTACTTTGCCTCATGACAAATTTCGTGTTTTTTTTGTTGCATTCCAGAATTTTGGATGATACAATATGAAAGAACAAAATGTCTTTAAGATTGGTACAGAGATGCCGACAAGATATTAAATAGCGTTAAATCAAGGCGAGTGGAAACACCTGCCCAAATTTAGTGAAATTCAATCTTGTCTGCGACAAGATTTTTTTTTGCCAATCTTTAAAGACCTTGCGGGGGACATTAATATGAAGCTTAAGGCACAAATAATGGATGAAATATCCGTTGAACGCGCTATAATCCGCATTGCTCATCAAATAATTGAGAAAAACCAGGGTGTTGAAAATATCTGCATCATCGGAATCAAGACCCGTGGCGTTCCTATCGCCTCAAGGCTTGTTATAGCAATTGCATCAATAGAAGGCGTTCAAGTAGAAATGGGAAAGCTGGACATCAGCCTTTACCGTGATGATCTTACAAATCTTTCAAGTGATCCGGTTTTAAACTCAACAGATATTCCTTTTCCTATAGCAAACAAAAATGTTGTACTGGTAGACGATGTAATCTTTACCGGACGTACAGTACGCGCAGCTATGGATGCTATTATGGCTCTTGGACGGCCGGCGACCATTCAATTGGCGGCTTTGATTGACAGAGGCCACAGAGAGCTTCCCATACGCACAGATTATGTCGGAAAAAATATACCAACGTCTAAAGCTGAGGTTGTCGCTGTTCACCTGAAAGAATATGACGGTGAGACAAGTGTCAGCCTATATGAAAAAGAGCTCAATTAATTTTAAATATGCAAGGGGGATTTTAATCATGGAAAACAACAAGCAAGTCATCGGGTACCTTCCCGACGAGAAACCACCAATATGGAAGCTTTTGCTATACGCAATACAGCAGGTAATAGTAATGTTCCCTGCCACAGTAGCAGTAGCACTTATCACACAGTTCCACATTTCGACGACTATCTTTGCAAGCGGTCTTGCAACTATCTGCTTCATTCTTGTAACAGGCAAAAAAATACCTTTATACTATGGCTCAAGCTTTTCATATCTTTCAGCAATCCTTGGTATAATGGGTTCTGAGGCTCTTGCAGGTTCAACATTAGATGAAAAAATAGCTATTGCACAGTTTGGTATTGTTATGTCAGGTCTAGTATCAATAGCTGCGGGTCTTATTGTTAAACAGTTTGGCAGAGACTCCATAGAAAAAATACTGCCTGCTACAATCACAGGTCCAATCGCAATGGTTATTGGACTAACTCTTGCCGGAAATGCATTATCTGATGCAGCATCGTTTGGCGGAGCAATAAGCGCTCCCGAAGCACAGGCAGCACTTGCTGCTAACATGGCCTGGATTGTTTCATTAGTTACCTTGATTTCGACAATAATGTTCTCTGTTTACCTAAAAGGCTTCTTAGGACAGCTCCCCTTGCTCTTAGGTCCTATTCTTGGATGCATAACAGCGTTTATAATTAGCCTTGTAACAGATATCAACCTGTTTAAAATATTACCTGAAACTGCAAACAGCGGATTTTTCGCATTGCCGGTATTCACGCTTCCCAAGCCCAACTGGGCTGCAGTAGCCGCTATCATGCCGATAGCAATTGCCACTATTCCAGAATCAACTGCCCACGTATTTCAACTAGATATTTATGTAAATGATTTAGCCAAGAAAAAGAAGACCGATAAAAAATATGATATCGGAGACAGACTGGGTCACAACCTTATTGGTGATGGTATCGGAGATATCGTAGCCGGCTTTATAGGCGGTCCTGCAGGAACAAATTACGGTGAAAACATTAGCGCAATGGCGATAACAAAGGTTTTCTCAATTCCGGTTCTCATGGCTGCTGCTGTTATTGCTATGGTAATCTCCTGCTTTACACCTCTTATTAATGCAATCTATGCTATTCCTACAGCAGTAATCGGCGGACTTGAAGTATATCTATTCGGTGCCATAGCTGCCCAAGGTATTGCAATCATGGTTGAGAAAAAGGTCGACCTCTTCAGCTCAAAGAATACAGCAATTATTGCAACCATTATGATAATTGGCCTTGGTGGACAATATTCCTTTGGAGGAAGCATTCCATTCTTCGGAATGAATATTCCATGTGTAGCCGGAGCCGCCATTTTCGGAATTCTTCTGAATCTGCTCCTGAGCATCGGTGGAAAGAAAAAGGTTTCAGCTTAATATAAAATAGTACTTAATATAAAATAGTGCGAAACAAAGAAGTGGGTAAGAAAAACCCACTTCTTTTTTACTGAAGTTTTCAATGAGTAAAAGTCACCGTCCCCTTTACTCAATATCTTCAAATTTTACTGTTAAAATACTCTTTTGTTACTTGTAATTGTTTATTAAGTATTTGTTTCCACATACTGCCATGTATTTCACCACTGCCCTTACTTACTTTTGTATGCAGTGTGGATCCATCATCAAGCTTTTTGCGATAATAATAGTGATCTGTTTCCTTATATAATTCCCACCCATCATTATCACAGAATCTTTTTAACTCTTTCCATCTCGGCATTTGATGATTTCCCCTATCTTATTTAAGTCATCTAAAATAAGCGCTTTAAAAATAAACGGTATTTGGCTCTTCCTATTTGGGGATGTTCCCCAAAAGTTAAAATCTCTATAAAAGTCCACCGAAAACTCCAATATGGATTTTGCCAGCTTTTGCTTTGCATCTTCTTCTGTTTCACCGTTTTCTACTAAATCTATTTCATTAAGTGATAATGTTATACTACCATCAGACTCAATGAATCTTTCAGCCGTAAATGTATATGCTGACAGGAGATTCTCAAGAAAACCAACGTCAGACAATACCATATAGTCACGTGTTCTTTTTATAAACTGAGGTTTTTCACGAATTACACTATCTACAATTGAACTCCATTCTCTTCGCGCATCAGTTGCATTTATAACAAACATATTATTCATCTCCGTTTCACCTCCATTATACAATTAATATGTACACTATGTAAATAGTGTACGTATTATTATATGGAGTATCTGATTGTTTATTCGTTTATTTAGGAGAATCTATGTTTACTCTACAAAAACAGCTGATTGTGCTCGCTTTTCCAATTGCTCTTTTATAATTCTTTCTATTTCTTCTTTATCATCTTTATTAACAGAAATAAACCTATCAATTATTGTATTATTTTCGGGACTATAACTAAGTTTAAGATTAAGATATATATTCCTATTAGTGAAATGAGGTTTCTAGTCAAAATCCAAAATATTATCCCATTGTATGAAACCTGTAGAAAACAGCATGCCTTTCTCAGTGATACCCTCAGGTTTTGTAAAAATCACAGCTAAAATAATTATGGATGCTAATAAACTGATAAAACCGGCAATAATCCAAATACTTTTTCCCATTCGGATTAATTCGCTTACTCCCCAAATGACATACACGAATGTAAGGGAAAAAGACATTAATAATGCATTAAAAAGTCTGGGTCTAAACTTATATATATAATTACCAATAGACGATTTTAAACAATAAGTCATATGGGATATGCCTATCATAATCCATACAAGGGGTGTAGTAAATATTCCCATCATTTCCTTATCATCTCCCGGTTATCGTTACTACATATTATATCTATTACCATCTTATGGTTCAAGAGTGTTTAACAAATTCAACTTCTTACGAATTCGTTTATCCTTGACCTTAGTTTAAATAAACCTGATAATATAGATACACATGTTTCGGACTAAACATAGGGTGTGTAGTAAAGGAAGTTGTTTTTATGAGCAAAATATTAGTATTGGCAGAAAAGCCCTCAGTGGCAAGAGATATAGCAAAGGTACTTAAATGTAATCAAAACGGAAACGGTTTTATATCAGGACCTAAATATATTGTTACCTGGGCTTTGGGGCATCTGGTAACACTTGCTCCACCGGAAGTTTACAACCAGAAATATAAAGCATGGAATCTCGAAGATTTGCCTATGCTACCTAATAAGACAGAGCTTGTAGTTATTAAGGAGACATCAAAGCAATTCGGTATAGTAAGAGGTCTTCTTCATAGAGATGATGTAACCGAGCTTATTATTGCTACAGACTCGGGGCGTGAAGGCGAGCTAGTGGCTCGCTGGATAATAGAAAAAGCGGGTTTCAAAAAACCCATACGAAGGCTATGGATATCTTCTCAGACTGATAAGGCTATAAATGAGGGTTTCCAGAATCTAAAGCCTTCCCGTAACTATGATAACCTTTATCAATCAGCCCAAAGCCGAGCAGAAGCAGATTGGCTCATAGGTCTTAATGTAACCCGCGCTCTGACATGCAAATATAATGCCCAACTATCAGCCGGAAGGGTACAGACTCCCACTCTTGCTATGATTGTTGAACGTGAGAATGAGATTAAAAGATTTGTCCCCAAGGATTTCTGGACAATAGGGGCAAATTTAAAAGGGTTTAGCGTCCTTTGGCAGGACAGAAAAACCGGACAAACACGCATATTTGATAAATCCAAAGCAGATGAAATAGTAAATAAAGTATCGGGCAAAACCGGTACAATTACAGAGGTAAATAAAGAAGCAAAAAAAGAGCTACCTCCTCTTGCCTATGATCTTACTGAGCTTCAACGTGACGCAAATAAAAAATACGGCTATTCTGCAAAGAAAACATTGCAGCTAATGCAAAGCCTGTATGAGCAGCATAAGCTGGTGACCTACCCAAGAACCGACTCCCGCTATATAACAGACGATATAGTTCCCACCTTAACAGAACGGCTTAAAAGCATAGCTGTTGGCCCATATCAAAAAGCAGCGCAACTTTTGCTTAGAGCAAAACCCAATGTTACTAAGCGTTTTGTAGACAACAGCAAGGTCACAGACCACCATGCCATTATCCCTACAGAGCAATATGTTAATTTGTCTTCATTGAACAACGATGAGCGCCATATTTATGATCTTATAGTAAAACGCTTTTTGGCAGTATTGAGTATGCCCTTTGAATATGAACAGACCACAGTTAAGTACGAAGTAGGAGGGGAATTATTCACTGCCCGTGGCCGCATTATTAAATCGCCGGGTTGGAAGAGCATTTACGACGGAGAGTTATCTGATGATAATGATGAAGATGATTCGGTTGAGGATGACAGACATCAGGCCCTTCCCCCTGTCTCAAAAGGACAGAGTGAGCCTATTACTCAAGTAAGAACATTAAACGGTAAGACCTCGCCACCTAAACGTTTTACCGAGGCCACATTACTTTCTGCAATGGAACATCCGGGAAAATATATGGAGAATAACGCCCTCAGGGAAGTAATCGAGGGAACCAGTGGACTCGGAACACCCGCTACCAGAGCCGATATAATTGAAAAGCTCTTTGACAGTTTCTACGTTGAAAGAAAGGGAAAAGAGATAATACCGACTTCTAAGGGTATACAGCTCATAGACTTGGTTCCACAGGATTTAAAATCTCCTGAGCTGACAGCAAAATGGGAGCAGCAACTCTCCTTGATAAGCAAAGGTCAGGCTAATTCATCCGCTTTTGTATCTAAAATGAAGGAGCAGGCAAAAAAACTCGTTGGTACAGTTATTTCGAGCAGCCATGTATATAAGCATGAAAATATGACCCGAGAGAAGTGTGAAAACTGCGGCAAGTTTCTTCTTGAAGTCAACGGTAAGAAAGGAAAAATGCTGGTTTGTCCCGATAGAGAATGCGGGTTCAGAAAGAGTTTATCCATCATTTCCAATGCCAGATGCCCAGAGTGCCATAAGAAGATGGAAATCCGAGGTGAAGGAGATGATAAATCCTTCTTCTGCGCATGCGGATACAGAGAGAAGCTTTCGGCCTTTAATAAGCGGAAAAGTGAAACAGTTAGCAAAAGGGATGTCCATCAGTTCCTGAAAAATCAGGATGACGACACCCCTATTAATTCTGCTTTGGCAGATGCCCTTGCTAAGCTAAAAAAATAATCATTCTAGCCTTTTTATGCTGACAAAATTACCGGTGCCTTCTTTTTTAGCCTCTTTAAAAATACCGTAGATGGAAGCAAAAGCAAATACAATACCAATTAAGATGTTTTTAATGAATGCGAGGCGGATTTCGGCATCTTCAGTAACTAATAACCTATAAGTAAAAATAAGATCTGCGATGGAATACCCGGAAAGCCCCGAGTTCTGAAACGCATTATGTATTTCTATAATATCACCGACAGACTGGCCAAGCACTACAGAGAATATTACCACCGCTATGATAATCCACGCCTTAGCTCTGCCCGGTTTACCACCTAACTTCTCATATCCAAATTTTGTGGCAAAACCAATTGCAAATCCCAAAATACCTGCTATATATCCAAGTAAATAGACTATAACCCATGGTATAGCGCCTATTAAACCACCTAAAAGTGCTCCTATAAAACCACGGAAGTAATTCTTTTTTTCTTTGTGGAACTCATTTGAAGCTTCATTTACTGTACGACTAAAAGTTTCAAAACAACCACTGTGCATATTAACAACCGCACCATCAATCAAGGCTCTATCAGAGCTACTCGTCGATTCCATATTGCAGTACCAGCATGCTTTACTTCCAGGTATACCGTTTTCGGCCAATTGTTTAACGGCATTGTTTAATACATCAGTAACCCTCTCCATAACACTCTTATTGTCCTGAAAGCTCATTCTGATATAAGATGGATGAATTGTATATTCTGCAATCTTATATTCATTTTTACTATTTTCAATGAATCCGACAATCTGGTTGTGGCGGGGATCATCAAGGGGAAGAGATATCCCTATACTCAAAATCTTTGCTCCGGATTTTTCTGAAAGAGTAACAATATAGCCATTGTACTCCCTATAGAAGAAATTTTCCCTACTCTCATAGCCATTAGCTTGGGCATATTCACATAAAATCTTACTAGCCATATTACTCCTTAAAACAAAGTGACGGACACTTTTACTCACTTGGATTGGCAGTGTATGTTTCATACCTAAGTTACCTTGGTATATTGCGTTCATACACTGTTGTCCCACATGAAGTGAGTTAAAATGTCCGTCAACTTACATTATTGCATTATTACTTAATTACATTATTTATTCTTTAAGTTAAACCATGCATTAAGTCCCGGATATTCAGCTACATCGCCCAATTCTTCTTCAATTCTTAACAATTGATTGTATTTAGCGACGCGATCTGTTCTCGAAGGAGCACCGGTCTTGATCTGGCCTGAGTTTGTAGCAACAGCTATATCAGCGATAGTTGCATCTTCAGTTTCACCGGAACGGTGTGAAGTAACGGCTGTATAACCTGCACGATTAGCCATTTCAATAGCTTCAAGAGTTTCTGTAAGAGTACCAATCTGGTTAACCTTGATAAGAATTGAGTTAGCAACGCCCATATCAATACCCTTCTTAAGGCGCTGGGTATTGGTTACGAACAAGTCATCGCCAACCAGCTGAATCTTCTTGCCAAGTCTGTCGGTAAGAAGCTTCCATGCTTCCCAGTCTTCTTCGGAAACACCGTCTTCAACTGAGATAATCGGATATTTATTGCTCATATCTTCCCAGAAATTGACCATTTCTTCTTTGGTCATCCATTTATCAGCTTTCCACCAATAGTACATTCCTTCCTTGCCCTTAGCTTTAGCTTCCTCATACATTTCGGTAGCGGCAGCATCAATAGCAATACGGAATTGCTCGCCTGGCTTGAAGCCGGCTTTCTCAACAGCTTCGATAATAACCTGGATAGCTTCCTCATCTGACTTAAGATTAGGAGCAAATCCGCCTTCATCACCAACAGCTGTGGAATAGCCCTTGCTCTTTAAAACGCCCTTTAAGGTATGGAATACTTCGGCGCACCATTGAAGTGCCTGCTTGAAGCTGTCAGCGCCAACAGGCATAACCATAAACTCCTGAATGGTTACTGAATTATCAGCATGCTTACCGCCATTGATGATATTCATCATGGGAACAGGAAGAACCTTGGAATTAGTTCCGCCGATATATTGATATAAAGAAAGTCCAAGAGCTTCTGCAGCAGCCTTTGCAACTGCGAGAGAAACACCTAAAATAGAGTTGGCACCTAGCTTGCCTTTGTTATCGGTTCCATCGAGTTCGATCATGGTTCTGTCAATCAGAATCTGATCAAATACGTTCATACCAACAATCTCGGGAGCGATGATATCATTAACATTGTCAACAGCCTTTGATACACCTTTACCAAGGTAACGGGATTTGTCACCGTCTCTTAATTCAACAGCCTCAAATGCGCCTGTTGATGCACCGGAAGGAACAGCTGCTCGGCCTAAAAATCCACCTTCAACTATAACTTCTACTTCGATTGTGGGGTTTCCGCGAGAGTCAAGTATCTCACGTGCAAATACATCTTCAATTTCTAAATATTGTTTCATATAATAAACTCCTTTCCAATGATTGTTAAATTAATAACCACATTCTAGCATACCTTAAGATGTCCAGAATGTAAAGGAGTAACTACCAAATTTTGCCCTTAAATTGTTTGTATCAGCGTTTTTCTTACTTATGAAGTATAGGAGACACCTTTTTATATGTTAGTAATGTCAGTAGGGATATCACTGTTACCTTAAACAAATTAAAAGGAACTATACCAAACATTATTAGAGTTTTTAGGTCTACAATTCCACTATTGTTCTTTGTACCTTCAGCAACAACTCCCTTTAATGATTCTTCGCTTGTAATATTAAATTGCTCAGCAAATATTTTAATATAAAGCGGTATCATAACAAAATAGTTTATAAACGTTGCCACGGTAACCATGCAAATTGAGCCAACAATCAGCCCTAGTACCGCATTTTTTATTGATTTTTTTCTCTTGTAAATTATTGCAGCCGGTACAACAAATGCACAGCCTACAATAAAATTGGCGAGTTCACCTACACCTCCCGTTATTGAAAAAGCCACGTGTACCAGATTCTTTATTAATTCAATACAGACTCCTGCGAGAGGGCCTAACGCAAAACCTCCCAATAGAACTACCAATTCACTTAAATCAAGTTTAAGAAATGTAGGGGCAAAGGGTAACACAATTTCCAGAAACATTATACCTGTTGCCAGTGCAGATAGCATTCCAACTTTTGCTACGAATTTTGTTTTGTTTGCTTGAGTTGCTCCTGTTTTGGTTTTCATATAAACAACACTCCCTGTTTTTTACTATTCCAATACAATCTGGAGGCAATCCTGCTTTGCGACTACATTGCATAAAAAACCCCTGAAGAACTTTTCTTCAGGGGCTAAACTCCGCGCATTTTTGGCTCATCTTCTTCCATCCAGACTTTACTGTCGGCTCCGGAATCACACCGGATCATGCTAAAATAGCTCGCGGGCTCGTGGCTAACCACATCACCGCCGGTAGGGAATCACACCCTGCCCTGAAGATTGTACTGTGTTAAATTAAGATAATTATATTTTACGCTTATATACTTGTCAATATGAACCTTTAGTAGGCTATTCCTAGTATATCTTCAATGCAAAAGCCGGGCAGCTGGCTGAACAGTATCCGCACAACACGCATTTTTCGTAATCGACACAAACCTTCCCATTCTCTAATTTCAGTGCCTGTTGTTTACAACGCTTTATGCACTTTCCACACTTTTCACACCAAAAGTCAACATGAAGCTTTTTCTCATTTTCGGGATGATAATTCTCTATCCTTTCACCGACATTTTCTAAATCATTAAACAGCCCCACGTTCATTCGAACCTCTTCTATGCTCTGCATTCCCAGTGCTATTGAATGGAGGTATTGTATTGAAGTAACAAATTCCAGGCATTGTCGAAATGAATGAAGAAGATTCCCTCCACCGAAGGGTTTCATTCCGTAAATCGCCTTACCATTATCATGAGCTTCTTTAATTGCCTCTAGCATTTCATCCATGGTTCCGTCACAAATACCCAACCCGTTTATATTGGTAATTGGATGAATAATATCAATTTCAGGAACATTAGCTGCAGCTCGAACAGCAGCAATATGATGTGTGGAAAGGCCGACAGCTTTAATTACGCCTTGCTGTTTAAGCTCAAGATAGTAGTCAAGAGCCTCTCTATGACCCCTTATTGTATGCTCGCTTTCCTGTTCATGCATAAGAAAGCAGCCTATACTATCCAAACCAAGCTCATTCAAAGCCCTATCAACAGATTTCTTGGCTCCTTCTCTATCATAGGCATAGGATTTGGAAGATATAATCGGCTTAATCCCGGTTATATCAATTGCTCTCTTAATGTGACTATACGTATCATACAAATCAGCAGTATCAATAAAATTGACACCTAGACGGAGAGCTTCTGCAATTACTTCACCGCCTTGCTCAACACTTAAATTTCTCTGTAATGGGCCTATTACCAAGCCCCCAAAGCAAAGCCTAGAAACTATCAGGCCTGTATGCCCAAGTTCTCTGTATTCCATTTTTTCTCCTATAAAAATCGCGATTCACTGTCCCCTATACTCACACAACAAAAAAGCGCCTACAAGGCGCTATTGTTTCAGTCATCTTTTAGGTAGAATCTTACAAGTTCTTCAAGCAATTCGTCCCTTTCCAGCTTTCTTATCATGCTTCTTGCATTATTATGACTGGTAATGTAGGTCGGATCTCCGGACATAATATACCCTACTATCTGACTTATCGGGTTATAACCCTTTTCCTTTAAAGCCTCGTAAACTGTAACCATAATATCACGGGCTTGGCTGGATTTTTCTTTATTAACGTCAAATTTCATTGTCCCGGAATTCATAATTTACCGCTCCCCTACATTAATCGGAATCTTCGCTATACCTTAATATATTAATACATACATTTTTTTTAATCAAGTTATGACATCAAATCGAAATATTTCAATTGAGCTTCAATTCTCCCCGCATATATTCACCTTCGCACGAAATCAGTCTTATGT
The DNA here is from genome assembly GCA_023411795.1 of Bacillota bacterium. GTDB lineage: Bacteria > Bacillota > Clostridia > DSM-8532 > DSM-8532 > DTU059. The sequence goes on from JAEYOK010000022.1 coordinate 13,645, forward strand.
CTATTATTTCCCCTGTTTTTTCTCTTTTAATCTCTACGGCGACAGGTATATAATTTGGAGTCAAGCCCTCCATATATCCTTCTTTTCCCTCTATAGGCTTTTCAACAAGCACATCGGTTTCCCATCCCTTGAAGCTTTCATAGGTTTCATGCCTCATACGCTCTGCCAGTTCAATCATTCTTTTACTTCTGATCTCTTTAGTTTTCGGATCAACCTGATCATGAAATTTTGCCGCAGGAGTTCCCTTCCTGGGAGAGTATTTAAACACATGCATCCACATAAATCCGATTTCCCTACAAAAGGCATAGGATTGCTCAAATTCTTCCTCTGTTTCTCCCGGAAATCCCACCATCACGTCTGTTGTAAAAGTCACATTAGGTATTTTTTCTCTGAGAAGAATAACAATGTTCTTATATTCATCCGATGTATACCTTCTATTCATGCGCTTTAGAGTTTCTTCGCAACCACTTTGAAGGGACAAATGAAAATGTGGGCAAAGCTTGGGAAGATTTTTTATTCCCTCTATAAATTCTGAGGTAAGGAACATTGGTTCCAAAGACCCCAGTCGAATTCTTTCAATGCCATCAACCTCATGTATCTCTCTAATCAATTCAGCCAGCCCTTTGCCGTTCTTTTCATCAAAATACGATGTTAAGTGAATACCTGTTAACACAACCTCTTTAAAGCCATGCTCAGCAAAGCTCTTTGCCTCATCAATAACATCACGAATTTCTCTGCTACGAATCGGTCCTCTGGCATATGGAATAATACAATAGGAGCAAAACTGGTCACAGCCGTCCTGAACCTTTAAAAAAGCCCGAGTATGGCCTTCATATGTTTCAACAGGCAACTGCTCATAATCCGAAAGGGCTTTCCTCTCAAACACATATTGCTTCTTTTCTTTATTCTTTGAATCTTCAACAAGCTCAACTATCCGATGTTTCATGTTATTGCCTAAAACCAGGGTAACACCTTCAATCTTGGCAGTTTCTTCGGGCGAAACCTGGGCAAAACACCCCACAGCTGCAACAATGGCATCGGGGTTTAATGTATGAGCTCTTCTTATCATCTGTCTGGATTTTTTGTCCCCCATACCTGTAACCGTGCAGGTATTAATTACATATACATCCGCATACTGGTCCTCAGGTACAACAGTATAGCCTGCTTTCTGGAAAAGAAGTTTCATTCCTTCGGTCTCAGCTATATTAACCTTGCAGCCCAGGGTGATTAGGGCTACTGATTTGTTTCTCTCCATTTTTTGCCTTTCTATTTATTAAATTATGTTTAAATATGTTATCTTCATATTGACGCCTGCAAATATTGGTAATAAACTAATTAATAATGTATGCATAATAGTAATTGGAAGGTGGTGTGCAACTTGAAGACATTTAATATTCTACTAAAATCGATAAATGATGTGAAGGATTTTGTTAATATCGTAAACAAATATGATTTCGATGTAGATCTAACATCAGGCCGTTATATAGTAGACGCAAAATCCATTATGGGAATTTTCAGTCTTGACCTGTCAAAACCTATTAAGGTTGAGGTTCATAACGACAATGCCGATTCATTTATTAATGAGATTAAGAGCATCATTATAGAATAATCTCTTTCTCATGGATTTTAGCTTTTCAAGGCCCCAAGCATTATTGCCCGGGCTTTTTTGTTATTCATTAGAGAATAATAAAGCCCGCCACCGCAGATAGCATAATTATTAGTATTGTATCCCATTTTAATAAAGCAGAAGTAGTTAATTTAATCATGTCATTCTGAGGCCGTTTTACAACTCAAAATTAAGACTATTATAGATTATATCATAATAAGCGGTCTAGTATGTAATTGTTTGACCTGTACCTCTCAGATATGGTATGATGTCTTGTAAATTATCCCAAATATATTGACGCTCAGTAAAAATAGCAATGTTATGAAGTGTCTATAGAGGTAAAATATGAAGAAAATTATAGCGTTTTTAATGATTCTTTTAGTATCAATTTCACCGCTTTTTAGAGGGCTTTTCTTTTACTATGAAACCACGGCCTTCCTTGCAATTATAGCTTTACTTTCCTTTGTTTATTTCATGATTAAGGTTAGCAGACGGGAAACTGTTCACTATAACAAATGGCTACTTCTTTTGGGTTCACTGTTGGTAGCTGCCTATGGCTTAGCATTTATTAACGCGGTAAACCCTCGTGAAAATCTGTCAGCGCTTCTGCTGGTTATGGAATATCTGGTATTTTCAATAGTACTTTATGACTTTTATTATGAAAAGAAAGAATACTTCGCTCCGTCCTTAATGATTCCCGTGGTAATAAGCGGTTTTGTAAACGCTGTAGTCGGTATAGAAGCTATAACGGGAGCCTTTAAGTTCCTGAATGATACATTGAATAACAGGCGTGTGGGCGGGACTTTTCAATACGCAAATACAGCAGCTATATACTTTGCTATAATCATAATTTTCGGCCTTACCTTAATGTATACACTAGACAAGCCCATATTGAGAATTCTTCTGTCGGGTGCCAATAGTATTATACTCATTGCAATGCTTTTGACAAAATCCCGTGGAGGCTATATTGTAGGCTTCGCTGCTATTATTTTTCTTATGATAATTCAAGCCAAAGGCTATAGGCTTAAAACAACCGGTTCTTTCATTTGTGCGGCTATTCCGGCCTTGCTGCTTATCCAGAGTATTTCGAACCTTACAGGATCAATGGATGCATTGATATTAAACAGGCTCTTATTAATATCTTGTATGGGAGCAATTATTTTGGCTTCTGTATATGAAGGAATACTTTTCCTTATTTCGAAGGCCAAAAGAAAAATCACTTTGTCAAAGCCACTTTCTAAGGCCATTTCCTATATTTTAGTAGTCATTTTAATTACATCTGTCTTCCTGCTGAGAAATCAAATTATTAGTTTAATACCTGATAATATTATTGAACGTTTTGCCAGGATAAGCCTGGACGAAGTAAACATATCAATTAGGTTAACATTTGATAAGGACGCACTGAAGTTAATATCAAAGAATTGGCTCTTTGGAACCGGAGGCGGCAGTTGGAAAATTCTCTATTACAATGTTCAGGAATATTATTATATCAGTAGAGCGGTCCACAACCACTTCCTTGAGATTTTCGTGGAATCTGGTATATTGGGCTTTTTTGCCTTTACTTCTACTGTTATTCTCTCTATTTATTACATGATATCAACCTTAGCAAAAACAAAGGAGCCCAAGCCGAGGATATACCTCGCTGGCCTCTTTGCGGGTTTTATGGTTCTTATTGTACATTCCACCTTTGACTTTGACCTATCCTATGTTTCTCTAGGGTTACTATTTTGGGTAATTGTTATTATGTCGTCGCCATCAAATAAGCATATAATCACATTCAATAAAAGCTGTTCGAATATAATACTTGTAATAGCCTCATCGGCTCTTTTGCTCATGAATGGGATATACGCTATTGCTGCTTATAGCGCTAATATAGGCCTCAACCTTAAACTAGAAGGCGACTATACTCCTGCACGAACATATTATGAGGAGGCCATAAGATTAGATCCTTCCAATTCAACTTATACATTCGAATTAACTAAACTTTATAACTCTTATGCCGATATGAGCAAAACAAGTGAAAAAAAAGAGGCATGGAGAAAAGCCGCCCTTCTTATGGCCAAGCGAAGCATCTTATTAAACCCATATATGCCTGAAAACAACAGGATACTGATAAGATCTTACTATGATTTGGGTATGCCCTTAGAAGGAATCGAATATGCCCAAAGACTTATACGATATCAGCCCTATAATAATGTAAACTATGAACTCTTAGCAAAGGGTTATCTGGAAGCTGGAAAGGATTACCTTGAAAACGGTAATCCACAGAAGGCTTACGAATTGCTGGAAAATTGTATCCATATAGATCCCCCTGAAAAAGCCGAAGGTCAGACTCATCTATCATTAATTAAGCAGGAGGCTTTATCTTTTTTGAAATAAAATGAAGTTGCAGTTGTATTTTTGTACCAATCTGATTATAATATTTATATGTGTATACTTACGAGGAGGGAAGTAATGTGAAAAAGCTAATATGCCTTTTATTGGCGATAATATTTACATTTGTATTCGCAACTATGGCTATGGCTACTGATGATATAGATGACCCGCTTGCAGCTCAAAGCCCCGACACAGTTACTACTACACAATATGATGAAATCGACGAGTTTGACGATGATTCGATACCGGAGTCAGGATCTCCCGAAATAGAAATACCTGATGAAGTATTACCTCAGACCGGCGGAATCCCTGCAGAAGTTTTCTATGTTGTGGGTGGAATTTGTATTCTCGGCGCAGTCCTTTTATTAGGCAGAAAAAGTAAACCATCTACAAAATAATTAATCAAAATAGTGTAAAAAAAGCATAAAAAGAAATCCTGAATAAACTCAGGATTTCTTTTGTCTATGCCTCGTACACTTATGCTCTATGCTTTAGTTATTTTCGTGGGGTTATACGTAAACATATCCTCTCGAACCTTGGCGCCGAACTTTCTTTCCACAACCTTTGCCGCTTTGCTTAGGTCAGGGTTACGGGTTCTGTCCGAATGGGCGTCGGAAGCAATAAAATGCACCAAGCCCTTTTCCAAAAGCTTTAGAGCAGCTTTCTTTGCTTCCCTGCCATATGTTCCTGTTATGCTTCCGGAATTCACCTGAACCTGGATTCCTCGCGATACGTAGTTCTCTAAAAGTATTACTTCGTTTTGTATCTCACTGTATCTTTCGGGATGTGCTATTATCGGTGTTATTCCCTTAAGCTGAAGGTTATAAAATACCTCATCTATATAAGTCGGCATGCTCATCATCGGAAACTCTATCAACATATATGAGGATTCTGCGAGAGTTCCAATTAATCCCTGCTCATATAATTCTATTAACTCAGGGCATATAAATACTTCACAGCCAGGGTATACAGTTACATTTATTCCGGCATCGGCAGCAAGTCTATTTAATTTTGAACATTTTTCGATAATGGTAGCATAACCATACCTGGTATTCCCATGTACATAATGAGGTGTAGCTACAATATTGCGCGTTCCGCTATTTTGCGCAATCCTAAGCATTTCCAAAGCAACACCTTCATCTTTTGCGCCATCATCAATTCCCGGTAAAATATGGCTATGAATATCAATGTACATCATGTCTCCCCCAAAGTGATAATTCTAAATTCCCCAGAGTGACCACTTATTTCCCCTGCTTCTTTCTTTTTTTCCCTAAAGTTTTATCGCTATAATAATATTGGTAATAATAATCGTTACCAAAATTTTTCTTTTCAAAATGATTCAATACAACTCCAATAATATTTGCATTGACTCTCTCCAAGGTCTCTTTAGCTCTTTTGACCGCATTAATTTCTGCCTTGCCCGATTTTACAATAAGTATAGTACCATCAACATACGTTGATATAACGGAAGCATCAGTTACACTTCCTACAGGCGGCGAATCAATCAAAACGATATCATAATTTGATTTTATCCTTTCCATAAAATTCTTCATTGTTTTTGAATTTAATATCTCAGACGGGTTTGGAGGAATTGTTCCGCTGGTTATGATATCTAAGTTCTCTACTATATCTCGACGAATATAGGAATTTAATTCATCTTGGGTAGCGATGAGATTTGTAAGACCATGATAATTAAGAATTTGAAATACTCTATGTATCATCGGTTTCCTAAGATCCGCATCGATAAGAAGCGTCCTTCTTCCTGCCTGGGCAAAAGTAACAGCTAGATTCGCTATTGTAGTACTCTTTCCTTCCATCGGTCCTGCACTTGTTATTACAATTGTCTTTAATGGCTTATCAACACTGGAATACTGAATATTTGTCCTTAGAACCCTATATGCCTCTGATATAGGCGACTTCGGATTAATATGCGTAATAATTGCTTTTTCTTCTAACATAATTAAGTCCCCTTCTTATCAGCTTTAAAGGTTGGTATTATGCCTATAATTGGCAAATTCAAATGCTTTTTTACATCTTCTGGCGCTCGAATAGTGTTATTAAAAAACTCTATCAGCAAAATAACGAGTCCACCAAAAATAATACCAACCATTATCATAATGACTAATATTGTTTTACTACTTAATGATATTGGTTCTGTGGGTATAACAGCGACATCGATTACTTGTACGTTTTTAACCTGCATTATGTCGATAATTTTCCTTTTTAATACATCAGCTGTCTTATTGGTTATTTTCATAGCCATTTCAGGAGATGTATCGGTAACTGATATTTCTATCACTCTCGTATCTGCTCTTTGAATAACATTAATTTTTTTAATTAAGTTTTCTACACTTAAATGTGTAATACCCAGCTCGTTTATTACCGTTGAAGCTACTAAGCGACTTTTTGCGATTTCACGGTAATCAGGAACTACACTTGTTCCAATATTAAGGGCTGTCGAATTAACCCCTTCTTCGTCAGCATTCTTACCAACATATAAAGTTGTGTTAGCTTCATAATCCTTTTCCATAAAATTTTGGGTGTAAACTAAAGCTCCTAAACCAAAAATCAATGCACATATAAGTATGATCCACCATTTGACAAAGGCTAAATATAATATCTCTTTTAGGTTAAGTTCCATAAAACACCTATCTCTATCTTTTTTTATTATATAAGTCAAACTTAGAAGTATCTTTTTTTATGCTAAATTCACATTGCGTTTACCATTTTTAGTTTGTACAATTAAAAATATGGGTATAGAATATTATACCAATTTTTTGTATGAAAATCACGTTATTTAATGCATTATTTAAATTAAATTGTGTTCAAACGGAGGATAATATATGAACCGAAAACTTAAAAGAAATACCCTACTAATACTATCCTCACTGATTATTATAGCCGTCAGTTTCTCAATTGTTTTAATGGACGATACTATTATACTTGATGATGACATACCATTAGGTATCGATGCCTTAACAGAGCAAATGGACTACATAAATAATTCAGGGGAAAGCATAATGACTGGTGAAGATTATATAGATTCCAGAATAACCGACACTATATGGGCAAATGTACTTTATTATGGAGCCAAAGGTGATGGAGCCTCCGATGAAACATCGTATATACAAAAAGCTATTGATGATTCTGCAAAAAAAGGGACTGTTGCTTTTATACCAAAAGGTGAGTACCTTATCAATATCGATAAAACATTAAAGCTTCGTGATAATACTATATTATTAATGGACAAGGATGCTATTCTGAAAGCTATACCGTCTAAATCATCCAAAACGGCAATAATTGCGATTACTCAAGTTGATAATATCGCTATTATCGGAGGAATAATAGAAGGAGATCGAAACAACCATCTTGGTGATGATGGAGAATGGGGTATGGGTATAAGAATGTACGGAGCCAAGGATGTATTGGTTAAGGGTACACAGGCCAACAATTGCTGGGGTGATGGCTTTTATATCGGAACCAGCCTGTTAAGAAATTTTTCTGAGAATATTAAGCTAGTTGATGTTTCGGCTGACAATAACCGCAGGCAGGGTATATCCCTGATAAGCGGAAGAAATATCGAAATACTCCGACCAAGATTAACCCGTACGGGTGGTACTGCACCTTCTGCCGGAATTGATATTGAAGCTAATAATTCAGATGATATCCTCGAAAATATAAAAATAATTGATGCTTATACAGAAAGCAATGTTATCGGTATACAAGTCGGATTAGGAAAGCTAAATCAAAAAAGCGAATATATTAGTATTGATATTACCGGGTTTTCTGATAGCAAAAGCGAAGTAGGTATTTATGTATCAGCCAATTATCAGATTATAAAAGGCTATTTAAATATTGAAAATCCTATACTTACTGAAAATGAGTCAAACGGCATCGTAATATACGGCCATAGTCACGAGGCGTTTGATCTTACCATCAATCGGCCCTATATTCTTAACTCAAATGCAGGTAATTATACCAACCCTTATGATGCGTCAGCTGTAGCTATAATTGCATACAGGGACTCCAAACGGAAGGATTTTATTGCTGGCAATATAAAAATAATCGACCCTGTAATTGAGGATGACAGAACCACTCCACTAATATCACCTGGATTTTTTATTACTGAACCATCTATGCCTTTCAAAAATTTAATAATTACTAATCCGACAACCATAGGCATTAGTAAGCTCATTGATGATACCAACTTTGCAGATTCATTTATAATAAATGCCAGTTAGCGATGACTATTACTTGTTTTAAATATATACTTAACAAGAATTCTTTTTGTTAATTCATAAAAATATTTAAATTCTTCGGTCCTGAAAAATAGTGCAATAAAAATTGCCCCTGTTAATAGGGTACAGCAAACTGCCATAGCAAAGAATCCCAACCATGTTTCAGAATTAATAAGGTACACAAGTTTTTTAACGATAAATCCAGTAAATAATACAGTAGAACTGTATGTACTCAATTTCCAAAAATATTTTTTTAAAGGAACCTTAAAAAAATGTTTATATACAACATACGGTTCTATCCATATTTTTGTAGTGAGCGCTGCGATTATAGTTCCCAGAAATATTCCCGCAATCCCTAGTTTTTTTGCTAAAATAATAGATAGTATAATATTTATTGATGCTTCGGCTACAGGAGAATAACGGTCATAATAGAATAGCCCGGTAGTTTGCTTAAAAATAGCTACACATTTTTTAATTCCATCATATCCAAAATAAAACATAGCTACTATTAGTAACACTGTAAAATTATCCAGTAAATAATCACTGCCAATCCATAAACTAATAAACGGATTCAGCAGAATATATAAACAGACTGAAAATAACCCTACAATCAAGAAATTCATGAATTGCACTCTCTTGAAAACTAAATAAGAAGTATCCCTATCGGTAGAAACGGTTAAATTTCCTACACTGGCTACAATTGCGTCAAAAAACAATTTCGCGAAGGCTGTTATAACCCCAATAAGCATCAAATAATTAGAATAAACCCCTACCCAATATATGCCTATAATAGTTGTTATGAGAATATTATCCGTACCTGTTAACACAACATAACCTGCATGGTGGTAAATACTTGCGTATATTTTCTTAAAAAGATCTTTTCGAGTATCCTGATCTAACTTTTCGCCCCTCTCCTTAGTAAATGGATATATTTTACCAGCCTTATAATAGAGTATTATATTAATACTGATTGAACCGCCAATTTGAATAATTAGATATAGAATGAAGTTTTTCGTTAATAACAGTACTATTATTTGTAAAACATATTGCAAAAATATTACAATCTGCGAGTATATAGTGTATATATAAGTCTTTTGGTCGGCTATAACAAGTGAAATTCTATATGTACAGAGATATGAAACAACGGAGCCGGCTAAAAACAAAATATAGATTAATTCAATGTTTTCTATATTGGCATCTTTAATAATAATATCTAAGAATGGTACAACACTAAGACCGCCTATAGCAACCACAGTTCCGACAAAGATATAAGCCTTTTTAAATGCATACATAAGTGACTTAAGTTTTTCTGTATCACCTTCATGCAAAGGCTTGTACAAAAGAGATGAAAATGATCCTCCTATTCCCATCTCGACAAGTGATAGTATAGATAATATGTTTGAGAAAAGTCCATTAACCCCTAAGTACTCCGCAGACAAAAGTCTAATAAATATTGTTCTCGTCGCAAAGCTCAATACATAATGAAAGATTTGAGCTCCTAAGCCAAAAACAAAGTTGCGCATTGAGTTTTGAAGTCTTGTGTTCTTTTTAATCTTAGTTTCCATCTAGCTTTGATCTCCATGTTGTTTATATATCATTGCGGCACTAAAAGTAACTAATAGCACCATTATCAAAATATATTGTGAAAAAAATTGAATTAATTGAACTCCTGTGATTAATATTATAATTGGGAGGTATTTAACCTTATTACTATTACCGCTCGAAACTCTTTTAATCCTTCTAAAAACATTTGTGAACATAATAGCAACTAATATGCTTCCGATTAAGCCCCATATAACAAAAATTTCCTGTATTCCGTTATGGCACGATACATATAAACCCGACTTAATTTGATATTTCTGTATTCCCAACCCCAAAATATACTTTGCAGGATCATTAATTATGGCTTTAGCATATGACATAAATATTTGTATTCTTCCGTTTGATATGTCTGAGGAAGTAAATCTTTGTGCCATATTACTGATAATAGAAGGATATAATTTATTCAACATAAAAAAAAGAAACAATAAAACACATAATATAGCTAAAATATAAATAAAACCTTTTATAGATTTATACGTGGTAATTATAATGTAAATTAGTATAATAGCTCCTAATAAGATAAAGGTTCTTGACATGGTTGCAATACCGATTATTACCGAGAAAATCATTACAAATAAGTATGACCATCTATGGCTTAAGCTATTTTTTAATAATATTATTGAAACCGCAAGTGCTATGGCACTGAACACAGCTAATGTATTAGGGTCAAAATTAACAGCTATACCCTCGACAGAAGCAATATTTTTAACATCTCCTAAACGAATTCCATAAGCCAATAGATTTGATACACTGGCACTTGAAATAGTTTTGAATACTACAACAACACTGGCAAGAATAAAACCTGCTAAATATAATTGGCATGATCTGGTAAACCCAGATTCATCAGAATAATTATATATAAATGAAAAAATTACAATTAATACTGATAGCATTCCTATATATTCAGTAATTGCAAATACTCCATAAAATATGCTTAAAGGCTCAATAACAAATATTATCAATAATAGCGGCATCATTTTTATGTTAAAAATCCACTCAGGCTTTTTTATTACTAATACAATTAGAAAAACCATAAAAATGTAGCTATATGGCAATCCAGTAGCGATAGGTATAATAAAACTTGTATACATAAACATGTGATCAATATTAGATATTAGTGCCAGTATAAGTGCAAGCCCTATAAAAATAAACTTAGGAATATCAAAGCCAAAAATATCACGGGCAAGCAGAACAATTGCAGTTAATATGCATAAAATTCTCAAGAACAGCTCTCGGTAATTCTGGCTGTCTATAGCTTTTTCATAAAAAGCGAATTCTCTTTCCATTACATTTCCTTATTTCACCTTTATCCTAACTATGCTTTGAATATAACTATAATGTTTTTGGGCAATATTTTTAAAAGAGTGAGTGTTATTTATATTTCGTGCATTTCTAGATAGTTTCTCAGCCAGATTACTGTCATCAACCAGTTTAAACATTGCTATTTTTATTGCTTCGACGTCATCAACAGGTACCAGTAATCCGTTTTCACCATGATTAATTAGTTCCCTTGGGCCAAAATCACAATCCGTTGATATGCATGGTATCCCACAAGCTAGAGCCTCCATTAATGCATTTGGCATACCTTCATAGCGGCTTGACAGCACGAACATGTATGATTTATAGATCCGTTGTGGTATATCTGATACTTTCCCATGCAAAAAGACTTTACCGGTAAGATGCAAATCATTTATTATGGATTGCAGACTATTTCGTTCTTTGCCTTCCCCATAAATTGAAAGTATATATTCTTGTTGTACCTTGACAAACTCGCTAAATGCCTTAATTAATAAATCAAAACCCTTAACCTTTTCAAGCCTCCCTACAGCACATATCTCTTTCTTTCTTTCCGATAATTTGATATTTTCATCTGGGATGTACTGTACGAAAATAGCATTAGGTATAACTATGCTTTTTTTTATTAAAGCTTCTCTATAATACGCAGAAGATTCTTTTGTCTGAAATACAAACCCATGTGCAAAAACTGAAATATTTCTTTTTGCAAACTTCCACACCTTGTTTGTTTTACTTAAAAAAGGATTGCTCATTTCAGTACCGATAACCTTTGTTTTTAAAAAAGATGCAGCTAGAATTCCAATTGTCAGAGTTGCAATATTAAATGTGACCATCGCATCTATTTTATGGTTTTTTAAAATTTTTCGTATTTCAATAATAATTTTACTATTGTTGATAATGGCGTCATAAAAATGTCTACTGTTTTTGGTCATGTTCATTTTTATATGCTTAACCTTTGAATCCAAATAATAAAAAGACGGTTCGCCGGAAACAGTAATAACAAAAACCTCGTCATCATATTTAATGAATTCATTCGCCAAAGCGGCAACTGTACGTTCCGCTCCACCTGTCCCCATAGTACTTATAAAAAATGCTATTTTCACTTAATAATTCCTCTTTTACAGATTATTTATATACCATTCAATCGTTTCTTCAATCCCACTATCAAAATTGTAAGCGGGGTTATATCCAATAAGCTTCTTTGCCTTTGAAATATCGGCGTTGGAATGCCTTATATCTCCTGCTCTTTCCGGTCCGAAATTTGGCGTAATATCTTTTTTTAATAACTCACATATCTTATTGTAAACATCAATTAAATGCTGTCTGCCACCATATGCAATATTAAAAGCCTCGCCTGCCGCTTCACAAGGTGCAAGACAAGCCTTTAAGTTGGCTTCAATAACATTTTCAATATAAGTAAAATCTCTTGATTGTTTACCGTCGCCGTTGATTAATGGAGATTGATTCTCCAGCAGCAATTTTATAAACTTAGGAATAACAGCGGCATATGATCCGTTAGGATCCTGATGCTTTCCAAACACATTAAAATATCTTAGTCCGACAGTTTCAAGTCCATATAATTTTGTGTACAACTTGCCATATTCCTCATTTACTCTTTTAGTAAGCGCATAAGGTGACAACAAACTACCCTCTTGACCCTCTTTTTTGGGCAAATTCTCGCTGTCTCCATAAACAGATGACGAGGATGCATACACAAGTCTTTTTACACCTTTTTGCCGCGCTGCCTCCATCATGTTTAATGTTCCCTTAATATTGATTTCTTCATAAAAAAGAGGATACTCTATACTTTTCGGAACACTTCCCCAAGCCGCCTGGTGCAGTACAAAATCAACATCTTCACACGCCGCAAGACATGTATCTAGGGATCGTATATCACCACTAATCAACTCATATTCTGAATTGGGCAAACTTTCAATATTCTCTTTTTTTCCTGTTGAAAAATTATCTAAGATTCGGACCTTATATCCCATTTTTATAAGAGCTTCTGCAATATTAGACCCAATAAATCCCGCACCGCCGGTTATAAGGAAAACTGTATTGGGATTAAAACTCAATTCTATATATCCCATTTTATTATTTACCTTCTCTCTTAATTTTAGCTCGCGTTTGGTTTATAATCTCCAATAAGAGTAATTTAGTCTTTCAACTTCATTTTTATCAAGAATACCTTTTATATCTGCAATTATTTTTTGGCTATTATTAATCGGTAAAAATAGTTTGTCATATTCCGATATGCTCATGTTAATAAAAGTGTTATGTGAAACTGCAATGATAAGGGCATCTACATTTATAATCTGGCTAAGCTCTGTCAGATTAACCCCATATTCTTGCATAGCTTCATCCTTATCGGCAAGAGGATCACATATTATAGGCTCAATATTGTATTCTCTAAGCTCTTTAACAATATCCATTACTTTTGTGTTTCTTATATCCGGACAATTCTCTTTGAATGTAAAGCCTAAAATTGCGACTTTTGCTTTCTCCATATAAATCTTGTTTTTAACAAGCTTCTTGATTACGCATTCAGCCACATACTTACCCATGTTATCATTAATACGCCTACCCGAAAGAATAATTTGAGAATGATACCCGTACTGCTCTGCCTTATATGTAAGATAGTAAGGATCAACTCCTATACAGTGACCTCCAACCAATCCGGGCATAAACTTCAGAAAGTTCCATTTTGTCCCTGCCGCCTCTAGAACAGACTTAGTATCAATACCCATTTTATTAAATATAATGGATAATTCATTCATAAATGCAATATTTATATCCCGTTGGCTATTTTCAATAACCTTAGCCGCTTCGGCAACTTTTATGCTTTGGGCACGATATACGCCTGCCTCAACTACCATCTCATATACTTTTGCTATAATATCAAGAGTTTCCTCATCTTGACCCGATACTATTTTTACTATAGTCTCGAGTCTGTGCTTCTTATCACCCGGGTTTATTCTTTCAGGAGAATAGCCAATCTTGAAATCAATACCGCATTTCAAACTGCTTTCTTTTTCTAATATAGGGGCACATATCTCCTCGGTAACTCCCGGAAAAACCGTACTCTCAAACACGACGACTGAACCTTTTGTAAGGTTTCTTCCCACCGTTCTGCTTGCTTCTTCCACTAAAAACAAATCCGGGGTCTTATCCTCTTTTACAGGTGTAGGCACAGCTACTATATGAAACCTAGCCTCCCTTAGTCTACTCTCATCACTTGTAAATTCTACTTTAGTATTTCTAATTTCATCATCGCCGACTTCGTTGGTTGGATCAATTCCTTCTCGATATAAACGAATTTTATTTTCATTTATATCGAAACCAATAACATTGGCTTTTTTAGCAAAGGCAACAGCTATCGGCATACCAACATAACCGAGCCCAACTAGAGATATTTTTTCTCGACCATTTAAAATGTCATCAAATAAACTTACTTTCATTTTTCTACTCCTCAATAATGCTTTTAATTTTTTTATAATAATTCGCATATGAAAAATCTGTAGCTCTTTTTGACGAAATATCTTTATATTTTTTATACAATAAGGGATCTTCAATTAAATTGATAATAGCAGCGGCTAAAAAATTATCACTTTGTTCTATATCGTCAGCACGATAATTTTCTTGCCCGTTAGCAGGCGGTACTAATACTCCAAAGTTTCCAAACTCAATTTCATCGGCTACCTTGAATAAATTATCCTTTGTAAGTATCTCTCTCGGCCCTGTTTTACAATCAGTAGAAATTACGGGCAGACCACATATCATAGCCTCCACCATTGCATTTGGAAAGCCTTCGTGTATAGATGACATAACAAAAATATCTGCTTTTGATAAATATTTGAGAGGATTTTTTTGGAATCCCGCAAAAATAACGCTACCGGATAGATTGAGCTCCTTAACCAGCTCATCTAGCTTATACATATCCTTACCGTCGCCTATAAATAGCAGCCGAGCTTCCGGATGCTTTTCTTTAACTAATGAAAAAGCTTTTATAAGATGCCAGTACCCTTTTACTTTGTCCATACGACCCATAGTTACAATGGTGGGGAACGTAAAATCATACTCTTTGACGGGTTCTTTTGATTTATTATATAACTCATCCATATTGTAGGGATTGTTTACCGTAAATACCTTACTATTTTCAACCCTATATAGGCTTGCCAGTTCGTATGACATGCTTTTAGATACGCAAACCACAGCATCAGCTTTTGAATACAACATATGTCCCAGGAATTTTCCAGACACACTGTTTATAATAGATTCGTATCCCCTAACCGATGTTATTACTTTATCATTTGTCTTTGAGAATACATTCTGTATGTTAGCAGTTGATCCAAAACTAATTGAAACATCTATCTTTAATTCTCTTTTTAATTTTCTTGTCTTTATTACTCGTCTAAATATATTAATTACCTTCATAACAAGGCCTTTTCCTGCCGGTATGTTTAGATCAATAACATCACGGTGAACCTCATACACAGAATCTTTCATTGTAAGAACTGCAATAAATATATTATATTCATCCTTTAGTATATCTGCGGTACGCAAGAGAACTTGCTGCTGACCCCCGAGATTTAAGTTTGGAACAAGCAATAAAATATTTTTTATCAATTCGGGATACTCCTTCTTTTACATTGTTGTTTTTATCTTTCGTAGCCAAAAAACTGACTTTGCAAGGAGCCAATCTGCAATATTAAGCTTTCTGTCTTTTAGTATAATAGAATCAAATGCCACAATCTTTTTCTTATACTTTGATATCTGCTTTTCAAATCTATCAAATTCTGCTTCATCCATAGTATTTGGATGATAACAAAATGTAGCCACCATAAATGGTACACTCCTTATGTAGGCTATTTGTTGTGGTACATAATAGAAATCATCTTTTTTATATACATCAAAGGCAACGGTATCGCTTATTATTCGAATTTTACTTTCTTCTTTTAGTGCCTTAAGCGTATTATGATCAAATGTATGAGAGGGTGCAAAAAACACCTCCGGATCAATTTTATTATTATTAAATATCTCCAAACCTTTTCTTATTTTCTCTTTTTGAATTTCAATATTAATATCTACGAATTCTGATTTGCTGGTTCTTGTGGTAGTGTTATAAACATGGTTATAACCATGCATTGCAATTTTCCAGCCTTTATTCTCCCATATTTTAACTTTGTCCCAGAAAAATTTATCTTTTTTATATTTTACTAATGAAGGATCTTGATTATTAGGTATTACACCAACTAGAGGCTTAATTCTATATTTATCTAGTATTTGTTCTACCATATTCCATTTATCTGTATCCATATATTCCGAGGCATCATCAAACCTTAGTAAATACATTTATACTATACTCTCCGTTTGCTTTATTACAATTTTATATAAATCAATTGTAGAAACTTAAGTAGAACTCTTCCATCCTTTTTGCCTGAATATGCGCATCATAACCCTTTTCATACAATTCTGTATCCCTTGATGTCCTTTTAAAGTCATTCTTTGAGTACTCTATTACCTTATCTGCCCAGATTTTCGCATTTTCTTCAATTGGCAGAAATTCAACTAAATCAGTAATTTTTATTTCATCGCTTATTTTGTTTGAAATAAGACATCTCATGCCTGTTGCCTGAGCCTCTATTACAGTACCGGGAAGCCCTTCATATCTTGAAGGGAATACAAAGACATCTATGGCTTGAAGTAATTCATGGACATCACTTCTTTTCCCTAAAAACTTTACAGAATCCGATAGCCCAAGCTTTTTAACCTTCTCTTTTATATAGTTTTGAGCATTTCCAATACCGACAAGAACAAGAATGCTATTTTGGTTCTGATGATAAACCTCATAAAATATATCAATTAGATACTCATGATTTTTGGCATAATTGAATTCTCCGACATGTCCAATAACAAGAGAATTTCCTAATCCAAGTTTTTCTCTTGTATGGTTTCTTATGGTTTCATCATACTTAAAATGTTTAGTATCAATTCCATTTGGAATTACCTTAACATTCCCTTTCTTCATATCATGCTTCCCAAAACGGCTCTGTCCCGCTAATTTAGATACTGCTAATTTATGTGTCACACTAAACCTTAAAGGATAACATAATAATTTCTTAATTGCTCCCTTGATACCCCTACCAAATCCGGCACTCCGGGCATGGGCAATTCTAACAGGAATTCCTTGTTTTTTTGCTACCATATGTAGTATAAAGCTGCCATTCGCAGCGTGCCCGTGAATTATTCTATATTCTTTATGCTCATTCAAAAAAGATTTTACATTCTTTTTATAAGTAAATACTGTCCTTATTGAGAGATGAGGAATAAAGTAAACCCTCCCCCCTAAAGAAGAAATTTCATCGTTGTAATCATTATTATTTGAATTTAACAGAAAATCAAATTGAACCTTATCTCTATCTATATTTCTGTATATGTCCATGATACGGTTTTCTAATCCACCAATATTCATATTGCCACATACATGTAAAACCCTTATGGCATTCGAAGTACACAAGTCTTACACCTCCTTATTTAATTTATATTGCTTTTTCTATTTCTTCCGCTACTTCGCTTAGATTCATACTAGCAAAATTATACTTTTTACTTAGTTCAGTATATTTCTTCAGAATCATTTCAAGCTGGGCAAGATTTTGCGTGATATTTTTACCGAAATTATGGGGATGCCACCATAGATGATATATCTTATTATTTTTTGCTGCATAACGCATAGAATTATATATTCTCTTTAGTTTTAATTTTTCAAACATTCTGAGTTTATAATTAAACGGGCGTAAATATGTGCTGGCTGGTATGTTTATTAATCCGTAAGATGTTAATTCACTATGATCTAATGTATATGCTTGATGCCCAAAAAGATTGAGATAGCTGTCAATTAACCTAAACCCTCTTACAATATTAACTAGCTTTTCCGGTATATTTATGTTATATAAAAAGCTATTAGGATTTCCTCTGTAACACTTGAATCCTAACTTCTTTAAGACGATTAAATACTCTGATACCACTTGATTCCTTGGGAAAATAAATGACCGAAGTAAAATCCCTTTTTTTTCTGCAATACTAATAGCCGAGTTCATATCGGCCTCAAACTCCATTATGGTTTGCCCTTCTTCATCACAATAATAATGAGAAAAAGTATGCGAACCTATCTCTTGACCCTCATATTTTCTTATAAGATTAATTATGCTGTGAGCAAAATAGTATGAATGGTTTGTCTCATCTTCTATAATTTCATTCAAATATGTATAAGGAGACAGATTAGGATTATTATATGATGGCTTTTTTTCTGGTAATGCGTCAACTAATTCATTATTATCTTCACAAAAAAGTAAACCTACAGTTGCCCAAGTACAATGAATATTATATTTCTTAAATAATTCCAATATCATTGGAATAGCTTTTCGTGCACCAATAATATTTTCTCCATATTGTTCAATATTTCTCTTATCCCTGACGCCCCACATCAGCTCAAAATCCAATGAAATAACAAAAGCACCTGACATATCATTTCCCCTTACAAACTTACTCTATAAGCTAATCCTAATTGTTAAGAGCATATAGTATTAATGGCTTTTATATACTCGTCAATAACAATATTCCTGTCAAATTCCAACTGCGTTTTTTTTCTGGAATATTGACCCATCTGTATTCTTTCTTCGGGAGTCAACTCAAGAAAGTGAACTATCTTCTCTTTTAATGAATCAGCCGAACGAACATTAAATAAAAAGCCGTTCTTGCCTTCTTCAATTATTTCTTTACACCCGGGAATATTTGATGCAATAAGAGGTTTTCCCATTGCTGCCCCCTCAAGAAGAACATTTGACATCCCCTCATGGTAAGATGGATTCACGATGCAATCTACATCCTTTATTTCATTCCGTATATCCCTTGAATATCCAAAGTATTGTATTTTAGGATTATCAATACTCATTACTATATCTTTGTATTGTTCTTCTTCAAAATTCCCTATCAACAAAAACTCAACATTATCATAAACTTCCGTAATTTCTTTTGCTGCTTCCAAGAACTCATCGATTCCTTTCTCTTTCATTATTCTCCCAATATATAAAAATCTTACAATACTGTCGTCCGTGTTTTTTTTGACAGGTTGAAACGTACCTGTATTAACACCTGAACCAGGTATATGCTTTATTTTGCTTTGATTCACCATACCCTCAGAAATGAAGAAAGAACTATTGCTATAATTCTGGAAAAACACAATATCTGCTTTACCGCATGCATATTTATATAATTTCTTAGTTATATTTTTTATTATGCCACCGTAAAGTGAATGACCTATTCCGGTAATATTCATAATCACCGGCTTCCTATATTTCTTTGCGGCATATGTACCGTAAATATTGGGTTTTATAGTATATGTCAAAACTAAATGCGGATTTATATTATGAATTATACTTTTATATGTTTTTATTAACTTAATCTCTTCAAGAAAGTTTATGCTTCTTCTTTTTATGGGGGTTAATATGTGTTTAGCCCCGCATTCCATGATTAATTTAACATAACCGTCGTCTTCTGGTTCAGGAAGAGCAAAGTACACTTCATGCCCTAAATCTATCAATTTTTGTATTAACTCAGCTCTAAAATGGTACAATCCGCCTGAATTATTAGTTAATATAAGTATTCTTCTGTTGCCGTCATGATTGTCTTCTACTTTCGTCATTTTATCTCCAAACATCCTTTATTGTTTTTATTACTCTATTTATATCATCATTCGTCATTTTTGTATCACTTGGGAGACAAAGGCCATTTTCAAAAATGACATTTGAATTACCCGATCCAATAAAATCATAGCCTGCAAAATACGGCTGCAGATGCATAGGTTTCCATACGGGTCGTGATTCGATATTTTCAGTTTCTAAAGCAAGAATTATATCTAGCGACCTGATTTCTCCTGTTAATGTGATGCAGCTTAGCCAATAATTAGGTTGCGCCCAGTGGTTTACAGGCATCATCTCAATATTGGCAAGACCACTTAACTCATTTTTATAGGTTTCGAATATCTCTTTTTTCTTTTTAATTCTGTCATCCAGAACTTTAAGCTGTCCTCTGCCTATTCCTGCCAAAACATTACTCATACGATAGTTATATCCTAATTCACTGTGCTGATAATGCCTTGCAGGATCTCTTGACTGAGTAGCCCAGAATCTAACCTTAGAAATACGTTCCTCATTGTTAGATACCAGCATCCCTCCACCCGAAGTAGTAATTATTTTATTACCGTTAAATGAAAAAATCCCGTATTCTCCAAATGACCCGGTTGGCTTCCCTTTATACAATGCTCCCAGGCTCTCTGCCGCATCTTCAATTAGTGGTGTATTGTTCTTGTTACATATTTTTATAATTTCATCAATGTTGGCAGGAAGGCCGAATAGATGTACAATAATGACTGCTTTGGGAGTGTATTTTTTAAATGCCTCTTCTAAGGAATCCGGGCTCATATTCCATGTTTCCATATCACTATCGATAAAAACAGGTATAGCGTTCAGATAAATAATAGGATTAGCAGTGGCAGAAAAAGTTAAAGACTGGCAGAAAACTATATCCCCCTCTCCTACACCTGCAGCAAGAAGCCCCATATGTATAGCCGCAGTTCCGGAAGATAGTGCCACGGCAGATTTTACCCCTAATTTTTCAGCAAATTCTATTTCAAATTCATCCACATTTTTGCCCAAAGGCGCAATCCAGTTAGAATCAAAAGCCTCTTTAACATATTCTCTTTCGTAACCTTCCTCACTCATATGCGGGGAAGACAAGTAAATTTTATCCGGCATATTAGCTTTCCTTCTTATTCATTTTTTTCTAATATAATTATTGATATTTTGTCTGAATTTACCTGATGATAAAAGAGGAATATCATCAACATACTCAATATTTATTTGAGCATCTTCACCCAGCGTCTGTTTTAACCGTCTGATAAACACGTTATCGGGATATATTCCTTTTTGGCAGTTAATTATTAATTTATATATTTTTTTATCATCTTGTATAAATTGATATTGTCTAATCTTACTGAAATTATCTATATCAAAATCCCAATTGGGGTTTAATGGCAAACCCTGTGTGTCATATATTAAATCAGAATTCCTTCCATCGATCCTGCTAAAGACAGGTCCTTTCAATTTACATTTGGTATTGCTCGATATTACCCCGATATCACCTGTATCATATCTAATTAACGGCATTGCATAATTAAATAGATCAGTCACAACAATCCTTCCTGTTTCACCTATATCAGCCGGCTTATCGGAATCCAGCTTAAGAACCTCAAAGAAAAAATCCGCATTATTCATATGAAATTCCAATTCGGATATACATTCTTGAGCAAGCACACCGTTTTCATTATTTGAATATCTGGATACCACATTGCATCCAAACACTTTTATAAGATTCTTACGAGTCGTTTCCTGCAGCTTTTCAGCCCCGCTTATAATAGTCTTAATATTAAACATTTCCGGGTTGTCGCCTTTATTTAGCAGATACTTCGCAAATCTATCCAGCGTAGAGGCATAGCTAAATAAAATTTTTATTTTTTTATCTCTTTTTAGCAATTGTCTTATTTTTTCTAGTTCATCATCTCCCAGCTTTTTTATATCAACTGTTATCATGTTTTGCTTATATGAAGTCCATTTAGATTTTTTTTCCTGTTCTGACCAAACGCCAATATATATGTTTTTATCGCCCAATTCAAATCCGCAGATTTGTCCGAAATAAATTAGTGAGGCCAATACTCTGTTTCGCTTGTTCATATCTTGCGTAAATACGAAGGGCATACCTGTAGAACCGCTGGTTTTTCTATAGTGAAGCTTATTATTCTGGTATTCGGGTGAGATAAAGGCTTCTGGCTGTTCCTTAATAACTAACTTATTAATAATGGGAAAGTCATCTAGGCTTGAGTATGAGCAGTATGGCTTATAGAAATCCACCGTTGACGTCGAGTATTTTAGTAGTTTTTCTAAATAGCTATCTACCCGTAAAGCTTCATAGTTTTTATTTTCAATAATTTCTTTAATGTCTTTATAATGTTTTCCTATTGGCTTTCCTTTTAAATAATCTATTGTCCAAAAAACAGTTCTCCTAACCATTAGCATTCTGACCTCCTTTTAACCATATCTAAGTTAAAGCTTCCTTCTATATAAATTTCTCCAATATCACTACATTTTTGTACTCTCCCTTTATATAACGATCTTCAATGAGTTCTCCTGCTTTCTTATATCCAAGTTTGGTTACCATATTAATAGGTACTGTATTTTCAGATACTGAATACCATTTTAACTTTCTAAGATTGAGATATTCTTTTGCGAATTTCTCTATCAGAAGATAAGACTCTTTTCCGTAACCCTTTCCTCGATTTCCGGTATTCCCAATAAACATGCCCACTTCACTCGTGCGGCTAATCCAATTAATATTATATAGTCCTATCATACCTAAAGGTTTGCTTTGCTTGTCACAAATAATATACCGCTTATCGCTTCCGGTGGTATCCATAAGAGCATCCATCCACTTAGCCTGGTGATCGATTGAAACGGGCATAAACCCCCCGCCCAGATACTTATATGTATTCTCATCATTTTTCCACAAATTTAACAACTCAAGGTCTTCTTTTACAATAGGTCTTAAAAAAACATTTTCTCCAACAAGCATTTCCTTGCCTCCTAAATGTATCAAAAGTTCATTCGGTAATATTTCTTTCTCTAAACATACTATAAATAATCAGATCTCCATATTCCCATTCAGAGGTCAACCTATACCCATGCTCATTATAAAGTCTCAGATTATTATTATTCTCAGTATCTAACGCCATTCCAACCGATTGAGTATCTTTATCGGCTATCCCGTGAATATAATTTAAGAGTTTTGTGGCTAATCCCTTTTTCCGATGTTTGGGACTCACAGCAAGATATTGGCCATAATAATGCGGTTTCTTTGGCCTCACACTATTCGTATGCTTCACTTGCTCATTTATAAGACGCAACGATTTGTTTGGTATAATAATAAAAAAGAGAAAAAGTCTAACTAAGAAAAAGGGTTTTGTAAAAAGCTTTATTCCGTGTATTCCTATTGGCTTTTCAACCAGTGCAACTCCCACTATTTCTGAATCTTTAACTATGCCAATTGCCAGTTCTCCAAGAGAAATGCTTGCTGTTAGCATAAATTTAAGAAAGTATTCAATAGTTTTTTTTCTGTTTTTCCCGGTAAAAACATATTTGAACAGGGGATCATCAATAAAAGCTTCAGTTAATATACGAGTACATTGGGATATATCTTTTTTGCTTAATTTAATTATTTTTTCATCCTCTGCTAAAACTGACACACACATACACTCCCCTTAATAAATATTTTCTTTGCTTTGGTAAATATACAACTCCCGCGTCAAACCCAGCTTTTCTCACTTCAAGGACTATTTACTTACTGTCTTACTGTCTAAGAAAAATAACAGTATCATGTTTCATTAAATATGTATTCTCTTCATAACAGTCTAATTCGGTAGCATTTCCGACTCCCTGTAAATTACTTAATATATATTTCGGAAAATTAACCCCGCATTCATGTGCATGGACATAGCCGCCTCCAAACCTCGGATTAACTTCTGAGATATAATAGTCATCGCCAATTTGAAATACATCAATATCATTTGGCCCTATTAGTCCTGCTTTTAATACAAAATCTTTAATCATATAAAGCAATTTAGAGGACTTGATAGATTTTGATTTATCTGTCTCCCCGGCTCTCATTGCTATTTTCTCTTTCATGAATACAGAAACTACCTGCTTTGATATTAAATCAATGTAAACATCTACACCAATCTCTTGTCCATTCAAGTACTCCTGAATAATCATATCCGGGACTGAATTAAACAGAAATACAGCCTGCTCCATAGAATTTGCCTTATTTGCATATAGGCTTGCACTACCCCTCTTAGGCTTAACAAATACAGGAAATTCAATCTCTTTATTTAAAAAAGCTTTCTGGAAATCATCCAGTTTATCGTATGTTTTAGGGTATTTAAATTCATTCTTCAAACAGAAAGCCTGTACATTAAATTTGTCTATAAATAGTTCGCAAACATCGTATGGCGATACAATTACTTGTATTCCATGATTTTCAAATTTGTTTATGTTTGCAGACAGAATAGAAAGCTCCGGGTCAATAAGAGAAAGAACACCTGTTACTTTTTCTTTTAAGCATATATCAATAATATAATCAACATAGTTATTGTCACCAACGGGAGGAACTATATGATACTTATCTGCAACATACAAGGCCGGTGCCAATCTGCTGGCATCAGTAGCAATTAAAGTCCCCTTATCGTCCAGTTCTTTCTTGAAGTAACTAAGGAGTTGTGTTCTTCGTCCCGCACTTGTAATTAATATATTCATATTAAGTCTATTCCTTTATTCAAATATTTTATATGCTATTTTCTATTTGACTTTTCTGGGTAGATGATTTTTTTTCATTATGATATATATTTCTTTTACTTAAAACAGTCTGAATTGTTTTAAAAAATATTTTTACATCAAACAGTAAACTTAAGTTCTCATAATAATAAACATCGTATTTAATTCTCTCATCCCATGGGACTGCATTTCTGACCATTACCTGAGCATAACCGGATATTCCAGGCCTTAATAAAAACCTCTTTTTTTGAGTAGAGTCATACTCTTCGTATTTGTAAGGATGATATGTAACAGGAGGTCTTGGTCCAATGATACTCATATCTCCTTTTAATACATTTATAAGCTGTGGTAATTCATCTAAACTTGTTTTTCTAAGAAATTTGCCTATCTTTGTAATTCTTTCATCGCCTTCACCGGTTTTAAGCCCCTGCCCCAAATTTATTGCTCCTACAATCATTGTTCTGAATTTATATATTCCGAAGACTTTGCCGTTTCTTCCTAATCGCTCCTGTGTAAATAATATGGGTCCTTTAGAATCAATGGGAATTAATATTGATACTATTATTAATATAGGAATCAGCACTATCAATGCCCCTAAGCTAAAAACGATATCCAATATCCTTTTTACATGATAATAATGGGTCATATATTTTTTATTCCTCCAATCAAATTCTCACTGACTTTGCTTGCCGAATCAAGCTTTGTAACAATCAGACCATCACTATCAGAATCAACATGATAGGTTGGCACCATATCTTTAACGGTCTGGAAAGCCAAGTCCGGCTTCGAGGAATGAATATGTCTGTTTAATGTTTGAATTTGATGTGAAATCTTTATATAGTTATGCTCTCCGTGCTTAAGAACAAATATCTTGTCATTCTCTGTTTTACTTACTTCCTCATCTGAGAGGTTAATTTCCTCGAATAGCTTTTCGCCGGACCTTAATCCCGTAAATTCTATCTTAATATCTTTGTCCGGTTCAAGTCCTGACAACTGTATCAGAGCTTTAGCAAGGTCCACAATCTTAACGGGTTTTCCCATATCAAGTACAAAAATCTCTCCGCCCGACGCCATTGCTCCCGCCTGTAAAACAAGCTGCACTGCTTCAGGTATGGTCATAAAATAACGCTTTATATCCGGGTGGGTCACTGTTACAGGCCCACCATTTGCAATCTGATTTTTAAAAAATGGAACTACGCTTCCATTGCTGCCAAGTACATTACCGAAACGAACAGCCGCATACTCTGTTTCTGAGTTGGCATCCATCATTTGAAGACAGAGCTCTGCTATCCTCTTTGAAGCTCCCATAATATTGGGAGGATTTACTGCTTTATCGGTGGAAATCAGTATAAATTTCTTTACATTATACTTGTCAGCGGCTTTTGCTACATTAAGAGTACCAAATACGTTATTTTTAATTGCTTCTAAAGGATTCCACTCCATCATAGGAACGTGCTTATGGGCTGCAGCATGGAATACAACATCAGGCTTGAATTTGGAAAACACCTCTTCCAGCCTGTTATACTCACGAATTGAGCCTAATACGGTTTCATGCCTTTCTTTTCCGTATTTTGCCGTTATTTCATTATCTATTTCAAACAGTCCGTTTTCATTAAAATCAAAAATTATAAGCTTTTTACAGCCATCATCTAGAACCTGGCGGCAGATTTCCGAACCGATTGAACCGGCACCTCCTGTAACTAATACAGTCATTCCATATATATATGATTTTACGGCGTCCATATTAAGTTGAACCTGATCCCTTCCTAATAGTTCCTCTACGTCCACATCACGAATATGAACCTTGGATAAATCATTTTCGCCTATTTCATGAAGGGTTTCATACCGGCGCAGTCTGCATTTCATTGACTGGCACTTTTCGAATATATCTCGGACAAAAGCCTTATCGGCTTTCTCTACAGCTATAATAACCTCATTAACGCGCTGCTGCTTAAGAATTGTTCGGAGACTCTCCCTTCCGCCGAACACAGGAAGACCGTTAATCCATCTGTTCCACAACTTAACATTATCGTCTATAAAGCCCACAGGGGTTCTTTCGTCTTTGCTGGCAAAAAGGTGGCTGGCAAGGAAGGTACCTGCCTGACCTGCTCCAATAATTAATATACGGTTTATTTTTCCTCGCTTTCCATGCTTTAAATGAGAGAGTCCCCATACACCTATCCTGAATGAAAGACGGATACCGACTGTTCCAAACATACAGATAAAGGTTGCAATCAGTATGGCACCACGGGGAATATGCATATCCATAATGATGTTTATTAAATATACTGCTATATATGTTATGGTAACGGCCATGACTTGCCTTACCATTTCACTAATACCAGCTCTTTCCCATACATTAAAATAGCAACCAGTGATAATACCTGAAACAATAAGAGTTAACGCTGACATGAGCCAGAACACAGGTATATATTGAAAATATTCCTGTGGCACATTGCCATCAAAGCGGATCAATATACCAGCATAGGCTGCTAAAAAAGTAACTATCGTATCAAAAATTAAAAGACCAGGAAGGGTAAATAGTTTAATAAGTCTTTTCAATAATTTCACCTCTATCAGATTCTTCAGGCGTTGCCTTTATAAAATGGTTTCTACACCATAGCTGTTTTCTTCCAGACAGGCAAAAAGACTAGTTCGAATGCCATTAGTTTTTGTTGTTAGAATTAACGCTATGGTTTTCAGTATAATCCACAAATCTTTTATGAATGTCCAGTTATTAATATACCTATTATTTAGCTCAGCCATATAATCGCCGTCACTAAGTCTTTTTCGATCCGTAAATCTCCATGTTCCAGTTAATCCAGGTTTCAAAGTAATATTTTTGTGCTGATTATTCCCAAGAGCATTACTATTTACAGCCGGAACAGGCAGGCTTCCTACAAGGCTCATGTCTCCTTTAAGGACATTCCAGAACATAGGAAGATAATTCATACTTGTTCTTCTTAAGAACTTACTTATGAAGCTTTCCGACTTTCCACCTTTTGGACCGGTTTTAAAGCAATATAGTATGAAATGCCTCCCGTTTACTGAAAGATAACTCATTCGTTTAAATATAGGTCCGCCGGTTTGAATAAAGATAAGCGGAATTATAAATATCGATACTATTGCGGTAAATATTAGTCCTATTATTGCACCAAATATATCTATTGCTCTCTTTACGAGATTCTGAACATCATTCAATGATGCATTTTCGTAGGTAAATACCGGTATGGTGCCCACAGAATGAACTGAACTGTTTTGACCCTCTCCTTCAAAGAAGTCCACTGCTAGACGAACTGTAAACCCTCTATCCTTGCACAATAGAATATAAGGTCTAATGTCTTCCATAAGACTGCATGGTACAGTGAAAATAATCTCATCAATAATTTGATTCTTTAGTATGGAGCCCAAATCTTCAATCTTCCCAAGATTTCTCTCAGAGAGATAATTGGAATCATCAATTGAAATACATCCTACTACATCAACCTGGAAGCTCGTCTTTTTTATATAATAAAGGTATTCCTGTATGTTTTCCTGAAGCCCGATAATTACAGCTCGTTTTCTCCATTTACCGCTAAGGGCCTGACGTAGCTCCTGAACAACCAGGTATTGTATGGAGATAATAATGATAGCAACTAGTATATATATAAGTAATATATTAAGAGTAAAAGTATCTTTTGCGGTGAAGGGCATCATGACCAAACAAAATACAGTCGCTAAAAGACATGCTCTTATGACATACTTCAATGTCCTGTCCTGATAGGTGAAGGTTGAGCGATAATACATCTCTGAGGTAAACATTGTGAATATATACACCATCCCAAAAAGGACAGGTATCCACAGGTATTCGACCAAATCAATTTTGTGAAAGATAGCACCTGCTAAAAATATGGAAATGAAATAGTCAGCCAAAAGGCAGACTAAGTCTGCTATTATCTGCAATATATTAATATGGGTCTTGTTTTTCTTCCAGCTCAATTTTATTGCCTCCAATCGGAAACATTGATTTTTTGATATTATTTCCCTATGAAACTATTTCCTTTATATTGCCCATCAGGGCATAGCTTCGCCAAAAGAGCCTTACTTATTAAGGCTCTTCTCTTATGTAGAGAATATCTCCTCATTCTCTTTTTACCGGGCCGAAACACCGATAATAAGATTATGATTCATGCTGTTGCAGTTGTGATAAGCTTAATGCTCAAATCTACAGTTCTATTGTCGCCAAGAAAACTGATATTGACCCTTACTCTGCCTTTGCGCTGATCAATAGATTGAATTAAGCCTTCCATACCATGAAGCGGGCCTTCGGTGATTACTATGCTGTCGCCTTGTTGAAATGCTGTTGATGTACCAATAAGCTCTCCGTTAGTCATAAGTCTGCTGATAACCTTTATTTCATCAGGATTGATACGATAGAGCTCATTGTTATCCTTAAGTATCTTAAGAATGCCAGGAACTGTCTTTAATGTGTAATAATCTTCAGTTATTATATTACCCTGAATTAATATATAACCGGGAAAAAGTGGTTTTATCTTTTCAAGCCATACACCATTTTTTCTCTCGTCAATCTTTCGTTTTGGAATTACGGGGGAAATATTAGAATCTTTAAAGGCGTAAGCAATTTTTTGCTTAACTATATCTTCATCACCTGTCTTAACAAAAACTGCGTGCCAGATACTTGATTCATCTTCCTTTTCAACCCCTGTTAATTGCTTAAGCTTTTCCCTCCAATCCATAAAAACACCTTTTCTGCAAAATCTGCTAAATCTAAGCAGCTAACTGACTATATAAGACAAGATAACAAAACGCATACTGTTTATTATAGCAGAGTTTTTTGATATATCAATTATTTCCACTCCAATATTTACCTATTAGGTAATAACCACAAAAATTGGCTTTTGTAACATATAATTAAAAAGAAATTTTTGCATTAATCGCTCTTATCTTTTCAATGGGCAATTTTATGGTTTTCCGATCATAAGTAATTAACCCGTTTAACTCGTCCTCCACATCAGTCAGCTGAGTATAGACTGCCGCGCAAAGTCCCTGTTCCTTTGCCGGAATAATCTCATTTTCATAGAGGTTCCTATAAGCTTCCAGGAAAGCTTCTTCAGATTCGAACCTCTTGTAGCCGAAATCCTTTTCATTAAAGCTATGCCCGTTTATACGAAAGTTATAACCTCCAAATTCGGATAAAATAACCGCCCGGTTTAGTTTATCCTTCTTAAAGACATATTTTTTAAAATAAACATGAAGGCTTTTTATGTCTCCGATAAACTGATCATGCCAACCGCTGGCATGGTCAATGGTTCTGGTCGTATCCAATTTTTGAATCCTCTTGACAGCCTCCTTTGCATCAAACTGACCCCACCCTTCATTAAACGGAACCCACATTGCAATTGACACCGAATTGTATAAGTGATTAATCATCTCATCAAGCTCCCGGTAGTATTGAATGCGGCCCTCTTCTTCTTCACGGGCGAACCTCTTATAGTTATTGTCTTTAATATGTTTTCCCGTCATCACAGGAGAAGTAATAGTCATAAACCGGTAGTCTCCACCACCGTTTATCATGTCTTGCCAAACCAGCATACCAATTCGATCACAGTGATAATACCAGCGAAGCGGCTCGATTTTAATATGCTTTCTTAACATGTTAAAACCCATATCCTTGGCAGTTTGTATGTCAAATATCATAGCTTCATCGCTCGGTGCGGTATACATGCCATCACTATAATAGCCCTGATCCAAAAGTCCGTTGTGGAAATATGGCTCGTTATTTAAAAATAACCGCTTTACCCCGTCTTTATCGGGCTCTATCGAGAATTTTCGCATGCCGAAATAGCTCTTTACCAAGTCCTCCCCCATCTTAATTTTCAAATCATAAATATGAGGGTTTTCAGGTGTCCAGGGAATAAATGATGGCATACTTATCTTGGTTAGCGTATTGGACATAAATGTTATAACGTCTGAGGCAATATGGGCACAACATTCGTATGAACCCTGGGCTATAACCGTCAGTTCCACGGCGCTTTCATCAAACAACGGGGTTATGCGCAACCCGATGATATATTCCGCCGGTACACTTTCCAGCCAGACAGTTTGCCATATACCGCTTTGGGCAGTATACCAGATGCCTCCGCGCTTACTTTTTTGTTTGCCTCGGGAATGATATGAAGTATCACTATAATCCCGAACCTTCACCAGAATTGTGTTTTCTTCCTGTAAGCTTGAGGTAATATCAGCGCTAAAGGGCGTATAGCCTCCGACATGGGTACATACCTCAATTCCATTTATAAATACGGTTGCCACCTGATCAACAGCGCCGAAATGTATAAGCACACGCCCTATATTAAAATCCTCGGGTAGAATAAATACACGTTGATACCATAATGTTTGTGTAGGAGAAAGAGAACGTTTTACCCCGCTTAGTTCACATTCTGGCGAGAAGGGCACGAGAATTTCTCCGTCAAAGTTATCCGGAAGATTCTCAGATTCGGTAATGGCATAGTTCCAGATACCGTTTAAATTAAAGTAGCTCTCCCTTACCATCTGTGGACGCGGATATTCCGGTAAAATATTGGACTTATCAAGCTTTTCTCCCCATATTGTTTTCATGGCTTTGTCTCCGTTTCAAAAATATAATTGGGATTACCGCAAGCAGTAAAACAACTGCTGATGCAAGGAAGATAGCCGGTGTAGGTACATTTTTTACCACACCCAAATCAATGTATGTGCTGTTGCTGTTCTTAATAACTGCAGCTCCGATAAAAGGTCCGGTCACCATGGGTAACAGAACAGCAAAAATCATGCGGATGCCTTGAAAAAGTCCGACTTTGTCAACCGGTGTATAATCCCGCACAGTTGCAGACAGGGTTGCCGACACAAGCATAAAACCTGACATCATAATTGTACCTGTTATAATAACTTCGAGTATTGAACGGGAAAAAAACATACCGGTGAGCCCTAAAAGCATGACAATAACAGCAGGTAAGGCAAATTTAAGCTTACCGATTCTATCGATAAAATTACCACCGATTACACTTACCACCGAAGCTATAATCAGCACAATACCCAGCACGATTGCATAGTTACTGATATTTAAGTAATTCTGAAGATATATAATAAGATATGGAAAGAAAACCTGCACAGCAATTGAAAACAGGCCAAAAGCACAAAGAGCAGTATACAATAAGGGATTGCCCCGTATTACCGCAGGCTTGAAACCATAGATTAGGTTAGCAAAATAATTGTCATTCTTTTTCTCAATCTTACTTTCTTGAAGGAGAAAAACTGAGATTATTCCCGTAATTGTTGCAAGTGCTCCAAATATAGCGAAAAACTCTTTCCATTTACCTGCCTGAGTCATTGAGTCAAATGCGCCGAAAATAACCAGCATGGAAATCATGGGCAGAATAGTAAGAACCGATTCGACCCTTCCTCTGTTTTCCTTGTCTGTTATATCAGTGATGTAGGCGTTAAAGGCTGCATCATTGGCACTCGAGCCGAAGAACGTCATTATACAGTCCATTATAATAAGAATTGTAGCCGCCGCTGAGGTAGCATTTAAGGCAGGAAACCACATCTTTATATTATCCACACTAATAAAGCCAAAGGCCATGGTGGATAAGCCCCACAATATGTATCCTCCGCAAATAAATATCTTGCGTTTCCCCACTCTATCAGAAAGCGCTCCCATAAGCAGAGTAGTTAGAGTGGCAACAATTGCGCTGGCAGCTACCATTATTGCAATATTGTTTGGATCAGTAGAGATTGTGTTATAAAGGTAAACATTGAAGTACATATTCTCAATTGTCCACGCAAATTGCCCTGCCAATCCAATGAGTAGAAAGGAAGCCCAAACTTTTTTTGTAAGCTTATTCATAATAATTTCCTTTCATTTAGTTACTCTGTATATCAACAATATTTTATCACAAATCAACATTAATTTTTTAAGTAGACAATGACAAAAAATCCTCATTTATGCATTAGCTACAGAAAAGATTAACAAATTATATCGAGTGTAACAAAAACTACATTCAAAAAACCGTCCGATGCATGAAACATGATTTTTTCGACATGAAAGATTGTCTATATGGTTATTGATTCTCTACTAAATGAAACTGGCAGACAATCTAAGCGATTATCTGCCAGTTTCATTTAGTTAATTCATTTTACTTCATTGTGATTATTCTTCTTCCTCTTTTTTGGATTTTCTTCCAAAGTAGAGTCCTAGAGCTATTAGTGATCCGCCAAACAGCTGTGGTACTGTTACTATAGGTAGTCCTGTTTGTGGTAGGATATCTCCGTCCTGAGGAACCTCCTCATCTAGGATTGGTTCTTCCGGTGTTCCCTCCGGGATCACTTCATTCTCAAACTCTTCTTCCTCAGGCTCATCAACAGCAGTCTTATATACATACACTACTGTAACGGTTCCATTTATGAAGGTTCCGGTGGCGTTAGCGGGAACCGCTGTGAGGGTATAGCTCGGTATATCTCTTGCTGCAGTCTGATAGCTTGTTCCTACAGAACCGCTGAGCTCATATCCGGTGGATAATACGCCTCCGTCTTCATCAACAAACTGAACTCGTACAGTACCCTGTGATGTGGGCGGATTGTCTGAAGGAACCGTATCAGGAATTCTTGCTATCGCAATCGCACTATCTGAAGCAGTTACAGGATATCCCAGTTCAGGATCATACTCTTCCGCCATTACGGAGAATGAACTTTCTCTATAAGCTACCGGAGGTTCATAATAGCTACCCATGTAATATCCGGTTGCCGTAGCGGTGTTATTGTAGGTACCGGCTCTGTTTACGGTTACTGTATAACTGATATGTTTGACTGCACCGGGCGCCATAGTATCAGCTACATAGCGTTCAAACACGCCATCTTCCAGCTTGGTCCAGCCTTCCGAATATACATAGTTCACTCCGTCAAGGTCCATTTCATCAACTACCGAAACATTACGTAATGTTCTGTTACCGGTATTCTTGATTTCTAGCTGGTAGCTGAAGGTTCCTGTTCCGCCTGACAGCACGATGCTTGGAGTATTGGTTGTCTTAATTAATTCCAGCTCAGGCATATCCTCTGTTCTTGTGTTTGTGATAACAATCTCTTGCTCCAGATTCTCTGTACTGAAGGTTATATTATCACTGCTGTAGGATACCTCATACTCCTCTGCCGGGTCTACTTCCTCAACGCTGTAGGTATTATTCACATTCAGATTATTAAGTTCTACCGTCCAGGAATTTTCGTTGTTGAGGACCATAGTTGTTTCCTCTGGTTTGCCATTGACAATCAGCCTTACCTCAATCTCATCCGGAGTATAATCTTCTCCTTCCCAAACCTTACTGATTATAAGGGTGCCTTTTTCAGGGGTATAAATATTTCTGATGGTTATTTCGGCTGTTTCACCTTTTATCAGTGTTGGAGTGGTAAGGTTTTCTACCCGGTACAGCACACTGTTTTCAAAGGCCTGCTCTATTGCAGAGTATCTGTATGGAACTCCTCCGGGGCCGTAGAGCTCAAGTCCTGTTACTGTATCTGTCCAGCCGTTTTCATCATTCAGTGTCAAGGTTCTAACCCACCCGCTGTCACTATTCTCACCATAGCTTCTTCTAAGTGATACTGTAATCTCGTCTGCTATAGGGCCGTCGTCTTCCCATACTTTGGAAACCTTTATTGCGCCGGTCTCAGGAATATAGGTGTTGGTGATGGTTATTGAGCCTTCAGGCACTGAACCATTAACCTTACTCGGCGTATAGGATTCAGAACCGCTGAAGCCGGTACTGTAATTATCCACTGCAGCTTCTACAATTGTATACTCTGCGCCCAGTTCAAGATCAACGAATGTATGGCTTCCCGTAAATGCTGCTTCTGTCAGGAAGACCCCATTCTTGTAAAGCTTCACTGTTACGCTGTCTGGCTGTTTGTCTGAAGGATTGTTGCCGTGATTCCATTCCTTATATACTGTGAGGCTTCCCTTCGGATCAGTATAGGTGTTGGTTACGGTAAACGCTCCATTAGGATTATCATTGTCCAGCACTACAAATTCATTGTCAATTGATGTGGTATAGAATAGAATTCCATATTCTTCTACGAAATATGTTACCACTTTTTCACCATCACTGAGCTCAAGATCATAGAATGTATGTGAGAAACTACCTCTGGTGAGAGTTACAGTGTCTACCACAAATATTCCATCACCTGTTGTATTTTCTGTTCCCTCTACTCTTTTCTTAAGCGTAATGGTTGCATTGGCAGGCAAATCTGCTTCAGGATTGTTTAGGTCTACCCATTCTTTTGTTACTGTAATAGTACCCTTTGCATAGGTGTTTGTCAGGTTAAGCGTACCTTTCCGATTGATATTGTCCAATACAACCGATGTATTTCCGCTAAGCCTATAGTTAACAAGCTTTCCGCTGTCATCGCTTTCGGTTACGGTATAGGTTCCGCTAAGAGGCAGACCATTGAAGGTGTATGTCCAGCCATTATCATCAGAAAGTACTGCCGTGAGAGGTTCAATCGCGACATTTGTAAGAGTTATGGTTATAGAATTCGGTCTGATCTCATCTATAGATACTCCTCTGTCTGCCCACGTCTTATTTACCGTGATTTCACCGGTGGGATTGCTGAAGTAATTGGTAATAACTATGGTTCCATTCCTTTCCCCATCCTTAACCAAGGTTACCGGATTAGATGTATATCCGGTTGTGTAATCGGATACTGAAACTTCCTCAACACTATAGGTACCAAAATCCAGCTCTGTCAGTTTCTTTTTCCAACCTTCACTAGCTTCCAAAGTTACGCTGGCAAAAGGTTCTTCAGCATTATCTTTATATACATTAACAGTAATATCATCCGGGCGGAATCTGCGATCGCCATTCTCGCCTTCCCACACCTTAATAATTTCCAAGGTAGCAGTAGGTACTACATATCTGTTTGTAAAAGTAATTGATTCTGTGCGGTCACCATTTGTTACCACAGCGTTCTTTGTTTCGGCATCCACTACATAATCCTTTGGAACAATCTCTTCAAAGGTATATGTATCGGCAACTGTTGTCTCAAAGACCCCGCTCCAATTGCCGTTTGCGTCCGGCTGTATCTCAAGAGTATCTTTTTGTGTACCGGTACTGTCAAACACTTTAAATTGGATGCTTGTCGGTCTGTCGCCCGCTTCGTTGTCATTATCATCCCACACCTTGTTTACTGTGATTTCATAAACAGGCTGTTGATATGTATTGGTTATCGTTATTGTCTTATTGAGATTGTCGGGGGTAAATACTACATATTCGGGGCTATATTCTGTATTGAAGTCGGCTATTGATGTCTCAACAACACGGTACTCTACTCCGAGCTCAAGGTCAGATATAGATACGCCGGTTGTACTACCCTTCGGTATAATATAAGAGCTCTCGCCTACCTTTACCCAATTATTTTCACTTACCTTTTTCTGTAACTCAAAGGTTATGTCGCTTGCAGGTTCACTCTCTCCCCACAGCTTAGTAACTGTCAAGGTACCTTTCGGCGCATATGTATTGATAAAGGTTACTTTTTTCATCTCATTGATGTTACCTTGTGTGAAGACTACTGTTTTGACCATGTCATATGTCCAGTGAACCGGCATGGGTGTTGGTACTCTTTCTTCTACACTAAGAGTTGCCTTGCCGTTTACATACATGTTATATGGCAGCTCCACCGGTACTTCAACAGAGCGAGACTTATTAGATTCATCTACTGTTATGGTAATATCACTATCGTTTAGCTTAGTTCTGTTAGGACCATAAATATCAAATGTAAAGGTGTGTTCACCGCTTATCGGGCCGTTTACAACCTTGTTAATCTTGACTACTGCCTGCATAGGCGGAATAGGTTCAAGAGTAAGCCAGCCTTTGTTTGTAAGTTGGACAGTTACATCACCTATCTCATTATAATAAGGATTATCTCCGGAAACGTTGAATTTAGCATGAGCCGATGCATTGGTTTTGTATTCCTTTGCTACGGTTGCATTGTCGCTGATCCTGACTTTAAAAGTTTTTTCATGGATCTTATTTGTATCAAGCGAAGTGCTGTCGTAGGGCATAGTCTTAAACTCGTCGCCGCCAATAGTCCATGTAATCTTATTGCCTACTTGTGTCAGGCCATCAGGAAGAGGCTCAACAACTTCAAAGCCTTCTCCGATAAAGTCTTCAATGGCTATACCTGTATGTATACCTTCGTTGGTAACACTGGTGGGCTTGGATGAAATCAATGTGTCTATTATCCTTGTGAATGTATCAAAGAGATCTTGTGCACCGTTTGAGGTAATACTGCTGCCTTCTTCCCAGTATTTGTGGTTAAATGTTGTTTGTGCTGGCCTATATGGTGCAGTGTTTGCCGCGGTTGGCATTAATGTGGCTACAGCATAGGCATTGCTTCCAACGCCAAAACCTATGGTATAAATTCTGAGGTCAGATATTTCATTCTTAGCCTTCATAGCCTGTTGTATCGTCCACCATACAAAATTAGAACCAGAACTCATATTTCTAGTTCTATTACTGTCTGTATGGTTTGTTAAGCTTGTGTGATAAACTGTGGGTTCACCATCACTCATTAAAATGATAACCGGTTTATTGTTATTTACAGTTCTCGCCGCAATGATTTGCTGTGCAATAAGGAAGGCATTTTGAATATTGGTATACCCATCAGCACTTAAACCACTAATTGCACTATTGAGTGTATTCGCATTTGTTAAAAATGCACTGCTATTATTGCTCCCAGTTTTCCGGGTAGCACTATCACTATAGCTCACGATTGCCACACGATTTCCGCTAACACTTAGTAAAGATGACACAGCAGCTTTAGCAGCATCTTCCATGGCTTCCAGTTTTGTTTTGGTTTGACCTGCCGGTTTATCATTCATTGATTTTGAAACATCAAGTACCAGTACTACATCCAGTTTCTGTCTTTCTCCGGGAATTGAAATCTTATAATCCTGGCCTGTAGCTCGCAGTTTTATTGTAAATTCTCCGGGATTGCTCGAATCCGGTATTACACTCTTGTCTGTCCAGATCTGCCCGTTTCCCAGGCTTGACGGCAGATTGGTTTCACCATCTGCTCCTATGCTGCCGGCCTTAATCTGTAAACCGGCAGCCAATGCGCTAGCCGATGTCGGGAGCATACCAATTAAAATTGAAGCTACCATTATCAATGAAAAGATTTTTTTATTAAATAATAATTTGTTTAATTTTACTTTCATTATTACTCTTCTCTCCTTTACAAGTTTTATCAAATTTTACAATCGTTTATCATTATATATTGCTTTACTTAAGGAAATTATATTAATCTGCTGTGACATCTGCGCGTAAATTTCCGTTCCGTTTCCGTGACAAAAAAAAAGTGCCTGCCAGCACTTTCTAAAAATATAAGCATTATTAATATCAGCTAATTATGTTTTTTAATGATTGTACTTCGTCAACCTGGCTAACGAGAATTTTTACATCCTCCGGATCTAGAATCCTTTTGAGGACCTTCTCGGCAATTTCCCCACACGCACTCGGAAGAAGCACAGCAAACTGCCAATAGTTCCAGCAGGTTATTGTATCACCTTTTCGCAGCTGTTGAAGCAATAGCTGCTTTATCTTGTTCATACGCATTTCGTTTTGTGAGTATGTATAGCCTTGTATGGGATTTACAGTTATAACCCCAATACTGGAGCAAATTTTTTGCCGCTGACTTGTTCTTCTCTCCATCTCATAAATGGACTTGAATACCTCCGGCTCACAATAAAAGGCTCTTTCATAGCAAACAACTTTTCCAAGCACATCATTGAAATTGCATTCAACATTTGTTCTGTTCTGGGAAGCCAGAAGCCTTTTATAGATAGCTCTCATCTCTTCTGAAGGCTTGACTCCCATTTCCCGTTCGTAAAATCCGGTTATATAATCGTAATGCTCAAACGCCTGGCGAAACTCACCGTTCATCATGAATGCCTCAAGAAGATTTATGTGGAATACTTCCTCGTAAACATCTATTTTTATTGCTTTCTGGCATATGTACATTATTTCATCGTAGGCTTCCCTGGCTTTGAGCAGCTCTATAGTATTCATTACAGTTTTCAGGTACAACCGCCTGTAATGGTTTCTTGCTGAGTAGACCCAATACTGATTGGTACACTCGGTCAAATAGTCTCCAACGTATAAATCAATAGCTTTATTATAATTCTCCAACGCTGCATCCGGTGACTTTTCCTTCTGGGCATCCCCATTTTTTATATATTTCTCAAACATCTCAGCATCTACTTCAATGCTTATCTGGTCATTCCACCTGTAGTAACCGTTGATAAACAGAATGGTATTATTGACCTCATCAGCGGCGTCCTCTCCCATAGCTTGTCGTAAGCGGTGCATCTGTTTGCGTAGGGTGCTGCGGGGGTCGCTATATTCCTCCGAAACCCAGAGGTTATTCATAAGAGATTCGGGTGTAAAAGATCTGTCCTTGTGTGTGAGCATGAACTTAAAAAGCTCCAAAATCTTTTTTGATCCAGCAGAATTCATAACAAGCGAACTGCCATCCTTAATTACATCAAACCTTCCTAATGTATAAACAGCAAGCATAATCGAATCCTTCCTTCACACTCTCTGCGCCATAAATAATAATATAATAGTAGTTTTTTGGTAATTCATATTGTATCATAATTGCTATTTTGTTGAAACAATAAGTAGAAATTTGAAATAAAAAAAACCGTACAGTTTTTAACTACACGGTAATTTTGGAGCTGGTGATGCGACTTGAACGCACGACCTGCTGATTGTTCATAAGGTAGTATGATTAAACCCGCCGAAATCGACGGGTTTAATCTGTATAAGACCTGATTTTCTATCAGGTCTTCCTTTGTAATATCAGTATATGCAAATAAAAATATATGATACAAAGTATAAAGGAGACTTATTCGAAGTCTCCTTGCCTTTAAGATAACCATATGCCTGTCTGTATTCAACAAACAAATTTTTGTAGCTTCATTTTAGCGTCAATTTCGGTATTTGTCAAGTAGCTCCAACAAACTTTTTTGCGACTGCTCCGTGAAACCATCCTTGTTAATCAGCTCTTTTGCGCTGCAGATTATATCCAGTGCGGCATTACGTTCAGTCTTAACTTTTTCCGTATATTTAACAAGCTTCTCATATTTCTCTTTTAATTCCTTTTGATAATGCATCAGTTCTAAGGTCTGTGCCATGCTTTCGTCGACCTTCTTCATGTCTGCATTTGAGAGGGTTGCTATCAAGTCACCCAGACGAGCTTTACTGACACAGACGATATTTGCGGTGTTTGCCTGTCCATCTAAAATGGTCTTGCCAGTTGATTGGTCAACTATAGGTGTCAACGGGACTAAGCAGGGAAAAGTACCGCTATCATGGGTAACCGGTACAACGATTGTGTTCGGCGATTTTGAATTGCCAATATAATTCTGTACAATAATCGCCGGTCTCGGAGTGGTCTTGCTCATTTCACTTCCGATGTTGATTCCGAAATGACACCAGTATACTTGCCCTCGCTTAACAAATCTTTCGCCTGCGCTCGAAGAAATAGCGTTTAAGCGTGATTTTGTCTTAAGCCAATCTATAAATTTCTCAGCATTTGATAATTCGGCATTCATAATATATACTCCTGCAATGTTAAACCCCTCGAAATCGAGGGGTTTAAAGCATTCTCATTGTGTTCCCCTATTTGAACATATTATACCAAAATATGCCTTTATTCGCAATCTATATTAACTGAACAATTTCTTGATCCAGTTCCATGCTCTTCTCAAAATGCTCTTGTTCTTATACAGATTATCGTAATAAGCTTTCCTACGTAATTCTTCGGTAGCACGTCCTGCCTTAATTTCGTCATCTGACCACTCAGCAGCCCAAATGATTTGACCTTTGTTTATAATATAATGCGATTTACAAGGCTGCTGCCAATTACCAATAGAAGGACGAAGTGTTGGTCCGGCAAGTGTATAATAAAAAGTCCACTCTGTAGGGCCGAATGGAGTACGTATTTTAGCGCCGCATCCACAAGCGCAAAGATGAGCGGCAGTTTCGAATTCCTCGGATACATAAAGCACTCCTTGCTCCAACTCTTTTGGTATATGAACTACCCGCTGTAGCTGAATTCTCATCATCCTGGTTGACAGTTGAATCACTCCCCGCCATCGTCATGTCAGAAATATTAAATAAAACTTCATAATTTTCATCCATGGATTCCATATAAAATCCGCGTAACTGCTTATATCTTATAACTGCCAAGCAAGCATTAAGTGCATTAAGTTCTCCAATCTGGATATTGGTCTTATACACATTATCCGGATTATCGGTCAAAGGGATACGGCTCTTCCCTTCGGATACCTGCGCTTCATCAGTTGAAAAATAAGAAGTACGAATCATACCTTTTATCTTCCCAGCTTTTCTATTCAGCCCCATCCCCACATCAATGAAGGGAATTTTCATAGATGTTAAAAGGTCAATGATGCCCGCACGAGAGGTTCCTTTATCAACACATACAAATGCAAAGGTTACGCCGTTTAATTCGTCATGAGAAGTCGCATCGATAAACTTTGGCTCAGCTTTCAGTCCATAGCGGAAATTTTCATATCTTGATCCTAAAACTTCGACCTTTAGCCTGCCGAGCTCATCCTCTTGCAACCTTCCAGGCGAACGGAACGCATTATGAACATGGTATGGATCTAAATCAAAGGCACGGATTTCTTTGACCGGTGTCTTGGCAATAAAATCAAGAACATATGCACCGGTACCACCCAGACCGATTATAGCGATTACATCATCCTTAAAATTTACTGTTAAGTCAGCTATCTCTGCTCTGGATGTGAGCGTGTCCTGAAATTTAAACACAGAATTCTCGTTTACTTGTTCTACCGTTCTGAATGTATATGGACTTTTATTATATTTCTCCATTGCCGGCCCAGAAATAATAGTAACATAACTTTCAATCTTTTCAAAAAAATCATTAAACCCAGTGGGTAAACCATTAATATAAGGCTTATTTGAAAAGCGACGTTCTACGGTAACATCTTTACTACCCTCGCCGAGAGTAAGGGTCGCAGTCCTGTCTCCAAGGTTGGGAATCAGTTTGCCGTCAAGGTTATACGGAGAACACCCTGCAAAAAAAACTTGGTGGTCGTCTTGTTTAACCCTATTTTGATCAATAAACTCAAGCTTCGATACAATCGCACCCACCTGAAGCTTAAGCTCCTGATCTAGGTATGGGATATCCCTTACAATGAGATAGCCGCTGTCATAGCCAACGGCATATCCCTTGTCCACCAAACGCTTGACATCATCATTATGACTGACCAGTTTCTGAAACATTGAATCTCATTCCTTCCTTGACTTTTACAGTGCCTCCGGGAGCAAGTGTTCCTTCCGGCTTGTTTCCCTGGCCTCTCGAGTACTTCACCGAATAGGTGATCTCAGGATGCTGCGGATAGTCTGGCACCTCAAGGGTAACTACTTCAGCGTATGTAATTTCCCCTTTAGGCCATTCATGAGGCGTGCTTTCCACATAGATTGTGACTAATTTCTTTTCCTTATTTTCGTGTTCCATTGTTTTTTCCTCCTTAGAGAATGTTTTTGAAATTTATATAAAGGCAAGGACTTATCCTGCTCTTATTTTACTTCACCAAACTTTCGTGAAGTTGTCTGCCGAATAAATTCCCTCAGCGAGGGAATTTATAATTGCTTATGGCAGGTAATATGCGTGGCGCAAACCGGTTTCAGTATCTACTTCTCGCCTTAATGCTAAGTGTAAAACATGTAGCTTCTTTAGCCTATTGCTTGCATTATTGATTTCAACATCAAGCCGCTGGGCAACATCCCGCGCCGTGATCTGCTCAAAAGATTTTAGCATCAAGAATACTTCTTTAAGGTTCGGTTCTAATTTGTCTCCTTCAATGTCATATTCTTTATTGTTATAACTTAAAAGTAACAGCTTCAACGAGTCCTTTTCATTTCTAAGCCTTAGTGCTGCATTGATATCGTATAAAACGTCAGGTACAACATTTTTTATAACCATTAAAGTGTTTCCAACATCCAATATTTGTTTTTGAATGTTTAAAACAAATTCATCTGCAAATGAGCTACTGCACGCAGTTATGTCAGAAAAATCACAGTATACCACATCATCCGAGATAAGCTGTCCGATTTGGGACAACGCAATTTTATACATCTCCCGTGCTTTCGGGCGGGAAACCAACACGTCCTCTAAGCCAACTTGTTTTGATATTTTTAATACATCAAGTATTTTATTCACTTTCAGCATCCTTTCAAGGTGCTTCACGAAACTTTGGTGAAGTTAAATTAAATTATATACAGCCTGTCCAATGTCTGTCAAGAGGAAATCTTAAAAAATATCTGAGTACCAGGAAAGCTGCACCGATGCTCAGTATTTTGTTGTTCTTCTGAATGAGCCGAATATGTAATTGACCCGTAACCGGAACGAATGTGAATCGTGCCGCCTCGTTGCTTTAGAATCTCCCTTACTCTTTTATATCCGAGACCACCACTTTTATCTGGACGTCCACTCATTCCCTGAAAAAATGCTCTTTTTATCGCTAATACATCATTGCTGACAAAATCAGGAGCTATTCGCTTTAAGCTACTTCGTATTCCGATTCCGATATCGCCCACAGCAATTTGAATCTGATCCTTGCCTTCTTTATGGTACTTTTGGAGGATATAATAACAGTATCCATGTCCAGGTGATGGGCTGCTATGGTCAATACTATTTTCTGCAGTTTCCGAAAGGAGGGAGCAAATCTCATTTGTAGATCTACCCAATTGGGTTGGAAACCATTGAAGTAAAATTTCTTTTGTACGTTTTACTGCGTCCCCGCAGCCTTTCCAGTCATCTATAGTTCGAAGTTCTATCAATGTGTTTGATTTATGAGAGCCTCTATATAATCTTTCCCATACTGACGGTAGCTTAAAATCAATAAAGTCGACATTACTGATATTAATCCTTTCAAGGTATGCACTGACATCACTTGATACATTTACCCATTTGACCTTCTTGCGTGTCACGTCAAATATCACTCTGCTTGTCGTTATCAACATAATCAAATTACTGGGATTGATGAATTCTATTTTCCCAAGATCAAGGGACAATTGTTCATCCGCTTGCACCTTTTCTACTTGAGCGAGGAATCCATCAATCTTATTATGTATGCAAAAATACTTTGGCACATTCAATGTCATTAGATTTACC
Organism: Bacillota bacterium; assembly: GCA_023411795.1. Lineage (GTDB taxonomy): Bacteria > Bacillota > Clostridia > DSM-8532 > DSM-8532 > DTU059. The sequence goes on from JAEYOK010000022.1 coordinate 57,447, forward strand.
TTCTTAAGCTGTAATCAGTAAGATGAACTGTACGAACTTTTCCGTGCAGCCCATATAATTTAGACTAATTATACCAAAATATTCCTCTGTTCGCAATCTGTATTCTATTAGGCAAGCTCTTTCGCCATCCCTCTGGCTTCGGCTATCAGCACGTCATCAATTTCAACATCCTTCGCCATTGCCATGACCATCCTGCCTTGCGTAGAATGAGTTCATAACATTCGTAATCGCCATACTGAGATTGTCCTTGCTTTTCGCCGTATCTACACGGTCGTACAGTGAGATGAAACTAATATTTTTCTCCTCGAAATAATGCTCGATGATGAGTCCCATCTCGGCGTACTCCCTGCTAAAGCGAGACAGGTCATTTACGATGACCGTGTTGATTTTTCCTGCTTCGATGTCAGCCATCATTCGCTTAAAATCCGGGCGGTTGAAGTTCAAACCCGTCCAGCCGTCGTCCCAATAACAGTCACCGATGGTGATATGATTTTCCTTGCAATATCGGGTAAAGTATCGCTTTTTGAGTCTGGATACTCCCGCTCTCGCCGAGATCGCCGTCGTCCTGACTGAGCCGACAGTAAATGGCAGCTATTTCTCTTTCCATGAATATAACACCTCTCTTTCAGCAACACAAAATACCATCAATCCGTTTCATTAGCTATACTATTTGCCAATATATCTTCGTTCGGAATTTTGTCGGCTTGGGTTGCCTTACAAAAAAAATGCTGTTCTCAGTATATAATTTTCATATTTGTTAATTTTTTATTGCGTTATATCGAAGGCGCTATATAATATATTTAATATGAGGATTCCGAGAGGTACCGAAAATGAAAATATCCTATAAAAAATTATGGAAACTGCTTATCGATAAAGGCATGAAAAAAATAGACTTACTTGAAAAAGCAAATATCAGCACATCGACACTTGCAAAATTAGGAAAAGATGAATATGTGAGTATGGATGCGCTAGTAAAAGTTTGCACCTCTTTAAATGTTAACATTGGGGATATTGTCGAATTAGTTGAGGAGGATACCTAATATGCCGAATATCGATCAGAAGCTTGAAACATGGAAAAACAAACTACTTGACCTTGGTAAAAGAAATCGTTTGCTTAATTATCGAGATTCCAAGCGTTCTAATTTGAGAATACAAAAACCATCTATTATAGACCTCTGGGATAGCTTTGTCGTTAATGAAAGCCCTATAGAATTTCCATATTATGACGAAGACCAAGTTTCCCTTCTATGCGATGAGCAAGAAAATAGTTTGGAAACAAATGTTATAACAAATCAGGCAATAAGGGATCAGCAAAAAACACTCCGCAATCTTCGCGAAAAAGCAAAAACCGCCATGGAAGAACAGGGAGTAAACACTCTTTACCTTTGCTTTGGTTTCCTTAAATGGAGCGAGGATTTGAACTCCGAACAATATTTTTTATCACCTATTATCCTAGTTCCCGTTACGCTGACATTAGAATCAATTACATCGCCCTATGTACTAAGTCTTCATGAGGATGAAATTACATTCAATCCAACGCTTGCTTTTAAAATGTCAAATGATTTTGGGATTGAGCTTCCTGAATTTGATGCGGAAGAAAGTCTGTCAGAATATTTTTCGAAAGTTAATTCGTTAATAAGAACTAATAGATGGGAAGTCGTTTATGAAACAGGGCTTTCCCTGCTTTCTTTTTTAAAAATAAATATGTATCGGGATTTAGAAATCCATAAGGATAAGATTAAAGGTCATCCTATCGTACGGGCTCTAACTGGTGATACCACAGCCCTCGATTCTACATATGAAGATGTAAACGATTTTGACCATGATGCGCATACATTGCCTTCTGAAATATTTCAAGTTGTTGATGCTGATTCAAGCCAACAGGATGCCGTTCTTCTTGCTAAAAAAGGAGTTAGTTTTGTACTGCAAGGCCCTCCTGGTACAGGGAAAAGTCAAACCATAACAAATATTATTGCGGAATGTTTAGCTTGTGGTAAGAAAGTTCTATTTGTCTCAGAAAAGATGGCTGCCCTCGAGGTGGTTCGGAAACGTCTTTCTTATGCAGGACTTAATGATTTTTGCTTAACTCTGCATAGCTACAAAGCAAACAAGAAAGATGTTTTGGAACAACTTTCTTCCGTTCTTAATCTCTCCCGGCAAAGGGCAAATCTGAGTGACGAGGCTTATCAAAAGCTTGATTTGCTGCAAGAAGATAAACAAAAGCTTAATGAATATGCCCAACAGATCTTTACCGTCGTCGAACCACTTGGAAAATCAATTTATCAGGTAAATGGTGAGTTAGCTAATCTTGAAAGTTATGAAAATATTATTTTCAGTCTTGAAAATATAGCAAGCACAATACCTCAAAAATTTAACCGATACATAAATTTACTTACTCAATTTGCCACTACTATTGGGAAAATGAGTGATGATTATAAAGCCAACCCATGGAACAATGCTCATGTGCCAGCCGTCACTAATGAACTCAGCCATGATATAGGAGCATATTTATCTAAATTACTACCAAAAATTAAGGCTACAACTGCTATTTATGATTGCATACTTACTGATTTGCAATTAGATCATAAACCGTCTTTCACAGGGCTTTCTGAAATTATCAGCATTTTAGACATAGCTAAACTTTCACCTAAAGTCCCTTTCAATTGGCTTGTAGGCGAGGATATCGCACCATTATGGAATGAAGTAGACAAGTTTTCCGAGCTTAAAATCAGTTATAAAAATACTCAAAATGAATTGTCGAGTATTTATAATGAACTCACTGCTAACGATCCGGAAATTCGGCTTTCTGAACCAAACGAGTTATTTTCTTTAGCTCAAGTCAATTCAGAGATCGGAAAGTTGGACGCTGCAATTTCAAATACTTACTGCTATTCTGTTTGGAACCACGGAGATTTTCCAAAAGCGCAGGCTCTCTTTGATACAGCTAAACAGAATATAGAAAACATTCTTGGGTTACGAAATAAATTAATATCAACTTTTGAACGAGAAATTTTCGATGTGGATTTTCGTGCAATGCTTTCAAGGTTCAAAACTGATTACACATCATTTTTGAAAATTTTCAAAAGGCAATACAGGGCAGATAAAAAAACAATTAAAGGTTTATATAAGCAAATAGTAAAAAAAGTTAGTGACGCTAAAATTATTGAAGTATTAACCTCTCTCCGAGCGTTGGATGAGGCATCTATATGGCTTATAGAAAACAATCAAATGTTGGCACAAACTTTTGGAGAACACTATTCCGGTGAGAGTACAGATTTAACATCGTTAACAAAACTGATTAAAGCTTTTAATTTCATATTACAAAGCAAAGATAAGCTATCTCTTCTTACCTCGCTTGCTAATACCTTAGAAGAGTGTGATGCAGATTTAAAAAGGCATTATGATTTTCTTTATAAGGGCATGAATACCGATTGGTCAAACATTCTTAGCTCCCTAAACTGGGCAAACGATTTTAGAAATATTTGTGAAAAACATAAGGTCAGCACAGATTTTATCAAAAACATATGCACCAACGAATCCAAAATTAATTTGTGTGCTAAGTACTTAGCCGATTTAACCAACACCATAGATGATATGAATACAGAGTTCTCATGGTTCCTTGATATATTTAAAAACAAGGATGATATTAAGGATTTAGGCATGTCCGCTCTCTATGATAGAGTTACCCGCTGTATGAATGGTCTCTCTTTACTTGAAGAATGGATTGATTTCAGAAATGCTCGTACTAATTGCCAGAACGAGGGTCTTGCTGATTATATAACCAAGATTGAAGAACTTCATATTGATGCCACGCTTATTATTCCGATGTTTAAGAAGCGGTTTTATCGTTTATGGCTTGACGCAATTCTACCTCAGTATCCAGCCGTTCTTAATTTTCGCCGGAGGGTGCAGGAAAATACAATTGATGAATTTTCCCGTCTTGACAAACTTCAATTCGAGATAGCAAAAGCGCGAATCAAGAAAAAACTAATTGATTCACTTCCATCTTTTGAACGATTCACTTCAGGTGTTGATGAATTAAGCATTCTGAAAAGAGAACTTGGAAAGCAACGAAGAATTATGCCTATTCGCAAATTATTCAGGGCTATCCCCAATCTGCTCCTTACTCTTAAGCCATGCTTAATGATGTCCCCTTTATCAGTGAGCCTGTTTTTAGAAGCAGAAAGTTATGATTTCGATACCATTATCTTTGATGAAGCTTCACAAGTATGCACTGAAAATGCTATTGGAGCGATTTCAAGAGGTAAACAGGTTGTAATTGCCGGAGATAGTAAGCAATTGCCGCCAACCAATTTCTTTATGTCTTCTACCTCCGATGCCGATTTTGATACAGATGTTGATGATGATGAATACGACGACGCAAATGCTTATGAATCAATTTTAGATGAAGCTGGCTTACTTCCAGAGCGTACCCTGCTTTGGCATTATCGCAGCAGACATGAGCATCTTATCGCTTTCTCGAATGCCAAGATATATAAAAACAACCTAATTACTTTCCCTGCTATTGTTGATAAAGTACCGCATAATGGTGTTGAATACATTTATGTGTCGGACGGATATTATGATCGTGGTGGTAAAAAAGGAAATATGATTGAAGCCAAACGCATCGGAGAACTTGTATTTGATCATTTCAGGAGATTTCCTAATCGTTCTCTTGGTGTTATAGCTTTCGGGGAAGTTCAACAGCAGGCTATTGATACGGTCATACGCCAGATGCGAAAAGAAAATCAGCAGTATGAATCATTTTTCAATGAGGATAATGATGAGGCATTCTTCATAAAAAATTTAGAGAATGTCCAAGGAGATGAACGCGATACCATTATATTCAGCATAGGCTACGCCAAAGATGCAGCAGGAAAGTTTGCAATGAATTTTGGCCCACTTACTAAAGCCGGTGGAGAGCGACGCCTTAATGTTGCTATCACAAGAGCAAAGCATAATGTAAAATTAGTTGGCTCCATTCTGCCGACTGATATTGAAGTTGAGCGCATTACGAGAGAAGGCCCCAAACTGCTCCGTTCTTACATTGACTTTGCCATGAATGGGCCGTCAGTGTTATTAAGAGAAATAACAGAAAGCGATGTTCTCAAACATGATTCCCTTTTTGAAGCTGCTGTCTACGATTATTTGGATAGAAAAGGCTACAAGCTTGCAACACAGGTAGGATGCTCCGGTTATCGCATAGACATGGCGGTTAAGCATCCAACCATAAGCGGGCAGTATGTTGTAGGGATTGAATGCGATGGTGCAGCTTATCACTCTGCAAGAACGGCACGAGAACGGGATCGTTTGCGCCAGGCGGTACTTGAGGACATGGGGTGGAAAATCCATCGTATTTGGTCTACTGACTGGATTAAAGACCCTGTAACAGAAGGGCAGAAACTCATTGATGCTATTGAAAGTGCAATTAATAATTATGCCGAAGTAAACGAACCAGACCCTCAAATGCCGTTATCACAGGTGGAAAGTGAATTTTTAAGTATAAATGAAAAAGAGAGTACTACTCCCAGTTCGGATAATATAGTTAATCCATATAGATTTGAAACTCAGGTGTCCACAGATTTTAGCTCTTTGCCACGTAATGCTTCTGGTTACTTAAGTATGGGCGATTGTATCAAGGCGGTGGTGGATAATGAATATCCTATTCACTACGAATTACTGTGTAAAAATCTGGCTCCACTCCTTGGTAACGAAAAAGCTACCGTAAAGGTTCGCAGAGAAGTTGATTATGCTCTAAAATCTTTAAAAGGTGTTGTGCGTAAAGGTGACTTCTTTTATCCTTCCGGCTACACAACAGTTATACCAAAAGCCACAGGCAATACCAGACCTATAAATTATATAAATACTGACGAACTTGCTGAAGCTATGTTTGTTATTGTTTCAAACAGCTATGGTATCCTTAAGGATAGCTTGTTGCAATCCACTGCAAGAGAATACGGCTTTGCGCGTTCGGGTGAAAAAATCCAGATTACTCTGCAAAAAGCATATGAATTTTTATTAAAAAGCGGACGAGCGAAGGAAATCGATGGAAAAGTTGTGGCAGTATAAAAACTAAAAATCATATAAAAAGGGGAGTGCAAATATGGAAGAATTAATTAGTGTAATGATGGAAATCAGAGATCAGCTAATTGAATTGAATTCAAAAATGGATGTATTGACTGGGCATGGATCAAATAGTCTGTCCGACATTACTGAAGCTATTGAAAGTATTAAAGGTTCAGCCGGATATGATCTCTCAGATATTCATTCGTCAATTGAGAGCATCAAGGGCTCAACTGGATATGATCTGACAGATATACATTCAAGTCTGTCAAATGTTGAATCATCGTTGAGTTCAATAGATCTGACGTTAACTATGAAAGACTAAACTACTAATTTCGGAGTATAAAAAAAAAGGTTCTATAATAAATGTTGGGGTGCTATAAGATTAAAAATCAAGTGCTCCAACTTTTTTTGCATAAAAAGAGCATGAAGTTGAAATCTCAAGTAAAATGAAGTTGCTTAGACTAAATTTTTAAAGG
>JAEYOK010000025.1 GCA_023411795.1 Bacillota bacterium
TGAACAATAGTTGCCCCGTCTGCGCCGTAGGCAAGAATGCGGGCATAGGAATATGTATTTGAGATTTCAAGGGTAAGCAGATTTTCCAAGTTGATTGTCCTTTTGGTGCCGCCCTTCACCGTCGATGTGGCACTTCCGCTTTGGGGTGCAACTCCGGTGTAAGCCACGCCGGGTTGGATGACTGCCTGCCCTGCAGCGCTGTCCCAGTACACATTGAACTGTGATTTAGTACCGGAAAGAGTCTGAGCGAACTCGCGCAATTGAATGTAGTTGGTACTGCCGTTAATCAATCGGGCATCTGAAAAGGTTATAACTTTTCCGTTCATTTTGAACTTTGTGTTACTGGACCGAACGTCTGTTGTGTTTTGAAGCTTGGTTTGAGTTACTGTGCCGCTGTATGGCTTTCCTGGCTCAATCACAACATATTGGCCATCCATGCTTATTTCAAACTGCGCAGATGTGCCGTTAAGCATCACTGCGATTGCGCGAAGCTGCAAGTAATTGTTACCGTTTATCATGTATGCCGCTGTGACTGATACAGGCTTGCCGTTCATAACAAAATTCGTTTTGCTTGGCTCGGCGGTATCTGCAAAGGACGCCGTCGGCAGCATAGTCAGCATAATGCATAGTGTGAGAAGGATGGTCGATAGTCTTTTTTTCATTGAAAGTTTCCCCCTTAACATTTTTGGTTGAAGAATGCTATCCCCACCCTAAACTTTATCAGAATCTTACGCAAAAAACCGTCCGTTGTATGAAACATGAAAATTTCGACATGAATTATGGTTTTCTCCTCACCCAAATCGGTATTCATTGGTGTAAAATATAAAATACTAAGATATTCTATTGGGGTAACACTTTCATATTAGAGGGTAATTATGATTAATATTTTAGTTGTGGATGATGATAAAAACACACGGCGCTTGCTCGGAGCAGTTCTGACGGCAGAAAATTACAACATTTTTACCGCCATTAACGGAGAGGATGGGCTTGATGTGATGGACAAGGAGCATATCGACCTTGTGGTTCTTGATATAATGATGCCAAAAATGGACGGATATGAGTTTACCAGAGTCTTGCGGAAAGCTAATAACAATCTACCTATTTTGATGGTTTCAGCAAAACATTTACCAGAAGACAAACACAAGGGTTTTATCGTCGGCACCGATGACTATATTACAAAACCAATCGACGTGGAAGAAATGCTTTTGCGTATCAAAGCACTTCTTCGCCGTGCTCAAATAGCAAGCGAAAAGAAGATTGTCATAGGTGATGTAATTCTTGATTATGACAGCCTTACGGTTTCAAAAAATGGTGAGGTGCAGGAATTGCCGCAAAAGGAATTTATGCTTCTCTTCAAATTGCTCTCATATCCAGGCAAGATTTTTACTCGTATCCAACTGATGGACGAAATATGGGGCAATGAAAGCGAGTCTGGCTGGGAGACGGTAACCGTTCATATTGGAAGACTTCGAAAAAGGTTCGATGGATGGGATGAATTTGAAATTGAATCTGTCAGGGGACTTGGTTATAAGGCGGTGAAGAAAGTATGAAACTGGAGCAAAGAAAACACCGGCTGGCATTGACTTTGCTGTTTTCAGGCGTGGTATTTTGTTTTTTCATTATCACAATGACTGTAATTGGCGGAGGTGTTATTTTTTTAATCCATCGCGGAGTTATAGAGCCTATTGGCGGCGGTCCCAGAGGTGAACATCTGATTCTGAGGATGATGATTGCAAGCGTGCTTCTTGGAGCAGTCCTGACTACCATTACAAGCCGTTTTCCCCTTAGACCTGTCAATGCTATTATAAACGCGATAAACCGTCTTGCTTCCGGAGACTATAAAACGCGCCTTTGTTTCGGGAAACCTCTTGGTAAGCACCCGACAGCGGTGGAAATCAGCCGCAGTTTCAACAATCTGGCCGAAGAACTTGAAAAGACAGAAATATTACGTTCGGATTTTATTAATAATTTTTCTCACGAGTTTAAAACCCCGATTGTTTCAATAGCGGGTTTTGCGAAGCTACTCAAGTACGGCAATCTGACCGAAGAGCAAAAAGCGGAGTATATTGATATTATTGAGGAAGAGTCCATACGTCTATCGGCTATGGCATCAAACGTATTAAATCTGACAAAAGTCGAGAATCAAGCCATACTGACCGGAGTATCGGAATATAATCTTTCTGAGCAAATCAGAAATTGCGTCCTGCTTCTTGAGAACAAGTGGAGTAGAAAAAATATCACACCGGAGCTGGATTTCGGAGAGTATATTATCAAAGCAAACGAAGAAATGTTTAAACAGGTGTGGATTAATCTGATAGACAATGCAATCAAGTATGGCGACGAAGGTACCCCCATGGGTATCAGTATTACTGAAACCGAAGATCATATATTTGTATCTATTTCCGATACAGGTCTTGAGATACCAACGGAACTAAAGGAACAGATTTTCCGGAAGTTTTACCAGGTGGATGAGTCTCATTCAAGTGAAGGCAACGGTGTTGGGCTTGCTGTGGTTCATCAAATCGTAAAATTACATGACGGTGACGTCACAGTATCATCCGGAAATCATAAAACAATATTTACGGTGTCACTTCCAAAAAAAAATAAAGTATTGTAAATTGGATGATGATAGGCAAAATAAATCCAACAGGGAAGAGGACAAAATGTATTTGTTCTCTTTTTTATTGTTTATTTATAGTTTAGGATGAAAGCTTATAATCTAGAATGCAATATGCACAGAAGGAAGAAGTGATTATGAAAAAGTTGTTTAGCAATCTGGGATATAAGATTCAATGCTTTATGCAAGGAAGATATGGATATGACGAATTTTCCCGGTTCCTTTCCATCACCGGGCTAGTCCTGTTATTTTTGTCATACATTCCGTTTCTGAGTTTTCTTTATTTTCTGGTAATCATCTTGCTGGTATGGTCAATCTTTAGGTCTTTTTCAAAAAACACATACAAGCGGCAGATGGAAGGGCAGAAATACCTGACGATCAAAAACAAGGTCAGGCAGAAATTTACGCTTTTAAGAAACGTTTGGCGCGAACGGAAGACACATAAATACTACAAATGCTCGCGATGTAAGACAATTTTGCGTATCAGCAAACCTGAAAAAGGCAAAACAATAACCATTCCATGTCCGAAATGCGGGCAGGAATTGAAAAAGAGAACATAATGAATGAGGCATTAATATGATTGATCCCTACAAGGTTCTCGGAGTATCACCGGGAGCATCTCAGGACGAAATAAAAAAAGCATACCGTAAAAAAGCCAAAGAGTATCATCCTGATCTGAATCCAAATGATCCGGAGGCAGCGAGAAAGATGAACGAGGCCAACGAGGCGTATGATTTGCTTCAGAATCCGGAGAAATACAAGGCTAAGCTGGAGCAGGAGCAGAGAAATCAACAATACCGCTCATCTACCGGCGGATACGGGCAGACCGGTCACCAAAACACAGATCAGGGTTATGGATGGTATCAGGGTACCGGAGGATGGTACAGCGATTTCAGCGGTTTCGATTTCAGTGATATTTTCGGATTCGGCTTTGCGGGAAGACAATATGATACCATGCCCCATCCGCAACCCGGAGATACTGATGAGCTGGTCAGAGCTATTTCGGCTATTAACAGCGGCAGGTATCAAGAAGCAATCACACTTTTGTCCAGTATAACAAGCAATTACCGTAATGCACGCTATAACTACGTTAGTGCGGTTGCTTATAACGGAATGGGAGACAATGCTAGGGCACGGGAGCTTTTGCAAAGAGCCATACAGATGGAACCAAATAACCTGGTCTATAAACAGTTATTTCGTGAGTATAGCTATGTAAGTCAAGCACAATCATCAGAAACAGTAGTACATCGCTCACCGTTATCTTTAATCGGGAAATTCTTTTTTGGGCTGATGGCAATACGCTTTGTTGTGTCATTGTTACAGATGCTGTTTTACGGTCTGCTGCTGGGTCACTAACAGAAAGGAAGAAAACAATGGGTAAGACGATAGGAATAGATCTAGGCACAACCAACAGTTGCGTTTCGGCGGTAGAGGGGGGAAAACCGGTCATCATTCCCAATGAAAATGGCAACCGGACAACCCCTAGCGTGGTTGCGTTTACAAAAGAAGGAGAACGCCTAGTGGGTGATCAGGCAAAACGCCAGACAGTCATTAACAGCGAGAGAACTATAAGTTCGGTCAAGCGAAACATGGGCACCAACTGGAAGAAGGTAATTGACGGGAAAGCGTATACACCGCAGGAAGTCAGCTCTATGATCCTTCGCAAGCTGAAAACCGATGCGGAGGCCTATCTGGGTGAAGCCGTAACAGATGTCGTTATCACTGTCCCCGCATATTTTAACGATATTCAGCGGCAAGCAACAAAAGATGCGGGGCGAATTGCAGGCCTGAATGTTTTGCGAATTATCAACGAGCCCACAAGCGCTGCACTAGCTTACGGTCTTGATAACGGCACACCGCAAAAAATAATGGTTTACGATCTTGGGGGTGGGACCTTTGACGTTTCAATCATTGAAATCGGAGAGGGTGTTATAGAAGTACTTGCCACCAACGGCGATAATCATCTCGGTGGTGATGATTTTGATGAACGCATCGTCAACAGTTTAGTCGATGTAATTAAAAAAGAGCATCGTGTTGATGTGCGAAAGGATTTTGCTGCCTTTCACCGGGTGAAGGAAGCTGCCGAGCAGGCGAAGAAAGAATTGTCGGCTTCGGAAAGTAGCTATATGTCTCTCCCATATTTGACCCAGCTAAATGGGAATCCTATTAACTTTGAATACACGCTGACACGGGCGAAATTCAATGAATTGACAAGGGATCTGGTTGAACGAACTGCAATTCCTGTCCGGAATGCTTTGGCCGATGCGGGTATTGCAGCATCGGAGCTTTCAAAGGTTTTGCTGGTTGGCGGCTCCACAAGAATTCCTGCTGTCCAGGAAAAAGTGCGGGAGCTTACAGGGATTATTCCATCAAAGAACATAAATCCGGACGAATGTGTGGCACAAGGAGCCGCGTTACAGGGAGATACCCTTTCAGGCGGTACGATAGCTCTTTTTAGCGGAGAAAGCAATCTTCTTCTACTTGACGTTACGCCTCTTAGCCTTTCCATTGAAACGGTGGGCGGAGTTGCAACAAAGCTCGTGGAACGCAATACCACACTACCGGCGCATTATTCGCAAATATTTACCACTGCGGCAGCCTATCAGAGAAGCGTTGAAATCAACATTTTGCAAGGTGAGCGTCCCATGGCAAAGGACAATAAATCCATCGGTAAATTCAAGCTAAATGGCATTAAGGCTGCACCTGCCGGTGTTCCGCAAATCGAAGTAACTTTTGATATTGACGTAAACGGAATCTTAAAGGTTTCTGCTAAAGACCTGGACACCGCAAAAGAACAATCCATTACCATAACCGACAACGAACGCATGTCGGATGCGGAAATTGATCAGGCTATCCGTGATGCAGAACAATACGCCGCGCAAGACGGTACCAGACGAAAAGCACTTGGAATTAATAGCGAAGCGGGCAAATGCCTAAACCGAGCCCAACAGGCACTCAATATGTCGAAAAAAGAAATATCAAAAGAAGAAAAGAAGCAGATAAAGGCAGATATTGCAATTCTGCAAAAAGCGATGATGAAAGTAAAACCGGCTAATATGAGCGAAAGCGATATCTATGCTATTCAGGATGCCATGGACCGTTTAAAATCAAGCAGCGCAAATGCCTGCCGCATAGCAGGAATCAACACAGACAGCGAATTCTCAGGCTAGTTAAACAATTGCACAAATATTTAATAGGCTTCCAGGACTTAAGGTCTTGGAAGCCTATTTTTTCCTTTATTGCTACACGTAAAAGTTTCTATAACCCGAATGCGGTAATAGCATATCTTGAAAATCCTATTATCTTGGTTTCATCTGTGATTTTATTATAGTCTATATACACATGTATCGTTCCGGTTTCTTGTATATCCTTTTTAGTTATCACAAAGTAATCCACTTGAACTCTTACTAATAATCTGTTGCCATCTGGTGAACCAAAAGTGCCATTAACAAACTCGTATGTGCTACCCACTGATACAAAGATCCCCAAGTCCTTATATTTACTTGCTAATTCTTCGGCCTTTTTATAGACTTTAGCTGTAGGATCTATATCCTCTGTAGACCCATTTACTATATCATATAGCACATCTGTTGCCGCCATTTTAAAATCACGATCATCCTTGCTAAAAGGGCGGAGATCCAGGATTAAAGTTGTGTAGTCATCATATACTGCCGTCCAATCTTCCATAGTGTCAAATGTCATATATGTTAATAAAGGTAATCCTAGGTTATTTTTCTTTTCCTTTTCTGGTATAGGTGTTTGCGTAGGTGTTGGGACAGGTGTTTCAGGTATCACTTCTGAAGGCTCTGTATCTTTTGATGTACCGGATTCGTCAGAGGGTTCATTCTTATCTATATTATCAGTGGATGGAAATTGTATATTTTCTGAAGGTGATGGCAAAGGAGTTTTTGTAGAAGTATCAGCAAAAAGAGCGTTATCCAGCTCCATCAATCTTTTTTTTATAGCTATGATTTGGTCGTCGGTCAACTCCTCCTGGCCAAGCATTGCTATAAGTTCCTCTTTAGTCATAGTATCAACATTTTTTGCTTCTGCCGGATCAATCAATTCATTCGTTTGAGCAGGATTTATACCGGATTCTTCACCCTCGGTTGTTGTAGGTGAGTCTGCAGCGTCTGACTCATTTTCATTGATTAAACTACTTTGTTCAGGAGCATTAGCAGTTGGAGTCTGGTTATATGAATAGTCTTGTTGATTCGCTGCTGCAGGCGAAGATACTGGCTCGTTTGTGTTTTCTTTTGCAGCAGGGATATCATTTTTAAGGATATGTGCAAAAAATATATATGCTCCTACCATGAGAAATCCAATAATTATGATTACATTAATAATTACAGATTTTTTGTTGATTTTTGTAAACATATGATGCTCCTAAAAAAGATATTACTTTTTTTATTTGAATTTTTATATCAATAATCTACCAACAAGATGCTTATATTAATCGAAAAAGTAAAGTGTCTTAAGGAGGAGTTTGAATATCCGGTATTGGAATTACAAAGCTGCTGCGACCAAGGCTGTCGAAGTAAGCGATGAACAGCACCCTTGGGGCTGCCAAAAGGCAGCCCCTTTTTGCGTTTATAATTTTTTTGACTTTTTTTTATTTTTGGTGGGGAATTTTAGCGTTTTTTGTATTTAAGTAAGTATAAAGACTTCATGTTTACATAATAGCTTACGTGTACTGGGACTTAAATAAATTGATACAAGGAGTGGAGAAAATGAAATTTTCAAGCCGGATTAAAAAAACAATCAGAAGCTTTCTGAGTTTACTGGTTGCCTTTATTCTCATTTTTCAGGCTACTGTTGTGCCTGCCTTTGCACGCATAAGCGACACTGAGAAAAATAGTGCGGAAAAAAACCTCACAATTTTACAAAGGCTTCAAAGCATGTACGGAGATAATCTCACAGAGGAAGACCTTATAAAAGAGCTTTCTGAAATGGGTCTGCTTGATGAACAAGGCAATATTAACGTGAGTGAAAGCGTTGTAGTAGACGGAAAGACCATGACGCTGACGGAAATAGAAAGTATGCTTAATTCCGAGGGGGTAGATTTAAGCAAGGTAGTCAACATTAATGGTATCAATCTTACACTCGGAGATTTAAAGAAAATAATTGAAATTGAGTATGAATTGGCGCGGATTAAGGCAAAGTATTTCTCTAATGATGTGACTCTTACGCCGGAGCATGAAAAAAGCTTGGCAAGCCTGCTTAATCAAGTAGAAAACAGCGGAATCAGTATGATAACGGCAGGAATGGAAAACCTCATCAACCATAATGCCAGGCTCAGGGTTAGAAATGTGTTGACTGGATACGTCTTTAAAGATAGCCAAGAAATAATGATGGAGTTTAGCATTGTTGATGGAAATAGTAGTGTTATCACCCTTGACTATGACGTAACATTTGACTGGCGGCTGCTGGATGGAACTGCACTAAAGGGGGTTCATTATAGAGCTAAGAGCGGTGAGATTCCTGAAGGAACTATAACTATACCCAAAGGGACTTCTACAGTTACAATACCATTGGAAATATACCAAAAAGATAATAATATCCAGCTACACAGGTGGCTAGGAGTAAAATGCTTTTCAATCCAGCTCTCTAACCCTGTAAATATTCTGTTTGAGGGAGGAGCGAGAAGATATGATTTTCCGGTTAGCTTGATTGATACAGATGTATTGCTTACTAGACTTGAAACAGAAGCTATAACCGCTGATATTGATGTAAATGAATCTGGACCATATTTTACCTTCCCGATAAATGACGAGGATTACAAGAAGTTAGAACAAGCCGCCATTGAGATTTTCGGTTCTGTGGCTAATACGCCATTTTATGCCCATTCGGAAGGCAAATTATTTAGTTTCAACGAAACTCAATACACAATGACTGCACAAGCTGAGTTTTTTGACGGAAATAACAATCATATATGTTATGATGAACCAAAAGAGTATCGTGTTTATGAGAAGAGTGATTCCAATGTTGATCCTGCGGTTTCATGGGGTCAGGCCTATATAACGGGTGTTATACCAAAAGCTTTTAGATTTAGTAATGGGAGTTTCAATCCTTCACCTTATCCGGAAAACAAGATGACTTATAAGGATAGGCAAATACTAATAGAAATTGTTGATAATGTGAAACCGAATGTTGTTAAGATTACCGCTCCGCCTGGCCAATATTATTCGGGGCAGGCCATTCCAATTACAGTTGAATTCTCTGAACCGGTTAAGCATTCGGATTTAGAATTATACATACAGGGTGAAAGCACGCCTATAAGCGCAGTAAATCTTATTGATGGAAATAAAATAAAATATGCCACGTTCCTCTACACCGTACCTAAAAGCCCAGCTAGCAGCTTGGTCATAAGCTCGGTAAAAAACATGGTCGGCATAATTTTTACACATGATCCTAATCATTATGGCGTGAATATCAATGTTACTGATTCATGGCCATCTGACGGGCATTTGACAACCATTGAAGGTGTAACAATGTCAATGGACCCATTGTTGGCTATTAAAAATGTATCGCTAGCCAATGCTCCTGTAAGTGGCACATATGCCCCAAATGATATAATTCAGGTAAGAGTAGATATCGATAAGGATATTTCCCAATGGTTAGAGAACGATTATGATACTGACAAGAATCATCTAAAATCAGTATATGTCAAAGCAGACGGACTTACCTACCCCCTTGTTATGGGCGGAACTGGTACTGAGGAGGGTTCTTACTATACGGCGCTCATACCTGCAAACAAATATGCTAGTTCTACGACAACAAACCTTACTATTGAGCTTTATACAGACGGTACATATGTTCCGGAAGTGAATGGAGATCATGCATATTTCACTGACGGTACGCCTATAATGGGAAAATATGCTTTAGCCTCAATCGGTGAGTTTATTACTGTTCAGAGCATAACGCTGGACACGGATAGTTATCCTACGAACAGCAAGATTTTCTTAACAGGCACAGAAACTATTCAGCTTAAGGCAAGTGTATCTCCTGATGATGCAAGCTATAAAAGCATTAAATGGCAAAGCAGCGATGCAACCATTGCCTCAATTGATGAGTCAACCGGAATTGTTACTCCTGTAAGACCGGGGAAGGTAACATTCAAAGCTATTTCCTATAATGGTGGTATCGATGATCCAATTTTTGCAGAAACTCCTGAGTTCACAGTAATAGATGGAGGACCGCCAACTATCTTATTTCCAAAGGGAAACAATGCATTTGTGACCAAAAAGAATGAAGTAGTAAATATAGTTTGGAGCCAGAATTTAATAGGAAGAACAGAAGGTGTTAAAGCTGAATTTAAAGTTGATATATTTGACGGGACAAATGAGGTTTATAGCACAACTGTAATAGACACAAACAAATTAACTGTTCCGGAAAATATTCTTTCAAAGGTATCAAATGGCAGTGAGCCTGCATATATCGTTGAAGTTACCACTGTAAATCCGGACAACCCCACCGAAAACTTAAGTGCCCAAGGCTATATAATAGTATATCCAAAGCCTGCCAAGGTAACATTGGACAAGCTTGAAAGTTACTATATTACTGATGCGAAGACAAGCCTCAACATCGGCTGGAATTTATCCGAATTCAGCGGAGGAGAATTTGAGTTTAAAATTGTTAAAAATAAAGATACCCTTTATACAAGTACAACTAGTAGCGGAAGCTATTTTCTGCCTATTGACACCGTAGGGGATGGTTTCCTTAAGGACATATACGTCGTCAGTGTAAAGGCAAAAAATACTCAGGACAGCTCTTGGTCAACGGATTCTTTTGTGCTAAATGTATATAGTGAGAAGGCCATGAAGATAATGGTTGATGGAAGAGATGTAGATTCATTAACCATGGATAACAATGCAAAGATAAAAGAAATCTACGATGAATCCGGCAGTAATGGAATATTGTCATTAAGAAGAAATATAAACCTAAAAAGTGATATAAGTATTAATTACGAAGAATTTCTATGGGCGAGTATAACTGACCAGATCAAATGGGAATCACAGAAATCAGACGTCGCATCGGTAAATTATCGACAAGGGAATCTGTATGAAAATATTGAAAAGTTTAGTTATTCAACCTATCGGCCTTCAACAGAGTTCATGCTGGCTGGAAACTCAGAGGGGAAAACAAAAATAATCGCAACACATGCCGCCACAGGTATGGTGGATACCCTTGATGTCGATGTAAAAACATTAAAGAATAAGCTATATTTATTCAGCTTCTATCCAAAAGCAGAGACTGAAATTACCTACATAAACGGCAAGGGCGAAAGTCGCACCCTTTATAGCAATTTAAATGGTGAAATAGCTATTTACGAAGAATCGGGAATAGTTAGTAACATTAGTTTAAAATCTGGAAGTGGCGGGAACCTTTACCTTGGCACCTTATATAAAGAGAATCTGGATTCGGGTGAAAAAGACCCTGGAATCTATGAGCTTTATCCTATAAATATCTTCAAGCTTCGGCCTGCTGCAAAGATTGAGTTGTTTTTTAAAAACAAAGACGGGAACCCATTTACAGGCCAGGTTACCTACAGAGGGGCAGTATACAAAAATGGACAGATATGTCCGGAAACTATGAATAAAGATGGACAAGTCATTTCTATCGACAGTACCGGTAAATTCAGCCTTAATTTTGACGCCACAAAGTTCTGGGTGGTAAATAACACAGAGCAACTTCAGGCATCCGATAAACTAGAATTTATTTATGAGGTAGTGACCTCGGATGGAGAATATTATCCTCAGCTTCTAAATGTCAACGGAAGCATCAGTATGGAAGATGTGCTTAAATTCGGCGAAAGCGTCGTTAACTTAAGACCTGTATCAGATAGTGATAAGAATAAGGCTTTTATTGCGTCCCAATCCATAAACTATAATCTGAAAGATGGACGCACCATTGATGTGACAAATTACCAGGGTACAATAGGCCCGGGGACGATTTACAAAACTGCAGAGTTGGAAACTCTTGTTGCTTGGTGGGGTTCGAGTAAAATAGATGGTTACGATGTTAAGGTAGAGGATGAGTTCGGGGCGCTTATAGAAGGCCAAAGGGTGAAAACCATCCTATACCCTTTTGCAACAATGTCTTATACCAAGAATATAACTACTTTAAGTGAAGAATCCTTGAACCTAGAATTGGGGGAGACAAAAGGAGGACAAGTCTCATTATTTGATTCGTCAGGCGTATTGCTGAAAAGTATTTTATGCCCGTTTACTTTTACTAATATGGTGGGAGCCCCTGAAGCTGTTGATGGGCTTATACAGGCAACCAAGGATATAAAAGAATTAGGTGATAAAGGATTTAGTTTCAAAGATGGCATGTCCGGTGGCAATATGATAATCAGTTTGGCTTTGAAAGCTTTATCCGACAGCAACGTAGGTTTGGGTGGTAGTACTTTTTATACTACTCTCTCTGCCACAGAGGATCCTATGGTTTACCGGGGGGTCATAACTGCGAAGATGCAAATGAATAGTACTGATACAGAGGATGTAAGTGTAGAAATAGGAGGGGCCGATACTAATTTTGAATATAAATATAATCCTGACTCAATGGCCGATATAATCCAAGAAGTTGGAGGTATGATTCTTGATCCACCTTCGCCTATTTCAGCCGGCATAGACGCAGGTGTGAAACTTGCGGGATATTTTGAGGTTGAAGTGAAATATGACACAACAGCTCAAGAATGGGTTATGGTCGTGATGGGAGGCGGATTTGACCTTGATGCTCTATTTGGAGCAAGTGCGACCTTGAACGGGGTGGTTGGCCCGGTGCCTGTAACGGCAAGCTTTAATATAGGGGCTGCAACAAATCTCAAATTCCGTGCAGTTAAGCCCTACGGAAACGTACCATCAGAGATCAATGCAGCAGATGTAAATGACTTTTACACCGCATTAAGACTTAAGGCTTATATAAGTGCATTTGGTGGCCTCGGTTTTGATTTATCCCTAGTGGCATTAAAAATAGGAGTTTTTGGTAAAGCAAATCTTGATTATAGTGCTGAATTTGTTAATATGCCATATATGATAGAGGGAGACGGTCTATACGCATACCTGACAACCCTGGGGATCAGCGGGCAGGTGGGTGTTAAATTTGTGGCAAAGTATCTTTTTGTTACCTATGAGACTGTGCTTGCTTCTGTCGAGGGTGGCAGTGACTTTTGGGTAGAGGGGGAAGAATGGCGAGAAAGACTTGAGGATTGGAAGGCTAAACAGACTTCATCCTTAATGAATTCTGCCAAATCAATGTCTACCGATTTAATGTCTGCCAATTTAATGGAATCGATGACAAGTCTTAAAACAGTTAAAGAAAATACCGGCTATGAAAGCAGAAGCTATCTTGACATGTATGATCGCAGTTGGGGTGAATCATTTTTAAAGAGAACATTACAGGCTCCATCCGGTGTTTCAAACATTCTAACCAATGCATACCCGTATGCTAATCCGGTGGTCACACGGGATGGAGAGATTATGGCCTACATGTCAGACAGCGACTCCAGTGATCTAAACAAAACAAGAGCAAGCTGGATGATTAAGAATTCAGGTGAGTATATTAATCAAGGCGCTTTACCAACTGTATCTGAAGATGAATATGCCGATAGTAACATTCAAATTGATGGAACAAAGAATTTTGCTGCTGCTGTCTGGGAGCAGCAGGGTATGGAGATAAATTACAGTCAAGCTCCTGCCCCTGAAGATATATCAGCAATGATGAATTCTTCAGAAATTGTTGCAAGCATTTATGATGGGACGAAATGGAGTACTACATTATTGACAGATAATTTGGTTTCAGATGTGGCTCCTGTTGTGGCAGCAAATAATGGAAAAGCTGTGGTGGCATGGAGATGTATGTCTGGAAGCGATGCTGCAACATTGTTAAATTCGGATCTGCATGATTCAATAATGTATAAGATTTATGAAAATGGGAGCTGGAGTGAAGCACGCACGCTGTATAATGGCGCTGCCGGAGGTATCAAAGGGCTCTCAGCCGCCATGATGCAGGACGGGACAACGGGAATTGTTTACACCCTTGATTACGGAACGGATACTGGAAACGCCGTATTCGGATATGAAACCCTTTGTACCGTAATTGGTGTGGACAACAGTATTAAAGCCGATATTCGATTAACCAACAATAATTCGATGGACCAAAATCCTCAGATAACAGTAGCCAGCTTCGGAGCAGAAGGGTATAAATTTGTAATGGGATGGCACAATGCAACATCTGAAGGAACGACGGACATTAAACTGGCTGCAGTAGATAAAGACGGTAAAGTTGACAATAAATTTATAGAATCCATAAGCAGTGTTTATGATAATTCTCAGGCCATTATTACCAGCAAATTCAGGTTCGCAAAGAAAGAAGATGCGGGAATTGACGATTTAGCTATTCTTTGGGTCCAGCCGAACATCAGCTATGATAAAGATACTAACAATACAGCTCAAGATGATTGCTTGAAAGCAATAAAATTCATTGATGATAAAAACGGTGGGATTTACTTAACTACAGCCCTGGATGTGGCAAAAATGGACGAGCACACTTTGATAGATCACTTTGATGCATATTCCGATGCAGAGAATAATGTGACAGCGGTGATACTTGCTTCTTCGTATACAGGGGAGCTTCAAAATCAAGGCATGGGGGTTTACACAGTAGAGCCAATAAGCGCTATGAAGGTGGCTCAGGCAGAATTTAAGAATGATATAAGCCTTAAAGACACCTACTTTAATTACGATGATGTTAAAAGTGGCTTTAAACTGCCTATAACCTTTACAGTGACAAATATGGGGATAAATCCGGTCAGTTCTGTCAAAGTGAGCCTGACTCCTGATAATGTAATTAAGACCTTTGAAAGCTTGAATCTACTGCCAAATCAATCTATGGTGTTGACGGTAGAATACGATGTGCCTGAATCAGGTATACATGATTTAGATTATGAGGTTAATTCGAATTTCACAAATGGTGATTCTGTAGTCAAGAACGGATCATTAAATATTGATGTTCCAGATACGGGAGTGTCTAAAGTTGAGCTTATCGCCGATGACCAAGGCAAGCGAGTTATCCAGGCCGTATTGTACAACTCAAGTGATGTGAAGCTGGCAGGCAGCGGCAGAAAGGTATATGCAGGATTCTATACTTCAAGCACCTTTGAGGATGCATCAAAAGTCGAGGTACAGGAAATAACGGGTGATGAGCTGTCGTTGCTGGATAATGGCGCTTTAAACATGAGATTTACATACACTATTCCGGCACAAGGTATCCCTCAAGGAGGAACAAGACTCTATGGAAGGGTATGGGCTGAAGAAAATAGAAATGGTACCTGGACAGAGATAACAGAGTATAATTTACATGATAATATTAGATCGATATTGCTGCAGAACCCTATAGAAGCAAATAACGGCAAGCAATTCCTTATTAAAGTGGAACAGGAAAATAACGGAGTTACTAAAGCCCGTGTAACAATTAAAAACCTTTCCATGAGCCCGTCTTCAAATGGAAATGTGATTGTCAAGTTGCTGGATGAGGCAGGAGCAGTGATAGAGACAAAGTTTATTGCAGCCACAGCAGCAGAACTTATAGCCCTAAATGGAGAAGAAAGCATAACAAAGGAAGTAGTGTTTACCAAATTGGGCCGAAGGGTCGTTGCTGAATATTTTACAGCAGATCCAAATGCATTAACCCGAGAAATTGCCGGCATAACGTTAAAGGGAATCCAGATGGACTTTAACAAAACGACAAAAAATTATTACTTGACGGCAAATAATTTAAACAACACATTAATTACTGCTGTCGCCAAAAACAGCCAAGACATAGTTGAGATAAGAAGCAGCGACGGAGGCACCCTGCTTGCCAGCGGTACGGGGGCGGCTTTATATTCTTGGAATTTGCCTGAAGGACGGACAGCAAAGGTTCAGGTTAAGGTTTCAGAAAACTCATCAGATATATATAATATCAACGTTACAAGCCTTCAGGAAAGGAGCGGTACCGTAGTAATCGATGTTCCTGAAAGAAACTATGGGAAGGCAATCGTTAATGTATCAGCTATCGGACTTTCCAATTTTGTTCCTCTTAAGTGGCAGTATGAGAAAAATGGAACCTGGTCGGATAAGATGGACTGGGACGAGGTAAAATCAAATAGCTTTGAAATTCTGGGTGAGGGTACCTACACAGTTGCAGTCAGATTGATTGATGCTAATGAATACTATATTGACTCAAACACTATGGTGATACTGGTTCAGAAACCTGGTAGCAACACCTCTTATGAAGACGAAGGTAATTATCATGTTAATGTATCAGGTTCAAACTTACTCATAACTCGCAAAGCAAATGTCGCTCAGGTAGATGTTGGAGCTATTTCAAAAGATATATTTAATACCGGAAACTCTATCGATATAACCATGCCAAAAATCCCCGGTATAAATTCCTATGTTTTGGGAATTCCTGCTGATTACCTTTCCGGAGCAAGTAAGAGGGGGACTTTGAACTTTATCACCAGCATAGGGAAAATGACATTACCAACAGATATGCTGGATAATATTCCGGATTCTCAAGGCAAAGAGGCAGAGATAGCTTTTGGCTATGGTGATAAATCAGACCTGAGCGATAGTATGAAGGCCGCTATAGGAGATAGACCTCTGATTCAGCTTCTTCTTACTCTTAACGGAGAGCAGGTCGAATGGAATAATCCTAATGCACCTGTTACAGTGACTATCCCATACACGCCGACTGAAGAGGAACTAAAGAATCCCGAAAGTATTGTTGTATGGTATATAGATGGTTCTGGTAAAGCAGTGTCTGTACCAAATGGACATTATGATTCTGTTTCAGGCACAGTAACTTTTATGACTACACATTTCAGCGATTATGCTGTGGCATATCGCCCCATAAGCTTCACGGATGTGGCTAAAGATGCGTGGTATAAAAAAGCAGTGAACTTCATTGCCGCAAGACAGATTACATCGGGTACAGGAAACGGAAACTATAGTCCCATGGCCAGGATTACCAGGGGAGAGTTTATTACGTTACTGATGAGAGCTTATGATATAGCCCCTGATAACAATCCGACAGATAACTTTGACGACGCAGGCAATACTTATTTTTCGGGGTATCTTGCCGCAGCAAAGAGGCTGGGAATATCTCAGGGAACAGGGAAAAACATGTTTTCACCAGGCAAAGAGATCACAAGGCAAGAGATGTTCACCTTACTTTATAATGCGCTCAAGGTAATTGACAGGTTACCCAGTGCGCTTTCAAATGGAAAGCCCACAGGGAACACGGGAAAGACGCTCGGCGACTTTACCGATGCAAACGAGATTAATTCATGGGCAAAGGAAGCCTTTACGTTGCTTGTGGAAACAGGAACCGTAGTTGGCAATAATGGAAAACTAACTCCAAACGGTACGGCTACAAGAGCAGAAATGGCGCAGATACTATATAGCTTGCTATCAAAATAAAAGATGTCTTGGAGCAATGGGACGGCAGACTGTGCGAAAACTCAAGTGTTTGGTTTTCGCACAGTCCCAACTACTTATTTCCTGTTGGTATAAAAGGCCTTATGGTTGCTGCTACATTGCTTATGGGCATGGTCTGAAGAATTATTCTTCCGGGGCCTGTCACCACTGTGTTAAATATTCCCTCGCCACCAAATAGCATGTTTTTAACGCCCGGTACAGTAGTGATTTCCATGGAGCAGCTGTCAGTCATAGCTGCAAGATAGCCGGTGTCTACTATCATTTTTTGTCCTGCCTTAAGATCGTACTCAACAGCATGACCGTCAATCTCTATAAAGGCTATTCCGATTCCCGATAATTTCTGCATAATAAAGCCCTCTCCGCCAAAAAATCCGGCACCAAGCTTTTTCTGGAAATGTATCGAAAGCTCAACGCCTGACTCTGAGGCAAGAAAAGCTGATTTCTGAACAATCATATTGTTACCCGGTGTAATCTGAAGAGCTCTGATTGAGCCTGGAAAGCTTGATGCAAAAGCAATTAGGCCGTCTCCGCCCATAGCTGTATAACGGTTTTGAAAAATAGACTCTCCCGAGAACATTCTCCCCAGTGCTTTACCTATTCCTCCATTGGTTGAAGTCTCCATTTTCATGTTTGGACTCATCCAACTCATAGAACCTCTTTCGGTAATAAGCGTCTCACCGGCGCTGAGATGGCAAGTTACAACCGGTAGCGGTTCACCAATAATTTCATATTTCATACTTTGCCTCCTAAATATCTCAATTATTATCGTTTAATCAATATGATTAAATTCAGATGATAGAACTATGCTATTAATATCATATTTTTCAGTTAAAAACTAGCAATTATAAAATATATTTGATTCACTGTCCTATAATTATTATTGATAGTTATAATAATTATAGGGTATATATATATTAATGGAGTTAGAATAAACTAACTGATAAATGGAGGCGTTATTATGGATGTAATGTATAGAACCAAAGCTGTATCCACCAAAGGGCGCAGTGGAAAGGTTATTGTTGAAAATAGTACACTTGAATTTGACATGTCACCACCTGCCGAAATGGGCGGATTACAGAAAGACGGAGTAAATCCCGAGCAGTTGTTTGCAGCAGGCTATGCGGCTTGCTTTGGCAGTGCCCTGCAGCATGTGGTAAGAGAGAAAAAGTTACCTATTCCTACTCCTTCTGTTGAATTAACAGTTGGCATAGGCAAAAATGAAACAGATGGTTTCGAGCTAACGGTGGATATTACAGCCTTGATTTCAGGGGTGAGTCAGGCAGAAGCGGACAGTATCGCTAATGAAGCTCATTATGTATGCCCTTATTCCAATGCTACCAGAGGAAATATTCAAGTTAATGTTTCAGCTAAAGTAGTGTGAAAGTAAGTTCTTGTCTTTTGACTAAAATATAAGGAACCTCTTTTTCGGGAGGTTCCTTTAACTTGACTATCCGAAGTTTCAAAAAGAGAGGCATATTTTATGAGTAAAGCAGATGCAGACAGATTTTATATAAGTAATGAGCGGTTAAGTGTCGAAATAGCTAAGCCCGGTACATATTACAAAGGCTCAAGGTTTGATTGGAATGGGTTTATTACTCAGATAACCCTAGATAATGAACATAAATTCTGTGTTCCCGAATCACTAATAGATGGTGTAGGAACAGGTGGATACGGTCTTTGCGGAGAGTTTGGGATACACGAACCTGTCGGATATGATGATGTGGCTCCGGGTGGGCGTTTTCCTAAAATCGGCGTTGGTTTGATTAATAAACCGGATAATTCTGAGTATTTCTTTTTCAAACCCTACGAATTTACCCCTTTCAATACAACTATCACTCAAAGCGAGAGTACGATAGAATTCACAACCCATCCGGCAGAATGCAACGGATACTCGGTTCTTTATACGAAACATATATCTTTAGATGCTAACTGTATGACAATAGAATATGCTCTGAAAAACACAGGAGAAAAGACAGTCCATACCACCGAATACTGTCATAACTTTATGAGGATCGATGATGAGAAAACAGGCAGGGGTTATACTCTTTCATTTCCTTATTCCCCCGTCATAGGCGAAATGCCGGTAGCCATGGAACGAAAAACAGATAATGCGCTAACCTGGAAGGATGAGGACTGGGGAAAAGAATTCTATTGCACAATAGAAGGAGCCGGTGCTGAGCAATCCCATTGGTGGGAGTTATATAATTCAAAAACAGGAGTGGGAGTAAGAGAGACAGATGATTTTAAGCCCATCCGGGTAGCTTTGTGGGGTCAGCGTCATGTTATAAGCCCTGAGGCATTTATTGAGATTAATGTAGAGCCGGGTATGGAGCAAAAATGGTCTAGGAAGTATGAATTCTTCAAGTGAATCAAGGCACTTGATTCGCTACCCCTTTTGTCTCAGTGGCGTACTTTTTTGGAGAGATTTTATATGCATTTGTGAAGCTTCGAATAAAGTTGGAATAGTTGTTAAATCCGCATGTTGAGCATACCTCGTTTATACTCATTCCGCCTTTCAAAAGGGCCTTTGCAGTTAAAAGCCTTTTTTTGCTTATGTAGTTGTGAAGAGTATAACCGGTGTGCTTTTTAAATTCTCTGAGCAAATGATACTTACTTGTAAAGAATCTCTGTGACAAGGATTCCAGTGATAAATCGCCACTTAGATTTTGGTTTATAAAATGGATTATTTCATTTATTTTTGGGTTAGAAGATATGTCCTCCTCAATATCAACCAGATCTGTATCTATATAGGCCTTGTTGATAATAACAATTAATTCGGTCAGATAAATTTCGGTTAATATGTCTGAGCCAAAGCCCTTGCTGAATAAAACCCTGTTAAGTTTAGTGACGATGCTTTTGATTACATTTAACATTTCCGCTCCGGGACGAAGGAGATTATACTTATTTTTTGAGGTGGATTCGAAGCACATAAACAAATCGGAGCCGGTGGTACAGGATTTTCTTATAAAATCGGGGTTAACCCATATAACGATTCTTTCATAAACAGAACCTTGCTCAATGACAGGCTTATGAAGCTCCTTGTTGTTTATAAGAAGTATATCCCATGGCTTTAGTGTATAAGTTTTTCCCTCGATTATATAAGTGACCTTGCCGGATAAAAAAAAATATATTTCATAGAAATCATGATTATGGTACTCTACTTCAAGGTGTGAATCGTCCTTATTGTGGAAAAATTCAAAGTTTTTGTTGACCATATATTGTCTGTGTGTAAAAGCTTGATCTCTGAAATTCATAATACCACCCCCACTATTAAATATTATAGCAATATTTGCAATAAAATAATCAATAATAGTAAAGAAAAATTCAAATATTAATTATATAATGTAAGCAAAAAATTTAAATCTATAAATAGATTCACTTCAGGGAGGATGATTCATATGACTAAAGCTGATATAGGACTTATTGGATTGGCTGTAATGGGCGAAAATCTTGTTATGAATATGGAGAGCAAGGGGTTTACAGTCGCTGTTTTTAATCGTAGCACAGATAAAGTGACGAATTTTATTGAAGGCAGAGCAAAAGGTAAGAATATAATAGGCGCTTATTCCATAAAAGAGCTTGTTGACAGCCTAAAATCTCCAAGAAAAATAATGATAATGGTAAAGGCAGGAAAGCCTGTTGATGATTTCATAGAAATGCTCATCCCATACCTTGATAAGGGTGACATTATAATAGACGGAGGAAATTCTCATTTCCCTGATACAATCCGTAGAACCGAATATGTTGAGAGCAAAGGACTTTTATATATAGGAACCGGTGTATCGGGTGGTGAAGAAGGAGCTCTTAAGGGTCCGAGTATTATGCCCGGCGGATCATATGCCGCATGGGAACATGTAAAGCCAATATTCCAAAGCATTTCAGCCAAGGTTGAGGATGGAAGCCCTTGCTGTGACTGGGTTGGCAAAAACGGAGCGGGACATTTCGTAAAGATGGTTCACAACGGTATTGAATATGGTGATATGCAGCTTATTTGTGAAGCATATCAACTGATGAAAGATTATCTGGGTATGTCTGCAGATGAAATGCATGAGGTCTTTAAAGAATGGAATCAGGGCGATCTGGACAGCTACCTAATCGAAATAACCCGTGATATTCTGGCATATAAAGATGTCGATGGCCAGCCCATCGTTGATAAGATTCTTGACACCGCCGGACAGAAGGGTACAGGAAAATGGACTTCTATTGCGTCTCTGGATGAGGGTATTCCGCTGACTTTGATTGGTGAAGCCGTCTACTCTCGCTGTCTCTCGGCTATTAAGGAAGAACGTCAAGTGGCATCAAAGATTTTGACAGGGCCTAAACCTGTTTTTACCGGCAACAGACAGGAATTCATAAATGCAATTAAGGATGCTTTATATGCCTCTAAGATAGTTTCATATGCACAGGGATATACACTTTTACAAGCTGCGGCTAAAACCTATGGCTGGGATTTGAAGTACGGAGAAATTGCTCTCATGTGGCGCGGTGGCTGTATAATCAGATCGGTATTCCTCGGTAAGATCAAGGAAGCCTTTGATAAGAACCCGGAATTAACCAATCTGCTATTAGATCCATTCTTTAAAGAAAAGGTTGAAAAAGCGCAGGCAGGTTGGAGAAAGGTAGTATCCGAAGCTGTGCTTAACGGAATTCCTGTACCGGCATTTGCTACAGCTCTCAACTATTTTGACGGATATAGAAGCGAAAGATTACCGGCAAACCTCCTGCAGGCTCAGAGAGACTATTTCGGAGCTCACAGCTATGAAAGAGTTGATAGACCAAGAGGAGAATTCTTTCATACCAATTGGACCGGTGAGGGTGGAAATACCTCGGCTTCTACCTATACAATATAGGATTCTATATTGTTTAGGTTGCATACTATTGTAAAGCTTTTAAGAAAGAAGGAGAAATATTATGAAATTACCATTTAATATAGATTTAAAAGATAAGGTTGTAGTGGTAACGGGCGGAGGCGGAGTGCTTTGCAGTACCTTTGCAAAAGCTCTTGCCCAAAACGGCGCCAAGGTTGCTGTTCTGGATTTAACTGAAGAAAAAGCAAATATTGTCGCCGAGGAAATTATTAGTGAGGGTGGAATTGCTATAGGCGTAGGGGCAAACGTACTGGAAGCCGATAGCATGGAAAAGGCGCGTATTACAGTTCTTGAAAAGCTTGGCCCTTGTGACATCCTGATTAACGGAGCAGGTGGAAATAGCCCTAAGGGTACAACTACAAAAGAATATCTTTTTAAAGAGGATGTGGCGGGCAAAGAAGGTTTGACGACCTTCTTCGATTTAGACCCAAAGGGAATCGAATTTGTTTTCAATCTGAATTTTTTAGGCACATTAATTCCTACCCAAGCCTTTGCCAAGGATATGATAGATAAAAAAGGGATAATAGTAAATGTTTCATCAATGAATGCGTTTACCCCCCTCACCAAAATTCCCGCATACAGCGGTGCCAAGGCTGCGGTATCTAACTTTACTCAATGGCTTGCGGTGCATTTTTCTAAGGTCGGAATCCGTGTTAACGCAATTGCGCCCGGCTTCTTCTCAACAGCACAGAACAAGGCACTTTTATTTAATGAAGACGGAACTCCCACCGAAAGAACAGCCAAGATTCTCAATATGACCCCCATGAGCCGCTTTGGTGAACCTGAAGAGCTTTTGGGAACACTACTTTGGCTCTGCTCCGAGGGTTCCGAGTTTGTAACAGGTATTGTAGTACCTGTTGATGGTGGATTTTCAGCTTACTCCGGAGTGTGATTTTTAAAGCGAGAGGGAAGGTGTATGTAATTTGAATATTTCAATAAAAGCGGTTGACAACAGACCTATATCCGATGAAATTCTCAGCGAAAAGTTGAAGAATTCCATTGAAGGAAAAAAGCTTTCGAGGGTGCTACTTCTTCCCCCGGACTTAACCCGCCTTCATTCCTACGCGGGTAAGATTACCGCTCTTTACTATAATATGCTTAAAGATAAATGCCAGGTGGATATCATGCCGGCTTTAGGGACTCATGAAGCCATGACCGAGGAAGAATGCCTGGAATTCTTTGGTCCCGACGTCCCTTATTCATCGGTACTTGCCCATAACTGGCGTACTGACATAGTAAAAATAGGTCAGGTTC
Source organism: Bacillota bacterium (assembly GCA_023411795.1). Classification (GTDB taxonomy): domain Bacteria; phylum Bacillota; class Clostridia; order DSM-8532; family DSM-8532; genus DTU059. The sequence goes on from JAEYOK010000025.1 coordinate 23,223, forward strand.
CATCGGAATTTGTTAAGAAGGTATCTGACGGTTTAATTGATTATCCCATTGATGTGGAAGTTAATAAAAGACTATTGGACAAGTCCTATGACCTCATAATCTCAATCGGTCAGGTAGTGCCTCATGAGGTTGTGGGGATGGCCAACTACACAAAGAATATATTGGTGGGCTGCGGCGGGAAAACAATGATAAACCGCTCACATTTTCTAGGTGCAGTTTATGGAATGGAAAGAATGATGGGCCGTGACCATTCCCCTGTTCGCAAGGTATTTGATTATGCCGAAGAGCACTTTCTGAAAGATATACCTCTAATGTATGTTCTTACGGTAACAACTGTAGACAACACATTAGGCAAAGTAAATCTAGAGGGTCTTTTTGTAGGCAGGGACCGCAAGCTTTTTGAAGAGGCGGTTGAATTAAGTCAGCAAAAGAATTTAATCTTTATAGATAAGCCACTTAAAAAAGTAGTTGTTTATCTTGACGAGAGGGAATTTAAAAGCACATGGCTTGGGAATAAAGCCGTTTACAGGACAAGAATGGCTATTGCAGACGATGGTGAACTAATTATCGTGGCTCCGGGCGTTAAAAAGTTCGGAGAGGATGAGGCTATAGACAAGCTGATAAGAAAGTATGGTTATGTAGGGCGTATAAAGGTTCTAGAGCAATACAAGATAAACTCCGATTTAGAAGAAAACCTTTCGGCTGCAGCCCATCTTATCCACGGTTCCTCAGACGATAGGTTCAAAATAACTTATGCGACTGAAAAAGTAAGCCGTGAGGAAGTGGAAGGAGTCAACTTCAATCATATTCCACTTAGCGAAGCTTTGAAAAAGTATGATCCCACCAAGCTGAAGGACGGGTTTAACACCCTCGAGAAAGCGGGGGAACCGCCGGAAGAGATTTTCTATATAAGTAATCCGGCTATAGGGCTATGGGCTAGCAAAAGCTTATTTGACAGGGAGGGTAGCAGTGATGAAGGACTTCATAAATGATAATTTTCTTTTGAACAGTGAATCTGCTGTACGCCTTTATCACGAGTATGCCACAAAGATGCCCATATTTGATTTTCATTGCCATTTAAATCCTCGGGAGATTTTAGAGGATAAACAGTATGCTGACCTTACTGAAATATGGCTTGCCGGGGATCATTATAAGTGGCGCTTAATGAGGGCAAACGGTGTCGATGAGAAGTATATTACAGGTAATGCCGACAGTTATGAGAAGTTTTTAAAATGGGCTGAAACCATCTCCAAAGCTATTGGTAATCCCCTTTATCACTGGACTCATCTGGAGCTTAAACGCTATTTCGGTGTCAACGAGCTTCTTAATGCTAAAACGGCCCCAAAGATTTGGGAAACCTGCAATAAAAAGCTTAGAGAGGGTATAACGGCGAGAAGCCTTATTAAGAGTAGTAATGTAAAGGCTCTTTGTACAACAGACGATCCTGTAGATGACCTAAAAGCACATATAGAAATATCAAAAGACGAAAGCATTGATGTCAAGGTTCTGCCAACATTCAGGCCTGAACGCGCATTTTCATTGGATGCACCGGGTTTCGTTGAATATATGAAGCTTTTATCATCTGTTGCAGGATTAGATATAAAGACTTTTGATGATGTTGTCAAGGCTTTGAATAAGAGGGCAGAATTTTTTAAATCTGTCGGCTGTGTACTTTCAGATCATTCCTTTGGCTCGCCTGATTTTACAGTATCCTCGGCTGAAGATGCCAGGGCTGCATTTTCAAAGGCTATTAAGGGTGAGATACCGACTCAAGCCGAGATCAAGGCTTACCACACCGAACTTATGCTTGCACTAGGCAGGATATATAGCAATCTGGGCTTTGTTATGCAGCTCCATGTCGGGGTTATCAGGAATAACAACGCCTTAATGTTTGAAAAAGTAGGCAAAGACGCAGGTTTTGATGCCATAGGTGATGGCATTTCAGCAGCATCTCTTGCAGCATTACTGGATGGTCTTGAAAAGACCGGTGACCTGCCGAAGACGGTGGTCTATTGCTTAAATGACAATGAAAACGATAAAATTGCGTCTATATTAGGTTGTTACCAAAAGGGGCCGTCTGTCGGTAAGCATCAATTAGGCTCGGCATGGTGGTTTAATGATCATTATGATGGTATGGTCAAGCAATTAAAATCAATAAGTAATACCGGGCTTATCAGCACATTTGTCGGAATGCTCACAGATTCGCGAAGCTTTTTGTCCTATACTCGCCACGAGTATTTCCGCCGAATTTTATGTAATTTGATCGGAGATTGGGTGCAGAACGGTTTTGTACCTTCAGACTTTGAGCTACTTGGGGGCATAGTTGAGGACATTTGTTATAATAATGCAGTAGAATACTTTAATTTAAAAGTATAAGGATATAACAATAGGAGGTTCTAAAATGGAATTACGTAAGGATTGTGCGTATGCACTGGTCGTACCTACAAGCATGGGGGTCAGAATGACTCCAAAGGACGGGCAGCCTGTCCAAAGCAGCGATACGTTTATAATGCAGGCAACCAGCGCCGAGACTAATGTGGCAAGTATTTCTTCATATTTGGGGCTTCCCGTTAAGGTGCTTACCACTTTTGTAAAAGACAGTCCAATCGCCGCTTTTATAAAAAATAATCTGGCTTCCAGGCATATGATGTATGAAGGTAAGGAAGTACCTCAGGGAGGGCCCTGGGGATACCGTCACCAATTCAATATAGCTGACAGCGGCTATGGTTCCAGAGGACCAAGAGTACAAAATGACCGGGCCGGTGAAGTCGGAAGAACTTTAAATGTAAATGATTTTGATCTTGATAGAATTTTTGGTAAGGAAGGAGTTCAAATCCTGCACTTATCAGGTTTAATCGCTGCCCTTTCCCATGAAACCGGGGTGTTCTGCCTTGAGCTTGCCAGAACTGCGAAAAAGTATGGGACTCGAATTTCCTTTGATCTTAATTATAGAGCATCATTTTGGAAGGACAGAGAAGAGGAGCTTAGGGAAATATTCACCGAGATTGCAAGTATCGCGGATATTCTGGAGGGTAATGAGGAAGACTTTCAGCTTTGTCTTGGCATAGAGGGTCCTGAAGTCGGAGGAAAAGATATAACAGCAAAAATTGAAAGCTTTAAGGGTATGATTAATAGGGTTAAGAAAGCCTTTCCTCACGCATCGGTTTATGCCACAACTTTGCGCCAGGTTATTAATACCAACAACCACCTTTGGGGTGCTATAATGCTTGAGGGTGAGAACTGGCATGTAATAGAGCCCCGAGAAATCCATGTCCTTGATAGGATCGGAGGCGGAGACGGTTTTGTAGGCGGATTGCTTTACGGTGTTCTAAAAGGCTGGGAGCCTGAAAAGTGGTTACAATTTGGTTGGGCAAGCGGCGCTTTAGCCACAACATTTTTAACGGATTACGCTCAACCTGCAGACGAAGAGCAGGTTTGGAGTATCTGGCAGGGAAATGCCAGAGTAAAACGATAATTTATAAACATATAAATGAAAGCCTGGGGGATGAATAAATGAATTTGTAGAAATAGATAAATCTATCTCTATAAATTCATTGGGAAATATTCATCCTTTTTTTTGCATACTGGGAAGAAATTTGTTGACAATAAACAATAAAAAAAGAAAATATTTGATATTATCTGATAAAGTGCTTATAATAGTTTTATTGTAAATATTATACATTAACAACTTTATATCGAAATAATAAATTATGAAAAACTTAAATTGCAAGATTTCTGGAGGACATTTATGTTTAAGAGAAATAGTATAAAATTAAAACTATTATTTTTGAGTGTTTTCATAATAATGCCTTTTATAACCTTAAGGATTATTTACATTCTTCATTTGCATAAAAATATGTGGATTTCAACTTTTGGCGTTTCCAAGAATGATATAGCCATCATGCATCATTTAATTATGCGAGATGAGCTAGTAGCTTATAGTTGTATATTGCTTATATTAATACTAATGGTATTTCTTTTTTTCAGATGTTTTCTTAAACCAATTAAAATGATGCGCGATACTGCCAAAAAAATCATGGACGGAGACTTTTCGGCCAGAACAATGATTGTGGGTGACGATGAAATAGGCTTAACTGCGGAAGCTTTCGACAAAATGGCTGAAAGCATCGAAACTTGGGGTAAGAACAGTGCCGGGGTGATTGCAAGCATTTCACATGAAATAAAAACTCCTTTAAATGTAATTTTTTCGTCGGTTCAGCTTATGGATAGCTACAAAAACACTTTGGAATGTCAGGAGTACAAAAACAAGGTACCTGTTCAGCTAAATATCATTCGGCAAAATTGCTTTAGGCTAATGCGTTTGACCAATAATATACTGGATATATGTCGTCATGACAGTGGATATTTAATAGCAAAGCTTTCAAACAATAACATTGTAGAGCTTGCTGAAGAAATAACCCTTTCAGTTAAAAAATATGCTGAATCAAAAGGCATTGAGTTGGTTTTTGAAACCGATTTAAGAGAAAAAATAATAGCATGTGACCCAGATATGATAGAAAGAATACTGCTGAACCTGATTTCAAATGCAATTAAGTTTACAAACAAAAATGGAGTCATTAAAGTTATTCTCACTGATATTGATGATTATATACTTCTTAGTGTTAAAGACTCGGGTATCGGTATTTCAAAGGATAGGATGAATAGTATATTTGAGAAGTTTAATAAAGATGAAAACCTTCTACACAATAAAGAGGGTACCGGAGTCGGATTGTCCCTTGTTAAAGCCTTTGTTGAAGCCCATGAAGGAAAAATTCAGGTTAAGAGCGAATTGAATGTCGGAAGTGAATTTACTGTTTTCCTTCCTTCAAAGATATTAAATCAGAGTGAATACCCTGTGGTCAGTGAGAATCAAAGCAAATATAAGTACAGTGCATCTTCATCTTATAACGGGGTTCAAAGGGTAAATATAGAGTTTTCTGATATTTACTCGGGGTACGAAAAGAGCTATCCAGATTGATCTCTCAAAAGAGATCAATCTGGATAGCTCTCTGTGGAAATATCCTAGCGGATATTTCATTAAAACTTATAACAAATAGCTCTCTGTGGAAATATCCTATCGGATATTTCATTAAAATCTTAAAATAAATATCTCTTTCGAGAGATCAATCAGGATAGCTCTCTAATTTCTATATTTTGAAACATTAATTTTTGTGAACCTGTATAAAAAATTGATTCAAGGTAATATATCTGGTATAATACTTCTAAAATTACTCAAACCCAAATTAGATTTTTGTGCATATTGTATAAAAAAATAGGAAAGGTTTGTGCAAGTTAACAAATAAGGGGGAATTGATATGAAAGACTATAGTTGTGAAAAAATCCGCAACATATGTCTGCTAGGGCATGGCAATGCGGGCAAGACAACGTTGGCCGAGGCAATGTTAAATATAACTGGAGCAACGGATCGCTTCGGAAGCGTTGTCGATGGAAACACTGTTATGGACTATGATCCTGAAGAAATTAAAAGGAAATTTTCAATTTCAACTGCTCTTGCACCGGTAGAATGGAATGACATAAAGATTAATGTTATTGATACTCCCGGTTATTTTGATTTTGTCGGAGAAATGCTGGAAGGCCTTAGTGTTGCCGATGGTGCCGTTATATTGGCCGGTGGTAAAGATGGTCTTCAGGTAGGTACTGAGAAAGCTTGGTCAGCTGTAAATGAAAGGAAGCTTCCCAGATTGTTTTTAATTAGCAAGCTGGACGAAGAAAATGCTGATTTTTCAAAAGTGTTCAATGAATTAAAGGATAAGTTCGGCAAGAGTGTTATAGCACTCCATTTACCTATTTTTGAAAACGGAAAAATAAAAGGAATAGTTGATGTTCCTCATATGAAAGCAGTCTATCTTAATGGTAAGGACATAACCTACGGAGAGGTTCCCGCAAATCTGGTTGGCGAAGCAGAAAGCTATAGAGAAGGAATCGCTGAGGCTGTAGCTGAGACAGATGAAGATCTCATGGAAAAATATTTTTCCGGGGAAGCCTTCACCGAGGAAGAAATAGATAAAGGTATCAAGAACGGTACCAAAATAGGTGATATAGCTCCGGTTCTTTGTGTAGCATCCACACAAAAGATTGGTGTGAGACTGCTAATGAATGCTATTGGAACCTATATGCCGGCTCATTGTGAAAAACCTGTTGTAAAAGTATTGAAGGCTTCAACAAAAGAGCCTGTTGAAATAAAAACAGGAGAGAAAGAGCCTGTTGTTGTTCAAGTGTTTAAGACAATTGCTGACCCGTTTGTAGGAAAGATATCTTTCCTGAAGGTTATCTCAGGGACCCTTTTACCCGACAGCACAATTTATAATGTCAATAAAGAGAAGTCCGAGAAAATAAGCAGTATTTTTGCAATGAAGGGTAAGCAGCAGATAAATATAAATAAACTTGTATCAGGTGATATCGGTGCAGTTGCTAAGCTATCTGTAACAGATACAAACGATACTCTGGCTTCTAAGGATATTGGGGTTTTAGTTGAACCCATTACATTCCCTGAGCCAATGCTTGGAATGGCAATTATGCCAAAGGCAAAAGGCGATGAAGATAAGATCGGAACCGGTCTTAACAGACTTTTGGAAGAGGATCCTACCTTTAAGATGATGCTCAATACCGAAACCAAACAAACCATTATTTATGGTGTAGGCGATCAGCACCTGGATGTAATAACAAGTAAACTGAAGAATAAGTTCAAGGTTGATGTTGATCTTGTTAATCCAATAATTCCTTACCGTGAAACAATTAAGAAGAAGGTTAAGGTAGAAGGAAAGCATAAGAAGCAGAGCGGCGGACACGGACAGTTCGGCGATGTTTGGATAGAGTTTGAGCCGGGACCGTCAGAGGATCTTGTATTCGAAGAAAAGATTTTCGGTGGTTCTGTACCGAAACAGTATTTCCCCGCTGTTGAAAAAGGATTAAGAGACAGTATGCAAAAAGGCGTGCTGGCAGGATATCCTGTAGTTCACCTTAAAGCTACTTTAGTAGATGGTAAATACCATGACGTTGACTCTTCGGAAATGGCCTTTAAGATTGCTGCCAGCTTAGCATACAAGGAAGGTGTTAAACAGGCAGGACCTGTTCTTTTGGAACCGATTTGTCATGTTGAAGTTTATATCCCGGATGATTATATGGGTGATATCATTGGTGACTTGAATAAGCGCCGTGGTAGAGTGCTGGGTATGAATCCTCATGAGCACGGTATACAACAGGTTGTTGCAGAAGTTCCTCAGGCTGAGATGTTCCGCTATGCTACCGATCTTCGTTCAATGACACAAGGCAGAGGCTGGTTCAGTATGAACTTTGAGCGTTATGAAGAAGCTCCTCCGATGGTAGCTGAAAAGGTTATTGCAGAAGCGGCCAGAAACAAGGAAGCTGATGACGAGTAAAGAATTATAATTTAAGCATAATATTAAAGGGGCTGTGAATACAGCCCCTTTAATATTTGCTTTGTTGTTGCGAAAGTTAATGGAATGTTTTATAATAGTCAGAGATGGTCAAATAAATTTAGAGGTGATGAGATGGCAAGACTCAGTGATATAATAGAAACCTTTTTAAAGGCACTGATAAATGAAGAAGAGGGATCAGTCGAAATACAGAGAAATGAGCTTGCCAACAAGTTCAACTGTGTTCCCTCACAAATTAATTATGTTATTTCCACGCGTTTTACCGCAGATAAGGGTTACTATGTAGAAAGTCGCCGCGGAGGTGGTGGTTATATAAGCATTAAAAGGCTCAATACCGAATCGGCAGGAGAATATTTAATGCATATTATAACTTCAATCGGAGACAGGATTTCTCAGCATACTTCCGAGGTATTTATTAATAACTTTGTTGACTATAATATAATAGAATATCGTGAAGCTATGCTGATGAAAGCGGCTACATCTGACAAGGTTCTAATGGATATTCCTACTGATAAGAGGGATGAGGTAAGGGCCACTATTCTTAAGCATATGCTTATGAGCTTGACAGTGCTGTAACGGAGGTGTTTTCAATGCCACTTTGTCAGATATGTAAACAAAGAGAAGCTACCGTATATTTTACTCAAATAATAAACGGATACAAAACAAGACTGAACGTGTGCAAGCAGTGCGCAGGAACAGACGGATTAAAGATTGATTTGAATTCTTTGCTAACCGGTCTTCTTGCAATGCAGAACGCTGAAGTCCAACAAGTAAGGGAGCTTAATTGTGACCGATGCGGCATGACAATAGATGAGTTTAATAGCACAGGCAGGATGGGTTGCAGTAAATGTTATGAGGTGTTCTTTGACCCGATGCAGAGTCTTCTCAACAGGATACAAGGCAACACCCACCACTGCGGGAAAAGCCCAAACAAATCAGGGCCGAGGCAGACAAATGAACATCAGATTGAACAGCTCAGGCAGGAGCTTGCTGATTGTATAAGAAACGAAGCTTATGAAAAGGCTGCTGAAATACGTGACATGATAAAGGAATTGAATACGGGGAAGGGGGGCTCAGACGGTGAGTAAATGGTATATTGACGCAGGCCCCGATTCGGATGTTGTAGTTTCCAGTAGGGTTCGCCTAGCGAGAAATTTCAAAAACTACCCTTTTCCCAGAAGAAGTACTAAGGAGGATCAGGAGAATATAATTAATGAGACCTGTGATGCCTTGTTCTCAGGCAATCCGGAGCTTAAAGAAAGTTTGTCCCTGATTCTGTTTAAAGATATACCCCCCATTGAGCGTCAGGTTCTGGTAGAAAAGCATTTGGTCAGTAAAGAGCTTGCCGAAAGCAATTTGGAAGTTGGAGCATTAATAAGCAGCGACGAGCAAATCAGTATTATGCTCAATGAGGAGGATCATTTAAGAATACAATGCCTTGCATCAGGTATGCAGCTTGAGAAGTTATTTGATTTATGCAACTCATTGGATGATACGATTGCAGAGAAGATAGACTATGCATTTGATGATTCGATGGGGTATCTTACCAGCTGTCCGACAAATGTGGGAACAGCCGTAAGGGCCTCGTTGATGCTACATCTTCCCGCTTTGACAATAACGGGGTATATAAAAACCGTTCTGGAATCCTGCGGAAAGCTGGGTTTGGCTGTACGAGGGTTATATGGCGAAAACACTGAGGCTTATGGCAACATGTATCAGCTTTCCAACCAGATAACCCTGGGCAGAAGTGAAACCGATATAGTTTTAAGCATCAAGAATATAGGAGTTCAAATTATCGAGCAAGAGAGGCTTTTAAGAGCCGAGCTTCTTCAAAGAAATGGGAAAAGGCTTGAAGACCGTATTATGAGGTCATACGGTATCTTGAGGTTTTCAAGGATACTTACATCGGAAGAAGCGCTTAAAAGATTGTCAGATATACGTTTGGGCATAAATCTTGGACTGATTGAAGAGCTTACAGAGATGGACGTTAATGAGATGATACTAAAAATTCAGCCCGGAAGTCTTCAAAAGTATGCCGGAAAACTGCTTAAGCCAGATGACAGGGATATTATACGGGCAGAATATGTAAGAAATGAAATAGAAAGAAGTAATAAAGCTTAATTAATAAATAAATTAAAATGTGAAACAAACATTAAAGAGGTGAAATACATGATATTCGGTAAATTTACAAAGAAAGCGGAGACCGCACTAATGCATGCAAAGGAATGTGCATTAGCATTTGGACATCCATATATAGGAACAGAGCATATTCTTTGGGGACTGGCTAAGGAAGGTACCGGGATAGCTGCCAGCGTTCTATCTGCAAATGGAGTGAATGAAGAGCGCATTAAGCAAAAAATTCTTGAGCTTATAGGCGGTGGGGACGGTTCGGTAACAAATCTGTCCTATACCCCAAGGACTAAGCGAGTTTTAGAGCTTAGCTATGCCGAGGCAAGGCGTATGGGCCAGAACTATATTGGGACTGAGCATTTGCTTATTGCCATAATGCGCGAGGGTGAGAGCGTTGCCGTTAAGATAATAACAGATTTAGGAAATGACATTCGCAAGCTGTATGAGAATATCCTGTCTATGCTAAGTGAGGATACTCCCATGGCAGCAGCACAGTCCAAACCCCAGGTTACTGATGTGGATACACCCACCCTCGATCAATTTGGTCGGGATTTGACCTACATGGTTAGGGAAGGAAAAGTTGACCCCGTTGTTGGCCGTGATAAAGAGATAGAGCGGGTTATTCAGATATTAAGCCGAAGGACAAAAAACAACCCCTGTCTGATTGGTGAGCCGGGTGTGGGTAAGACGGCTATTTGTGAAGGCCTTGCCCATAAGATAATTGAAGGGAATGTTCCCGAAACCTTGAAGGATAAGCGTGTTGTGACTTTAGATTTATCTTCAATGGTGGCCGGTGCAAAATACAGAGGCGAATTTGAAGACAGGCTGAAAAAATCCATCGAAGAGATCCGAAACGCAGGGAATGTAATTCTTTTCATAGATGAACTTCACACAATTGTTGGAGCAGGAGCGGCAGAAGGCGCTATCGATGCGGCAAATATTCTTAAGCCATTACTTGCCAGAGGTGAGATTCAAATAATCGGAGCCACCACTCTGGACGAATACAGAAAGCATATTGAGAAAGATGCAGCCCTTGAACGCAGGTTCCAGCCTATCACCGTGTCGGAGCCGACTTCCGAAGAAGCAGTACAGATACTTTTTGGCATACGGGATAAATATGAGGCCCATCATAAAGTAAAAATAACCGATAAAGCCATTGAAGCTGCGGTGAAGCTGTCTATCAGATATATTAACGACAGATTTTTGCCGGACAAGGCAATAGATTTAATTGATGAGGCGTCCAGCAAGGTGAGATTAAAAAGCTTTACAGCTCCGCCTGATTTGAAGAATTTGGAGCGCAAGATTGAAGAACTTCACAAAATGAAGGAAGATTCAATTGTAAGCCAGGAATTTGAAAAAGCTGCGGCACTGAGGGATGAAGAAAGCAAACTGAAGGAAGAGCTGAACTCAAAGAAGGAAGCCTGGCAGATGGAGAACTCCAAAAACACCCAGATTGTTACTGAAGAGGAGATTGCTTCAATTATCGGGTCGTGGACAGGAATACCCGTAAGCCGTCTGGCTCAGGAAGAATCAGAACGCCTTAAAAACATGGAATCGGAGCTTCACAAAAGGGTTATTGGCCAGGAGGATGCAGTTAGTGCGGTTTCTCGTGCAATAAGAAGAGGCCGTGTAGGCTTGAAAGACCCGAAACGCCCCGTAGGCTCGTTCATATTTTCAGGTCCTACCGGTGTAGGTAAAACAGAGCTGTCAAAAGCACTTGCCGAGGCACTGTTTGGCGACGAAAGTCTGATGATACGAATCGATATGTCGGAATATATGGAAAAACACAGTGTCTCAAGATTGGTAGGTTCTCCTCCCGGCTATGTAGGTTACGATGAGGGTGGCCAATTAACTGAAAAGGTCAGAAGAAAGCCTTATGCGGTGGTCCTGTTTGACGAAATTGAGAAGGCACATCCCGACGTATTTAATATGCTTCTTCAGATTTTGGACGATGGCAGGCTTACTGATTCAACAGGAAGATCAGTGGACTTTAGAAACACTGTAATAATCATGACATCAAATGTCGGCGCCCGAGATATTGTTGAACCCAAAAAACTCGGGTTTGGCGCAATGGAGGAGAATGCCGCCAGAGATTACAATGACATGAAAAAGAATGTCATGGCTGAGCTCAAAAAAACATTTAGACCCGAGTTTATAAATCGTGTCGACGAAATTATAGTATTCCATCCTTTGAACCGTGAGGAAATCAAGAGAATCGGAACACTTATGCTGAATGAAACAGTCAAGAGGATGGAGCAGAACAATATTAAAGTGACATTTACAGAAGAGGTTACCGATTATCTGGCCGAAAAGGGCTATGATAAGACATACGGAGCCAGACCCTTGAAGCGAACAATTCAGGAAAAAATTGAGGATAAGCTGGCAGAGGCTATGCTTGATAACGATGTCAAGGAAGGCGACACAGTGACTATTTCCTACGAGGAAGGTAACATAGTAATTAAAAATGGGATGGCAGATGAAATATGAACACAGGGGGGACGGTTCTTCTGTGTTCTGTTCTTAAGAATATATCAATTGAGAACACAGAAGAACCGTCCCTCTGTGTTCCCCCTGTGTTCCCCCTGTGTTCAAGATAACAAAAATGGGATGGCAGATGAAATAGAGAGAGAAAACGAGAAAAAAAGAGCAAATAAATGAGCTAGAGAGATGTATTTTAAATTTAACGCTTTTTAATCTTGACATGGATTCAATATCTGTATTAGAATAAACAACGTTGCACTATGCAGCGTTGTTTTCTTTATAAAAAGTAGTTTATCGGGGATATCCCGTAAAGCATATTAAAGGAGGTTACCTAATGAAGACGTTTATGGCTAAAGCACAAGAAGTCGATAGAAAATGGTATGTTATTGACGTTGAGGGTAAGGTTCTTGGTCGTGCGGCAAGTGAAGTTGCAAAAATCCTTCGCGGCAAGAACAAGCCTATTTATACACCTCATACTGACACTGGCGACTTTGTTATCATTATCAATGCGGATAAGATTGTTTTGACAGGTAATAAGCTTGATCAGAAAATGTACAGACGCCACACCGGATGGATTGGACACCTTAAGGAAGTCAAGTACAGACATTTCCTTGAGAAACAACCTGAAAAGGTTTTTGAACTTGCTGTCAAGAGAATGCTTCCCGGCAACAGCTTGGGACGCGCTATGTTTAAAAAGCTTAAAGTATACGCAGGTGCTGAGCATAATCATCAAGCTCAGAAGCCCGAAGTACTTGAGCTTAACATTTAGTGGAGGGAGGATACGTAAATGGCAAAGGTACAGTTTTACGGTACAGGCAGAAGAAAGAAATCCGTTGCAAGGTGCAGACTCGTACCCGGAAACGGTAATCTAACAATAAATGAGAGATCCATTGATGATTATTTTGGACTTGAAACCCTCAAGGTCATCTGTAAGTCACCTTTAGTTCTTACAGAGACTATAGGAAAGTTTAATGCCATCATTACAGTTAGAGGCGGTGGATTTACCGGTCAGGCCGGTGCAATCCGTCACGGTATTTCAAGGGCTTTGTTAAAGGCCGATGATGCATTCAGAACTCCACTTAAGAAGGCCGGATATCTCACTCGTGATCCAAGAATGAAGGAAAGAAAGAAGTACGGCTTAAAGGGCGCACGTCGTGCACCACAGTTCTCAAAGAGATAATTTCCTACCGAGAAATTATCTCTCTGGAGATAATTTTCCTTCCAAGGGGGAAAACCATCTCTCTGGAGATAATTTTCCTTCCAAGGAGAATAGTTATCCCTCTAGAGATAATCAGCAAAAATCAAACTCTCCACTTTTGTGGAGAGTTTTTTTGGTTCTGACGGCCTCGGTGTGGCTTAATTCCGTTATTTAGTTGATAGGGAAAAAGATGATATAATATACTCAAACATTTGTGATAAAAATTTAAGTCGGAGGCATGGCAAATAATGTATTTGGAGGACTTATACAATCAAATTGAGAAAGCAATAAAAAAGGTTGATTTTGAGAAGCTGTGGCATGGTTTCAAACCATTTAAGTTTGCTCTTTATAATGAAGAAGAGTGTTATTTTAATGGTGAGTATATCGAAAAAACGAGTGAGTTCGTTGCAAATACTGCAATTATCTATAATGGCGAATATATAGCAATCTGGAATGCCCAGGAGGACATGGAGATTGATATTTTTGCTTCTAAAATGATTCATGAGATGTTTCATGCTTTTCAATATCAAAATGACTGGCCGAGTTTCCCGAAGGAAATGGAAGCTTTATTTAGATATAAGTACAATAAGGAGAATCTTAGTATCAAATTGCATGAAAATGAGTTGCTGCTTGAACTTGCAGAATGCTTTGATCGTGCTAAATATAATGAATTATTAAAATGTAGAAAATATAGAAGCCAAAAGTATGTATATGAATATCAATATGAAGCATGTGTTGAAGATATCGAAGGAAGTGCCAGTTATGTGGAATGGATGGTTTTAAAACAATTGAATCCACAGAAGGCTGATATGCTTTTTGAAGATATGAAGGCTACCATGATACAGTCTGAATATTTCTTTCCAATTAGAATTTCAAGTTACTACACAGGGGCATTGATGATTAACTGTGTACTTCAAGCCTTGGATGAGGTGTATAATCCTGCAGTGAGACCTCTTAGTATAAGCCTTGTTGAACAAATTGATTTTGAAAATATAAGTATTGAAAATCATCAGGTAACAAAAGCTTTGGAAGATTTTCAAACTGAAACGGAAAGAATAATTAACTCGGCTCTGGAATTGAATGAGATTGTTCTTGATGGACCGGCTGTTATGAAATGCGTTAATATCTATAATGCAAGACATAAGGAAGAATATATTACTTCTACATTCTTCCTTGCATTTACTGTGGGTGAAAAAGACCAAGTCAAAATGGGAAATTTCGTAATAAAAATGGCTGATGAACACACAATTGAGAAAGTGTATCACTGGCCGATGTAAAAATGTGCTTCAATAATAAATCTGTCTGCTTCCGTTTATTGTATCCATTATAACAGATGTTTGCCATTCCACAGCTTTTTTTGCATCTCTTTGTTCGAGATAGTCACATAATACCGATGTGTTATTATATAAAGAATCTACGCCAAAAAGCTGACAGTAACGTTCCCACAGGGTCATAACAGGCGCTTTAAACGAGGTAAATATCAAAGGTAGCAATGTATTACCTGAAAGAAACGCTAACTCGTGCTGGAAGCTGAAGGCTAGTTCAGAAACATCCTTAAATGACGGGGCATCTTTCATTTGCTCTACATAGCTACGTAATGTTTTTATTTCATCATCTGTTACCTTTGGAACAAGCGATTCTATGGCTAATTTATCATATGCGATACGGAGCTCAAGAATAGAGCGTATCTCTGCTTTTCTTAATATACCGCCATTATAATTCATAATTGAAATCAAGGTTTCCAGGGTTCCGTTTTTTCGGTAATCTGCTACGAAAGTACCTATTCTAGGCTTTATGGTTAAGAAACCTTTTCGGGCGAGTTCTGAAATGCCGGTATTAACTACCGCTCTACTAACCTGCATGGATTTTGAAATATCTCTCTCAGGGGGCAGTTTTTCACCTATTGCCAGACGACCTGATAATATCATGGTCTCCAGTTCCTTGATAAACAATTCCTTCAATGATGGCGAGCTTAATTTTGAAAACTCCATAATATAATATACCTCTATGACTGATTGTGGTATGACCAAATACCACGTTAAATTATATTGTAAAATTGAGAGATTATCAAGATAGAATTAGATTAATAAAGTAGAAAGTAGTATGGAAACATAGGCTTGTAGTTGACTTAGGTATATAGGTGTGTTAACATTTTATCAAAGCAAAATTCTGGTATGACCAGAAAAAGATTTATCCAAGACTTAGTATATATTATAGAACTCAGAAATAATATGCTTACTAAAGAGCTAAGAAATTTATATTCATTTAATAGTAACGGGGGTTGCATGATGGATAAGTTCAGGGTTCTTGGAATAAAACAAAGTTTCATTGAAAACAATGACCATCAGGCAAATCTGCTTCTAAATGAGATTAAAATAAAGAAAACATTTCTGTTTAATTTAGTATCGCCTCCTGACTTTGGGAAAACGACAAATCTTACACAAACTATCAAAGCCTTAATGAATCAAATAAGACAGAACAAAAATGTGAGAGGTTTTAATTGGCAGTGAATTCTTAATTAATGAGATTTTTTTATTGCTAATTAACTCAAAATAAATTTTTATGGAGGTCAGTCATGTTTAGTTTCAATTTTGGAAGCGGGGCTACGACCCTTTCGGTATGGCTTGTCTGGATAGCAGTTTTTGTTGTTTTGTTTGGGTTAAACGAAATAGCCAGACGATACAAAGTGGGTGGATTCTTATGCTTCATAGTGCTGCCGACGGTTCTTACTGTGTTATGGTTTACTGTATTGAAGGAAAAGACATATACCGATTGGTTCCATCTAGCCAAAGTATATTCTTCCACAGCAGGTTGTATCGGTTTCTGGTGTATCAGACATCTGCACGGTAAAAACAAAAAGACAGGGAAAGAGTGGCGTTTGGCTGATAATAAAATAGCCCTTTGTTTCCCTCCGCTAATTCTGGCAGTTAATATCTTTGAAGCGGTTGTCAGAGATATTCAGATTGGAATTCAGTATGCCGGCGGTGGAATTCTTGCAGACGGATCAATGTATGTATTGGGTGGTTCATGGAACTATATGAACGCTATAGCAGGTGTTCTAAATGTAATTACCATAACCGGGTGGTTTGGTATATGTATTCGCAAAGTGACAAAGAAAGATGGCAGTAAGGACATGTTATGGCCCGACATGCTATGGTTCTGGATTATAGCATATGATCTATGGAATTTTGCATATACATATAACTGTTTACCGGGACATGCTTGGTATTGTGGTTTTGCATTATTGCTTGCACCAACCCTTTGTGCTTTTACTATCGGAAAAGGTGCATGGCTTCAACATCGTGCTCAAACCTTGGCGCTGTGGTGCATGTTTGCACAGACATTCCCGGCGTTTCTTGATGAAGGTAAATTTGCTGTTGCCTCCACATACAATGAAGTACCATTGTTTATTTTCAGTTTCTTAGCTTTGGCTGCTAATGTTGCGGTTCTTGTATATATGATTTACAAGAGTGTAAAAACAAAGCGCAACCCATATAAAGGCGAGCTTTATACTGACTTAAAGAAATATCAGGAAATTAAAGCATTAGCCGAATAAAAAGTAAACGTGACAAGGGGACGGGGGTTGTGTCACTTCATTATGGTGACACAACCCCCGTCCCCTTGTAACATTAATTTTATATTGATTTCCGTACATATGTTCGATATAATTATCAGGACATATTGTAATGATTTTACTTTTGGTTTATATTGCACAGTGGGTATAATATATTTACATCATTATTGACCAAGGTAAATTAAACAATTATGATTACTGAAATTCATGGGAAGAAGAACATATGAAGGACAAAATATATATAAAAGGTGCTTGTGAACACAATCTAAAGAATGTTGATGTAGAGATACCAAGGGATAAATTAGTTGTTATTACAGGCCTAAGTGGTTCGGGAAAATCGTCGCTGGCCTTCGATACTATTTATGCCGAAGGGCAGCGGCGCTATATGGAATCCCTGTCCTCTTACGCAAGGCAGTTTCTTGGACTCATGGAAAAGCCTGATGTGGAGTTTATTGAAGGGCTTTCACCTGCTATTTCTATTGACCAGCGCACAACATCTAAAAACCCTCGTTCAACAGTGGGAACTGTCACGGAGATATATGATTATTTCAGGCTTATGTTCGCTCGAATAGGAATTCCTCATTGTCCACAATGCGGTAAAGTCATTGCTCAGCAGACTGTGGATCAGATGGTGGATGCGGTTATGGCTCTTGAGGAGGGTACTCGTATTCAAGTGCTTGCCCCTGTGGTACGAGGCCGTAAAGGCGAGTATACAAAGCTTATTCAGGACGCCAGAAAGAACGGGTATGTCCGTATCCGTGTTGATGGCGAGATAATGGAAATAAATGAAGAAATTCAATTGGACAAGAAGCGAAAACACACTATTGAAATAGTGGTGGACAGGCTTATTGTGCGCCCTGAAATCCAAAAACGACTGACTGATTCCATTGAGACAAGTCTGAATCTAGCCGGCGGGCTATTAGTTATTGATGTTATGGGTAAGGAAGAAATGCTCTTTTCCCAGAACTTCTCCTGCGCCGAATGTGGCATCAGCATAGAAGAGCTTACTCCGAGAATGTTCTCATTCAATAATCCCTTTGGAGCCTGTACAAACTGCAGTGGCTTGGGAACACTTATGAAAATTGACCCTGACCTTGTATTAGTAGACAGAACTAAGGCTCTGACAGAGGGGGCTCTTGCTACTTCGGGCTGGAACTTTACCAATGAGGATGCATACAGCCGCATGTATCTGGATGCGCTTGCAAACCATTATGGTTTTGATATAAACACTCCTGTTGAAAAGCTTCCGCCCGAGATTCTGGATAAAATCCTATACGGAACCGGCAATGAAAAAATAAAAGTAGAATACGATAGGGCATACGGCAGCGGTAGCTTCATGACCACCTTTGAAGGTGTGATTAGTAGCATGGAGCGCCGTTACAGGGAAACTAAATCCGATGGTCAAAAAGAATATTATGAATCATATATGAGTAATATACCCTGTCAGGAGTGCGAAGGTAAGCGTTTGAAAAAGGAAAGCCTTGCAGTTACTGTCGGGGACAAAAATATACACGAAATAAGCTCTATGTCAATTAGTGATGCGGTAAGTTTCTTTAAAAATCTGAAGTTAAGCGATCGAGAGGTTCTTATCGCCTCGCAGATATTAAAGGAAATTAACGCACGTCTGAAATTTTTGATGGATGTGGGCCTTAATTATCTTACACTGCACAGAGCAGCAGCGACACTATCGGGGGGAGAGGCACAGCGTATACGCTTAGCTACACAGATAGGTTCGGGTCTTATGGGAGTCTTATATATTCTTGATGAACCAAGTATTGGGCTTCACCAGAGAGACAATGAAAAGCTCCTTGAAACACTGAAAAGGCTTAGAGATTTGGGAAATACTCTTTTAGTAGTCGAGCATGATGAGGATACTATGTACGCAGCTGACCATATTATAGATATGGGACCGGGTGCAGGTGAACATGGTGGTAAGGTCATTGCCGAAGGAACTGTAGAGGAAATTAAAGCAAATCCCAACTCAATTACAGGTAAGTATTTAAGCGGAGCTATAAAAATTGAGGTTCCGAAACAAAGGCGTCAAAAAAATGGAAGGGTGCTAAGAGTCTTAGGGGCAAAAGAAAATAACCTAAAAGATATAGATGTAGATATTCCTCTTGGGGTTTTTACATGTGTAACAGGAGTTTCAGGCTCCGGGAAGAGTTCTCTGGTTAATGAAATACTATACAAAAAGCTTGCAGCAAAGCTGAACAGGGCTAAAACAAAGGCAGGATTACACAGAGATATATTGGGACTGGACCAATTAGACAAGGTTATTAATATAGACCAATCACCGATAGGACGCACACCGAGATCAAATCCGGCTACCTATACGGGCTTATTTGACTTGATAAGAGATTTATTCTCCCAGACAGTGGACGCAAAAACCAAGGGTTATAATGCAGGAAGATTTAGCTTCAATGTAAAGGGTGGAAGGTGTGAAGCCTGTTCTGGAGATGGTATCATTAAAATAGAAATGCACTTTTTGCCCGATGTTTATGTACCATGTGAGGTCTGTAAGGGCAAGCGGTATAATAGGGAAACTCTTGATGTTAAGTACAAGGGTAAAAGTATTGCCGATGTTCTTGATATGACAGTGGGGGAGGCTCTGGTGTTTTTTGAAAATTTACCGAAACTTCAGAGGAAAATTCAAACCTTATATGATGTGGGTTTGAGTTATATTCGTTTAGGTCAACCTGCTACCACTCTATCAGGCGGTGAAGCACAACGTGTCAAATTGGCCACTGAGTTATCCAAGCGAGCTACAGGTAGGACAATGTATATTCTGGATGAACCTACTACCGGTCTTCATATGGCAGATGTTCATAAGCTTATTGAGGTTTTGCAGCAGCTGGTGGAGTCGGGTAACAGCATAGTTGTTATTGAACATAACCTGGATGTTATAAAAACAGCCGATTATATTATTGATTTAGGACCTGAGGGAGGAGACTACGGTGGAGAAATTCTAGCAACTGGAACTCCTGAGGAAGTTGCCAATAATAGTAGATCATATACGGCAAGATTTCTTAAAAAAGTTTTAAATTCTTAGGACCACGATAGATAAGGGGCATAAATAGGTTCTAATCAAAGTTTACAATTGTGAGGTAAATTAGTATGTCAAAGAAGTTAAGATTGTTAGTCGTTATAATAGCTATAGTTACTTTAGCTATTCCTTTTAATGCATGCCAAAGGCTCAGAGGTGGAACAGAGGACGTTATTAGCGAGAACCATGAGGACGACAAAGACAACGATGAAGATGTTCCCATAGCTTCAGAGATTCCTATGGAAGACGATGGAAGCATTTTACCGTTTGCTCAAAACAATGGTTTTGACGTTACTTATGGCTTTATGAATAAATCGGGAAATATAGTGATTGAACCACGTTTTAAAGCCGCCCAACCATTTTTTGAAAGTGGAATTGCACCCGTGATTGATTTTGATGGGAAAACCGGGCTTATAGATAAAACAGGGACATTTAAAGTTGAACCTAATTGGAACTACCTTTATTACATTGATGAGATATTTATAGGGTACGATTACGAAAACAATATAAGTGCAGTATTTGATAAAGATGGCGAGATGCTGTTTCAGCGAGAAGGATACCTTGCTGATTACAGCGATGGTTTATCTCCATTGTACAGTGATTCGGAGAAAGGTTATCTGGACACATCAGGAAATATTGCTCTAAAACTTAATTATGATGTTCTGGATTATTTCAAAAATGGCATAGCCGAAGTGGCGCCGGAATATATGGGACCATCCCATTATATAGACAAAAACGGCAATGATCTTACAGATACGGTTTCTTCGGGCTTGAGAATGTATAAGGACGAGCAAACCGATCTTTTTGGTTTTAAAAACCGGCAGGGTGATATTGTTATAGAGGCTCAGTACAATGAGGCAAGTCCCTTTTTGGACGGATATGCATTTATAAGTGCACCTTCCGATTCCTATAATTATAGGTATGGAATTATTGATACAGAGGGAAAACAAGTAGTAGAGCCTAAATACTGCGGAATAGAAAGATTGAAAAACGGGCTTATTGCAGTCGGGGAAGAGGTCGATGAATATACCTATATACCCGAAACTTACTTTAACTACTGTAAAAAGGCACTTTTCACCTCTGATTTAAAGAAATCCACCGAATTTATTTTTGATTCTGTAACAGATTTTGATAATGAAAATGTATGTGTCAACGATGATAGCTCAATATATTTTATTAATAAAGAACTGGAGCGATCCAAGGAGCTACCAGGGCTGCTGGGAAGAGGAGTATTTATAAAGGATGGAGAGCTTCTTAGAGGCTATTTTAATGATAAGCTGACAGTATTTGATGCTAAAGGAGAACTCCTTGCTCAGGATAGCGGTGATATTGTCCTGGGAGACGGAGTTCTAGCAATAAAACAGGTTGAACTTCCCACCCCCGTAACTACCCTTTCTTATCCGGTTATATCGGGGCTTAAAGATAAGTCAATAGAGAAAAAGATTAACGATGCGATATATTATGAAATGGTAGAGTCTTATAGAGATTTTGTTAGTTTTAATGGACCGGAAGACTCAATCTATGTGTATAGTAGTTATATGCTTGCCAAAGAGAAAAATCTTCTTTTAATTGACCAAGACATCTATATGAATGTGTTGGGAGCAAATCATGGCTATTCCTACAGAAACACGGTTTATATAGATGCTGTAACAGGAGTAAGCTATGGCTTATCAGACCTATTTAAGCCTTATTCAGGCGCCTTTGACTACTTAAGTGCGGCTGTGACCAAACATATACAAGAAAATATGGATGAGATGGGGTACTTTGTAGATGAAATGGTCGTTCACTCTGATTCAACATTTGTTGTCAAGCAAGATGGTATAGTACTTTATTATACTGAGGGAGATATAGCAGCTTATGCGGCAGGAATGCAGGAGTTCTTTATTTCGTTTTCCGACTTAAATGACTATATAGATACTAATGGCGATTTCTGGAGAGCATTTAAATAGGATTATAAAAAATGCAGGTATTATAAGAGTCAGGCTGATTTAGTTATTCAGCCTGACTTTTTCTTAATAACCCTTTTGTTATGGCTTCTTCAATAAGCTCGGAGGCGAAATCCCATAATTCCGGGGCTCCGTCTTCTATGCGTCTGTTTCGCTTAACAACTTGCTCCTTGCTAATACTATGCTCTTTCCATGTTCCGCCATTATTCAGAAAATTCATCATAACAGGTTGAAGTCTATCCATAGCAGCTGCAAATTTAGCCTCAGGTGTTTCCATTGCATCGAATTCTTCCCATAGCTCTTTAAGCTCTTTACCTTGATCCTCGGGAAGAATGCCAAATATACGCTCTGCAGCTTTCTGCTCACGCTCAAGCTTGTCAATATTCCCGGCTGCATCATAACAGAAAGTGTCGCCGGCATCGATCTCTACAAGATCGTGTACGATACACATCTTCATTACTTTGAGCATATCTATGTCCGATTCCTTTGAGTATTCGCCAAGTAGAAACGCCATCAATGCTAAATGCCAGGAATGCTCCGCATCATTTTCACGCCTTGTTCCATCGTGTATCTTGGTCATTCTGAATATATTTTTTACTTTATCTACCTCTAAAATGAACTGTATTTGCTTTTTAAGTCTCTCTGATGCCATATAATCATCCTCTCATTGTTATTATATTATACAATTAATTACCTGCTTATTTAAGGAACTATTGATTGAATTATACAACACGTAAGTTTATAATGGGAGTTAAGATTTTTCCGGATGAAATGGACATGCACATTATATTGATTATAATCGGTGAAGCTTTTGGAGCAATAGGGGACATAGAGATTTGTAAGATATAAGCAAATCAATAAAAAAAAAGGCCAAACCACCGGGGGGTTGGATTTTAGTCTGGCCCTAAAAATATTTGCATTGCCTATGTTATCTTATTCCCGTGAAGTGGTAAAGAATTACCCTGAAATAAAAAAGTCAATAACTTGTATAAACCGCTAAAAAAAGCACTTTTATAGATTAATAAAAATTGGTCGTCAAAAATCGCAGAAATTAATATTGCCCGTGTCAAATTATAGCGAAATGAGGAAGATATATGGGAACCCAATACAGATCGGTATTAAAAGAAGCCCAGAGAATTGTTGTTAAGGTCGGTACATCTACCCTAACCCATGAAAATGGCAAGATGAATTTTAGCAGGATGGATCGTTTAGCCATGGTGCTATCAGAGCTTATGAACGAAGATCGTGAGATAATATTGGTTTCATCCGGTTCCATAGGCGTTGGCATGGGTAAATTCAGCTTTAAAAAGCGTCCTGTTGGTATGGGAATGAAACAGGCATTGGCTGCAATTGGACAATGTGAGCTAATGAATATATACAGCAGATTGTTTGCTACTTATAACCAGACTGTAGCTCAAATGCTTTTAACTAAACCTGATATCAATGATGATATAAAGAAGGTTAATGTTATGAATACCTTTAAAAGTCTTTTTGACTTAGGGGTTATTCCCATTGTCAACGAAAATGACTCGGTTTCTGTGGATGAGATTAAAAGCTTATTAATGTTTGGAGACAATGACACCTTATCAGCTGTTGTATCTAAATTGGTGGGAGCGGATTTACTTATTATTCTTTCGGACATAGATGGCCTTTATGACTCTAATCCTAAAGAAAATAAGGATTGTAAGCTGATATCGGTAGTGGAAAAAGTAGACGAAACTATAAGAAAATATGCGGGCAGTGCAGGAACAAAAAGGGGTACAGGAGGTATGGTTACTAAGCTGAACGCTGCTGAAATAGCTACCGGAGCAGGAACGAATATGGTCATAGCAAATGGTTCGGATCCTATGGTTATCATGGATATAATTAAGGGTGAAGATGTTGGAACTCTATTTTTAGGGAAGCGATAAATCGCCGTAGGCTATAGTCGCTTAATAACGCAAAAGAGAACATGCAATCATGTTCTCCGCGTTGGATGGCCGTCTCTTTGAGACGGCCCTTTAAGTGTTAATAGAGCACATTAGCTCAATTAGACACGCTTTAACCGTTAACTCTGTCTTTTAGTGATTTACCGGCTTTAAATACAGGTGCCTTAGAAGCTGGAATATTGATAGTTTCTTTAGTTTGAGGATTACGGCCTTTTCTTGCTGCTCTGTTTTTTGTTTCAAATGTTCCAAAGCCAACAAGAACAACCTTTTCTTGCTGAGCTAGGGTTTCCTCAACTACTGATACCAAAGCGTCAATGGCAGCTTCACTATCTTTTTTTGTAAGACCTGATTGCTGTGCTACAGCACTGATAAGTTCAGCTTTATTCAACAGGATTACCTCCTTAACAAAATTTCGTCATCATTGTATAACGCAAAACTCATAAAGTCAAGCACCTAAACGGTTTTCCCAAATCAGACATATACCGGGGCATTGTTTCGCAAGAACAATTTCCCAGATAAAGCACATGTTCCCTGACTGTGTCCACCAGTCTGACACAATAAATTTGATTATACAGCTCAAACGTTATATAATACACATACAAAAGAATATTTTTTATAAAATATTCTCTGGAAGATTTTCTTCAAAATTTTCTTCAGAAGATTTTCTTCATATGGAGGAGTCCAAATGGCTGAACTCTATTTTTTTGTTTCCAAAAATAAAATAAATGACATTGTTAATTGTGGTCTTAAATTATCAGAATGGTATGACCGTGAAATAACTCTGCCCGGAACAACAGGAAGCAGAAAAGTTTTAAAAGCCTACTTAAACCCAAGAGATGACAGAGCCAAATTAAAAGATAACAATTATCAGTGCCTTCGTCTTGAAGTGGATTTGGACTATTGTAAAGTTGCCGATTCGTCGCTGTATAAGATGGGACAAGCCGAGCATTTTTTAATGCAAAAGTATTACGATAGTATTATTCCGCTTAGAAACTATTGTTTTGGTACTTATCGGGAGCCAGAGGTTTTGGTTTTGACATCGGTTTTGCCTGAGTATATCGAGGTTACAGGAGTTGCGCTGGATACCCCTCTTCTATATGAAAGCTCCGAAGCTATTTATCTGGTAAACCTCCTTGAAAAACATGAGGAATTATACAAAGATTCGGGTAACCACCTTCTTTACGCGTTTTTTACCTATTTGGAGGGTAAAGGGCAAGTGACACGTTTTGAAGGCAAGGAGAAAAAAGAGGCTATCTTCTTTGATATGAACAGTAAGGAGTATACGGTATTAAGAATTCCCTGAGGAGTGTATAAATTGTCCGGAACAGAGGATATTTCTATTAAACTGCTTGATATACTTAAGCGAGCAGAAGATTTTATTTCAGGCGAAGAGCTGAGTGAATTATTAGCGATAAGCCGTACTGCCATTTGGAAGCGTATTGATTTAATAAAAAAGGAAGGTTTCGAAATTGAAGCCTCTACGAAAAAAGGGTATCGGCTAATCGAATCAAAGAACGCTTATGGCAGGATTGCGATACAAAGCGGGATTACCAGTCATATTTTTGGTGAAAACCTGAGATTTTTTCACGAGGTTGATTCAACAAATAATGTTTTAAAAAAACTGGCCATTGACAGCGCTCCTGAAGGCACTGTCGTTGTATCTGACATTCAATTAGCAGGTAGGGGAAGAAGAGGAAAGGCCTGGATGTCGGCACCAAATCTGGGGATATGGATGTCTGTTTTATTAAGACCTAACCTTCATCCAAGTCAGGTCCAAACCCTGACCCTTGCAGCTTCAGTGGCCGTAGCAAAAGCTCTAGAACCCATGGAAATTGAAGGCTTAGGCATAAAGTGGCCAAACGATATACTTATTAATAAGAAAAAAGTTTGTGGCATACTTACCGAGCTTTCTGCCGAAACTGAAAAAGTCGAGTGGGTTGTTATTGGGATCGGCCTTAACGTGAATCATAAAAAAGAGGATTTTGACAGTGAGATAGCAGACATTGCGACATCCCTCAGATTGAACGAAAAAAATAATGCTCCCTTGCGGCGAAATGAGATTGCCGCGAATATAATAAACGAGTTGGGAGCCGTCTATAGTGAATTTATAAAAAAAGGTCGGGCATGGGTTGTTGAGGAGTGGAAAAAGTATAACATCACCATCGGAAAAAGAGTGAACCTAATCAGTCAAGCAGGCAGTTGTGAGGTTGAAGTACTGGATATCACTCCGGAAGGAAAACTAATAGTCAGGTATGACGACGGAACAACGGACGAAGTATTTTCGGGAGAAATTTCACTTAGGGAAGCAAATTTGACAAATTAGCCGGAAGGATTTTATATTTAGGATAGAAATAAAATAACAAGAGGATGAACCGGAGGTTTTTATGGATCAAAATCCCAATACCAATACCCAAAGTAATAATAATCAAAAAGTTAATTTTCAGAACAATCGTGGAAGAGCTGACAACAGGTATTCAGGAAGAGATAGGCGTGACGCTCATGAAAAGAATCATAGTTCAGAGATGAATCGCGGAGTAAAAGCAAAATCCGGTGATAGAGTTCCTGGACAAGATCGTATAAAGAGTCAGGATGATGCAAGATATACTCAAAAAAACAGAGAACAAAAGGGTGTTGAACGTGTCAGTATTGATAGTAAACAGCAACCAAGAGTTAAGAGTGCTGTTGCCCCGAACCCGACCCAGAATGTTCAGCCCACCAAGCAGGGACTGAATGTACCTGCTGGCAGCGGGAACAACAGATATGGCAGAAATCAGGCAAGGAATTCTTCTCATAATGAGATTGTGGGGAAACATGCCCCCATCAAAAGAGTTGAGACTGTAGAAGATATTCAGGCTGACATAGAAAGAATTGATAAGGATATACAATTCGAAATTAAGCAGATCAAAGCAGTCAAGCTGGGCCTGTAATGAGGAGATTTTATGCTTTTAGTCATTGATGTGGGTAATACCAATAGCGCAATTGGTGTTTACAAAGAAGATGTTCTGATTGGGAATTGGCGTATTTCCACCAATAGGGAGCGCACATCCGATGAAACGGGCATGTTCCTGATGTCGGTTTTAAGTCATGCCGGCATAGGTTCCAAAGAGATAAAAGACGTTATAATGTGCTCTGTTGTGCCCCCGGCAATGCATTCCATAATCAATGCCATTAAAAAATATTTCAATATTAATCCCATTTTAGTTGGACCGGGAATAAAGACAGGAATCAATATTAAATATGAAAATCCCAGAGATGTAGGGACTGATAAGATAGTCAATGCGGTTGGTGCACTAAAATTATACGGCGGACCTGTTATTATAGTGGATTTTGGTACTGCAACGACCTTTTGCGCAATAAACCCAAAGGGCGATTACCTGGGAGGTGTTATTTGTCCCGGTATAAAAATCTCTGCTGAAGCACTTTTTGATAAAGCTTCCATGCTTCCCCGTATAGAAATTACCAAACCTAAGCATATTATTGGAAGAACAACTGTAAACAGCATGCAATCCGGCATTATTTTTGGCTTTGTCGGTCAGGTTGATTATATAGTCAGGCTTATGAAGAGGGAGATGGCATTGGAAGGTATAAAGGTCATTGCCACAGGAGGAATGGCTAATCTTATTGCTACTGAGTCAGAAACTATCGATGAAGTGAATACTCTTTTGACACTGGAAGGTTTGAAAGCTGTTTATCAAATGAATTCAACTGTTTAATTTGAATAGAAGATGAGATTTAACGAGGAATAACGAGCAATTGGGAGATATTTCATTGATATCGATTAATATTGACTAATATTGGGCAAAATCATCAGACATCATGATTTGATTATGAAAAGAAAATTGTTTAATATAGTATTAGCACTCAACTTAGATGAGTGCTAACAAGATATATCCCTCACTAATGTGAGTGCGAGCCCACATTAATGTTAATGCTGAGAGAAAAATGCCCTTACACAGGGAAAATATAAGGAGGTTAAACTTATGAATATTAAACCACTGGCAGAGAGAGTCGTTATTAAAATGCTGGAAGCTGAGGAAACAACTAAAAGTGGTATCGTCCTTCCCGGTACAGCCAAAGAGAAGCCCCAGGTGGCTGAGGTTATAGCAGTAGGTCCCGGAACCAAAGATGTTGAAATGGAAGTTAAAGTCGGAGACAAGGTTCTTATCAGCAAATACGCCGGAACCGAAGTAAAGCTTGACGGAGCTGAATACACAATAGTCAAGCAAAGCGATATCCTAGCAGTAGTAGAATAATAGGAGGGAAAGAACATGGCAAAAGATATTAAGTTTGGTGAAGAGGCAAGAAAGGCGCTGGAAAGCGGCGTTAACAAGCTTGCAAATACAGTTAAGGTTACATTGGGTCCAAAGGGTAGAAATGTTGTTTTAGATAAAAAATTCGGTTCGCCCCTTATTACCAATGACGGTGTTACAATAGCAAAGGAAATTGAGCTGGAAGACGCTTTTGAGAATATGGGCGCTCAGCTTGTAAAAGAAGTAGCTACAAAGACCAATGATGTTGCCGGTGACGGTACAACTACAGCTACATTGCTTGCTCAGGCCATTATCCGTGAGGGACTTAAGAATGTGGCAGCAGGCGCTAACCCTATGATTATTAAAAAGGGTATCAATAAGGCCGTTGAAGCAGCGGTTAAAGGCATAGGCGAAATATCCCAGAAAGTTAAGGGTAAAGAGGATATTGCCCGTGTTGCAGCAGTATCGGCCAATGATGATGAAATCGGAAATCTGATTGCAGACGCTATGGAGAAGGTTGGAAACGATGGTGTTATCACAGTTGAGGAATCTAAAACCATGGGCACAAACCTTGATGTAGTTGAAGGTATGCAATTTGATCGCGGATATGTTTCCGGTTATATGGTAACAGATACCGAGAAGATGGAAGCTGTTCTCGATAATCCATATATTTTAATCACAGACAAGAAAATTTCAAATATTCAAGAAGTTCTGCCTATTCTTGAACAAATCGTTCAACAGGGCAAGAAGCTTGTTATTATCGCAGAAGATGTTGAAGGGGAAGCTCTTGCAACACTTATCGTCAATAAATTGCGCGGCACATTTACTTGCGTTGCAGTAAAAGCTCCCGGCTTTGGTGACAGAAGAAAGGCAATGCTCCAGGATATAGCTATCCTGACAGGCGGCCAGGTTATTACCGAAGAGCTCGGTTTGGATCTTAAAGAAACCTCTTTAGATCAATTAGGTCGTGCTGAGAAAATCATCGTTCAGAAAGAAAACACAATTATAGTCGGTGGCAACGGTGATGATAAAGCTATTCATGACAGAGTTAATTCTATCAAAGCTCAAATTGAAGAAACCACCTCTGACTTTGACAAAGAAAAGCTTCAGGAAAGACTTGCTAAGCTTTCAGGCGGTGTAGCTGTTATCCAGGTTGGAGCTGCTACCGAAACCGAAATGAAGGAAAAGAAGCTCCGTATTGAGGACGCTCTTGCAGCAACCCGTGCTGCTGTTGAAGAAGGTATTGTATCTGGTGGCGGAATCGCTTTCATCAATGTAATTCCAAAGGTTAAAGACCTCTTAAAGGAAACAAGCGGAGATGAAAAGACCGGTGTTCAGATTATTGCAAGAGCTTTAGAAGAGCCTGTAAGACAGATTGCAATTAACGCAGGTCTTGAAGGTTCAGTTATTCTTGACAAGGTATCTTCCAGTGGTGTAGGTATCGGATATGATGTGCTCAGCGAAAGCTATGTCAACATGATTGAAACAGGTATTGTTGACCCTGCCAAGGTTACACGTTCAGCTCTCCAGAATGCAGCATCTGTTGCTTCCATGTTGCTGACAACCGAGTCCATCGTAGCTGATAAGCCTGAGAAGGTTGACCCTGCAGCAGCAGCTGCTGCCATGGGTGGCGGAATGCCCGGTATGATGTAATAGGATTACTTTAAAATATAACTTTAATTATTGCAATGCGCCGAGTAACTCGGCGCATTGTTTGATTTATGAGTAATAGTGAGTAATAGGGACGGTGACTTTTACTCATTATTTTATTTGTGCGAGTTTATTTGCCTACGAGCTACTTGTCATTCTGACGAAACAAAATGCAAAGCATTTTGTTTCGTCAGAATGACATATAATAGTCGACTAAAATGAGTGAAAGTCACCGTCCCCATTACTCAGTCCCCATTACTCACATTGCACAAGAAAAAAAGAAAAAGATTGATAAAATTTTATCAACATGCTATATACTTTTCTTTTAGCGTTAGTTAAAATAATAACAAATATAAGATTAATAAAACATTTAAGAATATAAATGCTTTATTTTTTGTCTGAAATTGTTAAATAATTAACTATAACTATGACAGCAGTATTGTGTGCCGAGAAAAGGAGAGATGAGTATATGAGCAAAAACAATAATTTTAACAGAGAGATCATCGACGGAGTGGATAAACTCCAAAATGCTTTACAAAGATTAAAAGCTGCCCAGAAGCAGTTTTCCACCTTTACTCAGGAGAAGGTAGACGAAATCTTTCTAGCTGCCGCATCAGCCGCAAGTAAACAAAGAATTTCACTGGCTAAGATGGCAGTGGAAGAAACCGGAATGGGCATTGTAGAAGACAAGGTAATCAAAAATCACTATGCATCTGAGTACATATATAATACCTACAAGAACACAAAAACTTGTGGCGTGATAGAGGAAGACAAGACATATGGTATTAGAAAAATAGCTGAACCGGTTGGAGTTATTGCAGCGGTTATTCCTACCACAAACCCCACATCTACCGCTATCTTCAAAACTCTTCTCGCTCTTAAAACCAGAAACGGTATTATCTTAAGTCCTCATCCGAGAGCTAAAGCATGTACAATAGCGGCAGCCAAAATCGTATTGGAAGCAGCCGTTAAAGCCGGCGCACCTGAGGGAATCATAGATTGGATTGATGTACCTTCTTTGGAGATGTCAAATATGGTCATGAAAGAGGCTGACTTGATTCTTGCCACCGGTGGACCCGGAATGGTAACTGCGGCTTATTCAAGCGGAAAACCTGCTATTGGTGTAGGCCCGGGTAATACCCCCGCAATCATTGATGATACTGCTGATATTTTACTTGCTGTAAGTTCTATTATTCATTCCAAAACTTTTGACAATGGCATGATTTGCGCATCCGAGCAATCCGTTATAGTGCTGGACAAAGTGTATAAGGCAGTTAAGGAAGAGTTCAAAGCAAGAGGCTGCTATTTCCTCAACAAAGATGAAATTGAAAAAGTACGTAAAACCATTATCATAAACGGTGCGCTAAACGCTAAGATTGTCGGTCAATCAGCGTTTAAAATTGCAAATCTCGCAGGAGTTACAGTTCCGGAGGATACGAAAATATTAATCGGTGAAGTCGAAAGCGTAGATCTTTCGGAAGAATTTGCTCATGAGAAATTATCTCCTGTCCTTGCTATGTATAAGGCAAAGAATTTTTCTGAAGCAATGGACAAAGCAGAGAGCTTGATTGCAGATGGTGGTTATGGACATACATCTTCGGTATACCTTAATCCTGTAACCGAACAGGCTAAGCTTGACGAGTTTGCATCAAGGATGAAAACCTGCCGTATTCTTCTAAACACACCTTCATCCCATGGTGGAATAGGTGATTTATATAATTTCAAACTGGCTCCATCACTAACCCTTGGTTGTGGTTCATGGGGAGGCAACAGCGTATCTGAAAATGTCGGAGTCAAACACCTGATAAATATTAAAACGGTGGCTGAGAGGAGAAAAAATATGCTGTGGTTCAGAGCACCTCAAAAGGTATATATCAAGAAAGGCTGCCTGCCTGTTGCCCTTGATGAATTAAAGAATGTTTTGGGCAAGAAAAAGGTATTTGTAGTAACCGACAAATTCCTTTATAGCAACGGTTATACAAAGGCTGTCACCGATAAGCTGGATGAGATGGGAATCAAGCACACAACCTTCTATGATGTAGAGCCCGATCCTTCTCTAGCTTGCGCAAAAGAGGGTGCTAAGCTGATGAGCTCGTTTGAGCCTGATTGCATTATAGCTGTTGGCGGTGGTTCGGCAATGGACGCTGCAAAAATCATGTGGGTAATGTATGAGCATCCGGAAGCCGACTTTATGGATATGGCTATGCGATTTATAGATATAAGAAAGCGTATATACACATTCCCGAAGATGGGTGAAAAAGCATACTTTATAGCGGTTCCAACATCAGCAGGTACAGGTAGTGAGGTCACACCATTTGCCGTTATAACCGATGAAAAAACCGGGGTAAAATATCCTCTCGCAGATTATGAATTAATGCCCAACATGGCCATTGTTGATGCTGATATGATGATGAATGCGCCCAAAGGCTTGACTGCGTCATCGGGTATAGATGCTGTGACCCACGCTATTGAAGCATATGCATCCATGCTTGCTACTGATTACACAGATAGCCTGGCTCTAGGTGCGTTAAAAACAATATTTGACTATTTACCTCGTGCTTACGAAAATGGTGCTAATGATCCAATTGCCCGTGAGAAAATGGCAAATGCGGCTACTATGGCAGGTATGGCCTTCGCTAACGCATTTTTAGGCGTATGTCATTCAATGGCTCACAAATTAGGAGCTTTCCACCACTTGCCTCATGGTGTTGCAAATGCTTTGTTAATCAATGAAGTCATTCGGTTCAATGCTGTAGAAACACCTGTAAAAATGGGTACATTCTCACAGTATGACCATCCTCACACCCTTTCCAGGTATGCGCAAGTAGCTGATCATCTGGGAGTAGGCGGAAAAAATAATGAAGAGAAGCTAGAAAATGTGATAAAATTAATTGAGGATCTTAAAGCTAAGATTGGCATTAAAAAGTCAATTAAGGATTATGGAGTAGATGAAAAGGACTTCCTTGCCCGCCTTGATGAGATGGTTGAGCAGGCCTTTGATGATCAATGCACAGGCGCAAATCCGAGGTATCCGTTAATGAGAGAGATGAAACAGATGTACTTAAACGCTTATTACGGCAATAACAAAGTGGTATAAAGGATTTGCGCCACGCAAAATCCGAGGTATCCGTTAATGAGCGAGATAAAACAGATGTACTTAAACGCTTATTACGGAAATAACAAAGTGGTATAAAGGATTTGCGCCACGCAAAATCCGAGGTATCCGTTAATGAGAGAGATAAAACAGATGTACTTAAATGCTTATTACGGCAATAACAAAGTGGTATAAAGGATTTGCGCCACGCAAAATCCGAGATATCCGTTAATGAGCGAGATAAAACAGATGTACTTAAACGCTTATTACGGAAATAACAAAGTGGTATAAAGGATTTGCGCCACGCAAAATCCGAGGTATCCGTTAATGAGCGAGATAAAACAGATGTACTTAAACCTATCCTTTAATGAGCGAAATTAAGCAAATGTATTTGAATGCTTATTATGCAACAACTGAGAAGGTCTAAAATTTTTATCAGAAGAACTCTGTTACGGTGAGCCCATGGGAGGCAACAATCCAATGAAAGAGAGGATTAATTATGAAGTATGATAAAATAATCGCTGTTAGAACAGATAAGACCATTTATCGGGATGGGGATAGAGTAATCAAGGTTTTTGATGCCGGATACTCCAAAGCGAATATTCTAAATGAGGCTTTGAACCATGCGAGGGTTGAGGAAACAGGGCTTAATGTTCCAAAACTTCTTAATGTTGGAATGGTAGAGGATAAATGGGCGATTGTAACCCAGTTTATCGAGGGTAAAACTCTTTCCCAGTTGATGGAGGAGAATCATGACAAGTATGATGAGTATTTGGAGCTGTTTGTAGATTTGCAGATGAGCGTTCACTCGCAAAAAGCACCTCTTTTAAACAAGCTGAAGGATAAGATGCACAGAAAAATCTCGGAAACCAAATTAGATGCTACTACACGCTATGAATTGCATACTCGTCTGGAGGCTATGCCAAACCATAATAAAGTATGTCATGGAGATTTTAACCCTACAAATATCATAATTACAGATGAAGGAGTACCATATATTCTGGACTGGTCCCATGCAACCCAGGGTAACGCCAGTGCAGATGTTGCCAGGACCTACCTCCTGTTTTGTTTAGCCGGGGATACGGTGAATGCTGATGAATACCTTAATTTATTCTGTAAAAAGAGTGATACGGCAAAGCAGTATGTGCAAAAATGGCTGCCCATAGTTGCTGCATCCCAATCGGTTAAAGGAAAACCCGAAGAAAGAGAATTTTTGCTTCGCTGGGCTGATGTCGTAGAGTACGAGTAAAAAAAAGGGAGTGTACCATTCATACCTTTACACCAAACCAGTCACACTTGTCGGCTTTGACAAAACCACATTTTCTTGCAAGACCGGGAGATTGAGTATTGCTCTCCAGAATCTGAAGAAATGGTATATGACCGGCCTCAATGATCTTGCCGGCAAGATCTATCGTTACGTCAACTGCGAAACCCCGATTACGATATTCTTCCCTCGTGTACATGATTCCCATGGAATTATCTTCGTGGGTTAAAACCCAGGACGCTAATTCCCCATCAACATATATAGCCGAAGAGAAGCGAGATGCTATATCTTTTCTGATATTCTCAATACTCGTCTCGCTTCTGAAGGCGTAAAACTCATTGACAATTTCCGCGTCTTCCGGTCGTATAGCTTGAGTTATGTTCTTTTTGAGATCAGGTTTAAACCTCTCAACAGGGAGATAATAGATATCGCAAGGATTACGCCACACTTCTTCAAATCTTTTTAATATCTTTTCTGTAATAGGCCTGTGGAGTCCTGAAAAACCTATGTGTTCTTCATTTTGGGATATCCGGCTTAAGAAGTGATCCAGAACATCATCATGTTCAGTATAAAGAGAATAAAAAAAGTCGTTACTTACAAGGACCCCTCTTATACTCTCCTCGTTATCAACATAGATTTCGGCGTCAGGATTATTATGGATAATCCCTTTAATGTTGAGATTTACTATTTCGTTACTATTTAAAAAATCAGTAATCTTCTTATTGAGTGAAGTCCTAATCATATAATTTTATCCTTCCATTTACCTTGTTTAAAGAAGTAATAGATTATAGCAGCCTCTATCAACACTGATAAAGCAATAGCAACCCAAGCTCCCGTCACTCCGATATTTATTACATTTGACAGGAAATAAGCTATAGGCAGCTTTAATGCAACATTTGCAATCATTGAAGAGAGCATGAGAGGGAATGTATCTCCGGCCCCCTGGAGAACCCCTCCGTATACGTTGGAATAAGGGGCAAACATAATACCTAAATATACAATCCTAAGATACTTAACACCGTGTGATACTACAAGAGGATCATCAATAAAAAATGACATCAGTATATGTGGAAATAGAATATAAGGAACCAAACAAACAATAACATTTATCCATGCAACCTTCATCCCGTGTTTGATCAGGCGGTAGCAAGCATCGATATCCTTTTTCCCAAGATTTTGGCCTACTAAAATCGCAATACCGGTTGACAGCCCGGAAAGCACTATAAATGTATAGTTGAAAAGCTGACCGCCAATTCCGAAGCCGGCGGCACCTTCACGCCCTCCTAAAGAATAGACAAGACTGTACATTAAAGTTCCTGTCAAAGGTCGGGCAACATTCTGGATACAAGCCCAGCCACCTATTCGCAGAATCCGGAGGCTGTCTTTCAACTTCAGCTTAAGGCTTTGACAAAATATTTTATAATCATTATTATAAAAGTTCTTAACCAAAAGAATATTGATTACCACCGTAGAGAAAAGCATCGAAACCACTGTGGCCAACGCAGCTCCGGTAATGCCCATGTTAAAGAATTCGATAAGAACATAGTCCCCTATTCCGTTGATAAGATTGGAAATAGCGAATATGTATAATGGGGTTTTTGTATCTCCATTGGCCTGAAACACAGTTCTTAGTGCAGAATTCATAAATACAAGGATGGTGCCGGGAAACATTACTGTAAGGTATTCGGTTGCATAATTTAAAACAGCCGGTTCAGGATTGAAAAACAGAACTATCATTTCTTCCCGAAGAACGAAGCAAGCCAGGCTTATAAAGCCGCCGATAATAACAGACAATGAGAGAGATTGACCGCCTATAACCCTTACTTGTTCCGTATTCCCTTCTCCTTTGCTTCTTGCGATAAGGGCTATTGTTCCTGCCGAGACCAATGTAGAAAAGACAAATATGACATTAACAATAGAATTGGCTAATGAAGCTGCTGCAGCCTGGTCGGTTCCAAGGTCTGAAATAAAGTAAACATCCACTGTGCTGAGGATGCTTTGAAATACCATTCCCAGCATGACAGGCCAGGATAGCTTAAAAATTAGTGATATGTCGCTCTGCTTTTGTATTGAATTCATGAAACCCTCTTAAAATCATTAGTTTTGATATAAAAGGATTCTAACATAATTATTTGCTGTACTCAACGAAATCTATATATTGTATATAATAATTAAGTTGCCTATTGCTCTATGAACTCTTGCATAATTGCAGTTATATTTATATAATTAATTCACAATCAAATAGTGCATGACGGTGCATGAAAATGCATAATAGGGAACCGGGTGAGAACCCCGGACTGTCCCAGCAACCGTGAAGCTGACGAAAGGGCGTATACCACTGCGATTTTAGCGGGAAGGTGCCACAGAGGATGAAGCAAAGCCGGTAGACCTGCCGTTATGATATGTTTCTTCTGGGGTTTAAGAGTTTACTATGGAGTTATTTGCCATGTTATACTTACCCCGCTTTTTAAGGTGGGGTTTTTTGTTTTTAAATATCCGTAGGATATTTTGCCAGAATAAGTTTGGCGGTAGCCTAACTCTTATTCTGTAGGGAGCAAAACCTTTTTGATTGAATATTTATTTTATACAGAAGGAGCCTTTCAAATGAAAAAGAAATTAATTATCCTCATTTCTATCTGCCTAATTGTTCTTATGGCAGGCTGTTCACAGACAGAGTCACCTAAATCGTCCCTGGTTGTTATAGACAGCAGGGGTGTTGAAGTAACTTTTGATAAGATTCCGGAAAAGGTAGTGTCCCTGGTGCCCTCAGATACAGAGATACTGTATGCACTGAATGACGGAGATAAACTAATTGCGGTTAGTGAATATTGCAATTATCCTGATGACACAGCCAACAAAACAAAACTGCCCACAGGGGAGAAGCTTGATATTGAGAATCTGATTTCACTTAATGCTGATTTAGTGATTACAGGGTATATGTCGGCAATGGAGGACCAGTTCAAGCAGCTTGAGGCTGCTGGAACAAAAGTATTCGTAACCGAAGCTAACAGCCTTTCCGAGACCTATGAGGTCATTGATATGATAGGTAAGGTGATGGGTAAGGAAAAGGAAGCTGCTACACTTGTCAAAAACATGAAGGATGGGTTTGAAGCTATAAGAAATGAAGTAAAAGGAAAGGCTTCCCCTACAATTTATGTTGAAGTTTCACCTTTGGAATGGGGCCTCTGGACATGTGGAAAGAATACTTTCATTCAAGAATTGATTGATATTGTAGGGGCTAAAAATATCTTTGATGACGTAGAAGGATGGGCAGAAGTTTCTGAGGAACAGGTTATTTCAAGAAATCCCGACTTTATTATAACTACCGCAAGTCCATTAACAGGAATAAATGATCCAATCGGAGAAATCTCATCAAGAGCTAATTGGAGCGGTATTAACGCGGTAAGAAACAGCAAAATTATGATGTTGAACTCAGATATGATAACCCGCCCCGGACCAAGACTTTTAGATGCAGCTAAGGAGCTTGTAAATATACTTTATTAGGAATATACATGGAGGCTTAGAGACATAAATGAAAGAATTAAAGACCATAAAGAAAGGAATAAGGCATACTAAAACTTTTTTACTGACAGCTATTTCAGTTCTGTTATTCTTTGTGGTCTTTTTGTTATCCATATTGGTGGGAAGCGTGGACTTTTCTTTCTCAGAAACAGTCAGAATCATATTCAATAGCCTGTTTGGTGTTGGTGATGTAACAAGTATTCCTGAAAGTGTAATTACTATAATACTCAATGTGAGGCTCCCCAGGGTTATATTAGCAGCACTGGTAGGCGCAGCACTTTCTTTGGCGGGGGCTGCCATGCAGGGGCTTCTTAAAAACCCACTGGCCGACGGCTCAACTCTAGGCATTACATCAGGAGGAGCTTTGGGAGCGGTTTTATCAATAGTATTAGGAATAAATATTCCATTCTTTCCTCAAGCGGGTTTGGCTATAATGAGCATCATATCATCTTTCCTGTCTCTATTGTTCATTTTGACTCTTACATATAAGATAGACTATAACCTTTCAAATCAGACTATTATCCTGACGGGTGTTATTTTTTCAATGTTGACCGGAAGTATAACCAGCTTGTTGGTGGCTTTATCAGGTAACAACCTGAGGCAGGTGGTATTTTGGTCAATGGGCTCTTTATCGGGAAAGGGTTGGTCCCACGTATCCCTTATGCTACCGTTTTTTATTATAGGAGCTATTCCGTTACTTTCATTATGCAGGGAACTAAACGCCTTCTCTCTGGGTGAAGAACAGGCAGGGTTTATCGGAGTAAGTACAAGGAAGGTTAAATTTCTGATTTTAGTCCTGGTTTCAGTTTTAGTGGGCATATCTGTGGCAGTTGGCGGTACAATCGGGTTTGTAGGGCTTGTTATTCCTCATATGACAAGGTTTATTACCGGTCCTGACCATAGAAGATCGTTGCCGTTTTCGGCTCTTTTTGGGGCAAGCTTTTTAATGTTAACCGATCTTTTGTCCAGAACAGTATTGAGCCCTGCTGAGATTCCAATAGGCGTTGTTACATCCTTGGTTGGAGGAATATTATTCATATACATCTTTTACTCAGGAACGAAGACGAGGAGATAGTAAATTGTTGTTGGAGATTAAAGGGATATCAGTTAAAATAGAGGATAGACAAATTGTGGACAATGTTTCCTTTGAAGTAAAGGAACATGATATTTTTATGGTCATGGGCCCCAACGGAGCGGGTAAAACCACCCTCTTCAAAGCAATAATGGGTGTTATGCCCCATGGGGGAAAGGTTTTATTGGATGGTATTGATATTGAAACCTTTAAGGCCAAGGAATTAGCAAAAAAAATCGGAGTACTTACACAAAAACATCAGCTTCAGTTTGCCCATACGGTTTATGATGTGGTCAGCCTGGGAAGATACTCTTATCAAAGTGGTATATTCAGCAAGCTTACCGAAGAAGATAAAGACAAAATAGAAGAGGCCCTTAATCTTACGGGAATAGAAGGCATCAGGGATCAGTCTGTTCTTACTCTTTCGGGGGGCGAGCTTCAAAGGGCCTTTTTAGCACAGCTTTTCGCTCAGGACCCTCAAATACTTATTTTGGACGAACCTGCCAGTCATTTGGATTTGCAATATCAGATCGCTGTTTTTGACTTGCTGGTCAAATGGGTACGGGAGAAAAACAGGACTGTGATTGCTTCGGTTCACGATTTGAACACTGTTTATTCATATGGAACGAGAGCTCTTTTAATGAATCAGGGAAGAGTTCATGTCCAAGGACCGGTGGATCAGGTTTTAGAGAGGGAGAACTTAAAATCTGTCTATAATGTGGATGTGGCAGAATGGATGAAGAGTCTCCTCAAGCATTGGAAGTAAGGCTAAAAGAGATTAAGTAATTATTGAGGGAGGTGACGTGTCCATGCCATTTATTCCATTGCGGCATGTACTAAATTTGGGGCATGGACTGATATAATGGAGCATTATTATACTGAAAAACCTCAATCGGATATTAAAGAGAATAGTTTCAGCTATGAAATAAAAGGTATCAAGCTTGACTTTGTTTCTGTGAGCGGTGTTTTTGCGTTCAGTGACAAGGTTGATAAAGCTTCCCAACTTCTTATTGAGAACTATCGGCCTTCCGGAGCAAGTAATTTTGTGTTGGATGTAGGCTGTGGTATTGGGCCCATTTCACTGTATATAAAACATCGATATCCACATCTTCAGGTAACCGGAGTGGATATTAATGAGAGAGCAGTTGAATATACGAGTATAAATGCTAATAAGAACAATCTTGATATAGAGGTTATAAAAAGCGATCTTTATGCTGGGCTTGAGGGAAGGTTTTTTGGGGATATTGTCTCCAATCCGCCCATAGCGGCAGGTAAAGCTCTTAATACAAGATTAATCACTCAGGCCTTCGAACATCTGCAAAAAAATGGTGCCCTTTGGCTTGTGGCTTTCCATAATAAAGGCGGCGAGACACTAAAGAAGATTATGAATGAGGTGTTTGGCAACGTAGAGGACATAGAAAAGAGCGGGGGTATTCGTGTGTATCGATCAGTAAAGATATAAAGCTATCGGATTCTCCAGTTTATCTTGATTTTAATCAAATAATTGTATAATATTATCTTGCACAATTCTATCTACACCTACTGGCTTATGACATAGAGACCAATACATAGCTGAGGTAGGTTTTCGATGAACGAAGTATCCAAACAAATAACTAAATTTGAATCTAATTTTCTGGGAGGATTTGACGCTAAATTGGATGGAGTGCCTCTATTTAAACGTGCTGAGCGCTCCAAACAGGTAATCAATCTATTGGCGTATCTTCTTATACATCGTTTTGAAATTGTTTCTCAGGAGAGGCTTATAGAATCATTATGGCCGGATGAAAAAAGTGATGACCCGGCCAACGCCTTAAAAAACTTAGTCTATCGTTTAAGAAGAGTACTTTCTAACCATGAAAACATAGACGGTAATAATTGTATAGTAATCAAGAATGGTACCTATGCTTGGAATACTGAGATACCCTGCGCTTTAGATACCGAAGAAATGGAGAACTGGTGGAAAAAAGCATGCTTAGAAAGTTTGCCTGCCTGCACCAGAATCGAATACTATAAAAATGCTATTTCTCTTTACAAAGGGCGCTTTATGGCCGACTTGGTCTTTGATGGTTGGGTCGCGCCTATGTCATCTTACTATCAATCACTTTTTATGAATTGTGTTCGTGATGCTGTAATTCTTATGGAAAAAGAAAAAAGATTCGAAGAGATGAGTGCTTTGTGTGAAATGGCTATTACTATTGAACCATATGAAGAAATACTTCACGAGAATTTGTTAAAATCACTTATTGGTCTGGATAAGAAAAACAAAGCTTTGGATCATTATAATGCGATATCGAAAAAGTTTTATAAGGAATTAGGTGTAAAGCTTTGTGATTCAATAAGGTGTCTTCATAAAGAATTGATAAAAGACCTAAAAAGTGTGGAAACTGATATTACAACAATAAAGGGAGAAATGAACGACCCTGACTCAGAAGCTGAAAAGGGAGCATTTCTATGTGATTTTGAGATTTTTAAACATTTTTATAGGCTTGAATTAAGATCTGCCGAAAGAGCCGGGCAATCAGTATTTCTCTGTCTGTTTACCATGAGCAGTACAAAAGAGACCACAGGAATTGGTGCAATGATGAATGCCATGGAAAAACTCCAGGATGTTATTATATGTAGCTTAAGAAGAGGTGATGTGGTCGCACGGTTTAGTCCACTGCAGTTTATACTTATGCTTCCGACCTCATACGAGAACGGTGAGAAGATTATTGAGAGAATTATAATGCGCTTTAATAAAGAGTATAAAAATCCGTTAATAAAACTTGATGCTAATTTGGAACCAATAGTTTCAATGATGTGACTATATTGTGACCATTATTCGGTTATACTAGCTTAAGAAAGGTGCGTGATCCTCTTGTATATTAGAAGCAGCCCGTTGCGCACAAGCGAGCTGGCTAAAGTTTATGTAGTATTGGATACGAAAGGAAGCACCTTGTTCGGGGGCAGGATATTCCATCCCGTCAGCGGCCAACAACTTTTGTTTACAGGGGTATTTGATTTTTTAAGAAAGCTAGAAGAAATTTATGATTTACATGGTTTCCCACAGAAGACACATAGCATAAGAACATTTAAAGGTTTAAAAAGAGATAGGATTAATTTACAAAGGATAAATAAGGATTATGGAACGGAGGTATTACCCGTAATGGAAACTAAAATTCCTAATGGCGACCAAAAAGGGAAGGCCACTTTTGTTATAAAGGTTCTTTTTAGACAAAATGCAACCTGGCAGGGCAAAATTCAGTGGGTGGAAGAAAACAAAACACAGAATTTCAGAAGTGAATTGGAAATGCTTAAGCTTATGGATGATGCCATAAAAATGACCGATGAAGGCGAAGATGATACCGCAAAATGGGAATAGGGTACACTATTTTTTAAACAAAATATAGATAGTTAATATTTGTAATTTATTATAAGCAGCTCTTTGGGCTGTTTTTTTATTATGAGAAAAACAGGTTTCCTGGGGTTATTGATCTGGTCACGACTTACTCAAGTATGCTTTCATGGCAGCCGGAATTTCATTAAAGAAAAAAGAAGAGAAAAAATAAAAAATGCTAATAAAGTATTATAAACAATAGTTATAACTTACTAAAAACAGCTCATTGAGCTGTTTTTTTAATGTGGTTACATATTTTGCAAATATTTTAGAAATGTGACGAATTTGTGACCAAAGGTTTATAAACTATAGGAAGAACAAGGAAGATTTTGTAAAGGAGAGATATCTATTATGAAAGCAAAAAAGATTATTTCATTTCTTCTTATGTTAACAATATTATTTACTATGAATATAACACCCGGGTTAGCAGACGATACAGTTTTACCTGAATCAACTACACTTACGTTGAACTTTAATAGTGATGGAGGAAGTGTCGTTACTGCGGGAACTTTTTTCAAAGATAAGCTAATCTGTGAAGAACACGAGCATGACCATGATGATGAAGATCACGAGTGTGATTTATCAGTTCTTACCTGCGATAAACTTCATACACATGATACAGATTGTTATGCCGTATGTACACTTAATGAGCATTTGGAACATGATGCTTCCTGTTATGAGAAACAGCTCACATGTGGTAAGGAAGAGCATGATTGTAAATTTTTTAAATGTACCAGAATTACATGTGGGAAAGAGAGCCATGATCATATTGGTTGTGCTATCGGTTTAGTCTGCGGAAAAGAAGAACATGGAACCCTAGGCCTTCACAAGGATTCCTGTTATGGCGAACTTATATGCACCAATAAAAGCATTTTTCATGTGCATACAAAAATCGGAGGTTGTTACAAGTTGATATGCGGGAAAGAGCTGCATACTCATACATATATATTTGGTGCATGTTTAGGCTATACTTGTGGAAAGACTCTCCACATACATGATCCAATAAGTTGCCATACTTATGGCAACTGTGGAAAGGAACATAAACATACAACTGCATGTTATAGCGATATCCAGCTTTGTAGCGGATTACACGAACATAGCATTACATGTCAGCCACTTACATGCGAAACAGAGGTACATACCGATGCAGATCATAGTATAGCGAATGGATGCTATAGCTGTAGCTTGGAAGAACATACCCATAATGATGAAGATGAATGCTTCGATTGGCCTGAAGCTCCTGTCACAGCAACACCTAATCCCGGATATTATATCAGTAGTGTTATTATTGATGAGGTTTCTCAAGACATCACAGATATAAACATTTATTCGACAAGCCTGTATAT
This sequence comes from Bacillota bacterium, assembly GCA_023411795.1. Lineage (GTDB taxonomy): Bacteria > Bacillota > Clostridia > DSM-8532 > DSM-8532 > DTU059. The sequence goes on from JAEYOK010000025.1 coordinate 66,515, forward strand.
GAATGTAGATCATGAAGTAGAAGTTGTATTTGCTTTAAAACCTGTAATATCTCCGGTAGTATATGAACCGATAGTAAATTACACTCTTAATGTTGCAGTAGAAGGTCCCGGTAGTGTTACACCTACATCCGGATCTTATACATATGGTAAATTAGTCACATTAACACCCACAGCTGATGAAGGAGCACGATTCGTAGGTTGGTTTGGAACCAATGGTTCTGATGTTAATAGCTCAAACGAAATATCAATGACCAGTAATAAATCACTGATTGCCAGATTCGAGCTTATACCTGTGGATGTTGATGAAGAGATTACAGACGATGCTACCCCTGAATCAGGAGATACAACTGACAAGGATACCGATGAAGTTGTACTAGATCAAGAAGTACCCTATGGCGGACCGAGTCTCCCACAAACAGGTGGTATTCCGATGGAACTTGTAGTCGGCGCTGGGTTTGCTTTAATAACAGCCGGATTCTCATTAAAGAAAAAAGAAGAGAAGAAATAATTTGAGATGCTTATAATATAAGTTGAAGAAGAACACTTCACGAAAGGCAGATATGCATTGAGCGGAGTGTTCTCTTTATGTTATAAATGCTTTAAAAATCCGCCCAAAAGTTAGCTTGACAATTTTTATGAGTCGGTGATACAATTATTGAGCGTGTGAACACAATGTTTGCATGTTTTTGTGATGTGCTATTTATAACATATCCAATAGCCCGGAGGTTTTATTGTGATTGAATTGCTGAAAACTAAAGAAAAGGTTGTTGGCGTCAAACAAACGAAAAAGTCAGCCGAACAGGATAAATTGGTAGCAGTTTTTATTGCATCCGATGCTGATCAAAGAATTGTGGGCCCAATTAAACAGCTTTGCGAGAGCAAAAATATCAGCATCCATTTAGTTGATACAATGAAACAGCTTGGGAAGGCAGCCGGTATTGATGTAGGAGCTGCCATAGTAGGTGTTTTGAAATAATTGTGTGATAAACGTATTTTTGCATTACATGTATAAATACGCTATCTATATATATTCTAGTTAAGGAGGTGAAAGAAAGAATGCCAACATTTAACCAGTTGGTCAAAAAGAGCAGAGAAAGAGTTATGTACAAGTCTAATTCACCGGCTCTGCAATCAGGTATGAATACCCTGAAGAAAAGAGCTATTGATTTAAGCTCTCCTCAAAAGAGGGGTGTTTGTACAGTTGTTAAGACTGTAACTCCTAAAAAACCTAACTCAGCTCTTCGTAAGGTTGCAAGGGTGCGCTTGACAAACGGTATTGAAGTAACCGCATACATCCCTGGAATCGGACACAACCTGCAGGAACACAGCGTTGTTCTCATAAGAGGCGGTCGTGTTAAGGATCTCCCAGGTGTAAGATATCACATCATTCGCGGAACACTGGATACAGCAGGTGTAGCCAACCGTAAACAAAGCCGTTCAAAGTATGGCGCAAAACGCGCAAAGAAAAAGTAGACTTTCGGAATGAATCAAAGATTCATTTAAGTATCTGCTTGACAATTTAACAGGACGAATCAACGTGCCAGACGTTGTTATCATATAGATTGTAACGTTTTGCACTGACGAACCCGAGAAAATCAGGGTCGAGTACCTGTGATACCGGGCTATGGTGCCCGCAGTTATCATGCAAAGGAGGGAAGAAAAGTGCCAAGAAGAGGACATACACCAAAAAGAGATGTTTTAGCCGATCCTATTTACAATGATAAGACAGTTTCAAGGCTTATCAACAGTATTATGCTGGATGGCAAAAAAGGTGTTGCTCAAAGAATATGTTATGATGCCTTCGATATAATTAAGGAGAAAACAGGGAAAAATCCCCTTGAGGTATTTGAAGAGGCAATGAATAACATTATGCCCGTGCTCGAGGTTAAAGCCAGAAGAGTCGGTGGAGCAACATATCAGGTTCCAATGGAAGTTAGACCTGAAAGAAGGCAAGCTCTTGGATTACGTTGGCTTACCGGCTATGCCAGAAAAAGAAGCGAGCGTACTATGAAGGAGAGACTTGCAGGTGAAATAATGGACGCAACAAATAATCTTGGTGCGGCCGTTAAGAAAAAAGACGATACGCACAAGATGGCAGAGGCCAATAAGGCATTTGCTCACTACAGGTGGTAATTTAAATCGCAGTAAACATCGCACCACTACATCGAAAGGAGGGTATCGATGCCCAGAGAATTCAGCCTGGAGAATACACGAAACATCGGTATTATGGCACACATCGACGCAGGTAAAACCACCACCACTGAAAGAATTTTGTTCTATACCGGACGTACCCATAAAATCGGCGAAACCCACGAAGGTTCTGCTACTATGGACTGGATGGAGCAGGAGCAGGAAAGAGGTATTACTATTACCTCTGCTGCAACAACCGCTCAGTGGAAGAATTGCCGAGTCAATATTATAGACACACCCGGACATGTTGACTTCACAGTTGAAGTTGAGCGTTCCCTACGTGTACTTGACGGTTCAGTTACGCTTTTCTGTGCGAAGGGCGGCGTTGAGCCTCAATCAGAAACGGTTTGGAGACAAGCCGATAAATATGGCGTACCCCGTATTGCTTATGTTAACAAAATGGATATAATGGGTGCTGACTTTTTCAACTGTATTCAGATGATGAAGGACAGACTGCATGCTAATGCGGTTCCAATTCAGTTGCCCATAGGCAAGGAAGATCATTTTGAAGGTATTATCGACCTTGTCAAAAACAAAGCATACTATTACAGAGATAATCTCGGAAAGCAAATAGATGAAGCGGAAATTCCAGAGGACATGAAGGAACTTGTCGAAGAATCTAGGTTTAAAATGGTTGAGGCCATTGCAGAGCTTGACGAGGATCTTTTAACTAAGTACCTTGAAGGCGAAGTACTTACAGAAGCCGAGCTTAAAGCCGGAATAAGAAAAGCTACTATCGCCACCAAAATCATTCCTGTAACCTGTGGCTCTTCCTACAGAAACAAGGGAGTCCAAAAGCTTCTGGACTGTGTGGTAGACTATATGCCATCACCTTTAGACATTCCTCATATTACTGGTATTGTACCAGGAACTGACGAGGAGGAAGAAAGACCTTCTTCTGACGACGCTCCGTTTTCGGCACTTGCCTTTAAAATCATGACTGACCCATATGTGGGGAGACTTTCTTTTTTCCGCGTTTATTCCGGAACATTAAACTCAGGTTCTTATGTTCTTAATTCAGCTAAGGATAAACGTGAGAGAATCGGGCGTATTCTGATGATGCATGCAAATGATCGTAAGGATATTGATATGGTTTACTCAGGGGATATTGCAGCTGCTGTAGGGCTTAAGTATACCACAACGGGTGATACCCTGTGTGATGAGAACCATCCGATAATACTGGAATCCATGGAATTCCCTGAACCGGTTATCAATATTGCTATTGAGCCAAAGACCAAAGCCGGACAGGAAAAAATGGGTATTGCTTTGCAAAAGTTGGCTGAGGAAGACCCAACATTCAGAGTATATACCGATCAGGAAACAGGTCAGACAATTATTGCAGGCATGGGTGAACTCCATCTTGAAATTATTGTTGACCGTTTGCTAAGAGAATTCAAGGTTGAGGCAAATGTTGGTAAACCCCAGGTTTCTTATAAGGAAACAATACGCAAAGCTGTTAAGGCAGAGGGCAAGTTTGTTCGTCAATCAGGCGGTAAAGGTCAGTATGGCCACTGCGTAATTGAAGTTGAACCCCTTGAAGCCGGAAAAGGCTACGAATTCGTTAATAAGATTGTTGGCGGTGTTGTTCCTAAGGAATATATTCCATCAATCGACAATGGTATTCGCGATGCCATGAACAGCGGTGTTATAGCAGGCTATCAGGTTTTGGATATTAAGGTAACTTTGGTGGATGGGTCATATCATGAAGTTGACTCTTCTGAAATGGCCTTTAAGGTGGCCGGTTCAATGGCTTTCAAGGAAGCCATGAGAAAGGCTGATCCGGTACTTCTTGAACCGATTATGAAGGTTGACGTAACAACACCCGATGATTATATGGGTGATGTTATAGGTGATCTTAACTCTCGTCGTGCAAGAATAGAGGGAATGGATGCTGTTTCGGGTGCACAAAACATTCATGCTTTTGTTCCTCTGTCCGAAATGTTCGGATATGCTACCGACCTACGTTCCAGCACACAAGGACGAGCTGTATATTCTATGCAGCCTTCACATTATGATCCGGTTCCAAAGAGTGTACAGGAGCAAATCGCAGAAGGCAAAAAGGCCTAAAGTGTAATATTGATACTATTGATTTAAATAATTAATAATTGTATAATTTTGAATCATCAGTGATTCAAATGAAGGAGGTTTATTCCAAATGGCAAAGGCTAAATTTGAACGTAACAAGCCCCACGTAAACATTGGTACAATTGGTCACGTTGACCATGGTAAGACATCTCTTACCGCTGCTATTACAAAAGTACTTGCTTTAGGCGATCCTAACATTCAGGTTAAGGACTATTCTGCAATTGACTCAGCTCCCGAGGAGAGAGAAAGAGGTATTACCATCAACACAGCACACGTTGAGTATGAGACAGCTAATCGTCACTATGCTCACGTTGACTGCCCTGGCCATGCTGACTATGTTAAGAACATGATCACTGGTGCAGCACAGATGGACGGTGCAATTCTCGTTGTTTCCGCAGCTGATGGTCCTATGCCTCAGACTCGTGAGCATATTCTTCTTTCCCGTCAGGTTGGTGTTCCAAGTATCGTTGTTTTCTTAAATAAGTGCGATATGGTTGACGATGAAGAGCTTATTGAGTTAGTTGAAATGGAGCTCAGAGAGCTTCTTAACGAATGGGATTTCCCAGGCGATGACACACCTTTCATCAGAGGTTCAGCTCTTGACGTGCTAGAATGCGATTCTAAGGATCCTAATGAGCCCAAGTATGCTTGCATTCTTGAACTTATGAAAGCTGTTGACGAGTATATTCCTACACCAGCACGTCCTACCGATCTTCCTTTCTTAATGCCTGTTGAGGATGTTTTCACAATCACTGGTCGTGGAACCGTTGCTACAGGAAGAGTTGAAAGAGGAGTAGTAAAAGTTGGCGATGAAGTTGAAATCGTTGGTTTGATGGACGAAGCAAGAAAGACCGTAGTAACCGGCGTTGAAATGTTCCGTAAACTCCTTGATCAGGCAGTTGCAGGCGACAACATCGGTGCTCTTCTCCGTGGTGTTCAAAGAGCCGATATCGAAAGAGGTCAGGTTCTTGCAAAGCCCGGTTCAATTACTCCACACACAAAGTTTACCGCACAGGTTTACGTTCTGACAGCTTCTGAAGGTGGCCGTTCAAAGCCTTTCTTCTCCGGCTACAGACCACAGTTCTATTTCAGAACAACCGACGTTACCGGAAACATCAAGCTTCCTGAAGGCGTTGAAATGTGTATGCCTGGCGACCACGTAACAATGGAAATCGAGCTTATCACTCCTATCGCTATGGAAAAGGGTCTCAGACTCGCTATCCGTGAAGGCGGCAGAACAGTTGGCTCAGGTGCTGTTGTTGACGTTATAGCTTAATATTATTAGCTTATAGAAAGACACGGGGACGGTTCTCGTGTCTTTTTTTGCTTTTTTTCAGGTTCTATAATAAATGTTGGGGTGCTATAAGATTAAAAATCAAGTGCTCCAACTTTTTTTGCATAAAAAGAGCATGAAGTTGAAATCTCAAGTAAAATGAAGTTGCTTAGACTAAATTTTTAAAGG
>JAEYOK010000030.1 GCA_023411795.1 Bacillota bacterium
AAAACAGGCTAAAGGACGTGGCGGTGATGCAGCTGTTAAACGAGCGGAAGAAATAAAAAAGAAGACTACTCGCCTTAGTAAAATTGAGACTGTAAAGAAGTTTTCCTACAATCCTAATGGAGATAATGTGGGCTATGATTCTCTAAATCATAGTGAAGTTGTTAAAATGAGTTCTGAATTTATAGCCACCGAAGAAACCATGCAGGAAATCTTAATCGGTAAGTATCCCATCTTGTTAATTGATGAGAGTCAAGATACAAAGAAAGAGCTTGTTGACGCTTTGCTTATCGTTTACGAGAAATATAAGGACAGATTTGTCATTGGCATGTTTGGTGATACTATGCAGAGAATATATATGGATGGTAAGGACAATTTAGCAGGCTGTATCCCAAATGAATGGGAAAAGCCAGAAAAGGTCATGAACCACCGTAGTGCTACTCGAATTGTTGGTCTAGCCAATACAATTCGGAAGACTATTGATAAACAGCAACAGCGGCCGCGCACTGATGCCGAGACGGGGACTGTACGTTTATTTATTGCAGATTCTTCCGCCAATAAAGAAAAGGTGGAACATCGAGCAGCTAAAACGATGGCTGAGAAAGCTAATGATAAAGCCTGGCTTGATGCTGCAAAATATAAAAGCCTGATTCTGGAGCATCACATGGCTGCCAGTAGATTTGGATTTTTTGAATTTTACTCGCCGCTTAATGAAATAGACTCTTTCAATACATCTTTGCGCAATGGATCAATATCTGAAATATCATTTTTGGCTAATGTTATTTCTCCATTAGTAAAAGCATATCAAAGCGGTAATGACTTCGAGGTTTCAAGAATTGCACGACAGTTTTCTCCTCTTTTAGATAGAAAATCTATCAGAGCAAACTTTGCCGATCAGAGCAAGTTGCTAGAATCTGCCGAAAAAGCAGTAGAAGAATTGCTTTTGCTTTGGGAAGATGGAGCCATCCCTACTTGTGTTGAAATATTAAAGGCTATCAAAAAAACTAACCTTTTCCCTCTCAATGACCGTGTCGACGATATCTTGTCCGACCCAATAAAAGATGAGGACAAAAAGGTAACAGCTTTAAGGGAAGCACTCTCTGTGTCTTTTGATAAGTTAGAAAGATATTCGGCGTATGTAACTGACAATACTCAATTTGCTACGCATCAGGGAGTAAAGGGACTAGAGTTCCCCCGAGTCATGGTCATTATGGACGATAGTGAAACTAAGGGGTTTCTGTTTAGTTATGAGAAGCTTTTTGGTGCGAAGTCTAAAACAGAAACGGATATCAAAAATGAACGTGAAGGCAAGGACACAGGAATCATGCGAACGACACGACTTTTTTATGTAGCATGTACGCGAGCAGAAAAAAGTTTGGCAGTTGTGGCTTACACGAATGATAAAAACGCAGTCAGGGACACTGCCATTTTAAATGGCTGGTTTACTGACGAAGAAATTGAATTGTTATAGAATTTATATATTGTTTGATGAACCACTGACTATGAAATAGCCATTACCCCAATTACTTATGTGCTATGGTCTGGTTTCTATAAAAACCCAGGCGAATTCATTGGGGTATCATAGCAGTTTTAATCTTAGATATAACAAGAATTCTTGATTTGTCTAGCTTTCCTGCTAATTCTTGTGATCTCAAATACCACAGGTTTATGTTAAACTACATGGGTAAATTACGAAATGATATAATATTAAAAAAGTAATAATGGAAGAATAATCTATGAAAACGAGGATTCAATATGTTTGAGCACATCAATAAAGAATTGGAAGAACTTCAGCAAGGAATCTACCGTGCTAAAAAGATAGAGTCTATGCTCTCGAGCCTGCATAAACAGAGAGACAGTCAGGAGAGTAAACAATATGATTTTAAGCAGCAATTAAAAAAGGAAACTCTTGATGTAGAAAGAATCAGCAACAGGGGTATTAAATCTCTCTTTTATACAATTCTGGGGAGCCGTGAAAAGCAGATTGAAAAAGAACGGCAGGAGGCTCTGGCAGCTCAACTTAAATATGATGATATAAATAGGCAGATAGAGGATACTAAGCGTCAGATATCTAGTCTTAGATCAGAGTTGTCAGAATTCCGCGATTGTGAAAGAAAATTTAACACGCTATTTCAAGAAAAATATACACTACTCAAGCAGCAGGATAATGAAAACGCTAAAAAGATTATCGAGCTTGAACAAAAGATTTCTTTATATAAAGCGAACCTAAAGGAAATATCTGAGGCAATTTCTGCCGGAAACAGAGTAATGCATGGCTTGGACAGAGCTGCTGAAAGTCTTGACAGTGCTGAGGGCTGGGGAAAGTGGGATATGTGGGGCGGAGGAGGTCTAATCACCGATATGGTAAAGCACTCCCATATAGATGATGCCAGAGATGCTGCATCTGAAGTTCAGATGCTACTCAATAGATTTCGTACTGAACTGGCCGATGTTAAAATCTCTTCACAGATTACCATTGATATTGAGGGTTTTACTAAGTTCGCAGATTTTTTCTTCGATGGTTTGATTTCAGACTGGGTGGTGCAGTCCCGTATTCGCGACTCCCAGGATAGTGTTTACAATGTGAAGGGCCAGGTAAATAGTGTTATTAGAAAGCTTGATCAAATGCAGAATAATGACAAAAGGCAGCTTGAGAGGCTTGAAGATGAGTTGTCAACACTAATAATAAGGGCGTAGGACTTTTAATTGAATTTGTGAGGAGAGACTGAGGGATTATTTGGGAGATGAACTCGGATTATGATTATAACGGGGAAGTTTGTCTGGCACGAGATTATAGCAATAATGGGATAATTTGCAAATATCTACAGATTGAGGTGAGCAACTTGAAAATTGAAGACATGAGTTTTGATTTGCCAAAAGAGCCTGTTGATGAAGAAAACTGGGATTTGGAAAAATGGCGCAAAGAAAACCCCATGGACTATTTCAAAGCACTTTATATTCTCAATATGGACAACAACAGCGAGGTAAAAGCAGAAGTCTTTAAGGCAATCTACAAGGTTACCAGATTGCACATCCCCGATATATTATATAAATACTATTCCCTATCAGACGATGAAATGCTGAACACAAAAAAGCTTCAAACCTTAAACAACGGAAAAATATATATGTCCAATATCGAGGATTTTAATGACCCCTTTGATGGGAAAGGCTTTTTTTACGACCCTACGCAATTGGCCGATATAGAACGATTGAAACCTCATGGCGGTAAATTCATTGATAATTTTAACTCTTTTATCAAAGCTACATCTTTAACCAAAAATGGTGTACAATCCATGCCAATGTGGGCGCATTATGGCAGTAATCATACTGGATTTTGTGTTTCTTACGATATGAAGGTGAATATTGCATTGAGTAGTTGTACTTTGCCGGTCCAATATACGCATGACAGATTGGATATTACCCGTTTAATGCGGGAACAAGCACAAAAAGTTTTCGATGAGATTGACCATCAATCTACAATAGGTAAGAAAGAGATTGTGTTGAATGATTTATCCATCATCTTTGTGTCATCTCTGCTATGCAATATAAAACATACCTCGTGGAACTATGAGCAAGAGTTTAGGTGTACTACTGGAGCTATCGCAAAAGGTATGCCGTTTATTGAAGCCAAACCCAAGGAAATATTTATCGGCATGAATTGCGATCCTTTTCATGCAAAACGATTATTGGAAATCGCTGGTTCTTGGAACATCCCAGTGTATAAAATGAAGTTTGACGAGTGCAGCGAAACTTATGCATTGGTTGCAAAGGAATACATACAGAAATAGCCTGAGTTTCGCAGTTTGATTATAACGCGCAAAAGTTACTGTGGTTAACTTCCCATTATCCACAAAACAGCTAACCACCTGATATCAGTAGACCGATATCTCTAATATATAAACGGCAACAAGTATTAAAGGACTGGAGTAAAAACCATGCTACCATCCGGCATCTATGAGCAAGTAATCAATAAGCTCATTAACACACAATTAAATACTGAGGAAAATATCGTAAAGACAGAGCAGATTGATAAGGAAGAAGCATCAAAGATACTTTCTAGATACTTCAGCGAGATATTGGAGAAGGGGCTTGAAAATCTCAAAGATAGCGGTGGAGATATTTCTAGGCAGATTGAACTATGCAACAAATTAGTGAACATAATCGCAGATGAAACTGACGAATCTTTTATTAATGATCTTAAGGTTGATGAGCGGGCAGAGCAGTTGATGGCTTACCTGGGGAAAAAGAATACTATTCATGCTGTTGATGGTAATGCTGAAATAACCAGACCTGTTACGTCTATAGCGCGCAGCTCATTGTTTACAGGTGCTATTAAGGAACCTAGCATGTTTTCCGAACTTAAGAAAGAAATTTTAAGCTGTGACAGGATGGACATGCTGGTCTCTTTCATTAAGTGGAGCGGCTTGCGGCTTATTATTGATGAACTGAAAACCTTTGTTCAAAAAGGCAAACTGCGAATCATAACAACATCCTATATGGGTGCGACTGATCCCAAAGCTATTCAGGAGCTTTCTGAACTACCAAATACAGAGATAAAAATATCTTATGATACTAAAAGAACCAGACTTCATGCAAAGACATATGTGTTTTACCGGAATTCCGGATTCACAACCGCTTATATCGGTTCTAGTAATCTTTCCAATGCAGCAATTTCAAGTGGTCTGGAATGGAATGTCAAAGCAACTCAAAAGGATCTGCCTGAGACCATCAGGAAAGTCGAAGCGACCTTTGAGAGCTACTGGAACAGCAGTGAGTTTATTGAGTATAATCCAAAAGAAAAGCAAAGGCTCGAAACAGCAATTAAGGAAGAACGAGGGCACTTTAACAATGCTGTTAGCTTCAATTTTGATATTAAGCCCTATCCCTACCAAAGTGAGATTTTGGACAAGCTCCAAGCAGAAAGAAATGTTAAAAACCATTGGAGAAATCTCATCGTGGCAGCAACTGGGACAGGAAAAACTGTTATATCAGCTATTGATTATAAAAATTATCTTCATGAAAACAAGCCAAAACCATGCAGACTTCTGTTTGTTGCGCATAGAGAGGAAATACTAAAGCAAAGCTGTGCATGCTTTAGAATAGTTCTTAAAGATTCAAATTTTGGTGAGATTTTTAATGGAAACAATACTCCTACAAATCTTGACTATCTTTTTATGTCCATTCAGACATTTAATTCAAAGGAATTTGAAAAGGTCACAACCCCGGATTATTATGACTTCATCGTTGTAGATGAATTTCATCATGCAGCAGCACCGTCATACCAAAAACTCTTAACATATTATAAACCCAAGATATTGTTAGGACTCACGGCCACTCCCGAAAGAATGGACGGTAAAAGTATATTAGAGTATTTTGATAACAGAATAGCGGCAGAAATACGCTTGCCGGAAGCGATTGAAAGAAAGCTTTTATGTCCGTTTCAGTATTTTGGGGTTACCGATAATGTGGATTTAAATGACCTTCGCTGGACGAGAGGTGGGTACGAGAAGAGCGAACTTACTCGTATTTACACCGGTAATGACATTAGAGCTCAATTGATTATTAAGTCGCTTAACAAGAATGTAACAGATATTGACGATGTAAAAGGCTTGGGCTTTTGTGTTTCTAAAGAGCACGCAAAGTATATGGCTCATATTTTCAATCAATATAATATTCCATCAATATACCTGACTTCGGATTCTGATGATGAAACGAGAAATGAAGCAAAAGCAAGGCTTGTAAAAGGAGATTACAGGTTTATATTTGTAGTTGACTTATATAACGAAGGTGTAGATATTCCTGAGGTTAACACTGTATTGTTTCTAAGGCCTACAGAAAGCTTGACAGTATTCTTACAGCAGCTAGGGCGTGGACTTAGGCTAAGTAAAGATAAAGAGTGTCTTACTGTACTTGATTTTATCGGGCAGGCAAATAAAAGATATGACTTTGAAGGAAAAATTGAAGCGCTTCTCTCAAATACATCAAAGGGAGTTCAAAGAGAGATTAAGGAAGGATTCATATCTCTGCCTAAAGGTTGCTTTATTCAGCTTGAGAAAAAGGCCAGGGAATATATTCTGGATAATATCAGACAAGCAGCTGGCTCTAGAATAGGACTTGTTTCGAGAATTACAACCTTTTATGAGGATACAGGAAAACCACTTACTCTATCTAACTTTATTGAGCATTATCATCTCAATTTGAAATCTATTTATGGACGAGATAATTTTTCAAGGCTTTGTGTATTAGCAGGCGTAAAGGACGATTTTGACAAGACTTACGAAGAAGAACTAACAAAGGCTATGCTCCGATTGTGTTCCGTCGATTCCAGAAGGTGGATAAGCTTTTTACTGAGAATTTTACCCCAGATAGATCAAATAGATGAAAGTGAGATTAGCTTAATTGATCATAAAATGCTGACTATGCTATATTATACAGTTTGGCAGAAGCCGTTAAATGTATGTGGGTTTAATAGCGTAATTGAAAGTATAGTTGCGCTTAAAAGAAATGAAATTTTGTTTGAGGAATTGCTGGAGCTTCTTGAATATCGCTTTAATTCCATCGATATAGTGGATGAACCTGTCGAGCTTGGTTTTGATTCTCCTTTGGATTTGCATTGCAATTATTCAAGAGATCAGTTACTGACTGCCCTTGATTATTATACCCCAGAAAAAATGCCATCCATGCGAGAAGGTGTGCTCTACTTAAAGGATAAAGATATTGATGTTCTGCTAGTTACGCTCAATAAGGCGGAGAAAGATTATTCTCCTACGACACTATATAACGATTATTCCATTAATGAATTTTTATTTCATTGGCAATCTCAGAGTACAACATCGGAAACATCTTTAACAGGCCAGAGATATATTCATCATAAGCAACAGGGGAGCAAGGTCCTTCTTTTTGTGAGAGAATATAAAACTGAGAAAGCAGGTTCTGCAAATCTGGCACTCCCATATACTTTCCTCGGCCTTGCAGATTACGTTAGCCATGAGGGCTCGCGCCCCATGAATATTGTCTGGAGGTTAAGAAAACCTATACCAGCTAAATATCTAAAGAAAACCAATAAGTTAATTGTGGGGTAAGGCTATGATATTTGTTACTGCTGCAATCATCACAAATGAAGATAAAATACTTATTACACAGCGTTCACAGACAGATAAGCTATCATTAAAATGGGAGTTTCCCGGCGGTAAGATAGAAGAGGGAGAAACCCCTGAAGCCTGCTTGAAGCGTGAGATCATGGAAGAATTGAATTTGAATATTGATGTTCTTGAATGTATGGGGAGTACGGTTTATAAATATAAAACCGGTGAGATAAACTTGATAGCATATAAAGCCATAATTATGTCCGGCGAAATAAAGCTGAATGTTCACAATGATGCAAGTTGGGTTACTGCCGACGAGTTAAAGAGTTATGATTTTGCACCAGCCGATATAGAGCTTATTAAGCTTATAGATTTTTAGTTAGTAATTTCCATAAAGCTAAAGAGAACCAATTCTATCATTTGCACGTCTATTGTATTGGGAGGAAGCATCATGGTTAAAAAGGGATATATTATAACGATGTACTCGTTAGCACACCTTATTGTTGATTTTTCGTGTGCATTTCTTATGTTCTCACGTATTGCTAATAGCCCGCAATGGTTTTTATGTATTCTCCTTTATAATTTTTGTGCTTTTGCCATGCAGATGCCTATAGGTCTTCTCGCCGACAAGATTAACCGTAATGCTATATTTGCAGCAGCAGGATGTGCTTTTGTGGCCCTGTCTTTTAGCATTAGCAATTTTTTTGTGCCTTGTGCAGTGATAGCTGGTTTAGGAAACGGTTTATTCCATGTTGGTGGTGGCATTGATGTACTAAATGTCAGTAAAGAAAAAAGCAGTGCTTTAGGCATTTTCGTTTCTCCAGGAGCCTTTGGTTTGTATTTAGGGACGCTTTTTGGAAAGAAGGGTGAGTTGCCTTCAATTTTACTTGTGGTAATACTGCTTGCTATAGCCGCAGCGATTTTGGCTATTTGCTATAAAGGCAAAGGCTCTTTTATTTCGGATAACGCACCTGTGTCATTCAAAGACATGAATTCTCCGGCATTTATGCTTGCAGTAATAAGCTTATTTATGGTTGTGTGCTTGCGATCATATGTGGGCATGCTGCTGAATTTCCCTTGGAAAGCGGAGAGGTCTTGGGGTATTATCCTGATATGTGCCATTGTATTAGGAAAAGCCGGGGGAGGCATTTTGGCAGATAAAATAGGAAGTGTTAAGGCCTGTATTTTGTCTCTTGGATTGGCAGCTTTCTTATTTATGTTTTCGCAATATCCTGTAGCAGGAATTTTAGCGGTGTTTCTTTTTAACATGACTATGCCTATTACCCTATGGGCGATGGCACGAATTTTACCTGGAGCTAAAGGTTTTTCTTTCGGACTTTTAACCTTTGGATTGTTTTTAGGATTTATACCCGTCTATCTTGGATTAAATCCGATATTACATACATCCATAGGTTTTGCGATTGCATCTTTAGTATCTTTGGTCCTTTTACTTGCGGGAATTAGAAAGTTGGCTATAAAATGATAAATGAGATTTTTCCGATTTTAGCTATATCACTTGGGTTAACGATTGTTATCGAAGAGGCGTTTGCCATTGCTATTGGGATACGTTCATCGAAGAGTTTGGTTTTAATTTTTTTAGTAAATCTACTTACTAACCCTGCGGCTGTACTATGTTATTATGCTTTTACTTTTTACTCGCAATTGAATATAATAATTATTAAAATACCTATAGAACTTGCAGTAATACTCATAGAGGGCTTATACTACAAAAAATATTCCGATACAATACATAGGGCGTTTTTATTTTCAGCTTCGGCTAATGTTTTTTCTTTCGCAACAGGGTTGATTCTTAATGCTATATTATAGGTAGGGGAGGATTATAAATGAAAAGGTTCACATTTGCAAAAGTTTTTACAGTTTTGGTTATATGCATTTTTACAGCAGTATGTAATCCATCATTTGTTTTAGGCGACGTGATTTGGGAGCCAAAGGATAGTTTTTACGAGAAAATGAGAGAGGACTGTCATTATGAAGACAGAACTTATTTAGCCAATGGCGAGAAGGGATATGTGACTGTTTATAAAAATCCTAAATCTAGCAGAGTAGTTACTGATATTGAAAACGGTAAGGATATCTACATCCTCTTCACATATGAGGATAAATCCGGCCAAAAATGGGGGCTCACCGAGTTTTACGACGACTCGCAGAAGAACGGCTGGGTGCTTATGGGCGAACTTATAGCCCTCTATGATCATTTATCCTTTTGTAATGATCACGAAAAAGAATTTGTAGACTACGACGGGAGTTTTAACCCTGATAAACTCGAAGATATAGTTTATGTTTGGAATTATCCCGGTTCAGATGTCATTACCAGTAAACTATATAAAGATGAGCTACAGAAATACCTACCGAGTTTCTCTTATATGTACAAAGATGATGAAGAAAGGCAATGGGCCTACTTTGGGTACTATATGGGAAGAGAGGGTTGGATATGCTTGACCGATCCTGAAAACGAAAGTTTACCTGCTGTGAAGGTGGATTATGAAGGTTTGATTCCCGCATCAAAACCCGAAAGGTCTCTTGCTACGAGAAATGAGTTATTGCTCTTTTTAATTCTTGTAGGTGGGGTTGTTATTGTAACCGCGATTCTTATAAAGGTGTTTTATGGCAAAAAGAAGGCATAAGGTGATTCAGCTAATTATTCGAGTATATGGGGTTATTAAATTAATTAGCTTTTGAGTATTTTTTTGTACCTCAGCGATATTTTGATAGTATTATAATAGAAAAACAAAAATATGTACTAACATTGGAGGTAGTAGTATGTTTCCGGCAGGACCCGGCATAATGTTCAGTGTAGTTCCGACTATTGTAACAATCGGCTTTATAGTTGTTTTTAGTATTATTATCATTACTGTATTAAAAGGGCTTGCCCAGTGGAATAAAAACAATCATTCACCTATCCTAACAGTTGTGGCGAGAGTGGTGGCAAAAAGGACAAGTGTTTCACACCATACACACCATCATGCAGGGAACACGGGTATGCATCACAGGTCATCATCAACTTCATATTATGTTACTTTTGAATTTGAGAGCGGTGATAGACTAGAGCTCCATGTTCCCAGTGATGAGTTTGGGTATCTTATCGAAGGCGATATGGGAAGGCTGACCTTCCAGGGTACCAGATATAAAGGCTTCCAAAGAGATATTTAGAAATAAATATCTCTTTTCTTTATTTATTTAAGCCACTCCAATACTGGTGCAAGATTTTCTACTGATGCAAAAGACCTTCCGTTATTTATCATATTGATTGTTTCAAGGTCTTCATCGGTTTTGACTTCTTTTTTATCTATTTCCTTCATAATTATTTTTGACATCATATTCATCAAAAGTTTATTTAGTCCACGGAGCTTACTTCCGTCATAGCCGCCTTGTAGATAGAAGGATTTTAAATCGGATATTTTGTTTCTTTCGACCATTTCTTTAAGGGCTACTTCAGAAGCGCGTCTCATACCAACACCACATACAGCTTTCACATTGTAGTTTTTTGAAGCTTTTTCGAATCCTTTAATACCAGAAGCGAAGAGCCAACCCATATAAATAATCTCATCCTGTTTTGTAAGATGTTTGTGTGCTTCTTTATGTTCGTATACCGGTAGACCAGTTTTTTGTCCGAGTAATTCTGCGTACTTTTTGGTATTACCTGTTTTAGATTCAAATACAATAGCTTTCATAAAAATTACCCCCAAAAATACATATTCTGGTTAACTATTCATAATAACAATATATAAATAAACTAAAGCTGTCAACATTGCCTAAAAAATTTTATTACACTGTTCGTACTACATATGTAATACAAATTTGGACATTATAAAAGTTGAGAAAAATCCTTTAGGGGGAGTTTTATGGCTGAAAACAGGTTCAAGGAAAAACACATGGGAACGCCAATTGAAAAGCATGATACTGCTGCATGGGCAAATATTGCATCAATTAAGAAGGTCTCAAAGGTGACCATGCCCAGTGAGCTTCAGGTAGATAATGCGAAGGAATATGTGGATTCAAACGAAAAATGACTAAATGTCATTCTGAGCGAAGCGAAGAATCTTATATGATAACAATGTAGTTATAAGATTCTTCGCTTCGCTCTATTTAGAATGAAAAAATACAATTCATTTATTCTTGTGCTATTTTTTTATAGCTTTCATACCGTTCCAGTGCGTGCTTTTCGGCTATATCGTACATATCATCAGCTATATCAGGGAAGACAGTCTTTAGTGAAGAATACCTGACTTCGCTGGTAATAAACTCTTTATAGTCCTTAGTAGGCTGTTTAGATTCAAGCATAAAGGGATTCTTGCCATCCTCTTTAAGCATTGGATTATATCTGTATAAATGCCAATATCCTGCTTCGACAGCCCGTTTTTCCTGGAACATGCTTGTTCCCATACCTGTTTTTATACCATGGCTGATACAGGGAGAATATGCGATTATAAGCGATGGACCTTTGTAGCTCTCAGCCTCGGTGATAACCTTAATTGTTTGGTTCATATTAGCACCCATTGCTATTTGAGCAACATAAACATAACCATAGCTCATAGCCATCATTCCCAAGTCTTTTTTTCTTATTTTTTTGCCGGCTGCTGCGAATTTTGCGACTGCGGAGGTCTGAGTGGATTTTGATGCCTGACCGCCTGTGTTAGAGTATATTTCGGTATCCATGACGAAGATATTGACATCGTCGCCCGTGGCCAGAACATGATCCAAGCCGCCATAACCGATATCATACGCCCAACCGTCTCCACCTATAATCCAGAATGATCTCTTTACAAGGAAATCCTTAAGCTTAATAATCTCGGAAATGGGATAAACAGAAGAATACAAGTTTGTTTTTAATTGGTCAAGTATGGCTTTTGAAGCCTCTCTAGAGCCATCACCATCTTCCATATTTTCCAGCCATGATGAAAACGCAGTCTTAAGTCGGTCGCCAATGTCGGCAGTTAAGGCCTGCTGTATTAGCTTAGCGAGCTTTTCTCGTATTTGCTTGACTCCAAGATACATACCGTAGCCATATTCAGCGTTATCTTCAAAAAGCGAGTTAGCCCATGCGGGTCCCTTTCCGTCCGAGTTAGTACTATAGGCGATGGATGGTGCGCTGGCTCCCCAGATTGAAGAGCAGCCTGTGGCATTGGCTATCATCATTCTCTCTCCGAAAAGCTGGGTCAAGAGGCGTATATACGGAGTCTCACCGCAACCGGGACAGGCTCCGTTAAACTCTAAATGGGGTTGCAAAAGCTGGCTTCCTTTGATAGTGTTTTTGTCCATTAATGCACCCTTGTTTTTTATAGTCATAGCATATTCCCAGTTTTCTTTCTGAGCTTCTATCTGCTCTTCTGCAGCTTTCATAATAAGAGCTTTTCCTTTTGCAGGGCATACATCGGCACAGTTGCCGCAGCCTGTACAGTCCAGTGGAGAGACCTGTATTCGCCAGTTAAGGTGTCCAAGATCCTTACCTGCAAGCTTTTTGCTTTCGAATGACTTGGGAGCATTTTTAATATCATCCTCATCTAGAACGAAAGCACGAATAGTGGCATGGGGACAAACATAGGAACATTGACCACATTGGATGCATTTTTCTATCTGCCACTCCGGCAGCATTACGGCAATTCCTCTCTTTTCATAAGCAGTGGTTCCCAACGGATAAGAACCATCCTCCATACCGATAAATGCGCTTACCGGAAGCTCATCACCTTCATTGCGTGCCATTTTCCTTTGAATATTCTTGACAAAATCAGGCTCATCTTTAATTTGTTGAGGCTCTTTATTTGAGTTTTTCCACGAACTGGGAACTTTGACCTCAATCAGAGACTCTATACCTCTGTCAACGGCAGCTTTGTTCATATCAACAACCTTCGGGCCTTTTTTACCGTACATTTTTTCTATGGATTCCTTGAGGTAGCTTACAGCATCATTCACAGGAATAATGTTTGCCAGTTTGAAGAACGCAGACTGCATTATCATGTTTATTCGATTTCCCAATCCAATTTCAGAGGCAATTGAAATGGCATCAATAATATAGAACTTTATTTTATTTTTTGCTATATAAGTCTTAATGGACGAAGGCAGATGCTCATCCAATTCATCTTCTTTCCAGGGACAGTTTAAAACAAAGGTTCCGCCTTCCTTTAGATCTTTGAGGATATCAAAATTATAGATGAATGATTTATTGTGACATGCTATATAGTCCGCATGATAAACCAGATAGGGCGACCGTAAAGGTGAAGGACCGAAACGCAGGTGGGATATTGTTGAGCCACCTGATTTTTTGCTGTCATAAGAGAAATAGCCCTGCACATACTTATCTGTATTATCACCGATTATTTTTATTGCCGATTTATTTGCTCCTACCGTGCCATCGGAGCCCAAGCCCCAGAATTTGCAGCTTATAGTCCCTGGTGGAGTTGTTTCTACAATTTCCTCTTCCTTCAGAGAAAGATGGGTTACATCGTCATTAATTCCTATTGTAAAATTATTCTTTGGGTTTTTATCCATCAGATTACTAAAGACGGCTATTATCTGGGAAGGGGTAGTATCTTTTGAGCCCAACCCATAGCGGCCGCCGATTATCTGTGGTTGTACTTCTTTTTTCTGATACAGCTTAGCAACATCTAGATAAAGAGGCTCTCCAGGGGAACCAGGCTCTTTTGTCCTGTCCAGAACCGCAATTTTTTTTACAGTTTTGGGCATAGACTCAAAGAAATGCTTTTCTGAGAAAGGACGATAAAGGTGAACCTTTAATACACCGACTTTTTCACCCTTTTGCATCAGATAATCTATTGTTTCTTGAATAGTATCGCAAACAGAACCCATAGCTACAATTACACGCTCGGCATCCTTTGCTCCGTAATAATCGAAGGGATGGTACTCTCGACCAGTGAGATTCTTTATTTTGTGCATATAGTCACATACTATTTCAGGTACTTTGTCGAAGAATCTATTTTGCACCTCCCTACCTTGGAAATAGATGTCAGGATTTTGCGATGTACCTCTTACTACCGGATGCTCAGGATTCAGAGCCCGTTGCCTGAATTCACTAATTGCATTGTGGTTAACTAACTTATTCAGGTCATCATATTCTATTACTTCGATTTTTTGTATCTCATGGGAGGTTCTGAATCCATCAAAAAAGTGTAAGAATGGCAGTCTTGCTTCAATTGCAGACAAATGCGCTATGCAACCTAAATCCATTGCTTCCTGGACGTTGGAGGAAGCAAGCATAACCACTCCCGTCTGGCGGCATGCCATTACATCCTGATGATCACCAAATATTGATAAAGCGTGTGTCGCAAGAGCTCTTGCAGATACATGAAGTACTCCGGGAAGCAGTTCTCCTACCATCTTGTAGATGTTCGGTATCATTAAAAGTAAGCCTTGAGAGGCGGTATAAGTGGTAGTAAGAGCTCCTGCTGCAAGGGAACCGTGCATTGCGCCTGCAGCTCCCGCCTCGGATTGCATTTCAACAACCTTAACTTCCTGACCGAATATATTTTTTTTCCCATGGGCTGACCATTCATCAACACCTTCTGCCATGGGGGACGAAGGTGTTATAGGGAAAATCGTCGCCACCTCGGTAAAGGCGTATGAAGCATAGGCCGCGGCTTGGTTTCCATCCATTGTTTTCTTAGCCATTATCCACTTCTCCTTTTTATTTATTTGTTATAAATATTTTCATCCCATCTAGTATGGCTTATAATAAGGTTTTAATTACATATAGTTAAAAATGTCATACAACTAGTAGCCCAGCACAAGGGTGGTCTACATATATTGATTGATTGATAAAAAAACGATGACATAGTAAAATAAAAATACATTTAGGAAGGACTATTTAAAATGTTAAAGTTAAAAAAGTTTATTTCATATTATAAGCCTTACAAGGGCATGTTCTTTATGGATATGTTCTGCGCTCTTGTGTTATCGGGAATCGATTTATGGTTTCCTTCTCTCGTTAAGTATTTGATGGATGAGGTCTATGCAAACCGACCGGCAAACATGTTGAGCATTGTTTTATTAACAGGGGCGATACTATTATTCTTATATATAATCAGATATCTATGCCAGTATTATATAACAGCATGGGGCCATATTATGGGTGCCCGCATGGAAGCAGATATGCGAAGGGATATATTTGGTCATCTTCAAAGCTTATCATTTTCATTTTATGATAACGCCAACACAGGAAAGCTAATGTCAAGGGTAACAAACGACTTGTTTGATATTTCCGAATTGGCTCACCACGGGCCTGAGGACTTGTTTATTTCTGTTGTTAAAATTATCGGTGCGGTTATTATAATGCTGACCATGGATGTCAAGCTGACCTTGATTCTAATGGGGCTTATGATAGTAATTATCATTTTCACCGGTTTTTATAATCTTAAAATGAGATCTGTTTTTAGAAGGAACAGAGAAAAAATTGCATTGGTTAATGCCCAGACACAGGATAGCCTTGCCGGCATCCGAGTAGTGAAATCTTTCTCAAATGAGAATATTGAAAAAGAAAAGTTTGCCGAGGGTAATAAGCAATTTTTAGCAACCAAGGAAGACAGTTATACGATTATGGGAAAATTTTTCTCCGGAAATCAGTTCTTACAAGGAATCCTTTACCTTTGCGTACTGGTTTTGGGGGGCTATTTCTTAAGCAAAAATTATATTACTACTTCGGATCTTGTAGCGTATATTTTATTTATTAATGTATTTTTAAATCCTATCGACAGGCTGGTCAATTTTACAGAACAACTTCAGCGTGGAATGACCGGTTTTGACAGATTCTTAGAGATTATTAATACAAAGCCCGATATTGAGAATAGCGAAAATGCCATAGAGCTTACCGATGTCGAAGGCGAGATTAAGTTTAAAGATGTTTCTTTTAGTTACAATGACAAAACAGAGGTTCTAAAGGACATTAACCTGACCATACCTAAAGGTAATACGGTAGCGTTGGTAGGTCCGTCAGGAGGTGGCAAAACCACATTTTGCAACCTGATTCCAAGGTTTTACGAGGTAAATGACGGAGCAATAACCATTGACGGTAAAGATATTAGAAACATTACCCTTGAGTCACTACATAGAAGCATCGGTGTTGTTCAGCAGGATGTATATATGTTCTCAGGCACAATAGGCGAAAATATATTGTACGGTAAGCCCGGAGCGTCAATGGAAGAGGTTATACAAGCTGCAAGGCTTGCAAATGCCCATGAGTTTATTATAGATCTGGAAAACGGGTATGACACCTTTGTGGGTGAGCGAGGAGTCAAGCTTTCAGGCGGACAAAAGCAGAGGATATCCATTGCCAGAGCATTCCTAAAAAACCCGCCCATCTTGATTTTAGACGAGGCTACCTCCGCTTTGGATAATGAGAGTGAGAGGCTTGTTCAGGAATCTCTCAAGGTGCTTGCTAAAGGCCGAACCACTCTTATTATAGCGCATAGACTTTCTACAATAAAAAACGCGGATAATATTATTGTACTTACTTCAAACGGTATAGAGGAACAGGGAACCCATCAGGAGCTTCTTGATAAAGGCGGCGTTTACGCATCTTTGCACAGTGAAATTTCCTAAGCCATACATATCATCTTAGTAGCCCAACACTAAAGTGGGGGGCTACTATTTTTCATGTTGGCATAAATTTGGGATTACAATTTTGTAATCCTGGTGCTTCACTATAAAATATCTGATATTCTGAAAATAAGGCATTTCAGAGATTTCGACAAACAACGCATATTAATAAAAATTGAAAAGGAGCGAAAGACATGGAATTTATAATCATAGGTTTACTTGTTCTTCTATTGGTAGTATGGGTAATTTTGACTTATAACAGGCTGGCAAGAGAGAGGCTTAAGGTTAATACACAATGGAGCCAGATTGACGTGGTTCTTAAACAAAGGTCAGATCTTATTCCAAATCTGGTTGAAACAGTAAAGGGTTATGCATCCCATGAACAAGAGACTCTTCAAGCAGTCACCGATGCACGTACAAAATATGTGGGTTCATCAGATCAGACTTCTATGATAAAGTCAAGCAATGAGCTTAGCGGAGCATTGGGAAGATTAATTGCGGTAGCCGAGGCATATCCGGAACTAAAGGCAAATCAGAATTTCTTAGAATTACAAAAGCAAATAAGCGTATTAGAAAACAAACTGGCAGATTTTCGTCAGTTCTACAATGATACTGTTATGCGCTACAATAGGCAGGTTATAACCATTCCCACTGTCATACTTGCTAAATTATTTAATTTTGGGGAAGCAGCCTTTTTCAATGTGGATGAAAGCGAAAAAATAAATCCAAAAATAAGCTTTGGGAAGTGAGCCTTTAAATGAAGAGAAGGATTATATTTTTAGTAGTAGTATTGCTGGTTTGTTGTACCATATCTCCTATAAGGGTAATGGCTACCGCCACCGAACGAGCTGTGGATTTTGTGATCACCATAAACCCCGACGGCAGTGCTGATTTTGTAGAGACGCATACAATCGGCTTCTCAGATAGCAAGGATTACTCCCGATACGGACGGATTTACATATACCCTGAAGGAAGAACCATGGACAATTGGGCAGTAACGGTAGACGGTGAAAGCTGGGAGCAGCTTCCCGAGGTTGACAACGATACACGCCCCGACGGTACCTTTGCGGTTGAGTATACTGATGAAGGAGCTACTGTTACCATGTATCATCGCAGTAATGATGAAGACCGCATATTTCAACTATCCTATCATGTTGAAAGCGCTGTAAACATCTATGATGATATAGCAGAGTTTTTCTGGAATCTGTCAAGTGAGAACGAAATATCTACTATATATGATATGACGGCGAAGGTGATTTTACCTGATTCTTTGACGCAGGATGATTTCCGTATATGGGCACACGGTCCTTTAAATGGTGTGTTCAATAAAACCGGTAACAATACCGCCGGTCTGGAGGTTGAATTTGTTTCTTCCTACGAGCCCGTAGATATACGAATAGCCATGCCTGTGGAGCTCTTTAGCGGAGGATATAATGTAGGAGGTGAATTCCTGCAGAGTATTATGGATGAAGAGCAGGCGCTTGCAGACGATGCAAATGCCCAAAGGGAAGAAGATGAGCGACGTGCAGCCGAGATGTCAAGATATTATGAAGAATGGGATCGCAAACACCCGATACAGGCATGGATTAACGATAATTATGATCTGGCTAATACTGTTTTCATGATCTCTATTTTCGGTATCATACCCTTTATATTAATCTATGCTTTTATAACAAAGATCATTAATAAGCAAAAAACTAAGAAAATGCGTCGTTCAGCCAAAGTTCAACCTCAATATTATCGGACCTTGCCCGATAAAAGGCCACCGGCCATAGCCGGATTCCTGGCTCAATACTACGGCAAAAAGGATTATGGGAATTATTTTACCGCCACCTTGATGGATATGAGCCTTAAAGGACACCTTACCATGAAGAGTGTTGATAATGAAACCTTTATAGGACTTAAAGAAAGCGAAGAGCCTTTATTACCCCACGAAAAGGTACTCTACGATATGCTTAATAAGGCAAGTGGAGACCAGCAGTCATTATACCTCAAGCAGCTTCAGGACAAAATCAAAGAAGATCCTGAATGGGCAATCGCACAGCGAAATAGTTTTAACGCAAGGATTGAGGAGCAGTTTAATGAAGCTGTGAGCATTGATGATATCACAAAAAAAACCACACTGAAGCAGACCTTAATAAGGCTTCTGATATGGGGTGGTGTTGGATTTATTCTGCTGGGTCCGTTTATTGCAACTGATCTTGATATATATGAAGTTCTGACCGGGAGACTTTCCTCCGGCATGATTGGCTTTGCAATAGCTATAGCATGGGGTATTGCCGCCAGGGTTATCAGTGGAAGTCGGAAAATAAAAATTCTATCTCAGGAGGGTGAGGACAGTTTGGCTCTCTGGCAGGCATTTGGCCGTTTTCTTGATGATTTCACACTTTTTGACGAGAAGGATCTGCCTGAATTTCCGATATGGAAGGAGTATCTTGTCTACGCAGTTGCTCTCGGAAAAGGGGAAAGACTTATTAAGGATTTGGCGGTTCGCTATCCTTCCATGATGTCGGATGAGGATGATACTTATTTTTCAGCCATTTATCATAACGGTCATGTTAATACAAAATTCTTTGATACGCTAGATAGAGTTCAGAAAACAACATATCAGGCAATGGTTATTGAATCATCAGGAAGCGGCGGAGGAGGAGGATTCTCGTCATCGGGTGGCGGTAGTAACAGCGGAAGCGGTGGTGGCTTCGCTGATTAAAATACTTCATTACTTGAAGTATGCGGTTATAAGAAATATAATGGAAAAAAAGGGTTAAATTTGACCGATAGGGAGAATGATGTGCTGCATATAAAGAATATTATATTTAACCATAGGCTGCCATCCATTATGTTAGCGGTAGTTCTCACGATGGTTGCACTGACGGTACTGGTTAATCATTCATGGCTTACGGGGGAGACAACCAAAAGCCTTATTGTCACCGAAGAAAATGGTATTTATGATTTAACTGGTTTAAATGTTTCGAAAGAAACGGTCATCAAGCTGGTACCGGGGGATGTCTATTATCCCAATACATACTTGACGCCTGAAAGTGTTAATAATTATGTGCCTGAAAGTATAGACCGATTTGAAGAAATTAGAGCTGATTATCTCTCTCAGAGGTTTGTCCTCAAGGTGCCTGAAGGTAGCGGCGTATATGCCTTTACCTTTACCCTCTCCGGTCGCCATGCCATGGAGGTCTATGTAAATGGCACACTTTCCTCACAGACCGGAAAAACAGGTACTACCAAGCAAGACACGGAGGTTTGGGAAAATAATATCTCATTCTATGGAGCCGAGGTAAACGGTGAAATAGACATTCTTTTAAACAGCGCGCAATTTTACCATGCCAAGCGCGGGGCATCCCTTGCCGAGTTAATCCTTAGCAGCAGTAAATCCCTATACAATCCATTCTTTAACAGCCAGATAATAGGAATAGCAAGTATGGGTGTGCTTTTGTGTGCAGCGGTACTCCTATTGGGCATTTATCTGATGCTCTCTCGCACAAGTGCAACCTTGTATTTTGCTCTTGCCTGCATAGTCATGGCGATACGAGAATGCCTGCAAAGTCAGGCTTGGGTTTATTTTTCAATACCAGGAAACATATCATTTATGTTGGAATACTTAAGTATGGTGCTGACGACCATTTTTCTTTCGTTGTATCTGAAGCAGTATGCAACAGGGAAATTAATGTTTACAGCCATATATACTGCGATACTGGGCTCTTTAGTTTATGGGATAGTTGTGATTTTTGGTGATTCTCTCATTTATACCTCCACATTGAAATATTATCAGATTCTGCTTGTCTTATGTATAGTGCCGGGAATAGGATTTCTATTCTGGAAAATGAGATGCCCAACAAAGGAACAGGGTACGGCTTTGTTCGGAATAGCGGTCTTTTACTTTGCGGCTCTCTCCGATATTGTGATGTACAGCGATATTTTTGGTGACACAAAGGTTAATGTGCCCGTCACTTCGGCAGCCATGTTGATCTTCATGCTGGCGCAAACAATATCTTTATTTCAGATGAATAACCGGGTGTTGGGAGAGGCAAAAGAAGCAGAGCAGAAGCTGGAAGCCGAAAAAACAGCCCTTGAAAGCATAAACAGGCTCAAGACAGAATTTTTAAGCAATGTTTCCCATGAGCTGAAAACACCGCTGACAGTAGTATCAGGTCATGCACAGCTTATGGGGGCGCAGCTTACAAATCCGGAATTTGTGTCGGTACGGGATAAAGCCCGTATCATTTCCTCAGAAGCTGATCGGCTGGCTTTGTTGGTAGGACAAATGCTTGATATGGCCCGGATTGAAGAGAACAATATTCTTCTTGAAAAACGTTATTGCCACATTGATGAGCTTATTTATCAGGCAGTGGAAACACATTTCCCCATACTGAACAAGAGTGATAATCGTCTGGAACTTGATGTAGGTCTTGATTTGCCAAAGGTGAATGTCGATCCTGCCCGTATTACGCAGGTGATAGTAAATTTAATTGCCAACGCTCTTAAACATACTCAAAAGGGAGTAATAACCATTTCAGCCGAAAAAGCCGAAAATTTTATTGAAGTATCGATATCCGATACAGGAAAAGGCATTCCTGATGAAGAGCTAGTTAATCTGTTTACACGCTTTCAACCGGGGAGCAGCAAAATCGGAACCGGACTGGGGCTTTATATTTGCAAACACCTTGTGGAGGAGCATGGAGGTTCCATCGGTGTGAAAAGTGCTTTGAACAGGGGTACAACAGTCACGTTTTCACTTCCTCTGTAACAACTTGCTCTTTATGTAAAGCGTACCTTACGAAGAACATAGTCCATCTGCTTGCTGCCGGTTATTTCAAAAACGCTGCCATCATCCAGCGAGAGGTGCTTGCGAAGTCTTGAAATGTTAACCGAAACTATTCCTTTCCAGTCTCCGTCTTCGGTGCCCCAGGTGCGGCGGTAAAGCTCTTCGCCACTGACTCTTCGCCCAGCTGACAGCGCAAGGCAACAAAGAAGCTGGAGCTCCTTGGGCGGTAAGGAAATCTGTCTATTTTCCAGAAAAACAATCCCTGATAGAACATCAATGGAAAGGGGTGGCAGTTCAATACGTCCCTCAAATTCAATTCCTTTTCGTCGAAGCTGGGCTGCTATCCGTGCTCCCAATATTGTAAGATCATAGGGCTTTGTGATGTAATCGTCCCCACCTTGCATGAGCCCTTTTATGACACTCTCATTCTCATCCCTGCTTGTCAGAAAGATAATGGGAGCGTTTGTCTTTTGCCGCAACTCGGCACAGAAATCAAAGCCAAGGCCATCAGGCAGCATTACGTCCAGAAGAATCAAATCCGGAGTGCATTCCTCCAATAGAAACCTTGCGCAGGAAATGGTTTCAGCCACAGAAACCCCATAGCCCTGACCCTCTAGGTATTCCCGGTTAAAGCTTGAAACATTTTTCTCGTCCTCCACCATCAGGATATGTGCTTGTTTCATTATTTTTCTATTCCTTCCGTTTTACACTACCCTTATTCTACCTTAAAAAAATTAAGATTACAATTTTGTAATCCTAAGCCTGATGATAAAGATACCTGATATGCTGAATCTGTCGGAATCGTGAATGTTGTTTAGAAAAACATCAGTTTTGCATAAATATTTTTGTAACTGCACCAGACCTTCCGGCTCAACCATACAAGGAGGTTTGTATGTCGAAAATTAGCTATGTGGCAACCTGTAACGAACCTGGAGGAGGAATGTTTGGCACACTGCTGGATATCCATTTCGACAATGGACAAATTTTACTGCTTTCTATGAAAGATATGCAGGAAGATCCGGTTTTTTTTCGCCTGTACCAGAATGGAGAACTGAATCGTCCAAAAACCGACGGTTGCAGTGTGTACTGGAAGGATGGCCCCAGGCTATTCTTACACGAGATTATGGAGATGGCTAGGAGGACATAAATATGGCGGGGAAAATTAAAAAGGTAGAGGCTCTGGATGATCAATCGGACTGCATTGCTGTAGAGCTGGAAAATGGAAGTATAGCTATTATAGAGCTGAAAGCCAGACAGGGTAATCCACTGTTTGCTGAGATTAAAAATCTTTCCCGCCCAAAAACAGACGGTGAACGTATCTATTGGTCAAACGGCGCAAGCCTGACTGTGGAAGATATTATAAATATGTTGGAGGAGTAAAGAATGAGAAAAGTATCAAAATTTAGAAAAATTGCGGTGCTATTATGCATATGCTTTTTGCTCACAGGGTTATATGGATGTGGAGAATCAAGAGTAAATTTAAGCAAAAACATGCTGATTGCTAATGACACCGATGTAACGGTTCTGTCCATAACTATGGATGTAGATGATAATTCACTGGATAGCCCTATTGAGTTGCTTGAAAGCCCACTAGCACCAAAAGAAGTGCGTTCAATTTCATTTTCTGTTCCTCAAAAACAAGCCAAAAAGGGTAATTGGTCAGTTCTGGCCATAACTGAGGATGGTGAAGACTTTAGTTCCTCATTTGAAATTGGCGAGTTTAATCCCCACGGAGACAGCGCAGATATATCCTGTTTTAGTGTGTTTTGGAACGATGAGGGGGAGCATTACAGTGTGAGGGTTTATATGAATGGATCAGAGGCTGATGATGGTATCTTTGCTTCCTATGGGGAACATAATGCCCCGGATGACGATGAGGCTGATGACGAGGACGAAAGTACCGACTACACGGACGACAATAATGTTGGGGTATCTTCTGAAATACCGTTTATTCTCATGGATAAAGATGGATTATATTACCACCAGGTTGACGGAGATGACCCATTGAGCCTGAAATTTGCCGATGGAGGGGTCTACATCAATAGTGATTCAATAAACACTTGGTGTGAATGTGATATTGAGGGTAATACTATTACCTTGCTAAAAGGTAGTGATGATGTGGCACCAATGGAGTGGTTTAAATCTAGGGATTTATGTACGCTCGTCGACGACAACGGAAACGTTTATACCATTGATGACAGTGAAGGACAGGAATTGGTAGAAAATAACTTCTACTATATGGATGCGGACTATGATTCGGCAAACTTCTTTTTTAGACTTGATGGCACATTGGAAGTGGAAAATGGCGAAGGAGAAACGGGAAGTTATACATATGAAGTAGACGGCGTAAAGGTTTATATGTTTATTGAAGGTGAAACCCTTGAGTTTGAAATTGTAAACAGGCGTGTTTTGATTGACACTGACGGTAACGTACTGTTTCGCCTTTAACCTTGAAGAGAAAATGGTGATATCAAAAGGGAGACATGCAATATGAAAAAATTTATAATACTTACCCTTGCACTAATAATGACACTTTCTCTTGCCGCTTGCGGCAAGCCCACAGGTTTACAGAATAGCGATGCTCCCAAGATTGAAAGTCCTGTAAAAAGCCCGGAAACAGAAGCCCCTAAGAGTGAGAGTTCTACTGAGAATCCGGAACCGGAGGATAACAAATCCTTCATCGGGCTGTGGCACTCCATGAATATGGTGGCTGCAGGGTTCGGCGAGCGTTACGCCTTTAATGAAGACGGTACATTTATTTTTGGATCTTCTCAAATGGACGAATTCGAACGTCAACTTTACACAGCGGGAAGATGGAGCGTTACCGAAGGTAAGCTCAAGCTTGAAGTCAACGTACGGTTAGTTGTGCCGGTAGGGGAAACAGAGGATATAGTTCCAAGCGACGAGTTGATTATACTAGACAGGGGAGTGGTCAAGGTAATTCATGATCCCCCTGAAATTGAAAGCTACAGCATTGCGAAAACCGGTACTGATCCCAAAACCGGCAGAAATACTATCACCATAGACGGCATAACATTTTATGATTTCAACAATCAAACCGATATGTTTGATGAATATTATGATTTAAATGATTCCGGTGGTAGTGCCTCACCTGAAGAATGGAGTGATCCCGGCGACACAGATAAACTCCAATGGTGGGGAACCTATAAAAGCGAAGACTTAGGGTTTTCCATTGAAATCACAGAGTATAGCGGGGTTGACTTCTTAGTCAAGATTTATCTACTCAGAGACAGTCATACGGTTTTAGAAGGTAAGGCAGTGATAAGTGCCGAGTACGACCATCTGGCCGTATTCAAAGACTTTGGGTTTTATCTATACGAGGACTTCAGTGCTATTGACATTGTTGCATCTGAAGACTCCGAATGGTCCCATATGCGCGGTCAATACAAAAGGGTCGAGTAGGCAGAATGTGATCAAAATAAGAAGTGAAAGGAACAGGCAGACTGTTCACACAGTCTGCCTGCCCATTGCAGTTACTTTTATATAAGTTTAATGCATGGGCAGGAAACGGGCGTATATATGGCTGTATGGGTAGCTGTTATTTTAGCTGTATTCTTTTTGGCAGGAGGGATAGTATCCCTGCGTAGGGGATTGAAAACCGAAAAGCGGCTCTGTAAAATCGCAGGTATAGCATTAATATTTGCTTGTGCCATGTGCGTTTTATATCTTGCTGCAACATACCTAGTTCTAGGTAGCATTAAATAGGATTTATTAGATATTTAGACCCCAAGAAACTGTTCTAAGATTTGAAAACTAATAGTCTGTTTATATTTTGATTTTAAAACGGAGGAATATTATGAAAAAATATTTCAAAATAATTATCGCGTTGGTGCTTAGTATGTTTATTTATACCTCGACAGTCACACCGGCCCTTGCCATTACAGCAAGTGATTGCGGGCTTAAGCTTGTTCAAAACAAGAGCTATACTAAAGACGGTAAATTCTATATGAGTTATACCATAACCACAGGAAGACCTCCAGACTGTGCAGAGGCCGTAACAAAAATCAAAGCTTCTCTTGTGAATTCCAGCGGTAAAACAATATTCACCTGGTCTGAAAAGACATTTGAAGAATATAAAACTATTAAGCGTGATTATAGTGCCGATTATAGCAAACTACCATCAGGGACCTACACCATGTATGTCACCTGTACAGTTTCAGGGCGTGAGTATGGTGGTTATTCATGGACCGATTATGCTTTTAGATTTAGCTCAAAAATCAACCACACCCAAACCGCAGTTATAAACCTTAAATCAGTTGATAATGTTGCTAATGATGATGGTTCTTATAGCAATAAAATTGTTTTTTCCCATTCCGGCGCAAAAGGCAAAAAAATATCTCTCGAGATATACAACACTGACGGTAAGGTTGTTTACAAGACGACCGGTAATAATCCTATAAATTATGATAGCGGAACTTTTTACTTTAAATGGAGCGGGTACCCCTCAGGTGGGGGCTTAAAATGTCCTTCTGATGATTATATCATAAAGTATTGGTTAAGTAATGGTAATGCAAAACAAAGTACAGTCTATCTGGACATTTATTAAGGGGGCGATTAGATGAAAAAATACAAAAGTTTTTTTGTGATTATTCTGGCACTGGCAATAATGATGGCCGGCTGTTCAACCCGTACATCGGGAGAAGACCCTGATACAGAAGAGCCCACTCCTTCTGGTGATGAATACGTTGCAACAGTAAATCAGGAAGCCTGGGAAAGTATATCGGGCACATTTGTCAGGGAGGAAAGCAGTCAATATAACAATGGAGTATTACAGCTAAAATACTTATCCAATAATAATGTTTTGTTTGAGTTCAGATTAATGGAAGGCGAAGAAGAGGAAGACTTGGCAAAAACAACGGTACTGCCTTTTGTTATGTTGGTTGAAGAGGACGGAACAGGTAGGTATCAAACCCTTCCCGATGCGGAAAATCCATTTGAAATAGTTTTTACTCTATCAGAGGATGGGAATAAAGTGACGGTTTCCCATACCGGTGAGATGCCAATTTTATGTGACGGAGAATATGAGTTCCTGAATTCATCCCTGGAGGTATCGGAGGCTTCGGCTCTAGCAATCCTTGATCATCTTCCTACAGCCGCTACCAGCCTTAATCATGAGCTTGGTGCTTATACCATAGCCTATCCCGAGGAACTTATTGACGACTGGTTTTATCCGGTGGAGGCCATATTTGATGATACCGAAGCGGTATTGGCTAAATTTCTTATTGCCAAGGATCTTAGCGCTGTGTATCGTGTTGACGATGATATAGAGCCTGCGCTTATATTCGGTACGGCCCAGCCAATGTTGGATGCTGTTATTTTGGTTGAATATTTTGATGATAATTATGATGATATAGAGTCCGAAGATGAAGCTCCCGAGGCTGTATATTACGAAAAACAGTTGATAACGGTAGAATTGGTTCAGGGAACCGCATTTACTGTCGGTTCAGTTTCGCCTTTAGCCGCGTATATACCCGGACAATTACCCTATGAAATAGAAGCCTATTCATCTGATCCTGATATTATAACTGTTGATGAGGATGGTGTTGCCGAGGCTTTGGCAGTCGGAGAAGCAGACATTTACGGTACCATAAGGGTGTTTGACGGACAACGAGATTTTTCTATACATCTTTATGTAGAAGAAGATTATGGTTCGGATCCCGATTCAGGTCTTACAGGCGGTGGTCTGGTTTCGCAGGACGAAACCACTGGAGAAAATGCAGATTATGAAGCTTCGGATTATTGGGGAGTAACAGGTTGGGGTTGCGAAGCAGAAGATGGCAGTGTCCTTATGCTAACCTTCTACAGTGAGGGGAAATGGGATTTTGCAGATGAGAGTTTTACAATTATTAGCAAAGGGGAATATGTTGTTTCAGAAGGTGTTGCAATAATGACTGATTCCGAAGGTGTTGAGACCCGCGCTTATATACGTGAAAATGGCACTCTTATATGGAGTGTTGAAGAGGGTGAGATACCATTTGATATTTTATAGGTATCCCTTTTAATTGATTAATTGTTTATTAACAAAATTATGAATTTGTTACACAATTCCATATATTAGCTTTATGGGTTATAATGATAATAATGCTAATTATTTGGAGGATATTATTATGAAAATACGGAGAATTATTGCGGTTATTATACTTCTGGTTTTCGGGAGTGTCGTGGTCTCTGGTTGCGCAAACAGTAAAGAAAGCGAAAACTCAGATAAGGAGAAGACTATCATAAAAGCTATTTCAATGAATATAAGTTACCCCAATAACAGTTACATGATAGTCACCCAAAAAGGAACCGTGATATGTGCAGACCCCACTAACTGTGTAGACGGCGTGGAACCCGACATAATTACATCCACTCATAGCCATAATGATCATCAGGATACTAAATTAGAAAAGAAATTCCCAGATTGCAGAATATCAAAATGGACTCTCGAAAGCTTTGAAGTTGATGATGTAAAAGTTAAGTCAATAGCTTCGTCTCATAGCGGGGACACTATTATTGAAAAAAGCCCGACTAATTTAATATACATATTTGAGATTGATGGACTTCGAATAGCTCATATGGGTGATATCGGGCAGAGCTTACTTACAGATGAACAGTTAGAAGAGCTTGGACAGATTGATATTGCATTCATGCAGTTTGTCAATTCTTATTCAAATTATTCTATAGAAAACGAAAAGGGCTTTAAAGTTATTGAGCAACTAAAACCTCAAATAATAATACCTACGCATTCTTCGCCGGAGGCTGACAAAAAGATAGGTGAAATAGTAGGGATATATGAAGAGGTAGATGATGTGCTTTTAATCAGTAAAGATGACTTGAGTGATGGAACAAGAAAAGTAGTAAAAATAAAAAATTCGCTTGTCATTAAGTAATTTATTAATCAAAAGCAGTGTTTAATCAACGCTGCTTTTTCTTTTACCCGATATTATGATAGAATCAGGAAAATCTAAGTAAATCATAGAGGCTCCTTTTTGCTTATCGGATTTAGGTTTCTTACATATAAAACCATTAGATCCCTTATGGTTTGGGTTATAAAATTTCTGGTCTCCTTGTCAATACTTCTGAAAGCCTTAAGAATCATAGCCCATTCCTTAACCCGTATTTCAGTTAAATCGTTTATTGATCTGGCGTTGGTGGAATTGATTACTTGATATAAAGCATCGATAAACAATTCTCTCTTTTCATCAGAAATATTGCTGAGCCACTGGCTTATAGTGTAGTTGGCATTAAGAGAACCATTTGAAATGGATTCGGTGTATTTAAAATCACCGTCTTCTAAAACCCATGAAAAGGGGTCATGCTGAAGTATCCCGAAATTTTTACTTGCAACTACCCGGTAATTCTCCTGACTTTGAAGCAACATACCTATAATAGAAGATTGAGGTATTATTTTGAATATCCTGTCTTTAATATTTAAATACTCATCGCTTAAGAAAATGTTTTCTCTAAAACCGGGGCCATCATGACTGAAAACAGCTATGATTCTTTCTTGAGTTGATTTTTCACAGAACATTGAGGAATAAACGGCAATGTTTCCACCTTTTGAATGACCACCCACCCTAAGAATACCGGTTATCTTTTTAGCTACGGTATTTAAGTAATCAACCCCTTCCTCCTGAGAGGGAACGGGGTTGATATAGGCCATATTAAAATCTTCCTTCCAACCCACAAAGGTAACGTCAGTTCCCCGATAGGTTACCATATAAGTTTTGTCGGGAAGAACATAGGTTACTGCCGAGAATTGTTTTTCTGATTTATAATCTAGCTTGCTGACATAATAGTTCATCTCTATATCTCTAAAACGGGGGCTTGCTGCAAGAACAGTTAATAGCCGTTTGTTTTTTTCTTCATCTAATACATCATGCAGCATAGAGGCGAAATTCTCCGCCTTAAAAAGATCTTTGATTCGTATAGAAGGAGCTTCCTCTTCTATTGTCGGTACTATATTATCAAATTTCAAGTATGCGAATTGAGAAAGAACCAGACTGTCAACGCAACTGAATGCCTTTTCATCAAATTTCCTCATCTCGTTTTCAACATACTCGATTATATTCTTCATACTAATATCCTTATTTGGTACTGAAGTTATACACCGTAAGATGGTGATATGTCTGGCCTGCTCTTATTATAGGGGAAGGAAAATGACGGTGTTTCAAAGAATTCGGGAAAAATTGGGTTTCCAAGCACAACCCATGCCATTTATCGTATTGAGCACCACCTTTTCCAAAGCCTGCGCTTTTAATAAAATTTCCGGTATACAGTTGAACACCGGGTTTAGTGGTATAGCAAGTCATTAAGCGCCCCGATTTCGGGTCGTAAAGCTCACAGCACTCTTTAGGTGTTCCATCAGTATTTCTTAGAACGAAATTATGATCATATCCAGACCCGTTTGTCATCTGTTCGTTACCGGAAAAATCCCGAAGAAATTCCCCTATTGGCCTGGATCCGGTAAAATCAAACGGGGTGTTTTTAACACTATGGATTTCACCGGTAGGCAATGATTCATTATTTATTGGTGTATAAAAATCGGCGTTTATCTTTAAATAATGGTTAAGGATTGTTCCTGAATCATGCCCTGAAAGATTAAAATAGGCATGATTGGTCAAATTAAGGATTGTATCCTTATCACAAGCACCGTAATATTCAATTTCAAGGGAGTTAGACTCTGTTAAGCCATAAATAACCCTGACTTCCAGATTTCCGGGATAACCTTCATCACCATCTGGGCTGAACAAGCTCAATTCCAGATAATCTTGATTATTTCTAGTAATAATCCTGGAATCCCATACTCTTTTATCGAAACCTAAAAGACCACCGTGAAGCTGATTTTTTCCTTCATTAGCACTCAATTCATATTTAATATCGTTTAGTAAGAAAGAGGCGTTTTCTATGCGATTGGCATACCGGCCGACAAGGGCACCGAAGAAAAAGGAAGGATGATCGAGATAGCCATTGATATTATCGTAGCCTAACACTATATCATCGGTTTTTCCATTTCTGTCAGAAACAAATAGTGATACTATAATTCCGCCGTAATCGATTATACCGGCCTGTACACCATT
This sequence comes from Bacillota bacterium, assembly GCA_023411795.1. Taxonomy (GTDB): domain Bacteria; phylum Bacillota; class Clostridia; order DSM-8532; family DSM-8532; genus DTU059. The sequence continues at coordinate 30,510 of JAEYOK010000030.1, forward strand.
ATTGTTTGACAGTGTGTATAAAGTAATACCGGTTCCATCCGGCAAGACCCCAAAGGGCTTTGACACTATACCCATATGTACCTCCATCAGCTTCCCGATAAATGGGTTTTTCAAGCAATCCTATTATACACTTGGTTATCTCTGTAATTCAATCGCTTCTTATAATATCATATTTCCACCATTCTAATGAAATTTTAATCTTTTTTATATCCATACTTTATTAAAAAGAGGTAAAATGAACAAGATAAATAGACTGAGAGGAATAAATGAAGACTTTATTGATAGCGATAAATGCAAAATTTGAGCATGAGGGTCTGGCGGTATGGTATTTAAACCAGGCTTGCCTTAATAAGAACATTCCTGTTAAAATTTTTCGATTTTCTATAAATGACTCCATGCAAAGAATATGGGCTTCAATTTTGGAAGAGCAGCCTGATGTAGCGGCTTTTTCCTGCTATATCTGGAACAGAGAATTAGTTCTCAAACTAATCTGCGATTTGAAGAAAGCAAAACCTGATTGTATTGTTATTGTGGGAGGACCTGAGGCCAGCTATGAAGGTGCGGAGAAGGATTTCTATGCATTTGGAGCTGATTTTGTCGTTAAAGGAGAGGGTGAAGGAAAGCTTCCGATGTTGCTGAAATCCCTGGAAAAAGAAGGTGTTCAGGGAGCCAGACAGTTGGTTTTAGATAACCCTGATATCCTTACAAACACTCATTGCGGTGAAGGGGAATATATTTCTCCCTTTTCTTCGGAATACCTGAGCTTGATAAAGGACAGAATTGCATATATTGAATCATCCAGAGGCTGTCCTTATCGATGTTCATATTGCTTATCATCGGAGAGTAAGGGATTTATTCTATATCGGCCCGATGTTATTGAAGCTGATATAAGGAAACTCATAGATGCAGGGGCCAAGGTTATTAAATTTGTGGATCGCTCTTTTAATGTTAATGAGAAGCACGCTCTGGCAATTTGGGACGTAATAAGAAAGTTTTCCGACAAGAACGTAACCTTTCACTTTGAAGTTAACCCGGACATTTTAACAGAAGCTCAAATAGACAGTCTTCAAAAAATGAGACCGGGACTTGTTCAGGTTGAAGCGGGAATTCAATCGGTAAATTTACAAACCTTGAAAGAGGTCTCCCGGGTTATGAATGTGGAAGCCGCAATTAAAAATATCAAAACCCTTATGGAGAAAGGTAATATTCATGTTCATACTGACCTTATAGCGGGCTTGCCCTATGATGATTTTAACTCTTTTAAAGAGTCATTTAACAGGATTTACGATATAAAGGCTCACCATATGCAATTGGGGTTCCTTAAGCTTCTCCACGGAACCAGAATTCGCTCGGAAGCAGAGAAGCACCAATATAAATTCAGAGACTACCCGCCCTACGAGGTTATAGAAAACCAGTATATGAATGCTGAACAAATGCTCTTATTGAAAGGTGTCGAAGAGGTTCTGGACCGTACATGGAACTCGGGCCGTCTTAACTTTACTCTGGATTATATGGAGACATTTTTTCCGACGGCCTTTGACCTTTATGAAAGTTTAGCAGGGTTTTTCAAGACAAAGGGAAGGATATATCAACCAATGTCGGCTGTGAGCCTATTTGAGCTTATCAGGGAGTTCGCATTATCATTGGAAGGAGTAGATCCATTAACCCTGGACTCCTATGTTGTCCTGGATTATGCCTGTTCTCTAAAAAATCCTGTTATACCTGAGTTTTTGAAAGATAGCAAGGTCAAGGCTCTTGATTGTAAAGAAACACTAGAATCCATACCTCAAATAGGTTGGAAAAAGGAATACAGAAAAAGATTCCTGATACTTTCCGGAGATTTACCATTGATAAATGGTGTTAAGTATAGAACTTCTGAGAATAGAATATTAATGGATACGCATTATGTCGACAGGGAAAATACTAGTATGGTTATTGTAGACTTGACAAATATTGACCGGGTCAATAGCGGAAGGGTCATTATAGATACGTATAATATTGACCCTGTTACCGAAAGAGCTATTCCAATGACTATTTAGTTAACTCTTTACCCAAAGAAGAAATGAGTGTAAAATAAACATGTATATGTTAATTTTTGATGGTGGTGAATGACTTGAAAATATCAACAACAGGTAGATTATTGTCCATATTGTCAGGTGTAGCGGTATTTGCTTTGTTGCTGTTCTTAATACGTATTGCGTTGCCTTATGCTCTTATTGCGGGAGTAATAGGATGGCTTGTGGTTATCTTGTCTTTCTCAAAAAAAGAAAAGGACGAGACTATTGTAGTGGAAGGTTCGACTCAATCAGATATTGAGGACGCTATCAAAACCGGACGGAAGCTAACCACCGGGATGAGGCAGGCAATAAAACGGCTTTCTCAGATGGAAATCTGTAATGAAGTAGAGGATCTTTGCCGCATTGCCGAATCCATGTTTGAGCTCTTAAGGAAAGACCCTAAGGATATCCGTATAGTAAAGCAATTTATAACCTACTATTTAGAGCCTACCCACAAAATTATAGTAAAATATGCAGAACTGGCTACTACAAGGCCGATGCCTGCAGATGCGGTTGAGACCCTCGAAAGAACAGAGAAGTCTTTGAAAGGCATTCGGACGACTTTCCTTCAGCAGAAAGAAAAAATGCTGTCAAATGACGTTATGGATTTAGATACCGAAATCAAGGTTTTTGAGACTCTTTCCAACAACATAGGTACTTCAGCTAAAGCTAATAAAGACATGAATTCGCGTTCTCAGAACGGCGTATAAAAAGTTTTAACTTAATATAAATTAAGAAAGGTATGGTAATAGTAATGAACGGACAATTACAATCCGCACCTGTTCAAACGGTTGCAAATACTGTGGATAACTATGATGTGAACAAGTGGAATGAGATGTCACCGGAGGATAGACAGAAGGTTCTGGATATAGCAGCTCAAATTAATGTGTCTGATTCCCAGAATGTTATCCAGTATGGTAATTTGGCTCAGAGCGATATATCCAAATTCTCCGATGCAATGCTTGATCAAATCAGGGCCAAGGACAGCGGAGAAGTTGGAGACGTACTTACCGACCTTTTGGTTAAGGTACAGGATGTTAATATTGACGCTATAGATCCCAATCAAAAAGGTTTTTCTTTTGCAAAGATGTTTAGTGGCGTGAGAAAAGAAACCCAGAAATTTATAGCTCGTTACGATAAAATCAGTGTTCAGATAGAAAAGATTATTGATCAACTTGATAGATCAAAGCTCCAACTCATCCGTGATATAACGGCTTTGGACACTATGTATGATAAGAATCTGGACTATTTGAAGCAACTGGACATCTATATTATGGCGGGTTCCTTGAAATTAAAAGATCTTAATGATAAGGAGTTACCGGCTCTTAAGGAAAAAGCGACAAAAACTGGTGATGCAGTTGACGCTCAAAAGGTTAAGGATATGGCCGAGCTTATCTCCAGATTTGAAAAGAAGATTCATGACCTGAAGCTGAGCCGTATGATTGCTATTCAGACTGCACCCCAGATTCGTCTTATCCAAAGTAATGATCAGACTTTGGTGGAGAAAATACAAAGCTCTATTATGAATACCATACCCCTTTGGAAGAACCAGATAGCTATTGCCATAACCATGCTAAGACAACAGTCTGCGTTAAAGCTTCAAAGAGATGTGACCAATACCACCAATGATTTATTGGCTCGCAATTCTGAGATGCTTAAGACCAGCTCTATAGATATCGCCCGTGAAAATGAACGTGGTATTGTGGACATTGAAACACTGAAAAAGGTTAATGAAGACCTTATCATCACTTTGGAAGAAACACTTAAGATCCAGCAGGACGGCCGTGCAAGAAGAGCTCAGGTTGAAACCGAGCTAAAGACTATGGAAGATGATATCAAGAGAAAGCTTCTTGAAATGAAAGATAGGGTATAACATAGCATTGACATTGCTGGACTTTAGAGACTATAATCTTAAATAATAAAGATAAATGCAATGATCGGACCAGTAGAATTTCGGGTTATCTTTACAGAGAGCTTTGGGCAAAGCGTTTCAGTTACTGAAAACCAGCGTTTTCGTTGAAACCACCGGTGGAAGCCCACAGGATAATGAAATTTGAAAATCAGCCGTAAGCAGCAGCCCCAAAAAGACGGGATATGCCCTTCTTACTAAGGTGAGCCGGTTAAGGGCCGTTATTCCTAAAGAGTGACAGATGTAAATTTTGTTTTATAACTGTAATTTGGGTGGTACCGCGAGGCCTTTCGTCCCATAGTAGGATGAAAGGCTTTTTTAATGCCGATAATTTATCTAGAGATTGTTCGTTAAATAGAACCGACATAAACCGGATTACTTACTTAACAAAAAAGAGAGGATTGATACCATGTCAGTTGATTATGGGAAAACACTGAATCTGCCGAAAACCGACTTTCAGATGAGGGGGGGACTTCCTGAAAAAGAACCTCAAATGCTCAAGGCTTGGCAGGATAAAGATCTTTATAAAAAGCGCCTGAACAGAAATAGGCTTAAGGGTAAAAAGTTTATTCTTCATGACGGACCTCCTTATGCAAACGGGGGCATTCATCTTGGAACCGCTCTTAATAAAGTTCTTAAGGATATTATTATCAGATACTATGATATGAAGGGCTATTTTGCTCCTTATATTCCTGGATGGGATACCCACGGACTTCCAACTGAGCAGAAAGCAATTAAGGAAAAAGGTCTGAACCGACATGAAGTTGGTCCGGTTGTTTTCCGTGAGGCTTGTGAAGAGATTGCCAGAAAATATCTGGATGTTCAGCGGGAATCCTTCAAAAGGCTTGGTGTAATGGGTGAATGGGACAATCCCTATATCACATTGGAGCCAAGGTTTGAGGCTAAGCAAATAGAAGTATTCGGGCAGATGGCTAAGCTGGGATGTATCTATAAAGGTATGCGCCCTGTTTACTGGTGTCCGTCTTGTGAAACTGCTTTAGCCGAAGCTGAAATTGAGTATCAGGACGATAGCGGAACCTCTATATATGTTAAGTTTCCTGTGAAGGACGATAAGGGAAAGCTAAAAGGTATAGTTGATAATCTTGATAGCCTTTATGTAGTTATTTGGACCACCACCACATGGACACTGCCGGGAAACCTTGCAATCTCAGTAAACCCTGAGTTTGTATATGTAATTGTTGAAGCTAATAATGAGCGATATATACTAGCTAAGGAGCTTGCTGAAAGTGTTATGAAAGCAGGCAATATTAGCGATTACAAGGTGCTTGGCGAAATCATGGGAAGCGAACTGGAATATATAGTTTGTGCCCATCCTTTTCTTGATCGTGATTCACTGGTTATTGTTGGCGACCACGTCACCCTCGAAGCCGGTTCAGGATGTGTTCATACAGCCCCCGGACATGGTGCTGAAGACTTTGATGTATGCAAAAAATATCCGGAGGTAGGTATTGTTGTTCCTGTTGACGAGAAAGGCCATTTGACAAAAGAAGCCGGTCCTTTTGCAGGCTTGTATTATAAAGCAGCCAACAAGGCTATTTTACAAACTCTCAAGGAGACTAACCTGCTTTATGCCGAAGAGCAGATTACACACTCATATCCTCACTGCTGGCGCTGTAAGGACCCTATAATATACAGGGCAACAGAGCAATGGTTTATATCCATTGATAAAATCAGAAAGCAGGCTTTGGAAGCAATTAAAGAAGTTCGCTGGATTCCTGGTTGGGGTGAAGAGCGCATTAGCAAAATGGTTGAAGATCGTGGCGACTGGTGTATCTCACGTCAGCGTATCTGGGGTCTTCCCATACCGATATTCTACTGCAAGGACTGCGGTAAGGAAATAATCAACGACGAAACTATTAATGCAGTCAAGGAGCTTTTTGCTAAGGAGGGCTCCAACGCATGGTTCAAATATGAGGCATCGGAGATTCTGCCCAAAGGCTTTGCTTGTGAATGCGGTGGAAAAGAGTTTAAGAAAGAGACCGATATAATGGACGTTTGGTTTGATTCAGGATCAAGCCACATTGCCGTAGCCGAAGCAAATCCTGATTTAGGCTGGCCAGTTGATTTGTATCTGGAAGGAAGCGACCAGCACAGAGGTTGGTTCCAGTCATCACTTTTGACGGCTACTGCTGTTAAGGGAAAAGCTCCATATCGTCAGGTTCTTACTCATGGCTATGTGGTTGATGGTCAAGGCCGTAAGATGAGCAAATCCTTAGGTAACGGTATTGACCCAATGGATATATGCAAGCAATACGGTGCCGATATCTTGAGACTTTGGGTCTCTTCCAGCGACTATAAAGTTGATATCCGTATTTCAAACGATATTTTGAAGCAATTGTCCGAAAGCTACAGGAAGATTCGTAACACAGCCAGATTCATTTTGGGTAATATATGTGATTTTGACCCCAAAAAGGATATGGTCAAATATGCCGAAATGGAAGAGCTGGATAAATGGGCATTATTAAAGCTCAATCAGCTTGTCGCTAAAATTGAGAAGGCTTATTCCGAATACGAGTTCCATACAATGCTCCATGCTATCCACAACTTCTGCGTCATTGATATGAGTAGCTTCTATTTGGATGTGACCAAGGACAGAATGTATGCTTCCAAACCCGATGAAAAATCCCGACGCGCCGGACAAACAGCCATGTTTATTATTCTGGATACACTTACAAGGCTTCTAGCGCCTGTTCTGGCCTTTACAGCCGATGAAATCTGGCAGTACCTGCCCCATGGTGAAAGCGACAATGTTGAAAGCGTAATGCTCAACGACTGGCCCGAAGTTAGAGCTGAGTTTGAAGATGAAGCTTTAGACCAAAAATGGAGCAAAATTCTTGAAGTACGTGACATTGTTTTAAAGGCTTTGGAAGAGGCAAGAAATAAGAAGCTCATCGGTCAATCCCTACAGGCTAAGGCCGTTATAAAAGCCAATGGGGACCTTTTGAAGCTCTTGAATGAAAATATCGAGATTCTTCCCACAGTATTTATTACCTCGCAGGTTGAAGTTGTTGAAAGCAGCGATTCCGATCTTGAGGTTGAGATTGTCGCAGCTGATGGTGAAAAGTGTGAGCGCTGCTGGATCTATTCAGAATCCGTAGGCCACAACCACGAACACCCGACACTATGTGAGCGCTGCAGCTCAGTTATATAATGATTCGACGAACACAGGGGGACGGTTCTTCTGTGTTCTTTTCTTTTATATGTACTATATGAGAACACAGAAGAACCGTCCCCCTGTGTTTTAGGGAGGGTTTTGCTTATGAATAATGTAGAACTAAAGGTCTTAACACAAAAGCTTTTGGAGAACATCAAGAAGGTCATTGTAGGTAAGGACGAAGTAATCCAACAGCTTCTTATCGGTCTCATATGCGGAGGCCATGTTCTTCTGGAGGATGTTCCCGGTACGGGTAAAACATTATTGGCTAAAACTCTGAGCCAGTCTCTTAATCTTGATTTTAACCGGGTTCAGTTCACTCCTGACCTTTTACCTTCTGACATTACCGGTATTCACTATTACAACCAGAAGCATGGTGAATTTGTTTTTAGAAAAGGGCCGGTATTCACAAATATTCTTTTAGCCGATGAAATAAACAGAGCGACTCCAAGAACACAATCCAGCCTTTTGGAGTGTATGGAGGAAAGACAGGTCACTATTGATGGGGAGACCTATAAGCTTGAGGCACCATTCATGGTTATAGCTACTCAGAACCCCATCGAAACTCTTGGCACATTTCCCCTGCCTGAAGCCCAATTGGATAGATTCTTGATGAAACTTTACATGGGTTATCCCGATACAAATGAAGGTATAGACATTTTAAAACGTTTTAGATATGAAAGCCCCTTTCCTAATCTGTCTTCTGTAGCTGAGAAATCAGAGTTTAAAGGTATAGGAGATATATTTAAAGACACTTTTGTCAGTGAAGAGATTTATTATTACATAGTAAAGATTGTGGAAGACACTAGAAATCATCCTGAACTTTTATTAGGAGTAAGTCCCAGAGGAAGTCAGGCACTTTTGAAAACAAGTCAGGCTTTTGCAGCTATAAAAGGAAGAGATTATGTGATCCCCGATGATGTAAAATCAATGATTAAGCCAGTTTTAGCTCATAGATTGATTACGCGTCATACTGGAAATGAAAACGGAAAGCCGGTTTCCTTTAGGATTCTGGATGAAATAATCAATCGCGTTCCGGTACCCAGTGAAGAGAGGCTTAGTCAATCGGGAGGAAAATAGCTTTATGTGGATTTTCAGGCTGATTTTAGCGGCTTTGGCTGTTTTGTTGGCAGAAGCATATTTCTCGGTAATGTACGGGCTTAAAAAGGTAAGCCTGGAGCGTAGCTTTGACACAATTCATGCTGCGTTTGGTCAGGAAATCTATTTAATTGAGAAGATTAGCAATAATAAAATATTACCGGTACCATGTCTTAAGGTGGAGTCCCAAATAGACAGCAGCCTTCAATTTGGCCAACTTAAGGATTTGAATGTTTTACAGGACATGTATCATGTGAGTTTATTCTGTCTGATGCCCTATACAAGAATAATACGCACTCATAAGGTAAAATGCAAAAAAAGAGGATATTATCATGTTTCCAGTGCTTCTCTTACAGCCAGCTCTATTACAGGAAGTGTTTCTTCAGCAAAAGAGATAAGAACCGATGCTCAGCTTTATGTATTTCCCAGAGTTCTTTCAATTCCAGAGATGAAGCTACCGTCACATAGCTGGCAAGGGGATAATGTAGTTCGTCGGTGGATCTTAGAGGATCCTTTTATAAGGGCCGGCGTTCGTGAATATACTTTCTCTGATCCAATGAAAAACATAAACTGGAAGGCTTCAGCCCGCTCAGGAGACCTTCAGGTAAACCTCTATGAACCGACAGCCCATCATAAGCTGATGATTTTATTAAATGTGGATACCAGTTTGGAGCAATGGACAATAACCAATGAGCCTCAGAGGGTTGAGTATGGTATAAGTGTTGCGGCAACAGTTTTTGAGTTTGCTTTTAATAATACAATTGAGGCTGGGTTTGCCAGCAATGGACTTTTAAAGGACAGTCAAAATAAATATATCCATATAGAACCCGGTTCGGGCGCAAAACATCAAACTGAAATATTAGAGTGCCTTGCAAGAATTGTAATGCAACGAAGTTCATCCTTCAACAAACTTATTGATAGAGAACTGGACAGAAATCCAAATAATCTGGACTTTCTTTTCATAACCGCTGTAATAGATGGGGAGACAGAAGACAGAATACACCGCCTGCGGACAATGGGCAATGCCGTGGAGATCCTGAAAATCTAGCGATGTGTGGAGACCTTACCGGGAAGAGATTAGCATGAGAAAACAATTATTTATCCGATGGTTATGGACCTTACTTGAATATCTGATGATATTCCCTGTTATTCTTTTAATATCAGGGTTGCTTCTACCTGTAGATTATGCACTTATATTCGCACTCTCTTTGCCTTTACATACTTTATCAGCCATAGTCATTACTAAATTACTTAAGAAGTTCAAAAATGTTATAGTGGCAGGTATCGGCTCCATCTATATCTTTTTGATATCTTGTATTTGGTTTATAGCTTCATCCGGGGATACAGGGTATATGCTTATTTACATTATCGGGAGTGCACTTTTTTTTATCAGGGGTGTACGAAGTGCTATAGGAAGCGGGACTATAGTATTTTTCTATACAGGGGGAGTGATCCTTCATGGTCTTTCTCTGTTTTTCTTGAGTCGTATACCGTTAGTTAATCAGTATTTTAGTATTGTTATAATAGCTTCTATTACTTATGTCGCAATAGCTCTTCCTCTTTCCAACAAGTATTTTCTTGTTAAAGAAGCACAACAGAAGAACAGCTTGAGTATTATGCCCTCCTCAGTTGTACGAGGCAATAATGTAATAATTATTTTTCTGTTAGCATCAATAGGGCTTTTATCGATAGGAAAGTATCTGCTAGAAGGGTTAGTATATTTGACAAAAGCAATCGGGAGGGCTGTAGGTTGGTTATTGAAAATACTATCATTTCAGGAAGAGTATATAGAGGCACCACCTCTGGAGCAAAATGATTTGATTGACGAATTACCTTATGTTGAATCAAACCCTGTAATTGAGAAAATAGCCGATATAATGGCAATCTTAATGTGCATCATTCTATTGTTTTTTGTTATTAAGTATATAATAAAGAACCGTAAACAAATAATAAAAAGTCTGATAGAATTCTTCTCACACATATTAAGCAAATTTAAGAAGTGGAGTTCCACTGAACAAAATTTTACAGACAGGCAAGAATCCCTGATAAAATTGAATGAATCAAAGAGGGCTTCTTTTTTGAGAAAGCTTTTTAAGAGAGAAAAAAGATGGAAGGATATGAAAGATAATCCAAGTCGTGTTCGGTTTATCTATACTAAGTTTGTTTTAGATAACATTAAAAAAGGCTTTAAATTCAGAACATCAGATACACCCTCAGAGACAGTGGAACGAATTACCGGGGAAATGAAGGAGAGCGAAAAAAATCATGGGCTTATAAAAGAGACCTATAATCTGGTATACTACGGTAAGAAGGAAATAAATGACGATACAGTAAGGATACTAAAGGACAATTACCTATAAAAATCTAATGAAGGATTTGATTGAAGTGAAACATAAAAAGTACATATTATATAGCTTGATTTTATCACTACTAATAACCCCATTCTTATATATTACCAACTCCACAGCTCAGGAGGCCACACCCTTTACCGATGTTCCACCCGGGCATTTTGCATACACTCAGATTCATCGATTACGTGAGTTAGGTATAACTCAAGGAGTTGACAAGAATAAAAATTTGTTCGGTGTTGGGAGAACCATTACACGAGGCGAGTTTGTGACTTTTCTGGTACGCCTTATGGGATGGGAAGTTATAAAACCCGCTCAAGGAAGCTTCGTTGACAACGTGAATCCCGGTCATAGTTTTTATGGCACAATTGAAACAGCTCTTTTACACGGTGTTATAGATAAAGAAAATGAATATTTCCGTACCGATGATCCTATAACGAGAGAAGAAATGTGCATAATGATTGTACGAACTCTTGGATATGATACTTTAGCAAAACAGCTCTCCTATCTGAATCCGCCCTTTGAAGATGTGACACGGAATTCAGGATATATCAATATAGCAAAGGATTTTGGAATTACCTCAGGTACAGGCCCTAAAACGTTTAGCCCTAACGGTATTGCTACCCGTGAGCAGGCTGCCGCAATGATGATACGCATGTATGACAAGTTGAATCAACCTTTAGACGAACTTCATGCTTTTTATGCGATCAGCTCTGCGAGCCAGATTGACAAGTTTTCTGAGCTTGATTCGGTAAGCTTCGGATGGGCTCGCCTTGAATATGATGAGGCCTCTAAGCAGGTAATCATAAACACTGATGCAGCTACTAACGAATACTATATCCCCACCGGATATACCGGTGTGCTTGAAAAAGCAGCAGGTAATGAAGCCTCACGTCAGCTTATGTTCTTTATTAAGAATCAAAATGTAACTGACCCTGTTAGCAGTGAATCTATTAAGTTGGCAGAGTATATTATTTCAAATCAAGACGTAAGAAAAAATGTTATAGAAGAAATGGTTTCAATGGTCAATCACACCTCTAAGCACGGCTCCTCTGTGAGCTTTGACGGAGTAGTCTCAGATTTTGAGGAGCTAAGGGGTGAAACCTCTAAGCTTTTATATAATCAGTTTTTAGCAGAGCTTAAAACTGAGCTTTCAAAGACAGAAAAAAAGCTCTATGTTGCTGTTCATCCTATGAGAAGGGCCGGTCAGGCATATTTTGACGGATATGATTACAAAACGATAGGACAGCTCGCAGACAAGGTGATTCTAATGGCTCACGACTACGCTGCTGTGTCCCTAACCGATGCTGAGATGCAAATGGGCTATACTGACACACCGTTGACTCCTTTAGATGAAATATATTACGCATTGAAAAGCATCACTGACCCTGCTACAGGTGTTCAGGATACAAGCAAAATATGGCTTCAGTTTTCAATGGATGCGGTCCAATGGAAGCTAAGGGAAGGAAAAATTATTAAACCCACACCGGACCACCCAGATTATAAACAATTACTAAATCGCTTTCTTCTTGGTGCTGATTTATTTTATTCTGAGTTTAGCCATAATCCGTATGCTAAGTACTATAACAGTGATGATAAAACAGATAATGTTATTTGGTATGAGAATCAAAGAAGCATCTCAGAAAAGATCAAGCTTTCTAAGATGTTTGGTATTAAAGGCCTCTCTGTTTGGAGGCTAGGAAATATACCTGAATATAAGAATACTCCCGATAATAAATTTGATTTAGATATATGGCAAGCAATATTAGACAATTATTAAAAGCTTCAGTTAATTTTTATTTAAAGTCAAACATCTCACCGGTAACATTGTTTTGGTGATACATCAACAGTACCAGGTCAGCATCGGAGTTTTCAATAATAGTATATAGGCTTATATCTTTGAGTGCTCTTATATCAACTATTTCACTGGTGTTAAACATATACGAAAACATTTCAGTCATCGGATTTTGCATGGAGTCCTTAACAACCAGAACCTTTGTATGTAGTAAGGAGTTGTCATTAACCATTTTGTAATAACCGGCATTTTTAGTGTAGACACTATCATAGGTCTGACCGTTGGGTAAGGCATCCCCTTGAATGGAAGCTTTATCAAGAGAAAAATCATGGCTATTGTAGGTTGTATAGTAGCGAATTTGGTCCTCACTACTCTTAAATACAGGTAATAATTCTTTAGTGGAGAAGAGGAAGGAGTATCTTCGGTTGAGATCTCCTATATAATTATCGTTAAGGTAAGTATAATCAAATGCGGTAATAGAGGGCTTTGGCTCATCAATCAGGTTTTCACTAAAAAGCCAGTCCATCATATAAAGGAAGGCTTCTCCCGCACCCTTTGCGTTCCAATGGAAATCAGATTTGAAGAAGTATGTCTCTATATCTTCAATGCTGTGATTTTTATAAGAGTTAAACGCATCACAGGTTTTAATATCTGGATCAAGTTCGTCTGTGAAGTTTTTGTAGTTTCGCTCACTGTAATTATTCTGCAGATAAGTAGGAAGCATATAACTATAAATATATGTTTTGTATGGGAGGGCAACATATCCTAGCTTTTTCCCGCTTGCCTTAATAAAATCCATTAATTTATTTGTTTTTTCCGCACTTTGGGCTATGTCATTTTTTGAATACAGGTATTCCACAGGTAAAATATAATCCTTTGAAATATACAAATCTCTGACCTTTATTTTACCTTGGGACAGCTCTATACGGCTGAATAGCTCCAAAAAATTTTCTCGGAAAGGGAAGTGATCATTATAGTACTTTTCCAAGCTTGCAGGAAGATCTTTAATAGTCTCTCTTGACATTTCAGGGAATGGGGCCAAATAACGGTTTTCACTCTCACTTTTTATTTGCTTGGGATATATGAAAAACGCTATAGAAAAGAATAACGTTATCAATATATACGGGATAATTATAAGTATGTAGTTTTTCTTTACATTCATCTCATTCATAATAACACCTAAAATTTAAAATAAATAAATGGATTATAACTTGAGTTTCCCAAATACATAATAGAAATTAAATATATTAAGCTAAGGCCAATCCCTGCCGCATAGGGGAAAACACGGTATTTGGATAAAGATATTACCAGGTTTTTAACTAAGGGAGTGCAGGCCAAAATAGCCACAATTAAGAGAAATGCATTATCATGCAATAACAGTAGGGGATATGTTAAGTCGCCTACTATACCTATACCAAAGAGCCGCTTAAAAAACAACAATGCATGGGACAGGTTATCAGTGCGGAAAAATACCCAACCCACCACTGAGGTAAATACTAAATACAAGTGTTGAAAGAAAGTAGGTAGCTTATTGAGTAGCCTTGAAAGGAAAAGGCGCTCAAAAACTATCAAAAAGCCAAAATATAATCCCCATAGTATGAAGTTCCAGCTCGCCCCATGCCAAAGGCCTGTTAAGAACCATACAGCAAAAAGATTGCGGTAATTTGCTAATAATGATTTACATCTGCTGCCACCTAAAGGAATGTAGACATAATCTTTGAAAAAATTGCCCAGAGAGATATGCCACCTTCGCCAGAATTCTCCTACAGATTTGGATATATAGGGGTAGTTGAAGTTATCATTAACCTCAAAGCCAAACATTCTTCCAAGGCCTATAGCCATGTCGGAGTAGCCTGAAAAGTCAAAATATATTTGAAGGCTGTAGCTGATAAGTCCGATCCATGCTGATAATATCCCAAAGGTACCGCTCTTAAAATTGAAGACAGTGTCAGCTATTAAAGCCAGATTATTAGCCAGGATGATTTTTTTCCCAAGGCCAATAATAAACTTTTCTACTCCACGGCAAAACATATTGAAAGAGTGGTCTCTGTTGTCAAATTGCAAAGATATTGCGGAGTATTTTACTATAGGTCCTGCCATGAGTTGAGGGAATAACGAGATATAAAGAGCAAGCTTGATTAAATTCTTTTGTGCCTTTGCATCCCCTCTATATACATCAACAAGATATGTTATTATTTTAAATGTGTAAAATGAAATTCCTAAAGGCAGTGCAATTTTGGGTACCGGAATACTAAGATGAAGAAAATTATTTGCGTTTGTAATAATAAAGGGCAGATATTTGAAAAGTATAATCAGACCCACATTAAATAGTATAGAAACAGTAAGGTAAAGTTTTTTTCGGTTTGAACTACGGTATATTAATAAACCGAAGGTATAATTGATAAGCATGGAAACAGGAAGCAGCAATATGTAGGTAGGCTCACCCCATGTATAGAAAAACAAGCTTACTAATAATAGAAAAATGTTTTTAAACCGAATACCTGGTAGTAGATAATAACCTGTCAACACCAAGGGGAGAAACAGGAAAAGAAACATCAGACTACTGAATAACATATATTAATCCTTTCTTCACCTGATTGCAGAAAACGATACAAACCGAGTATATTTTACCATAGTATACCTTAATCAACTACTGCTTTCTTTGATTTTAGAGTTTTAATAAGCTATTTTAATGTTGATATTTATAGTCAGATGGTGCAAGATAATATAAAAATACTACATTGGTAACAGATGCTATAAACATGATATAATTTAAATCTGATGGTATAGGACATAAAGTAAATTGCGAGGTGTTCAAATGAATGATTGTGGCGAGCTTCTACAAAAGCTCAGCAGTATAAGAGCTGTCACAGGAAGAGAAATTATGGCTGCTGAAAAGATTGCCGATATTTTTCGCGAGTACTGTGACGAAGTGAGTGTTGATGCATTCTATAATGTTATTGGTTTTAAAAAAGGACGTGGCCAATATCCCGGTAATGTATTGGTTACAGCCCATTATGATGAAATTGGTTTAATTGTAACGGGAATAGAGGAAAGTGGTTTTTTGCGTTTTGCTGCAGCCGGCGGAGTGGATGCAAAAGCTATCGGAGCAATGGAGGTCATTGTTCACGTCAAGAAGGATCTTTTTGGCGTGATAGGTGCCAAACCGCCACATCTGATACCCGCCGAGGATAAAGATAAAGGTATTAAGATGGATGAAATGAGAATAGATATCGGCTTGAGCGGTGAAAAAGCGAAAGAGCTTGTTACTGTGGGGGATATGGTTTCTTTTGTGAACCCTGCCCGTGAGCTTATGAACAACAGGTTGGCAGGAAAAAGCCTGGACAACCGAAGTGGCGTGGCAGCATTAGTTGAAATTCTTAAAGAGCTCCAGAAACTTCACCATGATGATAACGTATATGTTGCGGCTACTGTTCAGGAAGAGCTTGGCCTTGTAGGAGCATTTTGTACGACCTACAACATAAAAGCCGATTTAGGAATTGTTATTGATGTTTGTCATGGAGATATGCCCGATGCTCCCACTGATGAATCCTTCCCACTAGGGAAGGGACCTGCGGTGGCTGTTGGTCCAGTGCTGAGCAGAAAGCATGCTAAAGGTATTATTAAGCTTGCTAAGGAAGAAAATATAGCATATCAGGTGGACCCTGAATCCGGAGATACGGGGACAGAGGCGGCAGCTCATGCCGTTGCAAGAGAAGGTATTCCTGTAATCCTATTATCAATCCCGGCCAAGTACATGCACACAACGGTTGAAATGGTTTCTGTTGACGATGTAGTAGCCACAGGCAGGCTTGCAGCACGTTATATAGCGGGGAGGGAAAAAGTATGAAGGATGCCTTAAAAAACTTGAAGAAGCTCACCTCCATTGATGGAGTATCGGGAGACGAAGCACCGGTTCGGGATTATATAATATCATTGATTAAGGATCATGTAGATGATTACTATGTTGACAATATTGGGAACCTAATAACCTATAAAAAAGGAAATGGTAACGGCCCTAAAGTAATGCTTGATGCCCATATGGACGAAGTAGGACTTTTAGTTTCAGGAATTAATTCCGACGGTTTGTTGAAATTTCAGACCATCGGTGGAATTGAAGCCAGAGTGTTAGTAGGAAAACGTGTCAGAGTCGGAGAAAAGGGTGTTCCAGGTGTTATCGGACTGAAGCCGATTCATCTGCAAAGCCCTAAAGAAAGATCCGGCGCTGTTGAGAAGAAAAGTCTTACTATAGATATCGGAGCAAAAGACAGGGAACAGGCTTTGAGCAATGTTGAAATCGGAGACCGTGTAGCTTTTGCATATGATCCGGTTGAATTCGGGGATAATAAGCTAATGGCCAAGGCTTTGGATGACAGAGTCGGTTGTGCTGTTCTGGTTGAGCTTTTAAAGCATAATTATGAGAGTGATGTTTATGGCTGCTTTACTGTTCAGGAGGAAGTTGGCCTAAAGGGTGCCAAGACAGCTTCGTTCCAGGTTATGCCGGATTTAGCCCTGATTCTTGAGGGCACCACCTGCTATGATGTTCCCGATACCAAGGAGCACAGTATGAGTACCCTCTGTGGAAAAGGTCCGGCTCTTACCATTATGGACAGGTCGGTCATTACAGATAAAGATTTTGTGACCCATATTACCGACGTCGCTAAGGTTTACGGAATACCTTACCAGTTTAAAAAGACCATATCGGGTGGTACAAATGCTGGTAGAATTCAGGTCAACGGTACCGGTGTAAAGGTTGCGGTGATAGCGGTTCCTTGCAGATATATTCATACTCCGGTATCTGTTATGGATATCTCTGATTTTGATAACATGATCAAGCTTGCACAAAAGGTCCTGGAGACTCTTCCAAAAGGGGATGAAAGACTTATTGGAGCGGGAGAATTAAATATGTCAATAAATCTCTACCGTGAACAAGGAGGAATAGAAAATGTTTGATATTATTAAAAAGCTAACACAAACCTTTGGTCCATCAGGGAATGAGAAGAAAGTCGCTACAGCAATAATAGAAATGATTAAGGACAAGGTTGATGATATAAGAATAGACCCTATGGGTAACCTTATATGCGTTAAGAAGGGTAAAGGTGGGTCACAAAGGTTACAAGGGCATGCAAAAAAAATAATGCTGGCAGCACACATGGACGAAATCGGTGTTATTGTTTCATATATTGATGATAAGGGCTTCTTGAGATTCAGTAATGTCGGAGGGCTTCCACCGCTGGTTATTCTGGGCCAGAGAGTGGTTTTTGAGAACGGAACGGTCGGAGTCATCTGGTATGAGGAAGATATAGATGACATGAAAAATGTCAAGCTTGAAAAAATGTATATTGATATTGCTGCAAGTTCAAGGCAGGAAGCTGAAAAGCTTGTTAACTTTGGAGATATGGCTGTTTTTGTGGCTGATACGATCGAGCAAAATGGCAGGCTGATTTCAAAAGCATTAGATGACAGGATCGGTTGTGCTATTCTGGTTCAGCTGGCATTGAATGCTCCTGAGACAGAGAATGAGATATACTATGTATTTACGACTCAGGAAGAGGTTGGCCTTAGAGGTGCTAGAACCGCAGCTTTCGGCATTTTGCCGGACATGGCTCTTGCAATTGACGTTTGTGATACCGGGGATACTCCTAGCTGTCATCCAATGTCTGTGCGAATGGGAGATGGGCCTACTGTCAAGATTAAGGACAGAAGTGTTATATCGCACCCTGAGGTAAAAGACAGATTAATAAATGGGGCTAAAAAATATAACATTCCATACCAAATGGAAATAATGATACATGGAGGTACCGATGCCGGAAGTATACATATCACGGCAGGCGGTATACCTTCGGGAGGGGTTTCAATACCTACCAGATATGTGCATGACACTTCAGAAATCGTTGACATGAATGATGTGGAAAATGCCGTCAAATTGTTGGAAGCCTTTGTTAGATAGTCAAAAAAGCCTTATAATCGGTGTTTGCCTATTATTACTAATCGGGTGCTTATAATAAAATCATTGAAAAAGTCAGATAATAAATGAATGAAAGGAGGACTATCATTCATGAGTATATTTGACAATATGATGAACAATAAGTACCCGAAGCAGACATCTGATAAAAAGGATTCAAAGCAATCAAGCCGTTATCCAGAAGAAACTCCGGAAGATGTTAAAGACAAGCAATCCTTTAAGGAAGAGTTTTCGGATGATTTAGTGAGCGATGTATCACAATACGGAATCCAATCTTATTCCAAAGCAGGAGTAACCTTTGAAAAGCTTTCTGATACTCAGGGTAGAATCAGTTATTCCGGATTGTTGGCAAAATGCGGGGCACAGGAAGTATATGGTGTGTTCGGTTTTGGCAGTAACCAGAATTGGGAGGCTGTATCAACCATGGACTTTAATAAAGAGGGAGAAGGCGTATTCCAAGCCATTATTCCTGTTGAACAAGGTAAGAATATCAATATTGCCTTTAAAGATTCTGCAGAGAATTGGGATAATAATTCAGGTATGAATTATACATTCGTAAATTAAAAGTACACAGAGATAAAGGGGGTAACCTATCAGAATGCAGGGTTGCCCCCCTTTTAACAGCCTACTGGAACTGCGCGATGCTACCAACCACAATATAGCTACAACTTACTTCCATCATTGACCCAATCCCTTGCCTCTTCTACACATTCGTCAGAGGCAATAGGAACTTGACCTTCAGAGATGTCGCTAGTGTCGCTCATATCTGTGGCAGCGTTGCTAATAAAGGTTTTAAGCTGATTAGGATTGATTTTTTGCTTATTTGGATCCTTCACATGTACCGCCTCCCGTACTTTTATTTTATGGTTTATATACACTATTATACTATTTTTTTGCTTCATATAATTAATTTATTCACGTGGCTCTGTTGGTGCTTAATCTGGTGGTAGTCACATATGCAGTATGGTATAATATGATCAAATTAACAATATACGATGATGTGCATGATTTGATTTATGAGTAATAGGGACGGTGACTTTTACTCAAGTGGTGCATAGGCGAATTAATTCACATAAATCAATGAGTAAAAGTCACCGTCCCCTTTACTCATAATCTTTAGACGAAAGGAATTATGCCATGAATAAGATCAAAGTGTGGTTAGCAGCATCTGAAGTGGCACCATTTATAAAAACAGGGGGGCTGGCCGATGTGGCAGGCTCTCTACCTAAAGCCTTAAAAGAGCTGGATGTCGATATAAGAGTTGTTTTACCAAAATACAGCCAGATTGATGAAAAATTTGTTTCGCAGATGGAATTCGTAGGTAGCTGCCAGATTGATTTAACCTGGAGAAAGCAATACTGCGGAGTTTTTAAATATGACTTTGACGGTGTAACTTACTACTTTATAGACAATGAGTATTACTTCTTTAGAGAAGGACTATATGGCTTATATGATGATGGCGAAAGGTTCTCCTTCTTTTGCAAAGCTATTTTGGAGGTCCTGCCTCTAATAGGCTTTAAACCTGATATCATTCATCTTAATGACTGGCAGACCGGCATGGTGAGCTTGCTTCTTGACGCCCATTATAGAGGCCGTGAAGGCGGATATTTCAAAAAGATGCATACTCTTTTCACAATACATAACTTGAAATATCAAGGGGTCTTCCCGAAGAGCATCTTATCCGATCTTTTAGGACTTGACTGGAAGTATTTCCATGTTGATGGGGTTGAATTTTTTGACAATATAAACTTCCTAAAAGCGGCTCTTTCCTATTCCTCGGTACTTAGTACTGTAAGCCGCACATATGCGGAAGAAATTAAATATGATTTTTTTGGAGAGAATCTTCAGGATATTATAAGACGCCGTTCCATTGATATGCATGGGATTGTTAACGGTATAGATTTTGATATAAACAATCCGGAAACTGATAACAGACTTTATGTCAATTTCAGCAAAGATGACTTATCGGGTAAGTATGAGAACAAGAGAAGGCTCCAGCAGGATTTGGGTCTGGATGTCACCTCAGATATTCCAATCATATCGCTTATATCAAGATTTGTGGACCAAAAGGGACTTGATCTTATCGAACATATATTTTCCGAGCTTATGGACATGGGGATACAGTTTGTGGTTTTGGGAACAGGGGAAAAGCGTTATGAGAATTTCCTTTCATATGCTCAGAGTAAATATCCCGGTAAGGTATCAGCCAATATAAAATATGATGCCGTATTGGCACAGCGTATATATGCTGCAAGTGATATGTATCTTATGCCTTCTTTATATGAGCCTTGTGGCCTTTCTCAGATTTTTGCTATGAGGTATGGCACTGTACCTATCGTAAGGGAAACAGGGGGACTAAAGGATACTGTAGTACCCTATAACGTGTTTACAAAAGAGGGAACAGGATTCACCTTTTCAAATTATAATGCTCATGAGATGAAAGATGCAGTGGCCCGGTCTTTAGAGATATATCGAAACAAAGAAGAATGGGAAAAACTGGTCAAAAGGTGTATGGACCAAGATTTTTCCTGGGAGAACTCAGCAAGGGAATATAAAAACCTTTACAGAAATATGTTGCTAAGATTTAACCACTAACATTGTGTCACCCCAGCGGCATTGTGCATAAGATGAATAAGGCCGAATCATGATGGGGTGTTAATTATGGGTGATTGTAGAGATTGTGGATGTGGAGGCGGAGGCTTTTTCGGTGGCGGCGACAATATATGGTGGATAATTATTATAGTCGTTCTTGTGATTTGCTTCTGTCCCGGTATATTTGACGGACGCGGCGGCGGATGTAACAAATGTTGTGACAATAACAACTGCTGCTAAAAGTCAAGATACTAAATAAGATGGAATAATGAATTCGCGCTTCATTAGAGGTGCTAATTCACATGAAGTGTAACCTTATCAGGTTGCACTTCACTTGTTTATTAATATACGCAGGATATTTTATAGTATTTATTGTTTATTTCTTATCTTTCCTACAAATCTAAAAACTGCTGAAACAATCATTATCCCAAATGCAATGGTGAAAGCTTTTAAAATAGTATTAATTGCATATCCAGAGGCCTCTTGCATGTTGTTGGCGACCAGACTTTGCATGGTCTGATATGCTGAAACTCCAGGAACCAGAGGAACGATTCCGGGAACGCAGAAGACCGTGGCAGGAGCTTTCTTGTATTTAGCCATAAGCTCACTGTAAATTCCTACAAAAACTGTTCCGACAAAAATCTGAACAACACTTAGCGAACTTGACAGAGGATTAACCAAAAGAGCAATGCAATAACCCAAGGCTCCTCCTAATCCTGCCCAATGTAGTAGACGTTTTTCTATATTTAGCACCATGGCAGGAGCTATACTTCCTATAAATGCCAAAGCAAATGACTTAGCAAATATAATAATCATAACGGACCTCCTATAAACCATAGTGTCAAGCCGATTCCGGTTCCCGCAGCAATGACAGCGACAACCATAAGAGCCTCTCCCATTCGGGCAAGCCCGCTTACTATGTCTCCATGGAGGAGATCTCGTATTCCGTTAGTTAATGCAATACCCGGAAGCATATTAATTACCGCGCCTATAATTATTACATAAGGATTAATCTGAGGCGTGACGAAGGTAATAAGCCAGCTTAAAATTCCTGCCACAAATCCGCTCACAAAATATTCTATAAACGGAAAACTGCTGCTTTTGGAAAAAACAAGGCGTATTAGTCCGAGGATGGCTCCTATTGGCAATACGAATAAAGCATCAACTACACTTCCGCCAAAGAGCATAACATAAACAAAAGCTGTAAGGGCATAGCAAGTTATTAAAGCTACATTGGAGAATGATTTTAACTCAGATATTCTGTTTAAATCCCTGAGCACCTCTTCATATTCAGGAGTTTCCCTCGCTATTTTCCTTGATAGCTCGTTAACGGAAGAAATTCTGGAAAGGTCAACTGTTCTTGACGGGATTCTTTTGCAAATTGTTGAGACACCGTTTATACCCTCCACACTAACAATTATTCCTGTGGGAAGAGCAAAAGCCTCACAAGCCAAACCGTAGCTTTTGCATATTCTGGTGATAGTATCTTCTACCCGATATGTTTCGGCACCGTATCTCAGTAGTGTTGTGCCTGCTTTTATCGCAATATCAAGTATTTTTTCCTGATCCATAGTTTTACCTTCTCATTGCTCCAGATTATTATTTGAATGTGGTAATTTAGGAGAAAATCCATGACATGATTGACCGCTTGATGCTTGAACTGTCACGGAAGGCATGTTTTGTCCCTTAAATCCAAATAAACGGCACCCTTTTGGATAGCGCTTATCCCAAGTTATAAAATAATATTTGCATTTTAAACAATTAATATAGTCCTTCATATGTTTATTATACCATAGAACAAGTCTGACTACCGTCAACTTGTTCATTCAAATAAGTACGGCTTTACGCCGACTTATTCAATCATAAAGTAAGATGACTGCCTTCAACTTGTTCTATATATCGAGACTATGCTATAATTATCCGAGATTATGATAAAATTATTTGATATACCAATATACCATAATGGAAGGAATGATAGATGTGAGCCTTATAGAACTTGAACAAGCAGGTCTGGAGCTAAGGGAGCTTGAAAAAAATATCAGAGAATTGGGGGATTCACTTTGACTTGGCCGGCATGAAAAACGAGCTGGAGGAGTTGGAGCAAAGGGCTGCAGAACCGGAATTTTGGAACAATTCTGAAAATTCCCAAAAAGTACTTCAGCGGTCCAAGAGTATTCAGAATAGATTAGATCATTTTAAGAAGCTTATTAGTGACTGCGAAGATACGCTGACTCTTGTGGAGCTGGGTATGGATGAGCAGGACGAGACAGTACTAGAAGAGGTAAAGCTCAATTTTGAGGATATCAATAGCCGATATGAAAAACTCCGGCTTGAGACCTTAATGCGGGGAGAATACGATAATAATGACGCGATAATTACTCTCCATGCAGGTGCAGGCGGAACCGAGGCCATGGACTGGGTCCAGATGCTTTTCCGAATGTACACAAGGTGGGCAGAGAAAAATGACTTTGGTGTGCGAGTATTGGACTTACTGAACGGCGATGAAGCGGGAATAAAAAGCGTAACAGTTGAAATAACGGGAGAATATGCCTATGGACATTTAAGAAGCGAGAAAGGGGTACATCGTCTGGTAAGAATATCACCTTTTGACGCTTCAGGAAGAAGGCATACCTCCTTTGCTTCGATGGATGTTATGCCCATATTGGATGATTCTATTGAAATTGATATAGATCCTGACGATCTTAAAATGGATGTGTATAGATCTTCCGGTGCAGGTGGTCAGCATGTTAATAAAACATCGTCAGCCGTGCGTATTACTCATATTCCCACGGGGATAATAGTTGCTTGCCAGAACGAACGATCCCAGCTACAGAACAGGGAAACAGCTATGAAAATGCTTAGAGCCAAGCTTCTGGAACTGAAGGAGAAGGAAAAGGCTGAAAAAATGAGCCAAATTCAGGGTGAGCAAATGGATATTGCATGGGGCAGCCAGATAAGGTCATATGTATTCTGTCCATATACCTTGGTTAAAGATCACCGTACAAACTATGAGGACGGAAATGTTCAGAAGGTTATGGATGGTGGGATAGATGAATTCATTCAGGCATATTTGAGTTTATAGTAAAAAAGAACCGAAAGGTTCTTTTTTTATCTTTTATGAGCAATACTTTTGCCACGGGTTTTTCGGGAATTTGATTTTATTATTATCCGCTTCTTTAAATACCCATATAATTTATAAACTCCAATAATAATCTCCAATATGACAAGACCGATTATAACATATATTAACTCACGGCTTTCAAGAAGTTGTTCTTTTAATAACTGGGTTTTTGTTTTTTGGGGCAATATTTCCCGGTCAGGATACAAGCTTATATTAATTGTAGTATCATCTTCAAGAATAAATGTCAGTTTACCCACAATAGTCTTCATGGTGACAGGCGGCTTAAGCACTGATTGATCCACGTTAATTTTTATATCCTTGATGTAGTCCTGCCCCTTTGGGTGCACATAGTAAACATCAGAGGTAACGATAAGATTTAGTGTCTGCCCTTCAATTGTAATAGCTTGCTGACTGGTTCCGGCTGTAACAATGGTACCTTCGAGGAAATTGTCAAAACCATAATTGAGGATATTAATCGAGTCGTTATACATGCTCTTTGTAGGGACATCAAGAAGAATACAAACAAGTCTCATATTATTTTTTGTAGCGGTCGTTATGATGCTGTGGAATTCGGTATCATTGCTGGCAGTAATTCCGCCGTCGGTGCCAGGATAGCTCCAGAACATACTGTTTGTATTTGTAAGCACAATGGTTTTTTTATCATACCAGGGCTTTGCCTGAGTACTGAAAAACCGGTTGAATTTACTGTCTGCCAGAGCTTGTTTTACAAGAACAATTATATCTTCTAGTGTAGTATACTGGTTTTCATTGTATGTCCCGATGCTGTTGGTGAAATGTGTGTTTGTCATACCATGATTTAATGCATATTCATTCATCATATCCACAAAGCCCTTCTCACTGCCACCGACAGATTCAGCCAAAGCCATTGCCGCGTCGGGTGAACCGGTAAGCAACATGGCGGTAAGAAGATTTTTTATGGCGTATTTTTCTCCTACAGTTAGAGCTAAAGTTGCGCCATCAATATTAACAACATCTTTACTTACGGTAACCATGGCTTCGATATCTGCTTTTTCAAGAGTCAAAAGGGCCGCAACAAGTCGGTTCGCCAGAGGCGAATAGGATATCTCCTCCGATGTTTTGGAAAAGAGCACCTGCCCTCTTCGCGCATCAAATAAAACAGCAGAAACAGAATCAGTCTGTGGTTTACTGGAGTCATCGACAGCATAGACCTTTGATTCAAGAACTGAAAGGAAACCAAAGGACAATAATGTAATAATTAACATTACAGCTATACTACGATTCTTGGTGAGTAATTGTTTTCTAATCATGACTGATACTTCCCTGCTGTATTAATCTATTCATATAAGGACAATAAAATTATAGCATATGATAGGTACATGTCAAATGTGGAGCATGTTTTACAATGTATCATATTTTCGTTTCACCTGTTTCTCCCCGGTTTATCAGGTGTTTGCCCATTTAATCAAAGGAAGATCAAACTTGTTCATAAGGTTTGGATGATTGGGTATAACTCTGAACGAATATCCGTATTCGCCACCGTCGAGAATGCAAATTACGGTTTCGTAGGAGTATGTTGATGCATCAGTCTGTCTCACAACCTTCATCTCTATAGCAGTTCCATTAGTTATATTATCCTGCACCAATGGCCCGTAATATGCCTCGACCCGTACATCTTCGGGTTTTAAGGAAGATAACTGAACGGTAACATTCAAACGAAGCTCATGGCCTGACAGCATGCTGTGGTCAACCAGTCCGTGAATATCTTGATTAGCCATAATATTGACTTGATGCCAACTCCGTTCAATTTGCTGCTTCCATTCAGCAAGTGTGCGAATAAAACCATATTGCGACTCCTGGATCTTTGAATTCCTTATAATAGCAGGGATATACAATCTTTCTGTGTATTCCTTAACCATCCGATGAGTACTGTAAACCGGGGCTAAAGATTTAATCGATTCCTTCATACGAGCTACCCAACCAACAGGTATACCGTTTTCACGGTTATAGTAGAGTGGGATAATTTCTCTTTCAAGTGTCTCGTAAAGTGATTTGCTGTCTGAATCATCCTGATGCTGCTCGTTTTCAAAGGGTGTATCATCACCGATGACCCAACCGTTCATTCCGTTGTAACCTTCACACCACCAGCCATCTAAAATGCTGAAATTGAGCACGCCATTTATGCAAGCCTTCTGACCGCTGGTTCCACTAGCTTCCAAAGGACGGCGGGGGTTATTCATCCACACATCGACCCCTTGAACCAGGTGGCGGGCAACTGTCATATTATAATTTTCAACCAGGAATATTTTTCCTCTAAATCCCTCACGTCTTGCGATATCATGGATTTCTTTAATGACCTGATGGGCTGGGTGGTCAGCAGGGTGAGCTTTCCCGGCAAAAATGATTTGAATGGGCATATTTTTATTATTCAATATTTTTTCAATTCGGGCTAAATCTCTAAAAATCAGATTAGCTCGCTTGTATGTTGCAAAACGTCTGGCAAAACCGATGGTAAATGCCTGGGTGTCAATCTGACTGTCCAATTCATTGACTTCATGCAACGGAACGCCGTTATGGAGATATTGCTTTTTAAGCCTTTCGGTTACAAAACGAATCATTTTGGCTTTTAGAACATTATGAGTTTTCCAAATTTCATCATCGGGAATATTACTGACGGCTTCCCATACTGTAGGATCATACAGCCTGTCCTGCCAGTCGGAAGGTAGATATTTATCAAACATATATTTGAAGTTTGGTGCTAACCATGTCATGGTATGTATACCATTGGTTACATGGGTTATAGGAACCTCATCTTCGGGGATGTCCGGCCATACTGAATTGAAGATATTACGTGAAACTGCGCCGTGGAGCTTGCTGACACCATTCTTACGGCCCGACATATTAAGTGCTAGAACCGCCATATTGAAAACATTAGAATCTCCCGGCTTAAGGCCCAGACTTATAAAATCATTACGCGAAAGTCCCAGCTGACCCCAGTAGTGACTAAAATAACGGTCTATCATATCCAGAGGGAATACATCATTACCCGCAGGAACCGGTGTATGGGTAGTGAATATTGATGACGAATAGACTATTTCTTTCGCTTCACGGAAGGGTATATTTTTCTCCATCACAAGCTTTCTTGCGAGCTCAAGAGACATAAATGCCGAATGTCCTTCATTCATATGGTATACCGTACCCCTTATACCCAATGCATCCAGAGTGCGGATACCTCCGATACCCAATAGAATTTCCTGTTGGATACGGGTTTCTCTGTCGCCACCATATAATCTTTCGGTAAGTGCTCTGTCATATTGATTGTTTTCAGGAACATCCGTGTCCATAAGATATAACTTAATGCGACCTATGTTTATGCACCAGATACGGGCATATACTACCCTTCCTGAAAGCTCCACATATATGGTCAATGGTCTACTAGATGAATCATACACAGGTGTGACAGGAAGCTGTGAATAGTTCAGGGTGGTAAAGTTTGTTTCCTGCCAACCTTCGCTATTTATTCGTTGATCAAAATATCCTTGCTTATAAAACAGTCCTATTGCAGTAAAAGGTAATCCTAAATCACTGGCCGTTTTACAATGATCCCCAGAAAGCACTCCAAGTCCTCCCGAATACACAGGTAAAACTTCATGAAGCCCATATTCGGCTGAAAAATAAATAATCTGTTCGTTTTTATAATAAGGATAATTTTTGTTAAACCATGTATCCTCTTGTTCCAGGTAGTGTTTAAACTCATTTACCACCTTCTCGTAATGGTTCATGAAGTCAGAATCTAAAAGCTTTTCTTCAAGCTTCCTAATACTTACCTCTTGAAGGAACCGGACCGGATTTCTGTTGAGTTTTTCCCATAGGGACAAATCTATTTCACGAAACAAATCAATGGCATCACTGTTCCATGACCACCATAGGTTATTGGATATGTCGCGAAGCCCTGAAAGTCTTTCAGGTAGTGTAGTAGTTACTTTTATCTTTCCAAATTTGTACATACTGACCTCCGATTGTTGAGTTAAAGTTATATATACCCCATTTGAATACCGATTAATACAATATTAATAAAGACTATATTAATTCATTTTCAAAAGCTTATATTTTAATATTACTAAGGGAACAGTAAAATAACTATGCATGAAACACCACATTTAACCAGTAAATTTTTATATGTTTTATTGTATTTTCACAACTGAATATTCGAAGGGTGAATCTATCGACGCATAACCAAGCATTATTATGTGATTTTGACCTCTTTTTTATAGAAATCCAAAGGTTCGTTTGGTAAATATAATGTTGTAAATAAACGAAATATATTATAAACTAGAAAATAAAACTGTATTAAACTGGTTGTGAGTAAGGAGAGGACACATATGCCTTCTGAAAAAGTACTGACAATTAAGAATAGCAATTTTGAAGAACTGGTTTTAAATTCTTCGGTCCCTGTGTTATTAGATTTCTGGGCTATATGGTGTGGACCCTGCAAAGCTATCGGTCCTACTATCGATGAATTGGCAGAAGAATATGAAGGTCGTTTTAAAATAGGAAAAATCAATGTTGATGAGGAAAATGAACTGGTTAAGAATTTTAACATTATGAGTATTCCAACATTGATAGCGTTTAAAGATGGCAATCAGGTCGAAAAGGTTATAGGAGCAAGGTCAAAAGCTGACTTAAAAGTCTTGATAGACAAGTATATCTAATCACGAGATTACTATTATTTGATAGGAGTGTTGGTTATGTCAGGAGAAAAGAAGTTCGGTTCATCACCCTTCGGTTTTAACAAATCAGATGTAAATGCGTACATAGAGAAGATTCTCTATGAGTTTGACCTTCGTTTAAAGGAAAAAGATGACGAGATATCCAACCTTAAGTTACAGATTCGTGAGATGAAAACCCGTTATGAGTCAGCGGCGCAAAGCAACCAATTTTTCTCAAAGGAAAAGGAAAGAATAGCCAGCGCGCTTATTACTGCTCAGGAAAAAGCCGATGCGATTATGGAAGAAGCAAAAGAACGAGCGACAGAGGAGAAAATCAGACTTGAGCAGGCCCTTGAAAATGAAAGAGAAAGAATAATTGACATTAAACGCGATGTAAAGACCATGAAGGAACAGATGGTTGATATGCTCTTAAAATATCAGGGGATGCTAAACGAAGCAGAGAATTACATAGCCGGCAGAGAAGCCGAATATATTGAAAATGATAGTCAGGGAATGGAAGAAAATGTTGTATGCTAATATCGAACATTTAATTAAACGATATTAGCAAAACATTGACGAATTTGAATTGCCCTGCTTCTGTAGCAGGGCTTTCTTATTATGAAATAACAAGGTTCTGAGGGAGCAAAGCTCCCGAGGGTTCTTATATCCTTAGAATAGTTGAAGGGAGCTAGAAAAATGGAAAAAGAATTATTAAGCATTCTAGAGAAGAATTGTAGATTGTCCTATGAAGAAATGGCAGTGATGCTGGGAACAACCCCGCAAGTGGTTAAGGATACGATGAAAGAGCTCGATGAAAAGGGCATAATAATTGCATATAATGCATTGATAGATTGGGAAAAGGTCGACGATGAGCTTGTCACTGCTTATATTGAGGTGAAAGTGACTCCCCAGAGAGGGCAAGGCTTTGATAAGGTAGCCGAAAGAATATACCAATATCCTCAGGTATCTGCATGCAGTTTGATGTCGGGAGGCTTTGACCTTTTTGTTATAGTTGAAGGAAAGACCATGAAAGAGGTCGCCATGTTTGTAGCAGAAAAGCTGGCTCCTATAGATTCAGTTCTTAGCTGCGCAACTCATTTTGTCCTTAAAAAATACAAGGATAACAATGTTATTTTTAACAAGGTGCATAAGGATGACAGAGAGGCTGTGGTTTTATGAACATCAGGGATATGATAAAGAAAAATATACTTGATACCCCTCCATCGGGTATTAGAAAATATTTTGATTTGATTAATGAAATGAAGGATGCAATTTCTCTGGGTATTGGTGAGCCTGATTTTGAGACCCCATGGACAATAAGGGAAGAGGGAATTTATTCTCTTGAGAAGGGCCAGACTCACTATTCATCTAATGCAGGATTTATAGAGCTGCGAGAAGAAATAGCAAAATACATGGATAATAAATTTAACCTGGTATATAACCCGAAGGATGAGATTCTGGTAACAGTAGGTGGAAGTGAAGCAATAGATATAGCCATCAGAACTTTTGCCGGACCCGGGGATGAGGTTATAGTACCGGAGCCTTCATTTGTGGCCTACAAGGGCTGTGTCATGTTTTCGGGAGCAACTCCGGTTCCTATTGAGCTCAAGGCCCAAGATCGTTTTAAACTGAAACCGGAGCAAGTCATAAATGCTATTACAGATAAAACTAAAGCTATCATAATAGGATATCCTAATAATCCTACCGGTGCTACTATGGATTACGAGGATTACAAGGCTCTGGTGGAGGTTCTGAAGGATAAGGATATAATTGTTATATCAGATGAGCTTTACGCAGAGCTTACTTACCAAGGAAAACATGTTTCAATAGCTCAATTCCCTGAAATGAAATACAAAACAATTGTTATTAACGGTTTTTCAAAAGCATTTGCCATGACCGGTTGGAGAATAGGATTCGTATGCTGCAATGCAGAAGCTCTGGAGCAAATGAAGAAAATCCATCAGTATGCTTTAATGTGTAGCCCTACAACAGCTCAATTTGCAGCCATCGAAGCCTTAAAAAACGGGGAACCTGAAGTACGCAGAATGATGGAGGAGTATAACCGGCGTCGTTTGGTGATGGTAAATGGTATGAGAAAAGCAGGGTTGGATTGTTTTGAACCTGTGGGTGCTTTTTACGTGTTCCCGGATATTCGTGCAACGGGGCTTTCATCTGACGAGTTTTGCGAGCGTCTGTTAATGGAAGAAAAAGTACTTACAGTCCCGGGAAATGCTTTTGGAGCATGTGGAGAAGGATTTGTAAGAGCAACTTACGCTACTTCAATTGAGAATATTCGAGAGGCATTGATACGAATAACCCGGTTTGTCGAGAAGGTCCAAAAAGAATAAGCTCTTTGCAGAGCTTATTCTTTGGGAAGAATTTTCTTCGCAAAAAACGAAATTTTCCGCTAACAATCCTGTTCGGAGCTTATTCTTTGGGAAGAATTCCTGCCGTTGCACAATCAAGCAACGGCTTTTGCTTTACAAAAACGGAATTTTCCGCTAACAATCCTGTTCGGAACTTATATTCTTTCAATAATCCGACATGAAAACAGCTAAAAAAATTGGGTGATAATATTATCACCCTTTATTTATGTACTTTTTATTCTGCAATCGCATTTGTTCTAAAATTAGATCATCCAGTTGTCTACTAATGTCAAGTATGGTTCTTTGGCTGTTACCCGACGATATAGCCCTATTTAACCTGCTCCTGACTTTCTCTATATTTTTCATTAGTAATCCCCTCCCCAAGGGATAATAAGTATATAAAAAATATAACATCTTTTTTACATAAAGTCAACAAAAGCTGCATGCAAACTATGTTTTCGACATTTTTCGTCATCGTTCATCAAAAAATTTTTGAGGTTTGAAATGAGGTTTTATTTCCAATAATTTGCTTGGGGTTGAATCATGTATTATTTTATTATATATTAGTTGGTATCAGATAATAATATTAGATAATAATCGGAGGTTGCAATATGGGAGAACTGCTAAAAGATAAAAATATACTCATTATGGGTGTCAGGAATAAATGGAGTATTGCTTGGGGAATTGCTCAGGCTGCAAAGGCACAGGGTGCTAATTTAATATTTACTTATCTGGGAGAAAGGGAAAAAGAAAGTCTGTTAAAATTGACCGCGGATATGGGGGAGATTACAGCTTTTCCGTGTGATGTATCTAGAGAAGAGGATATTGATTCTGTTTTTTCAGAGATCAAAAATAAGTATGGGGTACTTCATGGTCTGGTTCATGCCATTGCATATGCCAAAGCTGAGGATTTGCAGGATACATTTGTTAATACATCTAAAGAGGGTTTTTTACTTGCTATGGATATAAGTGTGTATTCTTTTATATCTGTCGTTAGAAGAGCTCAGGCTATCATGACAGAGGGCGGAAGCATTTTAACCCTGACTTATAGGGGTTCAATAAAGGTTTCCCCGGGATATAATGTGATGGGCGTAGCTAAAGCTGCTCTGGAATCGAGTATTCGTTATTCTGCATATGAACTGGGAAGTAAAAATATTCGTGTTAACGGGATTTCTTCCGGACCTGTAAAAACCATGTCTGCAAAAGGGGTTAAGAATTTTAGTGATATTCTTGATATCGTCGAAGAAAAAGCACCCCTTAAGCGTAATGTAACTCTGGAGGATTTAGGAGGATCGGCTGTATACCTTTTAAGCGACCTTTCATCCGGTATGACAGGCGAGATATTGTATATTGATTCCGGGTATAATAATATGGGAATTTAAAAAGTCCTTATGCGAATATTAACAATATGTTCATAAATTGTTCATGAATTTGTATCATAATTAAATCATTGATTATTTAGCGGGTTTACGGATTTATTCGATTGAGATTTTATTTCGTGTTGTCTGGGTCAAAGCCCGCTATATT
Organism: Bacillota bacterium; assembly: GCA_023411795.1. Classification (GTDB taxonomy): domain Bacteria; phylum Bacillota; class Clostridia; order DSM-8532; family DSM-8532; genus DTU059. Next base: position 63,151 of record JAEYOK010000030.1, read on the forward strand.
ATTGAGCTCATAATGGGAGATGGCCTAAATAATTCAGAATTTTAGGCGAGAAAAAGGAGGAATAGCATGATAGAAATTCAAAACCTTACTAAAACCTATGGAAAAATAAAGGCAGTTGATGATATCAGCTTTACAGTCGAGAAGGGTGAGATTCTCGGTTTCCTTGGACCAAATGGAGCGGGGAAATCTACCACTATGAATATCCTGACCGGATTTATATCGTCAACATCAGGGGCTATTAAGGTAGCAGGAAAGGATGTTCTTGAAAATCCAGTTGAAGTAAAGAAGCATATAGGGTATCTACCCGAGCAGCCACCTCTTTATATGGATATGACAGTAAATGAATATCTTGATTTCTGTGCTGATTTGAAGAATGTACCATTAAAAGATTGGAAGAGCCAAAAAAAAGATATAATGGAACTGGTTAAAATAACCCATGTAAGCCACCGCCTAATCAAGAACCTTTCAAAGGGTTATAAACAGAGAGTGGGCCTTGCACAGGCATTGGTAGGTACTCCCGAAGTTCTTATTCTGGATGAACCTACAGTTGGACTTGATCCCAAGCAGATAATTGAAATCAGAAATCTGATTAAAGCTTTAGGTAAAAACCACACCATTATATTAAGCTCCCATATACTTCCTGAGGTAAGTGCGGTATGCGATAGAGTTGTTATTATTAATAAAGGAAAAATAGCAGCTATTGATACTCCTGATAACCTGTCAAAAGCATTGGCTGACTTCTCACGGTTCACAATTACAGTGGCGGGACCCGAAAACAAAGTAAAAGATATTATTTCTCAAATATATGGTGTCAAATATATGGAGACTAATACAAAACTTAAGGATGATGAATACAGTTACGTAGTTGAAGCCGATAAGGATATAGATGTAAGAAAGCCTATCTTCAACCAACTGGCGCAAAATGGGTTCCCGATTCTGGAGCTAAGGTCACTTAGTCTGTCTCTTGAAGATATCTTCCTCCAGTTGACTACCAACGAAGTAAAGGAGGCTATTTGATTATGTTAGCTATAATGAAGCGCGATTTTAAATCTTATTTTAATTCTCCCATTGCTTACGTGCTAATCGGACTTTTCATGTTGCTTTTGGGACTCTTTTTTAATAGTTTAATCGGATATGGTATTTCTGACATAATGAGCGAACTGGTATCAATAATGAGCAGTCTGCTATTATTTATCATTCCTATACTTACTATGAGATCAATGGCAGAAGATAAGAAGAATGGCACCGAAGTATTGCTCTTAACTTCACCGGTTAGGGTAACAGAAATTGTTTTGGGTAAATTTTTAGCGGCTTTTAACGTATTTCTGGTTATGACAGGTGTTACACTTATTTTTCCCATTATCACCATAGTTGCCGGAAAACCTGATATTCTACTTATTATCAGTTCTTATCTGGGCTACATTCTAATAGGTGCAATTTATATCAGCTTAGGTGTTTTCGCATCATCACTTACAGAGAATCAGATTGTGGCCTCAATTATTAGTTTGGTTTCCATATTCCTCATACAGAACATAGGATATCTAGCATCATTTTTCAGTGGATTTGTAAACAAGGCATTCCTTTGGTTATCAATCTCGGACCGATATGATGATTTCAGTACAGGGATTATAGACTTAACTTCAATTGTGTTTATGATTTGCTATGCGGCGGTGTTTTTAATTCTTACAGTCAGAGTTATTGAACACAAACGCTGGAGTCAGGGGTGATTGCAATGAAGAAGATTAATAGAAAAAGTTTAAAATATGGTTCATATGCCTTTGTTGTGACTGCTGTAATAGTTGCTATAATAGTGGTGTTCAATGCTGTTTTAGGTCTTGACGTTGTGAGGGATAGGCTTCGTTTTGATATTACAAAAAATCAGTTGTATTCGTTAAGTGAGACCAGTATTAATTTATTAACAGAACTTGACAAGGATGTCGAGGTTATTATCCTCACAGACGAAAAATATTATCAGGGTACTCAAATACTTGAGGTCCTCAAGCAATATAACATTAAGAGCAACGGAAAAGTTAAAACTCGCTTTGTGGATATTGAGAAAAATCCCACATTTATTGATAAAGAGCTTGACCCGGAACAGGTTATGGGGATTGAGGCCGACAGCATCGTTGTTAAATCAGGTAAAAAGATTAAAGTGGTTTCTCAAAATGACATGGTCGAATATGATTACAGCAACTACAGTACAGATCCATCGGCCCTAAAAATTGAGCAGGTTTTTTCAAGTGCTATAAAAAGTGTTATCTCAGATGTTACTCCAGTAATATATTTTGTGACAGGCCATGGTGAAAGAAGTACTGACAGTGAACTCTCAGAATTAAAGAGTACTATTATGGCTAACAACTATGAGGTTAAAGATTTATCACTGGCCAATGCTGTTCCGGAGGATGCTACCACACTATTCTTTGTAGCCCCGACAACTGATTTACTTGCCAGTGAGATGGAGAACCTTCTGGCTTTCATGGAAGATGGCGGAGATGCTATATTCCTTATGGATGTACAACAAACAGCAACCGAGTTACCTAATTTTAATACGGTTTTTGAACGCTTTTTACTGGCTATAAATAATGACTATGTTTTAGAAGGCGACCAGAATTGGTACTACAGCGATTTCAACATCATTATTCCACAACCGAATGATAATGATGTTACCACCAACCTCGACCCAAATTCTTTGTTTTTATATATGCCTAATTGCAGAAGTGTAGGCATTATACAAGCTTCCCAGGAATGGATAACGACCCAGCCATTATTCATGACATCAACCAAATCCCAGAGTACTGACCTGTTAACAGGTGAAACACTATCCGGTCCATTCCTTTTAGGAGCGCTTTCTGAGTATAAAGGAACAAAAACAAGTAAGGTTGCCCTTATAGGTAACTCAGTCTTCATAACCGACGACTGGATGGAGAGTACAAGTTATAACGGAGTTCGTTACATTTTAACAACCTTGAACTGGATGCAGGATAAGGCAGATACCATAATTGTTCCATCAAAGAGCCTGGCCTCCGAGCCCATAAATATGACAGAGTCCACCAAATTTATTGCATTTATTATTCTGTCGTTTTTACTCCCCCTTGCTATCATTGGCCTTGGTGTATTTGTCTGGTATAGGAGGAAGCATCTATGATGAAGAATTGGAAGAAAATCACTATACTTGTGGTTATCTTAGGGGTCTTCATAGCTGCCTTCATATTCTTAAGCAATAATAATGGCAATAATGGTAGTGGCGATACAGCCACACCTACTCCCAGTGAAACGGTATCATCCACCGATGAGGTTAAATTGGTGGACATGGGGTGGCAGGATATAGCCAAAATGATATTGAAGCGTGAGGACGGGGAGATTGTCCTTACCAAGGAAGAAAGAGAGATTGAAACTCTCGAAACGGATGATGAAGGTAATACGAAGAAGATAACTGAAAAGAAAAAGGTTTGGGTCAGCCCTACTTTTGAAGTGGACAACGACTCAGCCGACGATATAGCGCTGGCGGTAGATACCTTAACAACAAAAAGGCTTATTGATGAGAACCCTATGGATTTAACCATTTATGGCCTTAATAATGCTGCTGTTACTACCTTTGTTTCCTCTGATGGTAAGGAGATTGGTGTTGAAATAGGCAATCTCACCCCTACCAAGGATAGCTACTACGTGCGTAAGTCAGGTAGTCCTGAAGTTTATACGATTAGTTCTTATACCGGGGATACATTAAAATACGGAAAGCTAGACATCATGAGTAAAAATCTTTACGGAACCGAAGCTATTTCTCAGGAAGATATTAAAACACTGAAATTTAGCAGATCCGGTGAAGTAGTTTTTAATTCGGTGAAGGATACCTCCACGTCAAATTGGATGATAACCGAGCCCTTGGAATGGGAGGCTGACAGTACGGAGTTGTCTAAGTTTCTAGATTGGCTGTATCAATTTAGAGTACCTGAGTTCGTTGAGGAAAACCCTCAGGATCTTAAAGCTTATGGTCTTGACAATCCAAAGTATGTTTTTGAGTACACTTTGGGGGACAGGAATTATACATTAAAGCTTGGCAGCCTTAAGGATTCAAAATATTATGCAATGATGAATGATGGAACTACTGTTTTCACAGTCAGTTCTTCAGAACTTAATTTTGTTGATTTGCCATTAATGGAGATGGTTTCAGCATTTATATATTTACCTACCATATATGATGTGGAGAAGCTCGTGATAGAAATTGATGGCAGAACAGATGTGATGCTTATTAATGAAAGCCAGGAGGAAGGCACCGAAACTATTTTCCAGCTTAACGGCAAGAAGATGGAAAATGATAATCAGATATCATTGTTCAGAAAATATTATCAAGGTGCCATAGGAATTATGGGCGACAGAATCGATGTAAACGCAAAACCCCAGGGGGATTGGTTTGCACGGTTCACATATACACGCAAGAAGGCTGATCCTGATAAGGTTGTGACAGTCGAGTTAATACCTACCGAAGACGGGTATGGATATTATCTTATGAAAAACGGCCAATATTCAGGTATGGTAATGGGGAAGAGAAAGCTCGATGATGAGTCAAACACAGGAATTCGTACAGCATACAAGAACCTGATGGAAGCGCTTTAGACATGGGTAGACACGGGGACGGTTCTGCTGTCTAATCACTGAAAAATTTGAAACTTGCGTATGCAGCAGATAGGATACGTGGCTACGCGAGGGAAATACTATCCCATTGATTACAGAAAAGAGGGTTGATATAAGTGTCAGCCCTCTTTTAATATGTGCGCCCGGCGGGCGCACGTTCCAATGGGTGCAAATCCCTAATCCGCCCGGTAGTGGGAAGGATATAGCCGAAGGCAAGGGTGTCCATCGTGAGGTGGAATCTGAAGGAAGCCGGATGTCG
>JAEYOK010000039.1 GCA_023411795.1 Bacillota bacterium
CCGACATCCGGCTTCCTTCAGATTCCACCTCACGATGGACACCCTTGCCTTCGGCTATATCCTTCCCACTACCGGGCGGATTAGGGATTTGCACCCATTGGAACGTGCGCCCGCCGGGCGCACATAATAAAGTCCCTCAACTATTGTGAGGGACTTATCTATCGGTGGTATTCCACCGTAATGCTTTATTTTACCTTCTCAACCAGGGACTTAAAGCCAGCTGCATCATTAACTGCCATATCAGCAAGAACTTTTCTGTTTAACGTAATTCCTGCTTTTTTTAGAGCGTTCATGAACTTGCTATAAGATAATCCGTTCATACGGGCAGCAGCATTGATACGTGCAATCCAAAGCTTCCTGAACTCACGTTTCTTTTGCTTTCTATCTCTGAACGCGTAGTTCAATGATTTCATTACAGCTTCATTAGCAACTCTGTATAGCTTGCTCTTTGCTCCGAAATAGCCCTTCGCAAGCTTGAGAATTTTTTTATGTCTTGCGCGTGTGCGCATAGCACCTTTTACTCGTGCCATAGTTTAACACCTCTCTTCTCTTTCTTATGCGTAGGGTAGCATCTGCTTAATAGTAGCAGCGTTAGCATCGGATGCAATCAGACCCTTGCGAAGATTTCTCTTTCTCTTTGTTGATTTCTTTGTCAAAATATGATTTTTATAACCTTGTGTTCTTTTTACCTTTCCTGTAGCGGTAAGCTTAAATCTCTTTTTAGATCCGCTGTGGCTCTTTAGCTTAGGCATATGGCTAACCTCCCTCTATTGTTTATTTTTTATGGGGAATTAATATCATGGACATTGTTTTACCTTCCATTACTGGAGGTCTATCCACTTTCCCAAATTCCTTGACAGTCTCGGCGAATTTCTCCATAACTTCACGTCCCATGGTAGAGTATGCGATTTCACGCCCTCTGAAACGAATCGATATTTTGACCTTGTCACCGTCTTCAAGAAACTTAATGGCGTTTTTGGCTTTAAAGCTGAAGTCATGCTCTTCTATTTTCGCTGAGAGCCTTAACTCCTTTACTTCAATAACAGTTTGCTTTTTCTTAGCTTCCTTTTCTCTCTTGTTCTGTTCATACAAGAACTTTCCGTAATCCATTATCTTGCAAACAGGCGGATTCGCATTAGGAGATATCTTTACCAGATCCAATTCCTTTTCGTTTGCTTTAAGTTGAGCCTCTCTTGCTGAGACAACCCCAATCATGGTACCATCTGAATCAATCAACCGTATTTCCTTGTCACGGATTGCTGAATTGATCTGCGCTTGGTCCTTGCTAATAAAAAACACCTCCGAATAATATCGCAATCGATGATTGCGTATGGGTTAACCTTTATTTTATCCATAATAAAAACAGGTAAAGCTTCTACTCCACCTGTTTAATCGTCAACATACGAATCCCAAAGATACGATATTGACCCGCCAGCTTTCGCCAAACAAGGTGAGAAGCAATGCTTCTGCTTGATTACCTAATATAATATATAACAGACAATGTTGATATGTCAAGTAAAATGCAATTTTTTTCATAAGCTCTTTTAATGTCAAGAAATACACTATAAAAAAAGATGCCTATTTTATCTCAAAAAAAAGACTATGCCAATAAAATGGCTCAGTGCACCCATGCTAACGAAAAAATGCCAAACCATATGATGATATTTAAACCCTCGCTTGGCGTAAAAATATGCACCAACCGAATACAATACCCCTCCCAGAGTGATGAAAACTGATAATAGCACAGGGGATTTAGCAAGAAAGATTGGCATGAAAAACACTATGGTCCAGCCCATGACTAAATAAATCGTCAGACTCACCTTAGGAATGGATTTTTTTGAAATCGATTTATATAGGATACCAAACAGTACCATACCCCACTGGAGAATTGTGATTACTATTCCCTGCCAGCCGCCTATTATTGATAGTGCAATAGGCGTATATGTTCCGGCAATAGCCACATATATAAAAATATGATCAAGAATCTTAAATACATATTTATGCCTTGTGCCTACAGCCATCACATGATAGAGGGTTGATGCTAAAAACATGAGAAAGACCGAGATAACAAACACACTTACCCCGACTGAATCAAGAACACCACCCTTTATGTATGCCCTAACTGAAGCAAAAGGAAGAAAAATTAAAGCTAAAGCGGCCATAGGCCCATGGGATGTGGCATTGGCTATTTCCTCCCCTAAACTGTAATTATATTTTACTTCTATTGCCTCCTTTTTCTCCTTCAATGAATACTCCTCTTTTTATACTACTATTAAACCTGATTTATTATCTGACATTTTTGGAAGCTACAATCTCCTGGAGTGTTTTACTAATCTCAGTGATTACTCTTACAGAATTATTTAACTGAGATATTTGTTCATTCTCATTTAAGATTGTTGCAAGTACTTCTTCTGTAGCTGCAGCATTTTCTTGTGAAATACTTGCTACATTTCCCACCTGTTGTTCTATTATACCAAACTTTTTAGCCATCTGCTCTGATTTTTCAAGTCCCTCTTCAATAGATTCATTTATATTAGTAAATGCTTGCTTAATATCCCTGAAGCTATCAGAAATGTTTCGAATCTGCTTCTTGCCTTCACCAGCAGATTCATTTCCCTTGTTAACCTTTTCGAAGGCATCCTTTGATTGATTAAACAAGCCTGTTGTAACCTGAGTTATATCATGTACTATTATTGAACTTTGTTCTGCAAGTTTTCTGACCTCGTCAGCAACCACCGCAAAGCCTCTTCCTTGCTCACCGGCTCTTGCAGACTCAATTGCTGCATTTAATGCAAGCATATTGGTTTGTTCTGCAATCTGGTTTATTCCTTCGAGAAGGTTGTTCACCTTATCAAGACTTATCTGAAGCTCCGACACCGTATAGCTTGCAGTGCCAATAGCATTACTTATTATTTCCATCTGGTCGTTTACATATTCAATCTGTTGCCAGCCTAAATCAACCTTTCTACTCATCTCAAGCGACATGCTCGCCGTAGCCCGGGAAATGTCTTTGGTTTCATTTACCGCCTTTATTGATTCAGTCATAGCCTGATTTACCTGATTTGTACTGTAAGCTTCTTCCTGGATAGCTTTCGCCATTTCATTCATAGATACTGTTATGTTATTACCTGATTCACTTAATTCAGTTATATTCTTATTAAATACATTGATGTCCTGATTAAGAACTTCCGTGCTCTCCTCTATCTTTTTAAAAGCTAAATCAAGCTGGGCAACCAATTGGTTTGCCTGGATTTCCTTATCATGTGAATCGTTGACGAGTTCTCTTCCCCAGAATGTCAAAAAGTAAAGACAGGTAACTATGCCATTAAACATTACCACAACCGCAACAAACTGGCTTATTTGGTGGTTTGTGCCTAAAAAACTTTCAGGCTTTATAAGATAAACTCCTATAATAAATATATTAATTATTACACCGTAAATCACAAGTAGCTCTTTCTTAAAGTACAATGCAACTACAGCAACTGAAATAAAGAGTATATAGTGCTTGTTGACAGCAAATTTGTCCAATATAAATAATGCACAAACAACTACTCCCGGAACTATACCAAAGAGTAGTCCCTTTACATACTCAGGCATCGGAATAAAGTAGATTGCGACAGATATGGCCATGATAATAATTCCCTGGGTAAACATTTTGACTCCTGCCGCAACACCTCCTGTTATTGCCGCTTGTATGACCATTAGCATTACCATTGAAACTGTAACCAGAACACTAACCTTATGAACCCTTTTAGTATCATATGTATCTATTCTTTTCATATGTTTCTTCCTCCTACTGTGCCCCGAAGTGTATCCTTAATAAAGGTAGCAAATACAGGATAATTTATAAAGTTATGATTATTATCGGGATATAGAGCAACTTTGAATAGTATTTTTAAATAAAGTTCTAAAGTGGCTTTAATTACCTTATCTATCAAGATTATGCATAAGTATTCACTATTAGCCAATTGATGTCGCATATAAAAAACACACATATGGAATTTTACAAAACTCCGTTATGTGTGCTTTTCTGTTATTATGCAATTTAATTGACTAATCAAGGAAATCCTTGAGCTTTTTACTGCGGCTGGGATGGCGAAGCTTTCGTAAAGCTTTTGCTTCAATCTGACGGATTCTCTCACGAGTTACATTAAACTCCCGGCCTACCTCTTCCAATGTACGGGCTCTTCCGTCATCTAATCCGAAACGCAACCTTAATACTTTTTCTTCTCTTGGTGTCAGAGTATCTAAAACATCAATAAGCTGTTCCTTCAACAGGGTAAAAGCAGCCGATTCAGCAGGAGCCGGAGCATCATCATCGGGTATGAAATCTCCTAAATGGCTATCCTCTTCTTCACCAATCGGAGTTTCCAGAGATACCGGTTCCTGAGATATTTTCATAATATCCCGAACCTTATCCTCACTCATTCCCATTTCCTTGGCAATCTCCTCTGGAGTAGGATCTCTACCCAGTTCCTGTAGAAGCTGTCTTGAAACCCGAATCAACTTGTTTATAGTTTCAACCATATGAACAGGTATTCGTATAGTTCTTGCCTGATCTGCGATAGCTCGTGTTATTGCCTGTCTTATCCACCAAGTTGCATAAGTGCTGAATTTAAAGCCTTTTCTAAAATCAAATTTCTCAACAGCCTTGATAAGACCCAGATTTCCTTCCTGAATTAAATCTAAAAACAGCATGCCTCTTCCTACATAGCGCTTCGCTATACTTACAACAAGGCGCAAGTTTGCTTCAGCCAGACGCTTTTTAGCTTCTTCATCACCGACTTCCATTCTCTTAGCCAGCTCAATCTCATCATCGCTGGATAGAAGCGGCACCTTTCCTATTTCCTTCAAATACATCCTGACAGGATCATCAATACTGATGCCTTCGGGAATTGTAATATCTACATTCTCTTCCTCATCTTCATCGGTTTCCAGAAAAGGAATGTCCTCAAATTCTTCTTCAATATTATCTGCTACAATTTCTATACCTAATTTTTCAAGAGCTTCATAAACTTTCTCAATTTGCTCTGTAGAAATATCTACACGCTCAAAAGCATCCTCTATTTCATGATAGGTAAGCATGCCTTTTTCTCTTCCCTCAATTGTAAGCTCCCTTAATATATTCTTAGGGTCTTTGCTTTCTTCTTTTGCATCCTTTTTATTATCATCATTTTTAGAGCCCGAAGAAACACCGTCTTCGTTCAAGTTAATTTCTGTTTCTTCCGATTCTATGATAACATCATTATCTAAAGAAACTATCTCTGTCTCTTTCTCGTTCTTAATATCTGATTTCTTGCCTTTAATTGAGGCATTGGCGTTCTTTTTTTTGTTTTCAGCCATATTATCTCTCCACCCCTCGGTATTTTTCATAAATCATTAAGCCAATCTTTTTAATTCAGCGATTCTCTCTGCTCTTTTGCTGAACTCTAACCCCAACTTTTGCCTTATGTTCCCATCGTGTTCATTTTTTATCCTTTCAATAGTTTGCTTTTGAAGCTCTTCAAGTTTCAATAATTCCAATTTGTTTAGTATTTGAGCAATTGCTCTTTCGGTATCATCAAGGTCGCATTTTGTTTCGGCTATTTGAACTATAAACGAAGCCGTTTTAGCATCCAAATCGTTCAGTAGTTCAGCAAGAACACAGTTTTTATTTTGCTCCAGCCTGCTGTATAGTTTTTCTGCAACCTTCTTTGCACCTTCGTCATTAAAGGTATCAATATTATATTTGGCTAGAACTCTCTGGAATAAACGGTTATCATTACAGAGCATCACCAGAAGCATATACTCCAATTCACCATAGCGAGAATCAATTTTAGCTGCCATCTGAGGCTCAATACTATAATCAGCTGGTCTACGAATTGATATCGCATCGCTTTTTGCTGATTGTTGCCGCTTTCTTCTTTTAGTCACTTCGCTTGTAAGGGATTCCAGAGATATCCCATACTGCTCAGCATAGCTTTTAGAATAAAGTTCTCTCTCGATGCTGTTATCATGGGCCGCTAATATATCTGCAATACTGTTAAGTAACTTTAGTTTATCATCAACAGTATCCAAATTATGCATTTTATTCTCAACTCTAATTTTATAATCCAGCAGGGATATTGCCCTATCTACAAGGTTTTTAAACTTTTCTGGGCCATTATTTCTTATATATTCGTCCGGATCCTTTCCTTCAGGAATTAAAAGAACCTTAACTTTACACCCTGCTTTGTCTAAAATCTCAAGTCCGCGCATTGTGGCAGCTTGTCCGGCAGAATCTGTATCGTAGCCTATAATCACCTCTTCAGCATATTTTTTAAGTACCCACGCCTGCATTTGTGTCAAAGCCGTACCTAGAGAAGCAACCGCATAGTCAATACCAGCCTGATGCAGCGAAATTACATCCATATAACCTTCAACAATCAAGAGTTTTTTACTTTTACTTTGCCGTGCGTAATTTAAACCATAAAGTTCCCGGCTCTTGTTATACACAGGTGTATCAGGAGAATTCATATACTTGGGTTGAGATTGATCTGTAACGCGACCACCAAATCCGACAATATTACCTCTTATGTCGAATATTGGGAACATTATTCTTTCTCTGAACCTATCAACCAATTCTCCGTTTTTTGCCTTAATTGACAACCCCGACAAAAGTAAAAGCTCACTTGAGATTCCTTTAGCCATAAGCTTTCCGGAAAGCTCATTCCAACCCTGGGGAGCTAACCCTAAGCCAAACTGTCTAATGGTTTTTTCGCTCAACCCACGCCTTTTTAGATATCCCTGAGCTTCCAAACCGTTTTTACCCGCAAGCACAGAAAAAAAGAACCTTGCCGCTTCTTTGTTAATCTCCAGAATTTCCTTGCGTACTCTGAATTTTTCTCTTTCTTCGTTGTCCTCCGGTTCAGGGAGAACTACTCCTGCTCTTTCAGCTAAGTGCTTAAAGGCATCCAAAAAGTCAAGGTGCTCAATACTCATTATAAACTGGATAACACTTCCGCCCTTATTGCAACCAAAACAGTAGAAAAATTGTTTTGCAGGTTCAACAGTGAAAGAAGGTGATTTTTCATTATGAAACGGGCATAGACCAAAATATCTTCTGCCCTTGCGCTCCAGCTTTACATAGCTTGAGACAACCTCAATGATATCATTTCGCAGTCTGACTTCCTCGACGAGTTCTTCAGGGTAAAGCATATTGTAACCTCATAGATTTTATTATTCGACAGATTGCCTTGTTTTCCTTCTTAGGGACAAATATTATTTGCATAGGCTTTATTCCATATCATAAGCTATATGAAATAATTCTGGTGCCGTATTACGGCAGGCGAGGTCTGCCTTTGCCGCGCCAAGAATTATTTTCATGGCGCAAGGCTTACGCCTTGCGCATATTACCAGGATACCGGTACAAATATCTCTTGAAACTTTTTAACAGCATATCTATCAGTCATGCCGGCTACATAGTCTAAAACTGTTCTTTCAACTCCATCGATGGCTATAACTATTTGAAAATCAACAGGTAAAAGCTCTGGTTTGTCAAGCAGATATAGGAATAACTTCCTTAACATAAGCTCTGCTTTTGATTCCTCCTTTTTTGCTATAGAACCAACGTAGACATTGGCAAACATGAACTCTCTTAGACGGTCGCTGGCATCCTGAAAATCTTTGCTCATTCGAATACTATTACAGCCTGTACTATTTTCTATAATGTTAATAATCGTACTATTTATACGCATCGAAGGCGTATGCCCTAATATCTCTGAGCATTCCAGGGGCAAATCGTTTTCGGAGATTATTCCCGCTCTTGTGGCATCTTCAATATCATGATTAATATAAGCTATTTTATCTGCAAAGCGGACAATCTGGCCTTCAAGAGTGGTTGGTTTCTCTTTTCCCGTATGGTGGTGTATTCCATCGCGAACCTCCCATGTCAGATTCAAACCCATTCTGTCCTTTTCCAGAGCTTCCACGACTCTAACACTTTGCTCATTGTGTTTGAAGCCGAAGGAACATACCTGGTCTAATGCTCTTTCTCCCGCATGGCCAAATGGAGTATGTCCTAAATCATGCCCTAGTGCAATGGCCTCGGTTAAATCCTCATTTAATCGTAGGCTTCGAGCTATAGTTCTTGCTATTTGAGATACCTCAAGAGTATGGGTAAGCCGTGTTCTGTAATGATCCCCTTCAGGGGATATAAAAACCTGGGTTTTATGCTTAAGCCTTCTAAAAGCTTTAGAATAAATTATTCTGTCTCTATCACGCTGAAAATCAGTTCGTATATCGCAGTGCTTCTCTTCTTTTTTCCTGCCTTTACTCCTTTTACTGAGGCTAGCGAATTCAGACAAGTATTGCTCTTCCAAATCTTCCTGATATCTTCGGATTTCCATAGGAACCTCCTTTATAAGGTCTCGCGATATGGTTATCAACAACAACAGCCCAAGTTATCACTACCTAATTAATAATTCTTACCTTCTATATTTATACCCAAAAAAATACGGCGGACTATACCGCCGTATATATTTTCTATATTTTTACATATCATTGAGGCAATCGTTACAAATAGTTTTACCTTTGTATTCGATTACATCTGACTTTGAATTATCGCAAAATACACATCTTGGAATAAACTTGTCCAGTACAACGTTACCATCGTCATCGACATACATTTCTATATCATCGCCCTCATTAATATTTAACTCTTTACGTAAGGACTTAGGAAGTACAATTCTTCCAAGTGAATCTAGCTTTCTAACATATCCGGTTGCCCTCATTTTGACATTCCTCCCCAACAATCTATAATGGTTTAAGGTTCATTAATGAATTATATCATAAAATGTCATTATGTGAATATATAAATTTAAAAATTGGAGTAATTTTATTATATTTATCCCAAATATTTTACTTATTATGGAATACAATCCAATCTAAATAAAAAAAGCCGTGATCTTTCACGGCTTCTTTTGATAAATCTTCTGCGCTCTAGTCTTATAATCAATTAGTATACAAAACTGAATATGCTGTACATCATAAACTCAATAGCATCTTCGATATCCTCTCCGGTTAGATCTTCAATTTTTTCAGTCAGTTTTTTATTCTTCTTAACTGTCTTCGTTAGGTTCTCTGTTACTTCGCTTACAATCTCTTCCAGCTGTTCGCCATCGCTAATCAGTTCCTCAATTACTACAGCATTTTTCTTATTAATCTTTGTAAAGTTGGCTCCGCTCTTTATGGTAGTTTCAGATACTATTTCAATCTCTTCCCCGTCAGCATCAACCTTTACGGTGTACTGCATACTCTTTATGTTGCCTGAAGCTCCAAATATGAAGGTTATCTCCATGTCTTGGATTTCACCATAATTATAGTTGGACTTATAACTTTCTAATGCTTCCGTTATGGCTTCTTTATAGTTATCCTCAAAGTCATCCTTATCTTCAAAAATTTCTAACGCATCTTCTAATTCACTGACATCAAACACCTCAAAATTCTTCTCTTCTTTAAGAAGTTTGTTAATTAAATCAATTCCATTCTTTCTGATCGATTCCATCAACTTCTTGTCATCTTTAGCTTCTTTTAAAAGTTTTTCTAAGACTTTAGTCATTGTCTTTGCATTTAAAGATACAGTAACTTTATTACCAGAGCCCTTAATATCATCATCTAAAGTATTCTTTATAATTTTTATGTATTCTTTTTTGTCAAACTTAAGCGAGATTCCATCAATGGCTTTCTTAATAATCTTATAATCGTTAACATAATCTTTATATTCGGGAACTAAATCTTCTATGCCCTGATAGAACTTCTCTTTATAAAGATCCTTTAAATCCACATACAGATCTTCATTATTTACTCCGGCTGCTAATTGGACTACAGATTTATTATCATATAATACCTCAAGAGTTACTTCTGCTAATAGGTTGTTAATATCAGCGGCGGTTTCAGCCTTAATTGACATATCATTCAACAATTCCGCTTCTTCGGTGTCTCCGTCATAATTAATATCAATCGTAGTTATAGCAGTGACTTCACTCATTTTAGAAAGCTTTGCAAATCCTTTTAACAGCTTATCTACAGGATTAGCACTAGAAATAACACTAACCATTAGAATAACAACTGCGATAACCGCAATACCTGCTATAATAAATAACCCCTTTGATTTTTTCTTTGGAGAAGCGGGTTCCGATGTGCTTGGTATCGTATTATTGGTAATCGGCTGGTTATTTGGTATATTAGATGTTGAAGGACCACTGTTTACAGGTGTTTCATTTATAGTATTGGTTTCGGTAATATCTAATGGTTGTACTCCAAGATTTTCACCACATGTTGTGCAGAACTTAGCTTCATCCCTATTAGAGTTATTACACTTTGGACAGGTTTTCATTAAAGCACCTCCGAGAAATTAGTTAATTATATTCTAACATTCATTTCATTTTTGTAAATACTGAAAAGAGTTGAACTTCTTGGTCGGTTTAATAAAACACAGCCATTGACAGCCCGAATTAACAATATTAAGTTTTTTCTTTAATTATCAGTTAATTTAAAAGCAATGCTTCAAAAAAATATAAAAACCAGCACTAATACATATTTACTAATTTTATTACAAAATAATTTATTTGATGAAATTTTTGTAACCTTTATTTAAATGTTTCTTAATGGGTGGAAATAGAAAACATGAAATAGTATAAGTGTATACAAAAACAATGGAGGGGATTTACATGAAAAAAATGATACCGTACAAATCAAGCAAATTAATCAGTATTTTTCTTCTCGTATTCATTATTTTCAGCTCAATCTTACCTGTTAATGTTCTTTTTGCCGATAACACTACGACAACCACTGATATTGTTCTAAAATGTGTTGCCAATAACGATAACATCACTCTCACATGGAATGCAATATCCTATGAAAAAGGGGTTAAGGGGTACTACGTATACCGGGCAACAACATCCGGTGGGCATACTATTGTGCCGGAAACTGATTTTTGGATTACCGGAACAAGTTATGTTGACAAAAAAGTAACTCCGGGAACGACATATTATTATATTGTAAAGCCAATTCTAGGAGATGGTTATACCGGCAAATCATCCAATGAGGTACAGATTTACTACCCTGGAACATATTCTTCAATCACTCTGACAGGCAAAATGAATACCGGAAATATCACTCTTGAATGGAGTAACAACAATACAGCAAACGTCCTGGGATACTATGTATACAGGTCAACAAAATCAAATGGCCAAACCGCTTTACCGGAAACAGATTTCTGGATTAATGGCAATAGCTATATAGATGAGAAGGTTGTCCCGGGTACCACTTATTATTATATTGTAAAGCCTGTGATGAAAGATAAAACTCTTGGCAACCCATCTAATGAGGTTACTATAACATGTCAGAATATATACGGCACTATAATGATGTCATTGGGTAATACCATGATGCTCGTTAACGGTAAGTGGTTGGAAATAGACCCAGGAGTAGCAACAGTACCAGTTTTAAAAAACGCCAGAACTATGCTCCCAATCAGGGCACTGATAGAAGCGATGGGTGGTACAGTCGATTTTCTTTCAGGTGAAGAGAAAGTGACCGTTAAATGGAAAGGAAAAACAGTATGTGTTTGGATAGGCAAAAACAATTATACAATTGACGGAGTCCAAAAAACAATGGATGTAGCTCCTTATTATTCTAACACAGGACGAACAATGATACCCATGCGTTTTATAATAGAAAGTCTGGGTTGCAGTATAGATTGGGACGGCAGCACAGGCACAGCTACGGTTTCATACCTTCTTAATAACGATAATTACTATCCGCCTACGCCTCCTGAAAGTTCTTTACAGACATGGTCCGGGATTTGGTTTACCAATAAAGGAAAGATTAATCTCACTCAGAACGGTATTTATGTCTATGGAACCTATGGAAAAAACAACACCATAGAGGGCATTGCTTCCGGCAACAAGCTCATTGGTACCTATAAAGAGCAGGGCTCGGCAGGTGATTTGGAATTCGTGATCTCATCTAACGGTGAAACATTTGATGGGAAATACAGCCATAAAGATAAAAAGCACTGGGAGAAATGGGATGGTAAACGTGAAAAAGATATCTTCTCAAAATATCTCAGGCAGCTTAATTCCCCGGCTGATTTTAGTGGAGCATGGTCAATTAAGAGTATGGGGAAAATAATATTCCAGCAGCAGAATAACACTGTAACCGGTATTTTGGGAATTAAAGAAAGCATCACCGGAACAGTTACTAATAACAAACTAACGGGTACCTTCATTAAAGGTAACACTTCATATAAAATTGAAATTTATTTACTTGAGGACAATAAGGAAATTATCGGGTTCTATGGGACAGATGAAGTTGCCAAACAAGATTGGAATGACTTTACAGGTCGAATCGGCAAATGGAATGGTCATGATTGGTATTTTGACTAATGACAAAAACTCATAATATGCTCCAGTTCTGCCCATTCCGGTAAAAATCAAAAAGCAAGGGTACAATTTATGAACCCTTGCTTTTCTTTTGGTCGGAGTGACACGACTTGAACGTGCGACCTCTTGCACCCCAAGCAAGCACTCTAATCCACCTGAGCTACACCCCGACAGTGACAAATAATAACCATTGAACATGTATGTTCTTTGGTGCCTGTTCGAAATCTTCGATTTCGGTAACGGGCAAATGTTATTCATACGAAGTATCAATAACATGAGAACATGTATGTTCTTTGGTGCCTGTTCGAGAATCTTAAGTGAATTGAATCATCGATTCAATTCATTCGTAACGGGCAAATGTTATTATAATGCATATTGCAGAAAATCACAATACCCTTTTTGCTTAAAATTGTCCTTATCTTATCCTTATATTGTCCTTCTTTAATTTTGCATTTATACCATCAAGCTATAATTTTGTCTATCTTTTCGGGGTGTCTTTAACTAAGCTTTTTAATTATGTACTGCTCTTTGCAGAATATTTTTTAAATGCCAGGAATGCGAAGAATCCGAAAACCAGCATTCCAATAAAATTAGAGTAGCTAAAGAAACCATACTCACCGGGTAAATACTTAATAACATAAATAAGGTCAATTAAGGCTTCAATACCAAGGCCTATAGTAAGAGCAAAGAAATTCTTCTTAGCAAGGCATAAGAGAATGCCAAGAAAAAATACATAATATAATAATGTACTTATGATACCAAGGGATAAGAAAACATCAAGAAATCTTAAAGCACTACAGCCTATAAGAACATACATATCAAAAGCTAATAAAGTGGATAGTATAGGCTTGCTCTCAAAATAAGTTTTCAACTCGTTACTAACATTCTCAATCATAAAAACGCCCTCCAAGCATTATTTTAGTAGACTTGTATTCTACTTGGAATATATTATACATGAAAATAAGGAATATTTCGCCTATAAGTTTAAATTTTGATTTATTTTCATGATAAAATATAATCAGCTATTCAGGATAAAATTAAATTAAAACAAATGAAGGAGGCTAAGCCCCTGCCATAAATATCATCTGTTAGTGTAAAATGTTGGCTAGGGCGTATATATGAGAAACAAGAAATTATCTATAAGAAAAAAGAATTTAAAATGGAAGTTTTTTTTAATAGTGCTTATACCACTGGCAATGCTTATTAGACGACTCATGGCAAGCTCCCCCGTTTTTACGGAAAATGTGTATTCAAGAGGTATTTATAAATATATTATGCAACCTGTAAGCTTGCTAACAGGGATATTCCCGTTTTCAATAGCCGAATTTGTCCTTATTTTTCTTGTCTTATATATTCCCATAAGGATTATTTATCTTATTGTTAAAGCATTTAAAGCAAGGGATTGGTCAATCTTTTTGCCCTTTACCGCCAATATTGTATTAGTGGGTTCTCTATGGTTTTTCATTCAGGTTATGGTATGGAATATTAATTATGAACGGCTACCTTTCTCTGAACTCGCTAACATAGATGTACAGGAGTCATCGGTTGATGATTTGGAGAACCTTTGCGAATATCTTGTGGATATGACCAACGAGTTGAGGGAACAGGTTAAGGAAGATGAGAATGGAGTAATGACAGTGGAAGGTGGCTATAAGTCAATACTAAAACGTGCCCAGGCTGGTTACGATGCTATTGAAGAAAAGTATACCTTTCTAGGAGGAAAATATGGGCAACCAAAGCCCGTATTATTATCACGACTAATGTCTCACTCTAATATAATTGGCCTTTATTCCTGTCTTTCAGGCGAGGCAAATATTGATGTTGATATTCCGATATCAGGAATAGCCTCAACAACGCTTCATGAAATGGCACACCAACGGGGTTTTGCCAGAGAGGATGAAGCTAATTATATCTCGTTCATTGCCTGTATGGCACATCCGGATGTAGATTTTAAGTATTCGGGCAGCGTTATGGCTTTGCAATATAGTATGAATGCATTATACTCCGAGAGTCCCGACCGGTACTTTGCCATAGCAAAAAACTACAGTCCGGGATACCAAAGGGACCTGCAAGCTGAGAGAATTTATTGGAAACAATTTGAGGGACTTACGCAGGAAGTTGCAGATAAAATGAATGATACTTATCTAAAGCTAAATGGTCAGACAGACGGCGTAAAAAGCTATGGCAGAATGGTTGACCTGCTTATAGCAAGCTACAAGAGCAGTGTTCAAAACCCTTAATAATTGTTCATCTGTATACAATAGACAAAAAGTGACAATCTCTTATCATTTTTTTCTATTTTACACTTCATCTTTTAAGTGATATTTTTAATATTGTATTAATATAGACGTCATATATTCTAAGAAAAATCAAACATTACAGATATGTTTTGGTATTAGGAGAGGGTTAGTAAAATGCAAAAGCCAAAATTGTTTACCGTCTTGGGGGCCGGTTATACAATGGAGCAATTCTTCAAGGATTTGACAGCAGGGTTCATTGTCGGAATAATAGCAATTCCCCTATCAATCGCTTTAGCTATCGCTTCAGGTGTATCTCCGGAAAAGGGTCTTTATACCGCAATAATTGCAGGTTTCCTCATTTCATTCTTGGGAGGAAGCAGAGTTCAAATCGGTGGACCTACAGGAGCATTCGTTGTAATTATATACGGAATTATTGAGAAAAAAGGATATCCTGCACTGGTGCTGGCAACTATTCTAGCGGGGATAATCCTTATTTTTATGGGCCTTATCAAGCTTGGAGGGATAATCAAGTATATCCCTTACCCAATTACTACCGGCTTTACAAGCGGTATAGGCCTAGTTATTTTTACTCATCAAATAAATGATTTCCTGGGGCTTAAAATGGAAAGGGTTCCATCAGAATTTATTCCAAGAATAGGCGAATACATTAAATCGATTAATACAATGTCTATTAACAGCTTAATCGTAGGTGTCATTTCCCTGCTGATAGTGATTGGCTGGCCATACATAAACAAAAAAATCCCCGGTTCACTTATAGCTATCATAGCTACAACAATTTTTGTAAATTTGCTGGGTATAAAGGTGGAGACTATTGGCGATCGTTTTAGTAATCTGCAAGCTACTCTTCCCACTTTTCAATTACCCAACTTTGACCTTGCAATGATAATTGACATCTTCCCTACAGCGTTGACAATAGCTGTTCTTGCCGGAATAGAATCATTATTGTCGGCTGTTGTTTCCGATGGTATGATAGGAGACAGACACAATTCAAACACAGAACTCGTTGGACAAGGTGTAGCTAACATCTTTTCGGGCCTTTTCGGAGGAATCCCGGCTACAGGCGCTATCGCCAGAACAGCAGCCAATGTCAGAAACGGTGGTAGAACACCTGTCGCAGGCATGGTTCATTCACTCGTTGTCTTCGCTGTAATGATGATATTTATGCCCTATGCCAAAATGATACCTATGACAACTCTTGCTGCTATATTAATGGTTGTCGCATACAATATGAGTGAATTGAGAGCTTTTAAAAACTTATTTAAAGCCCCA
Organism: Bacillota bacterium; assembly: GCA_023411795.1. GTDB lineage: Bacteria > Bacillota > Clostridia > DSM-8532 > DSM-8532 > DTU059. Next base: position 15,935 of record JAEYOK010000039.1, read on the forward strand.
AAAACAGATATCGCAATTCTTTTAAGTACTTTTATATTAACTGTGGTCATGGACCTTGTGGTAGCCATTGAGTTTAGCGTAGTAATGTCAGCATTCCTATTTATGAAGCGAATGGCTGATTACACAAAGATTGAATCGATTAAAAGTAATCTTGAGGAAGATCCTAATATTACCATTGGAAATCCGGATGGAATTGATTCTTCAATTCAAATATTCCAAATATATGGGCCCTTTTTCTTCGGTGCCGCAGATAAATTTATCCAGACCATACAAGAGAATATCTCAAAAACATATGTTATGATTATTCGTATGCGCCACGCAACTTTTATGGATGCTACGGGTTATCATGCCTTATATAAGACTTACTCATACTGCCGAAAGCATAAGATACTCCTTCTTTTCACACAGGTTCAGGAACAGCCATACGACCTTTTGACCAGACATGGTTTTGTAGAACTTATCGGTAAAGATAATTTTTGCACCGATATAGAGCATGCGTTGGTAAGAGGTAACGCCTATGTTGAATTGAATAAGAAGTTCCCCCTGAAAAAACATGGTTAATGAAGTCTATAAAAGGCTGGTTCAGCATTGAACCAGCCTTTTATAATGAGTTACCAACTAAATAAATTATTTTATAATTCTTTAATAGAAGTTACAAATGAAGCCATGTTCTGAATATCAGACGGAACTATAATCTTTGTCGCTTTACCGTCAGCGGCTTTTTCAAATGCCTCAAGGCTTCTTATTGCAATAACTTCTTTACTCAGTTCCTGATCTTTAATCATTTTCAATCCTTGAGCGGTAGCCTCTTGCACCTTAAGAATTGCTTCGGCCTGTCCTTCTGCCTCACGAATTGTAGCTTCCTTTTTCGCCTCCGCACGAAGAATAGCAGAAATCTTTTCAGCTTCAGCTTCCAGAATAGCGGATTGCTTCTTTCCTTCAGATACCAAAATACTGGAATGCTTTTCACCTTCGGCCCTAAGAATTGCTTCACGTCTTTCTCGCTCTGCACGCATTTGTTTTTCCATAGCGTTCTGAATATCAACCGGAGGAATAATATTTTTAACCTCCACACGGTTTATCTTTATCCCCCATGGATCGGTAGCCTCGTCAAGAATAATACGCATCTTGCTATTAATAGTGTCACGGGATGTTAAGGTTTCATCCAGCTCCAAATCACCTATAATATTACGTAAAGTTGTTGCTGTTAGAGTTTCTATTGCCATCATAGGACGCTCTACACCATAGGTGTAAAGTTTAGGATCGGTAATTGTAAAATATATAACAGTGTCAATCTGCATGGTTACATTGTCCTTGGTTATAACAGGTTGAGGCGGAAAATCTAAAACCTTTTCTTTTATAGATACACGGTTTGCTATTTTATCAACTAGAGGAAGTTTTAAATGAAGACCCACATGCCAGGTTTCCTTATATGCACCCAGCCTCTCCACTATATATGCCCAAGCTTGTGGAACAATCAGAATGTTCCTGATAGCAATAACAATCAAAAGTGCTACTAAAATAATAATTACATACTCCATTATAAATACCTCCAAAAACTATTTATTGATAAGCCTTATCAGACACCTTTACAATCAGCTTAACACCTTCAATAGCTACAATATCTACTTCAGTATCTGCTGGTATAGAATCACCTGATTGACTTACTGCTGTCCATATCTGACCCCCTACTTTGACTTGGCCCGATTTATACTCCGATATATCCATGATTACCAAGCCTGTCCTCCCAACTATAGCGTCAGTATTGGTTTTTTGGGTTCCAACCTTAAGATATTTTACAGCGATAGGCCTTGTAAATATAATCATGATAATTGATGTGATAAAAAATGCTGTAATCTGCAACCATAGGGGTAGGTTAAACATCGCCAAAATTAAAGCAACCAGCGACCCTGCAGCCATCCAAATCGTTGTCAGGCTAACTGTTGCAGCCTCAACTCCGATAAGTATGACCATTAAACCCAACCAGGTATAAATATAAACATCCATAACATGACCTCCTTTCAGACCCATATAATATACTTGTATACTCATCTATTTATGAATATACTTTTATTATTCAATTTCTTTTATACTATTAAACAATTTAAGATAACATCTTCTCCTGCGATGGATGCGGGTTTCATAATTCTTCCACATCGACTGAACCGCGTGATTTGTCTCCAGTTCAGGAGATGCAATTGCTCTTACCACACCATTTTTGATAGCCGCTTGTGTCAGTTCATCAAGCATCACATATGGAACACCTTTTGAACGCAACTCAGGCTTTATGGCAACCAGATACAAATCAAGGGTATCATTTTTCTTAATGGCATTTAAAAAATGAATAAATCCGGTCGGGAAAAGATGCCCTTTACTCTTTTGAGCTGCCTTGGAAAGCGAGGGCATGATAATTCCGATACCGGCTATTTCATCGTCTAAGCCCTTAATTATGCAAATATAATCGACATTTAAAAATGAGAAGAATTGCTTTACATAACACTCAACCTGCTTGTCGGTAACGGGAACAACTCCATAAAGATGTTCGTAGCCTTTATTAAGCAAATCAAATATTTCTTTGATATAAGGAAAAACATCCTTAGGTTTTTTAAGCGGAACAACACTCAGACCATATTTTTCTTTAGCTCTTTGGGCAAGCGCTGATATTTTCTTAGCCGCATCATCCTTTGGTAGGGTTATGTCTATTTCTATCCATTCAGCATCCTTGACGTAGCCTAAAGCTTCCATATGTTTCATGTAGTATGGGAAGTTATATATGGTAATAAAAGTCCCCAACTCTTCAAAGCCTTCAATGAGCATTCCTTCTTTATCCATATCACAGAACCCCAATGGACCATGAACACCTACTAAACCATTTTCCTTCGCCCAGGTTTCTACGGTTTCAAGCAGAGCTTTTGATACTTCTATGTCATCAATAAAATCAATCCAACCAAAACGGGCATATTTATTTCCCCATTTTTCTATGTAACTGTGACTTATAATACCAGCTATGCGGCCTACCACTACACCGTCTTTATATGCAAGCCAAAGCTCGGCGTCGCTAAATTCAAAAGCTGGATTTTTCTTTTTATCTAAAGTAAATTTTTCATCGGATATAAGTGGTGGTACCCAATAGGGATTATCTTTGTATAGTTTAAAAGGAAACTTGATAAATAAATCAAGCTGACGTTTGTTTTCAACCTTTACTATATTAATCATGTTTGTCTCCTTGCATCTCATCTCAGTTTCACACTTCTTTATAAGTATATCATTATTATCCCACGGCAACAATATGGCTACATGTTACGTTCTGCAATACTCGCTAAAGGACTTCTCTCTACCTGCTTCAACGCAACATGGCCAGTAATCGGGAACTGTTTCATTCTTTCCAAAGTATATACAAGGCCATTGCTCTTTGCATCTACGAGAACATTATCAATCTGATTATCTGTAGGATCTCCAATAAAAACGAATTTTGAGCCAAATCCCGCACGGGTTAACATAAGCTTTGCCAAATGTGGTGTAAGCTCCTGGGCTTCATCTACTATAACCATTGCATTGCTTAAGGTACGTCCCCGCATATATGTAAAAGTCTTCGTTTCAATAACCCCACGCATCCTATACGTCTCAATAAAGTGCTCAACAGAAAAATCAGGCTTTTCGGGACGACGGGTGTTCTTAGACGGATCTTCCTTCCCATTTGCTTTGAAGCTCATGAGATTTTCAATGGCGTCATAAAAGCTTCCCATCCATGGTCTCAGCTTCTCCTCCTCTGTACCCGGAAGAAACCCGATATCATTTCCTGCCGCTACAGTAGGCCTGACAAAAACAATTTTGCTATATTCGCCTTGCTCAATAACTTTTTCAAGAGCTACCGCTGTTGCTAGAATCGTCTTTCCCGAACCGGCCCCGCCTGTTATGGTGACAAAAGGTATATCTTTGTCCATCAGAAGCTCGAATGCCATTTTCTGTTCCATATTAATCGGGCTTAGTCCCCATGCACTACTTTTCGTATATTTAAGGGGTATTATGTTTTTCCCGTCAAATCTGCCCAAAACCTTGTGATTATCATCATCGGTGCTGGTTAAGTACAAGAACTGATTAGGTAGTAACGGCTCTTCAAGATTCAGTTCTTGAAACGGGAGCCCACCTTTATGAACCAGATTCAGTTTTTCCGATGTAGCATAGGCATAACTTATACCAGTATAGACTTCATCACTTTTTATCTTGTCATTGTTATAATCCTGAACTTCAATACCGAAGGAATCAGCCTTAATGGCCATATAGACGTCTTTTGTGACAAGAATAGTTGGCATATCCATATTTTCGTCTTGCAGATTCTTTGCCATAGCCAAAATTCTGGTATCATTTTTATGTGTATCAATTCCGACAGGTACAAATGACATGTCCATATGATCTAATTCAATTCGTATGGTACCACCGTTATCGGTAACTATACCTTTATCAAGATTTCCCTTATCCCTTAAGCTGTTTAATTCTCTTGCCGCCATTCTTGCATGATAACCTACCATGCCCTCACGATTTTTTATATTATCCAGTTCTTCAATAGCAACGATAGGAATTATGACATTATTATCTTCAAAATTATAGAAGCAGTAAGGATCGTGAATAATAACATTGGTATCCAGTATATAGTTTTTTATCATATGGAATCCTCCAAAATAGTATCCTTTAGTATTTATCTATTCGTCTAATCCAACTTTGTATACACTTCTTTTATCCAAAGACCAGACCGGTTCAGAGAATTGTCCGGGTTCAATATTTTTTGTAGCGTTCTGGTAGTCATATACCCTGGCATCTATCATATCAATATGGTGCAAAAGTTCAGCCTCCAGAAACAAGGGCTTTTTGGGACTTCCATACTCAGCCTCATAGTGGTGGCTCACTACCATATGCTTTAGTAAGAGCATGACTTCTTCCGAAGCCCCCACACTATTTCCGGCTCTGTCAAGTTCTTGGACTCCCATAATGATATGCCCCAGAAATTGACCTTGCTTGGAATAATCAGCTATACCCAATTCATTACTTGAGAGCTCACCAATCTTGGCTAAATCATGAATGATTATTCCCGCAAAAATTAAATCTGAGTTTATGCCCTCATAAACACCTGATATTACATCACCTAGTCTAAGCATTCTTACAATATGATATAAAAGACCGCTTCTCATGGCATGATGAAGGCTTTTGGCTGCCGGATAATATATAAGTTTGTCTTCTTTTTCATCTAAAAGCTTCATAACAACTGAACGTATTTCGCTGTTTTTAATTTTTGTTGCATACAGATAAACCTCTTGCAACATATCCTCCGGTGAAAGAGGAGCAGCCGGAACAAAATCACTAATGCGCTTTTGATCGTCATCATCAGCTATTTTTATTTTATTGAGTGTAAGCTGAAGGGCATCCTTCCAGAGATCCACTTTCGCATTAACATAATATAGTTTATTTAAATTAAGGGAAGCAAGATCAGTTTCATTTGCATCCCACCACTTTGCCTGTATATTACCTGTACTATCGGTCAGAATAATATCCAAATAAGTTTTCTTGTTGGATGATATCTTTAAATCAGCAGATTTCAACAAATAAATACCGTTGATGACCCCTCCTGCTTTTAGTTCAAAAATCTTAATTCCATCAAATTTCATTACTATCCATATACCCCCTGAAGTGATCAAATTTTATTCTTACAGAATTATTTTACACGATTGTGTACAAAGACGATATAAAAAAACGAGTTTTTACACTCGCATTTTTTAAATATCCCAAATATCAACGATACGATATTCCGGCTTTCTTAATAAATCTATCTCTTTTGGTTTCACAAGCATCTTTCCGGTTTCATCAATCACAACTCTTATGACAGGTCTATTGGGGAAACTCTTATTATACTTTGCCACCAAACCTTTTTCACCAGAGTTCAACTGGACGGCAGTTCCGACAGGATAATTGGCGATATGACTAATAAATGCATCTAGAACAGTTTTATCAAAATGTTTATTACTCAAAGAGCACATATAATCTACTACTTCGTGGGGTAGCATTCTTTTTCTGTATATCCTGTTTGTTGTAAGTGCGTCATAAACATCTGCAATGGCTACTATACGTGCGGGCATAGGGATTTCATTATTTTTTAGATTATATGGATACCCGCTGCCATCCTTACGTTCATGGTGAGATAAGGCAATTATGTGTGCAGTCGAATTGACATCACTTAAGTTTTTCAATATCTCATAACCATATACTGTATGTTTTTTAACTTCATCAAACTCATTAATTGTAAGATTAGTAGGTTTCTGAAGTATCTGATCATCTATCATTATTTTGCCGATATCATGTAGAAGGGCTCCCACGCCCAATTCTCTTAAATTCTCTCCCTTTATTCCCATTGCAATACCGGTAATGAGGGATAAAATACACACATTAACACTGTGCGAATATGTATAGTCATCCAAGGATCGTATATCAGTAAGGTTAACGATGATAAAATCATTTTCTAGGATACTGTCCAAGAGCTTATCTACCATCTCCATAATTTTTTGGTTCTCAATAGATATCTTCATGGAAGGAGTGGTCATGATGTTTTTTATCTTAGCTTTGACGTCCAGAACTATCTCTTCTCTAACAACATCAGAAACCGGAATACCATTTGATATTTCATCTTCTATATAAATCTCTGTTATATTATAATGTTTTAATTGATGTATTATCTCCTCGGTAAGCTCTGAACCGGCAGATAATAGAATAATACCATCCAAAGAATGTATGGTACGTGCTATCTTAACACCTGCACTTGCTCGCTCCAGGCTTATCTTTCTCACTAAACTTACCCTCCGAAATAATCTAAATGTAAAAAACCGTGTCGTTTAGCTCTTAATAGGATAAATAATAGCATAAAAAGATATCTCTCCAATGCTATTACTTTTTCCCATACCTTTTTTATCGGCTTTTATTTTTATATTCTTTAGAATCTGCTTATTCAAGAAGCGGCTTTATTATTGACAAAACATCCCTCTTTAGGGCAGCCATCTCTTTATCCGCCTTTTCTAGAGATGATGAAGAGACCCCATAATAAATCTTAATCTTGGGTTCAGTTCCCGAAGGCCTAATGCAGAACCAAAAACCTGGATTAAGGGTATAATGGAGAACGTTAGATTTTGGTAAATCTATCTTTGAACTTTTCTTTGTTTTTAAATTCTTTCTTACCTGCTTTTCATAATCAGAAACAATCTCTACGTCTTGATCTCCAATTTTGGAAATTTCCATTTCCCTTAGTGATACCATAGCAGACTCAATTCTCTCAAGTCCTTCCTTGCCTTTCAGGGTAAAGGAATCAATCCCTTCTTTTACAAAACCATATTTATTAAAGAGTTCCAGAAGACCTTGATAAAGGCTCATTCCTCTGGACTTATACCATGTGTAAACTTCGGCCACCAGCATGGAGGCAACAACAGCATCCTTATCTCTGGCGTGGGTACCGGAAAGGTATCCATAGCTTTCTTCAAAACCAAATATGAAATTTTTAAGCCCAGTATCATCAAGGAGCTTTATCTGCTCACCTATAAATTTAAAGCCGGTGAGTACATCCAAAATTTCAACTCCATAGCTTTGTGCTATTTTTCTTGCCAAATCACTGGATACTATGGTTTTAACCACAAAGGCGTTTTGGGGTAGGTTTCCCGCCTCTTTTTTCTGAGAAAGAATATATTCCATAAGGAGGCAACCTGTTTGATTGCCAGTAAGAGTTATATATTCACCTTGAGTATCCCGAACTACAACCCCCACACGATCTGCATCGGGATCGGTGCCGATGATAAGGTCAACATCTTCTTTTTTAGCCATTTCGATAGCGATTTCAAAGACAGCCTTTTCCTCGGGATTAGGATATTGAACAGTAGAAAAATCTGAATCTGGCATCTCCTGCTCTTTGACAACTAATACCTGTTCAAAACCAATCTCTTTCAGTATCCTTCGAACAGGCTTATTACCTGTCCCATGAAGTGGAGTATAAATCAGTTTGGTGCTCTTACCATACATTTTGGGGAGCTCTGGATTTATACAAACCTTCTTAAGCTCAGCTATATAAGCATCGTCAATCTCTTTTCCGATGATAACAAGTAAACCTTGTTTAAGGGCTTCTTCCTTACTTATGCATCTGATGCAGGATATATCTGTAATAGAGTCTACTTCTTTAATTACTTCGTCCGATTCTCTGGGCGGAAGCTGACATCCGTCACTGCCATAGGCCTTAAAACCATTGTATTCCTTAGGATTATGGCTTGCCGTGATAACGACACCCGCAGCACACCCCAGATATCTCACTGCAAATGATAATTCCGGTGTTGGGCGCAGCTCGTCAAAAAGATAAGCTTTAATATTATTTGAGGCCATAACCAACGCGGTTTCCAGTGCAAATTCATAAGAACAACGGCGGGAATCGTAAGCGATAGCTACTCCCTTTTCTCCCATGTCCTGATTCATAACATAATTTGCTAAACCTTGTGCCGCTTTTCGTACTGTATACTTGTTCATACGGTTTGTTCCAGCACCGATAACACCACGCATACCGCCTGTTCCGAATTCAAGCTCCCGATAAAAACGATCCTCAATTTCTTTCTCGTTTCCTTCAATCGCTATAAGCTCTGCTTTGGTTTTCTCGTCATAATAAGGATTCTCAATCCAACTACGATATACTTCTTTATACCTCATTCAAATCCTCCGTGTGCTTTTATTACTGCGTTTATTACTATAAAATAGGTCTTCTGGGCTCAACAATTAGTTTAATTGCTGTCCTTTCATCACCATCGACATTAATTTCCGAAAATGCAGGAATACAAACCAATTCAATACCCAAAGGTGCTAAAAATCCTCTGGCTATAGCTACGGCCTTAATAGCTTGATTTAAAGCTCCGGCACCAATTGACTGTATCTCGGCAATCCCCTTTTCTCTAATAACACCGGCAATAGCTCCGGCCACTGAATTAGGGTTTGATTTCGACGAAACCTTCAACAGATTCATTATGACTACCTCCGGAAATAAACTTAAGTCTTAACTATTTCATTTATTCGTTTTATTTCTACTGCTCTTTTTTGTTCTTCGTCTATTTTTACAACAACTGCGTTAATCTGGGATTTTCCTTCGGCCAGTTCATGTTGTATGGGAAGACCCAGAGTAAATTTCTTAATAATTAGGTCTTTATCTACACCAATAACACCATCAGCCGGTCCAGTCATGCCAACATCTGAGATATACGCTGTTCCTTTATCCAGGATTTTTTCGTCAGCTGTCTGAACGTGAGTGTGGGTTCCGACCATACAAGAAACTCTACCGTCCAGATAATAACCCATAGCAATCTTCTCGCTGGTTGCTTCCCCATGGAAATCAACCAGAATGTAATCGGCCTGCCCTTTAAGACATGACAATTCTCTGTCCATGGTCTGAAATGGGCAATCAACCGACTGTTCCATATATACACGTCCCAATAGATTGATAACGGCAAGCCGCACCCCGTTCTTTTCTAAAACGAGTTTTCCCTTGCCAGGTACACCCTTAGGGTAGTTTGCAGGTCTGATAATCTTTATACCCGAATCAATAATCCTTAAAATCTCTTTTCTTGCCCATGTGTGGTTTCCCATTGTTATGGCATCTATTCCGCTGTCAAATATATCTTGAGCTGTATTATAGCTAATGCCTCTTCCCCCGGCAGAATTCTCTCCGTTAGCAATACAAAAATCGGGTTGGTATTTTGACTTAAGTAGCGGCATATGGCTTTTTAATACGTCTCTTCCCGCTTCTCCAAATATATCTCCAATAAAAAGGATCTTCAAAAAATACTTCCTCTCAAAACACGGGAAGCGTATGCACGCTTCCCGCCAAAAAACTATTTTGCATATTCAACTGCCCGGGTTTCTCTTATAATGTGAACCTTGATCTGTCCGGGATATTCCATCTCATTTTCAATCTTTTTAACAATATCTCTCGCTACCATAATCATACTATCATCGTTAACTACTTCTGGTTTAACCATGATACGAACTTCACGTCCCGCTTGGATAGCGAAGGACTTGTCAACTTCTGTAAATGAATTAGCGATTTCTTCGAGCTTCTGTAAACGCTTTACATAAGTCTCCAGTGTCTCTCTTCTAGCACCGGGTCTTGCACCGGACACAGCATCAGCTGCTTGAACCAGAACGGCGATTACTGAAGTTGCTTCTACATCGCCATGATGGGCCATTACAGCATGAATAACTTCTTCACTCTCTCTGTACTTCTTACAAATCTCCGCACCGATGGTTACATGAGTACCTTCCACCTCATGGTCTATTGCTTTTCCTATATCATGCAACAGCCCTGCGCGTTTTGCTAAAGTAACATCCGCACCCAGTTCTGCGGCCATAAGACCAGCCAGATGGGAAACTTCAATTGAGTGAGACAGAACATTTTGTCCGTAACTCGTTCTGTATTTGAGCTTACCCAGTAGTTTAATAATTTCAGGGTTAAGACCATGTACTCCGGTCTCAAATGTCGCCCTGTCACCTTCCTCACGGATGGTATTTTCAACTTCCTTTTTCGCTTTTTCAACCATTTCTTCAATACGGGCAGGATGGATTCTTCCATCAATAATCAACTTCTCAAGAGTTATTCTTGCGACTTCCCGTCTGATTGGATCAAACCCTGACAAGACAACAGCTTCAGGTGTATCGTCTATAATTAAGTCGATTCCTGTAAGGGTTTCAAGAGTTCTGATATTGCGACCTTCTCTTCCTATAATTCTGCCCTTCATTTCATCATTGGGCAGAGCAACAACGGAAACAGTAATTTCGGACGCATGATCAGCCGCGCATCTTTGAATAGCTGTAGCCAATACCTCTTTCGATTTACGATTGGCTTCCTCTTTAGCACGTTCAAAAATGTCTTTAACCATAATAGCTGCTTCGTGTTTGACTTCACCTTCAATATTACTTAAAAGATATTGTTTCGCTTCTTCAACCGACAGTCCGGAAATGCTTTCGAGTTTTTCTAGCTGTTTCCTGTGAATTTCTTCAATGTCAGCCTGTCTTGCCTCAATTTCTTGAATCTGCTTGTTAAGAGATTCTTCTTTCTTTTCTAGGGTATCCATTTTCTTTTCCAGAGTTTCGTCCTTTTGTTGTAAACGTCTTTCACTTCTCTGAATTTCTGTTCTGCGTTCCCGGACTTCTCTCTCTATTTCAACCCTGCTTTTGTGGATCTCTTCACGTGCCTCAATTAAGGCATCACGCTTTCTTCTCTCAGCAACTTTTTCAGCTTCACTTACTATGCGCTGGCTTTCCTTTTCCGCACTATCAAACTCTGCCTCTGCCACTCGCTTTCTATGTTCAACTCCCTTTCGGAAGAATATAAGTGAACTAATAACTGCTATGATAATTCCAACTACGAGTCCTATTAAAATTGAAAATAAATCGATATTACTCACCTCCTTGGCTTTTGTTTCTTCATACAATTCAAAATCAATCAATAAAGCAATAAATGGCAACATTTAATACGCATACAAAATGCCATTATGAAACTATTGTATACAGTTTTAAATTTCATGTCAAGAAAGCATGTCTTTTTTGTGCATATTGCAAGCTTTAATTGTATTCTTAAGTAATATGGCTCTTGTCATAGGCCCAACTCCGCCGGGAACAGGCGTTATGGCTGAAGCCTTCGCGCTTACACTCTCAAAATCAACATCCCCGGTAAGCTTGCCATCATCTCTCCTGTTCATACCCACATCAATAACCACGGCACCATCCTTAACATAATCCGCAGTGATAAAATCTGCCTTTCCAATTGCTGCAATCAGGATATCGGCCTGTTTGCACACATCTTTCAAATCTTTTGTCTTGGAATGACAAATGGTTACGGTGGCGTTAGAATGGAGCATCAACATGGACATGGGTTTACCGACAATATTACTTCTTCCTACAACAACACAATTTTTACCGGAAACTTCAAGGCCTGCGTCTTTGATTAGTTCCATGACACCTGCAGGAGTACATGGTGCAAAAACAGGACGTCCGATCATTAATTCACCTGTGTTATACGGGTGGAACGCATCTACATCCTTTTCGTGATTGATTCTGCGAATAACTTTTACTTCATCAAGATGCTTGGGAATAGGAAGCTGTACCAGAATCCCGTCTACAGCAGGATCCTGATTTAAAGCGTCAATCAAACCAAGGAGCTGTTCTTCTCCTGTTTCTTCAGGAAGTGCATACTCAAATGATTTTATCCCTACTTCTTCACAATCCTTCTTCTTATTATTAACATAGACTCTGGAAGCAGGATCGTTTCCAACTATAACAACCGCAAGACCGGGGACAATTCCTTCTTCAGCAAGGCTCTGAACCTCAAGCTTCATGGCCTGTTTCATCCTTTTGGCCAGATCCTTACCGTCTAACAACTTATATGCCATCATTACATACCTCTTTACAGAAAATATTGCCATCTTCAGTGTAAAGCAATTCTATTCTTTGTGTCAATTATTGTTGCATATGATGATATCAGTAGCCCACCCTTAGTGCTGGGCTACTATATACTACAGTAACTCTTTTCTTAACTCTTCAGGAGTTTTTGGAGACAGATATCCTAGCGGGATATCAAAGACTGTAACGGCACCGGTTTTCCCTTCTTTGTTTAACTTGGCGACGGCACGGGCATATGCCACCATGACACTTCCTGTAAACTCGGGGTTACTGTCCAGCTTCAATGAAAATTCAATAACATGCTTTTTATCAGTTATTCCGGTTTTGCCACTCCTAATTACAAAGCCACCATGGGGCATTTGGCTATGATTCTTACGAAGCTCTTCTTCGGAGATAAAATGAACAATCGTATTATAATCGGAAAAATAGTTGGGCATAGTTTTGATTGTTTCCTCAATCTTCGATTTATCGGCTCCTTCTTCAGCTACAACAAAGCACTCTCTGATGTGCTTATCCATTGTGGTCAATTGAGGCGCCTCTCCTGTTCTGATTCTGTCCACAACCTCTTGTACTGGTATTGTATACTGAATTGCATCTTTGACCCCCTCCACTCTTCTGATAGCATCGGAATGACCTTGGCTCACGCCCCTACCCCAGAAGGTATAGTTTTCACCGTTGGGTAGTACAGCTTCAGCAATCATACGGTTCATCGAGAAGAGCCCCGGGTCCCAGCCGATTGATATGGCGGCTGTTTTTCCTGCACCTTTTGCCGATTTATCAACATTAGCAAAGTATTCAGGAATTTTCGCATGGGTATCAAATGAATCAACATAATTAAACAAACCGGCATACTGTGGACCCTGTTCCGGTAAATCAGTAGCCGATCCGCCACAAAGAATCAATACATCAATATCATCTTTATACTTAGTAATGTCATCGGTATTAACTATCTTTACTCCCTTGTTAATATTCTTAATACTCTCCGGGTTTCTTCTTGTAAAGATAGCAACAAGCTCCATATCAGGGTTTTGCAAGATAGCCAACTCAACCCCTCTTCCTATATTTCCGTAACCTAGAATTCCTATTTTTATAGTTTTAAACATAGTAAAGGCCTCCATATCATTTTACCTATTAATAAGCAGGGGTATAATGCACCCCTTAATAATATATGAAATATGCAATATTTAATCAAGCACATTTCATATATTTATCAATAAATATTTGATTTTCGCTAAATAAATAGTTTACAGGCAGTATAAAAAAGTACACTATGAAAAATTATGAAAATAATATTTTTACAATTTGCATTTTCATAAATTGGTACTCCTTTTTAGGAATACTTGTTTCATTAGGCATTCTTCCTATCTTCCTTCATAGGCAATCTAGTAATTTCCATGAACTCAGGATGTGTGCGAAAAGCCGCAAAATCATGAGATGATTTCGCTCTGAGTCTTAAGCCGGGATTAATCTCAAAAGCGCGTACTAAAAATCCGATTGTGGCATCAACATCACCCGATAAAGCAGATACTCTTGCTAACCCAAAGAGAATTTCATCATCATCTTCTTTTAATTTCAGACCTTCCTTATATAATCTGGCAGCCTCTGAATAATTTTTCAGAGATATTACTGCAGATGCCCAGTTATAATATAAAGCCGGGTCGTCAGAGGTTAACTTATGAGCATTTTTAAATACCCTTACTGCCTCCTCATAACGTTTCATCATCATAAATGAAACTCCTAAGTTAAAGTGAATCAGATACGATTCGGGATGTTCTCTGGCAGCCTCTTCGTAAACCATAATTGCCTCATATATTTTATCTACAGATATATAAATCTCTGCAAGAAGGTTGTAAGCCATCTCAAGGCGTTCATTTCCCCTAAGGGATTCTTTCAAGCATTCTATAGCCTTGTCGGTTTTACCCTCGGCATCATAAATTGATGCCAGGCTATAGTGGGCTCTGCTGTGTTCAGGCATAAGCTCAACTGTAAACTTAAAGCTAGAAAGTGATTCTTCAATCTTACCCTCGTGGCGCTGTGCAATTCCCAGCCGATAATAAGCGTCAGCATCCTGTGGTGTCAGCGAAGTAAGCTTTTTATATGCCACCAGGGCATTAGGCCAGTCACTGCGTTGTCGATAAAGTTTTCCCAGCAAGCTCCATGCTTCGGTAAACTCAGAATCATTGGAAACTATAGTCTCTAATTGATGCTTACACTCCATTTCTTCATTTTTTTCAAAGCACAGTCGTGCTAACAGATATCTTAGCTTGTTGTCTTCCTTAGCTTTCAATGCAATACGGATGTGCTTCTGAGATTCTGCCAGTTCACCCAGCGCAATATAACATTTAGCTATATTAATATCAGCTTCTCTTAATCCCCCAATATCTTTTAGTACCAGATTAAACTGGTTAATTGCCAGAACATATTTTTGCAATGAATAAAGTGATAAACCATATCCGAAATGAAGAGTAGGACGTAATAATGCCATCTCTTCGCTTTGTTTTTTATTCTTTTGTTTTAATGGTACATCATCGCCAATTATATATATTGCTTTTTTATAGCATTTAATAGCTTCTTCGTACTGCCCATTTTTGTAATTCAGCCATGCTGTGTTATACATAATTGGGGCATTGCTGCTTAAAAGCTCCGACAGAATACTATAGATTTCAAGGGCCTGTTTATATTCCCCATTGTCAATCAGCTTATGAACCACTGAAAGCTGCTGGGTAACATTGTTCTTAAGGTGCTTATCTGTTAATTCCAATGTTCCGGCAATCGATCCGGCGCTAATCTCGGATTTCCATTCGTCAAGATTCTCGATGTACTCATCATACCGCCAGCCAACATTGCTTTGCTTTTCTATTTTTTCTATCAGAGGGACATCAGAATTGGATTTCTTAATTTTTGTTTTCATACCAATATAGTCAAAAATCAGGAACCCTCCGGGTAATAATATCCCAAAAAGAATTAAGAATAGCTCATAGACAGGTACGGAGATAACCTTATTAAATACAGTCAGGATGCCGGTTGTAAGCATACACAATTGTATGACAAAACTAATCACCGTATAAACATTAAATCTACGAAAACAGCGAATAGCCATATATATAGTGAGAAATAGCATTAAGAGAACAATAAAAGCCAATGACACGTTATAGTCTATAGGTATAGCTTTTAAGAATATCATATTACATCTCCCGAGGACATTTTCATTTCTTCCCAGCGCTCCTTTGAAAGCAGAATACGTCTTGGCTTACTACCTTCATATCCGCTTATCACATTGCGCTCGGCCATCTGGTCAATAATTCGACCTGCTCTTGCATAACCCACCTTAAACTTGCGTTGAATAAAAGATACCGAGGCCTGCCCACAGTCTATAACCGCTTCAATAGCTTGCCCCAATAATTCGTCGCAATCGTTCTCCGAATTCCCATCGTCATCATTTTTGACACTTTCATTGATGTTCCCGATTATTTCCTCATCATAATGAGCACGAACCTGATTTTTGACAAAATCAACCACCAGTTCAACTTCTTTATCGGTAACAAAAGCTCCTTTTACGCGGATTGGTTTAGGAATACCGACGGGATAATAAAGCATATCTCCTTTACCCAAAAGCTTCTCGGCTCCGGCCATATCAAGTATGGTCCGGGAGTCTACCTGTGAAGACACAGCAAATGATATACGGGATGGTATATTCGCTTTAATGACACCGGTTATTACATTGACCGATGGTCTCTGGGTTGCAATTACTAAATGCATTCCGGCAGCACGAGCCATCTGTGCAAGTCGGCAAACGGAATCTTCAACATCATGAGGAGCTACCATCATAAGATCTGCCAACTCATCAATTATAATGACTATTTGCGGAAGCTTCATGCCTTCCCCCGCTTCGTCAATGGATGCGTTATATCCCAGTAAATCTCGTACACCTTTATCTGCAAAAAGCTTATATCTGGTTGTCATTTCGGAGACGGCCCAGCGTAACGCCCCCGCAGCTTTGTTGGGATCTGTCACAACAGGTATAAGCAAATGAGGAATACCATTATATACCCCTAATTCAACTACCTTGGGGTCAATCATAAGTAGTTTTACATCCTCCGGGGAAGCTTTGTACAGAAGGCTTACAACGATAGAATTTATACATACACTCTTACCTGACCCGGTAGCTCCCGCTATCAGTAAGTGGGGCATTTTTGACAGATCGATGACAGTGTTTTCTCCGGAGATGTCCTTACCCATGGCAACCGCGAGATTTGACTTATGGTTCTTAAATTCAGGGGACTCCAGAACACTTCTTAAGCTTATAGGAGCAACCTCTTTGTTAGGCACCTCAATTCCTATGGCTGCCTTTCCCGGGATTGGTGCCTCAATACGGACGCCTGATGCGGCAAGATTTAAAGCTATATCATCTGTCAGGTTCACTATTCGGCTAACTTTAATGCCCGGTGCCGGCTGAAGCTCATACCGTGTAAAAGCAGGGCCAACTGATACATTTATAACCTTTGCTCCTATTCCAAAGCTTTCCAAAGTGCTTTCGAGTTTTTTAGCGTTATCAATAGAAGAAGATTTTATCTTCTTCATATTGCTCTCTCCCTCTTTTGACTTGGTAAGAAGCTCAATGGGAGGATAAATATATTCACTGCTCTTTTCAATAGATGGTTCTACAGGTTCAACGGCCGGAGCCGATTCTTCTGTTTTATCGGATTTCTTTTTTTGCTGTTTTACATATTGCTGTTCCGGCACCGACTTATCAATACTTTCATGATTAATAACTTGCTCCGGTTCTTTCTGATCAAAATTGAAAACCTTTAATTTGTCACTTTCCTTAAAATTAGGTTCCTCATAAAAAGGTGCATTAACAGAATCATTATTTCTACCCGAGTTCTCTACCTCTATACCACTATCATTGTGGTTATCCATAGGAAAATCTACGATTCTTCCCTTCTTTTTCTTAACTGTAACAATTTTCTGTTGGTCTGTTTCTTCCTCCATAATTTCATCCAGACTCTTTCTGAAAATCATGTCCTCACGCTTTTTTCGTGCAGCATCAACCATTCCGGTAAAGGCTTCACTCGTTCCTTTTGCAACACTTCTGGCAGCATCCGATAAGGAAAGTCTTGTAATAAGCATAGCTAATATAATGGCTGCTGTAGTAAGAACTATCATAGTCCCCCACTTTTTAAACACGAAAAGTAAAGGTACACCTACTATTCCCCCTAGCACTCCACCGCTGGAAATAAATGCACTACCCTTTCCGATAGCGCTGACTCCCTCTCGGTAGAAGGTGCTTATATACCTGATTAATGACATATTTTCATATTTAGCAACATCATAAAGGCCTGCTTGAAGCATTGCGGAAAAAAGAATGAGCAGCACAACTATAAGAGAAAACCTTCTGTTTTGATTGAGAAGCTTAGGCTTGAAAATCTTAATAACACCGTGAATTATAACCATCGGAGGCACTGCATATGCCGATAGACCAAACAAACCCCCGATAAATCTTCCTAGAATCTCACCCAAAGGACCTACAATGTTTTTAAAGTATATGCTTAAACCCATAAGTATTCCTATTGCAAATATAATAAGCCCTGAAACCTCTGTTCTTAACTGATTGGTGGGGCTACTTGTTCTAGTGTTCTTTTTTGATTTTGCCTTTTTCTTCTGTACTTTTTTAGGAGCCACAAAAATACCTCCATTATTATAGTAATAAACTATTTTGCATCATTAATATATCATATTAATTTACTATTTGACAATGTAAGGTATAAATGATATCATTTACGAAATTGATTGGCGTGAATCATATTTTCACACGTAAGGTGTGGAGTACTGAAGCCAAATAGAATATAATTTATAGATAGAGGTGCGTTTTTCATAAGTAGCCTGGGTGAGGATAACAGGTCCGGTGAACCCAGAGAAAAGGGGAAAACGCCGAAGGTAGCAGATGCCGTTACATCTGTGGCCTGGTTGACCGGCAAATAGCCTTTCAACTGTCGCTATTATTAGCGGAGTGCTATCGGTGGAGTTAATTAACTCATTTGTTGTTGTAAAAAACAAGCTGCCGGTAGATAATCAGGCGGCTTTTTTTGTCGGACTCTACTTGAAAATATATTTGTTATTCTGAAAGGAGTGCCAACTATGAAAAAAACATTGTTTACCGGTTCGTGTGTAGCCCTAGTGACCCCCTTCAATAACACCGGAGTAGATTATACTAAGCTTGAAGAACTGATTGAATGGCAAATAAAAGAAGGTACTGACGCAATTTTAATTTGCGGTACTACCGGTGAAGCATCCACAATGCCCGATGAAGAACACAAAGAGGTAATTCGCTTCGCAGTAGAAAAAATAAATAAGCGTGTACATGTTATGGCAGGCGCAGGAAGCAATGATACCCGTCATGCTGTCAAGCTCTCACAGTATTGTGAGGAGGTCGGCGTGGATTCTATACTTTCGGTCACACCATACTATAACAAGACCACTCAGGAAGGCATTTACCAACATTTTAGAGTTATAGCTGAAAGCATTACAATCCCAATGGTTCTTTACAATGTACCTTCAAGGACTAATTTGAATATAAGTCCCTCTACTCTGAAGAGATTAGCCGATATTGAGAATATCGTTGCAGTTAAAGAATGTAATCTCCTACAAGCAGCAGAGGTATTATATCTGTGTGGGGACAAACTGGATCTTTATTCGGGTGAGGACGGAAATGTTGTGCCATTGCTTGCTCTAGGTGGGAAGGGTGTTATTTCGGTAATAGCAAATATAATTCCCAAAGACATGCATGTTATGGTTAAATCCTTTATTGACGGGGACATTAAAACAAGCAGGGATTTACAGATTAAGTCCGTTCTTTTGGAAAAGGCACTGTTCTGTGAAACTAATCCCATTCCGGTCAAAGCCGCGATGAATTTAATGGGCATTAACGTTGGCTCATGCCGTTTGCCGTTGGTAGATATATCAGAGTCCGGTATGGTGCAGCTTAAAAAAGCTTTACAGGAATATGGACTTATCTAAGCTTATTCTTCATAAATTGATGGAGGTTTTTTAATGATTCGTATACTTCTGGTAGGATGCAACGGAAAAATGGGGCAAATTGTTGCAAGAACGTGTATGTATAAAGAAGGAATGTCGGTTGTAGCGGGAATTGATTCATCCACTAAAGAAGGTAATTCGTTCCCTGTATATACACATACATCTCAAGTGAAAGAAGTTGTGGATGTTATAATAGATTTTTCTCACCCAAGTGCTCTTGCAGGTATTTTGGAATATGCGACTGAAAAATC
This sequence comes from Bacillota bacterium, assembly GCA_023411795.1. Taxonomy (GTDB): domain Bacteria; phylum Bacillota; class Clostridia; order DSM-8532; family DSM-8532; genus DTU059. The sequence goes on from JAEYOK010000039.1 coordinate 35,680, forward strand.
TTATCCCGTTGTAATTGCAACAACCGGACACAGTGATGAGCAAAAGCTTTTAATAGAACAAGCATCACTTACAATACCGGTTTTGTTGTCTGCTAACATGTCCCTTGGTATCAATCTGATACTTGACTTGGTAAAGCGAGCCGCAAAAACACTTAACGGAGCTTTTGATATAGAAATTATTGAGAAGCACCACAATCAGAAAATTGATGCACCAAGCGGTACTGCTCTGGCTATTGCAGATGCGATAAATTCTTCATTACCGGGAAATGAGATGAAATATGTTTATGATCGTCACTCCTCGATGCAAAAAAGAACAAGAGACGAAATAGGAATTCATTCCATCAGGGGCGGAACAATAACCGGTGAGCACACTATTCTTTTTGCGGGAAATGACGAGATGATTGAAATCAAGCACACAGCGGTGTCAAAGGAACTCTTTGCTGAAGGGGCTCTGAAAGCGGCTGCCTTCCTATATGATAAGGCCCCCGGATACTATAAAATGCAGGATATTTTCGCATAAGAAGGGATTATAGATTTATCCATTAGGATAAATCATTTAGATAAAGCTCAAGAGGATTATCCACTTGAGCTTTACTATTTAGCTACCCTTTGTTGGATCAGGTTTTAAATACTTGTCTATAATAGGATTTATATAAAAGTTTATAACTAATCCCGGTAAGGTAAATCCAAGAATTAAATAGTAAATATATACTATTAATAGGGCTAGAGCGTTACCGGTGAACATTACCACAGCCATGGGCCCTATGATTAATATAAAGCATATCAGAAGCACCCCCAAATTCGGAAGAAATCTTCCCATGCTAAACAAAAATGCGTTCTTGTATAAATTTTTCAAGTTCAGCTCATAGGTTACCATCATGGGGTAAATATACATACCAATCATCATAAATATGAGAGAAAATACTATGAGTAACCCATTGGCAACTGCGATTATAAAACTTGTACCTGTTCTGCTTAGTTGTTTATATAAAAAGAAGTCAATTATTACAAGGACTACCCCTGCCAGGTTAATCAAGCACACGATAATACCTTGCTTAAGATTTTCTTTCATTTTATCCTTAAAATCCGACCAATAAAACGTAGGCAACTCATATGAGAAACACCGCAGAAGATAAGTCAAACCTGCCTGAGCCGGCCCTACTGTGATGAGCGGAATAACCATTAAGAATAACAGCAACGGAAAACCATATACGAAGAGAATACCAAATAAATCAGATGAACTTTCAATAATAGGAGAAAACGCATCTGCTACATATCCGCTTAAAATAAATGCTATAATAATCGACGGTATATTAAAGACTATAAATAGCAAATTCATACTTATAAGCTTCCAAAACTTCCTAGCTAAAACTTGAAAGAATATTGTCACTCTACTTCTGTTATCTACATACTTTTCTCCCGGAGCCACATCAAAAATTTTTTCTTCCTCTGTCATAATAATAAACCTTACCTTAATCCTATTTTAATTTGCATATTAACAATAATTAAGCTACTATTATTGATAAGTATACCATATATTATGGGCTAGAATTTGAATCTTTTGTGAATAATTATTTTGTGTTATTGAGGTGAAATATGACCAAGCTTTATATTAAACAGAAAGTTTTTTCCTTTGGTGATAAGTACAATATTTTTAACGAGGCAGGACAGACTGTATTTACTGTCCAGGGTGAGGTTTTCACCTTTGGGGCTAAAATTCATCTATACGATGCAATAGGAACAGAAATATTCTTTATTGAGCAAAAGCTTTTTAAGTTCCTTCCCGAATATCATATCTACAGTGGTAATACATTAAGTGCGATAATTAAAAAAGAGTTTTCCTTATTCACTCCGAAGCTTTCGATTCAGAGTGAGTTAGGAGACTACACCTTCGAAGGCAATCTCTTTGGAATGGATTTTGCCATTCTGAATAACGGTTTCATTATCGGTGAACTCCATAAAGTATGGCTTTCCTGGGGAGACAGCTATGAGCTTGTTGTAAATGATGATAACAATGTCCCTCTATTCTGTGCTCTTACCGTTGCCATTGACCATTGCATCCATAATGAAAACAAGCGATAGTTTTTTATGCCTTATTTAGCTAATTATGACCATAAGAAATTGCTGTTTTTGTATTGACAGAGCCAAATTCAATATGTATAATAAATCTTGCTGTTCCTGCAGCAAACATGCGGCCGTGGTGGAATTGGCAGACACGTACGTTTGAGGGGCGTATGCGACGAGCATACCGGTTCAAGTCCGGTCGGCCGCACCAAAAAAATTACCGTTAAAGATACAATCGTATTTTTAGCGGTAATTTTTTTATTTGCATAAAATGCCGAATACTTGGGTGTTTCCTATTTTCTCTTTATTCCAACATAGGAACCCATTCCCCCGGCAACATCTACCACCTGAAATCCTTGTTTTTCAAGTAACTTTGTAGTTCTACCACTTCTACCACCTGATTGGCACATAATATAATAGGTTTTATCTTTCATTAAAAATTTTTCCGGATTCTCTAATAAGTTTCCCATAGGTATATTTTTTGCTGTCTTTATTGATCCGCTTTTATACTCATAAGGTTCTCTTATATCTATTAACTCAATCTTACCAATAAGGTTATCCAAATCATTTACATGAATTACTTGGCTATTTTCTCTTTTTAAAAATCCAATCAATTTCATTTCCTCCTAGAATTATCAACATAGATTAATTTGTCACTTATCTTATATCTAATTATAGTGATTATCCTAATTTTATCTGTGACTTAATCACATAAAGCACTAAGTAATATATGTTAAGTTCCTAAACGTGCCATCAAAAGTGTGTTGCATTGTGTCAAGAAGTATAGTATATTCCAGAAGGGCTTCTTCAAGTAATCAGTGTAGCTTTTTTTATTAGTATGAAGAAGTTACTTCTTCTATGGTTTGAGGTTTTGTAAAGTGGGACCTAAAGAATCTGCATACAGCTATTTAGATGGTTTAAAAGATGGAATACCCATTGGATTGGGATACCTGTCGGTCTCTTTTTCCTTCGGTATTATGGCCGTTAATTCAGGGCTCCCGGTTTGGATTACAGTATTGATATCCATGACTAATCTTACCTCAGCAGGTCAGTTTGCGGGAATAGGTCTCATAAGTGCCGGTGCTCCTTATATTGAGATGGCTCTTACCCAATTGGTTATTAATCTTCGCTATGCACTGATGTCCTTATCACTCTCCCAGAAAACAGATAAATCCTTTAATATATTTAATAGATTGGTGATATCTTTCGGCATAACAGATGAGATTTTTGCAGTGGCCAGTGGTAAACCCCATGAGATAGGAAAAAAATATATGTATGGTTTGATTACTGCTCCATACCTGGGCTGGTCAGCCGGAACTCTGCTGGGTGCCCTTGCCGGCAATGTCCTCCCCCAGTCAGTTTCCTCTGCTTTAAATATTGCACTATATGGTATGTTTATAGCTATAATAATTCCGCCTGCCAAGAAATCTAAATCGGTATTATTTGTAATCCTTTTATCAGTTTCCCTCAGTTTTCTATTTAAATACGCTCCATTTATCAATCAGATATCCGGCGGGTTTGCAATTATCATATGCGCAATTATAGCTTCACTTTTTGGGGCATTGTTCTTCCCCGTAAAGGAGGCGGCTGAATGACCTTAATTCATGTTCTGGTTATGGCGGGTGTAACCTACTTAATACGCATGCTACCCCTTGTTATTTTTAAGAAAAAAATAGAAAGTAACTTTATAAAGTCCTTTCTATACTATGTCCCATTTGCTGTTTTAGGGGCTATGACTTTCCCTGCCATATTTTCATCAACTTCTTCCCTTTATTCGGCTATTGCCGGCACAATGGTCGCCATATTTCTTGCCTATAAAGAGAAGAGCCTACTAACCGTAGCTTCGTGTGCCTGTCTTACTGTCTATATAGTTGAGGCATTGTTAAGATTTTTATAATGCAAATACCATGTTTGATTGGCTTTCAGGTAATTATACCTAATAACTCCTGCGGTTGGTCAATAATGTATTCTGCCCCTTCATTCATTAGAACATCTCTATCTCTAAAGCCCCATGTAACACCTATACAAATTAAATTTGAGTTCTTGGCTGTTTTTACATCAACCTCTGAATCGCCGACATAAACAGCCTTCTCAGGAATCGAATGTAGTTCTTCTAGGGCCTTAAAAACAGTATCCGGTGCCGGTTTACTTAAAACAGTATCAGACTCACCGATTGCTACTTTTATATAGTCACCAAAAAAATCTTTAACTAATGCTTTTACAGCAGCATCAAATTTATTTGATACTACCGCTAATTTAAAGCCTTCTTCTTTCAGTTTTTTTAATAACTCAATAATTCCTTTATATGGTGCAGTCTTATTTTGCATATTCTTTGAATAATGGGCTTTAAATATATTCAAGGAGTCTTCAAACAACGGATTATTAACTCCATTTGGAACCGAACGTTCAATTAACTTCCCTACTCCGTTTCCTACAAACCTTCTGATTTCCTCAAGGCTTCTTTCAGGAAAACCATGAGCCGCCATTGAATAATTGACGCTATCCATTAAGTCCTCAAGGGTGTTTATCAAAGTTCCATCCAAATCGAAAACAATAGTATCGTACTTTTTAATGTTTATTCACTCCTAACCTATTATTGGCCTCAATGTTTTCTTAATTTCAATGTAATCATCATATGTAGCCATTTTGTCATACATACCCTCATCGGTAAATTCAATAATCCTGTTGGCAACAGTCTGTATGAATTGATGGTCATGGGTCGCAAACATTACGATACCCTTAAATTCAATCAATCCGTTATTTACCGCTGTTATGGATTCAAGGTCCAGATGGTTGGTAGGTTGATCCAAAACTAAAACATTACCCCCAAACATCATCATTCTGGATAGCATACAGCGAACCTTTTCTCCACCCGAAAGCACTTTCACAGGCTTAAATACGTCATCACCGGAAAAGAGCATTCTTCCGAGAAAGCCTCTTAGGTATGTATCTGTTTTATCCTTTGAATATTGCATAATCCATTCAATTAGTGAAGTATCGCAATCATTGAAAAACTCAGAATTGTCCTTGGGGAAATATGATTGTGATGTGCTTACACCCCACTTAAAAGTGCCTTCATCAGGCTCAATTTCTTCCATCAGAATTTTAAAGAGAGTCGTGTGAGTTATTTCATTTTCTCCGACAAAAGCAATTTTATCACCTTTATTTACCTTAAAGGAAACATTATTAAGAACCTTTACCCCATCTATGGTTTTACTTAGGCCCTCAACAGTCAGAATTTCCTTTCCCGGCTCTCTGTCCATTTGAAAGCCCACATATGGATACTTTCTTGATGAGGCTGGTAAATCTTCAATTGTAAGCTTTTCTAAGAGCTTTCTTCTTGAGGTAGCCTGTTTCGACTTTGATTTATTAGCCGAAAAACGTGCGATAAAGGCTTGTAAATCCTTGGCTTTTTCCTCGTTCTTTTTATTCTGTTCCTTAATCATACGTTGAATCAATTGGCTTGACTCATACCAAAAATCATAGTTTCCGACAAAGATTTTAATCCTGCCATAATCTATATCTACAATATGGGTACAAACAGTATTTAAGAAATGTCTGTCATGAGAAACTACAATTATAGTTCCTTCATATTCAAGCAGAAAATTCTCCAACCAGTTTTTTGATTCAATATCCAAATTGTTGGTCGGCTCGTCCAAAAGAATAATATCAGGGTTTCCAAAAAGAGCCTGCGCCAGAAGAACCTTAACTTTTGAATTTCCATCCAAACTGGACATTTGATTATATAGAATGTCATTATCCAAGCCTAAGCCCTGTATAAGTTTTGAAGCCTCGGTTTCAGATTCCCAGCCGTTTAGCTCAGTGAACTCGGCTTCCAGTTCCGATGCTCTAATACCATCTTCATCGGAGAAATCTTCTTTAGCATAAAGAGCGTCCTTCTCCAGTGAAATATTATATAGCCGCATGTTCCCCATGATAATAGTATCAAGTACGGTATACTGATCAAATGCAAATTGATCCTGCTTTAAAACCGATAAACGTATATTTTCAGGTATAAAAACGCCGCCGGTGGAAGGTTCTATTTCGCCTGATAATATTTTAAGAAACGTGGATTTGCCTGAACCGTTGGCCCCAATTATGCCATAACAATTACCCGGTGTGAATTTCAAATTTACATTGGAAAACAAGTTTGTTCCGGTAAAATTAAGACTTAGATTATCAACTGTAATCAATTTTTTTCCTCCAAAAAACTCTTAGCACTTTATGTGCACAATGATAGATTGTAGCATAGTATTATGTACAAAAGCTAGTGCTAATCTCCTCAAATAAGAGCCGTGAGAGAATTCATATTTTGGAGCAAGCTCTATTTAAGATTCAAGTGACTTCTTGCAGTGAAATCATTTATGATAAAGCTTCTTGGATTGATATTGAGGCTCACATGTAACATTTACGCCAAGCTTCTGGAATACATTCTCATCCACGCGGGATAAAATTACGGATGAGTGGGCTTCACAACCGCGAAGCTTGTGGAGCTGCTGCATGGCAAGTGCCGCTGTGGGATTTGTTGCCGCGCAAATAGATAGAGCTATAAGAATCTCATCTGTGTGCAGACGAGGATTGCGATTTCCCATATGCTTGACCTTTAGCTGTTGTATTGGCTCTATAATAATCGGTGAAATCAGGTGCATATCGTGATGAATGCCGCCCAACTCTTTTAAGGCATTTAATAGCAGTGCGGCTGAAGCCCCCAACAATGAGGTCGTTTTTCCTGTTACAATCCGGCCATCATTAAGTTCTAGTGCTACCGCGGGTGCTCCCGTAGCCTCAGCACGCTCCATGGCTGCATCAACAACAGGTCTATCCTTGGATGATATACCGAGCTGTTTCATTAAGAGCTCAAGCCTGTATACTTCGGATTTTTCTGCAAAACCCTGTCTTTGAGCGCAATATGTGCTGTAATATCTTCTTATAACTTCCTGCTCCGACGCTCTGCAAACAGCATCATCATCAATTATACAGAACCCGGCCATGTTAACACCCATATCAGTTGGGCTCTTATAAGGTGATTTTCCTTCGATTCTTTCAAATATTGCGTTTAGTACAGGGAATATTTCAATGTCCCTGTTATAGTTAACGGTAGTAATCCCATATGATTCAAGGTGAAAAGGGTCTATCATATTTACGTCATTCAAATCAGTTGTAGCAGCTTCATAAGCAACATTAACCGGATGCTTCAACGGAATATTCCATATGGGGAATGTCTCAAATTTCGCATATCCGGCCTGTATTCCCCGTTTGTTATCGTGGTATAGCTGGGAGAGGCAAACTGCCATTTTCCCGCTTCCGGGACCAGGAGCAGTTATTACAACAAGTGAGCGTGTTGTTTCTATGTATTCATTTTTTCCGTATCCATCATCGCTTACTATAAGTGAAACATTCGAAGGATAATCCGGAATGGGATAATGATTGTAAACCTTCATCCCTAAATTTAAGAGTCTTTTTTTGAATATATCTGCAGTATGTTGAGAACGATACTGGGTTATAACGACACTTCCAACATATAATCCTATATCACGAAAGGCATCTATCAAACGCAGAACTTCAAGATCATATGTTATTCCGAGATCTCCCCTGCGCTTACTCTTCTCGATATCATCGGCATTTATTGTGATAATTATTTCGACTTGATCTTTAAGCTTCATCAGCATATTGACTTTACTATCGGGCTTGAATCCCGGTAAAACTCTGGATGCGTGATAATCGTCAAAAAGCTTTCCACCAAATTCCAAATATAGCTTCCCTCCGAAAAATGAGATACGGTCAAGTATTTTTTGGGATTGCATGCTAATGTACTTATCGTTATCAAATCCTACTTTTGTCATGACAAGCTCCTGTAAACAATATTAAAATAGGTTAGTCTCTTTTACCATTACCCACAATAACACAACAGTAACATCAGGTCAATTGCTCACCGTTGAATATTGTTTTTATTTTTTTCAATTTCTTCAGCAAGCTCATTCAGATAAGCCCATCGTGATATTGCCTGTTCCAAATCCTTATTGAGCTGTTCTTTTTCAGATATCAGCAACTGTAATTTAATAAAATCGCTGGATGCCTTATTCATCTCTTCCTGAACTCTTTTGATATCACTTTCAAGTTTTGCTATCAAATCATCTATCTGCTCAAATTCTCTCTGTTCCTTGAATGTGAACTTTAAAGGCTTGTCCTTCTTTCTTTCAGGTTTTTCGTTAGATGTATTTTCGGCTTGCTTAGGTTTATTGCTCTCTATAAGTCGTTCTTGCTCTGAAACATTCAATATATAATCGGAATAATTCCCTATATATCGCTCTATTACTCCATTACCTTCAAAGGAAAAAATATGTTCAGTCACTTTGTCCAGAAAATACCGATCATGGGACACTACAATGACCGCTCCGGGAAAACTATCCAGATATTCCTCAAGTACTGTCAGAGTCTGAATATCTAAATCGTTTGTGGGCTCGTCCAACATTAATACATTTGGTGCGCTCATAAGTATTCGAAGAAGATGTAATCTGCGCTTCTCTCCTCCGGAAAGCTTTGAAACCGGTGTCCATTGGACATTTTGCGGGAATAAAAATCTTTCAAGCATCTGCGATGCACTTAAGATCCCATCGCTGGTAGTTACAGTCTCAGCCTGCTCTCTTATATACTCAATAACGCGCAGATTGCTATTTTCCATGTGGTCATTTTCCTGAGAAAAGTACCCTATTTTAACTGTCTCGCCAATAGTAACATTGCCTTCGTCCGGTTTTAGCCGCCCCGCAATTATTTTCAAGAGGGTTGATTTACCGGCACCATTTGGACCAATAATTCCGATTCTATCATCTCTTAACAGGTTATAGCTGAAATTTTTTACTATCTCCCCACAAGGGAAGCTCTTACTGACATTTTCAACTTCGATTATCTTCTTACCCAGACGTGAAAAGCTAACTTGCATTTCAATTTCCGTATTATCACCGGGTCCTTGCTGTTCTATGAGCTTTTCAAATCTATCTATCCTCGCCTTCTGTTTGGTAGTGCGCGCCTGCGCTCCTCTTCTTATCCATTCAAGTTCCCTTCTTATCAGGCTTTGACGCTTTCTTTCCGAGGCTTCGGCAAGCTCTTCTCTTTCGGCTTTCATCTCTAAAAATTTAGAATAATTAGCCTGATAGCTGTACAACTTACCCCCGTCTAGTTCAATTATTCTGTTCACCACTCTATCCAGGAGGTACCTGTCATGGGTAACCATCAGTAAAGCACCTTTTCGCTTGTTCAGATAATTCTCAAGCCAATCAACAGCATTATTATCAATGTGATTGGTAGGTTCGTCCAGAATCAATAAATCAGCAGGGGTAATTAAAGCAGCGGCAATGGCAATTCTTTTTCTCTGTCCACCCGACAATTTTCCCACATCAGCATTAAACTCGGTTATTCCCAACTTTGTCAGAATACTCTTAGCCTCGGACTCAATTGACCATGCATTAAGACTGTCCATTCTTTGAGTCAGCCCTATTAGTTTTTTCGCATACTGTTCGTCATCTGGGTTTTCTCTTACTCCTTGCAGTACGCCCTCATATTCTCTAATAAGCTGCATAACAGGAGAGTTCCCTTTAAAGATTTGCTCAAGTATTGTGGTGCCGTCAACAAATTCGGGATTCTGAGGCAGATATTCTATTTTAATACTGTTTGAATAGATTATCTTTCCGGTATCATAGGGTTCATTTCCGGCGAGAACCTTAAGTAAGGTCGTTTTTCCTGTACCGTTAACGCCTATAAGACCAATTTTATCGCCTTCATTGATACCAATTGATATTTCATTTATCAGTGTTTTTTCACTATAGCTTTTTGATATTCTCTCTGCAGATAAGATCATTCAGTCTCCCTAAATACATCACTAATTTCTATTTAGTAGTTTTATATAACAATATACAAAATATCATAAACGGTAGCAAAAGGTCAATTAAGCACAATAACATTGAACCCCATCGATTATTCGATGGGGTTCAATGTCTCTATTTTAAGTTAATTTCCCATGGTCCGGTCATTGCGCATTCTATATCAAAATTAAGTATAATCTTTTTGGTTGGTGACAATTCATCAAAGGCAGTTATTGAGTAACCCTTTTGACTGCTATCCCATAATTCTCCAGAGGTACATTGTGATACACTTAAATAAAATCCACCGTCTGAAACCTTCACTGTGGGTATAACTCTAACAACCATCTCCCTTTTATTTTCACCAACTAAACCACTTGCATCTATTCTTAAGTAATAATCTGCTTTAAACTCATCATGGAGGAAGCTATCAGTCGCTGTTATTATAGAGGCTTTCTCGACAATAATTTTAGTTCCTGAAAAATCCAATTCCTTATTTATTATTCGCTCTTTCCCAATTTCAGGAATAGATGTTTTTAAATCAACAAGACGTCTTTTTTCATATAGAATTTGCGGTATAATCAGCCTCAGACCATCTTTATCGTCAGGAATATTAAAATATAAATTATTAATATTGTCATTGTTCTTCTGCCTTAATTCATCATCCGGTTTATAAATGTTTCCATCTTCATCAACAACATATATGCCTTGCTCAAATAATTGAGTTTCATGATCATATAGATGGAATCTTACATTTTTAAACTCTTCCGGAGTTACTGAGCTTAGCAGTACCTCTAAAATACCGTTTGTCCTGCTTACATTGGCAAAGACCATGACATTATCAATTATAGCCACATTACCCATTGATTCAGGATCAGTACCACTGTTTACCGATGACATGACTATTTCAACCATTTGACTAAAGCCTTCTATTTCAAATTTGAAAGTTCTGCTATCAAGGTCTTCTTCTCCTAAGATAAAGCTTGCCTCTATTGAGTAAACTTGTGTTTCAAAGGATGGGCGGGTCCACACACTATGGTTGGATTTGATTTTTTCATTTGAGTCGATCATATATAGACGGGGTGAGATCTCTGCCATGTATTTTTTATAATCCGCTAGGTTATTAAATCTCCCCACATCAGTGGAACCAACATTAGTCATTATAAAAATACGTAGCAATTTACCTGTGATATATGCTGATTTAACCTCAACAAATTCATTACCATCAAATACTTTTACCGGCTCATTAAGTGCAGCTTTTATTAGGTTTTCACCATCCGGGTTTTGAACAATACCCACACCAGGTATGAAAGAAAAGATCTTTTTATACAGAGCATTTACAGGCGTATTTGGGATAAGCGCTGATAAAACTACGAGTAATATACAGGCGGCTGCTATAGATTTAAAATTAAACCATTTATTTCTCCTGATTTTCTTGATTGTCTTTTGTAATATGGCTTTCTTTATGTCTGATTCAATAACAAAATCAGACTCTGATATACTATCTATAAACTCATCTAAATATCTGTTTTCAGGCATATTGATATCCCTCCTTTTCCACAAGGACTTTAAGCTTTTCTTTTCCTCGAGATATTCGTTTATATACATTTTCTTGAGTTATTCCTAGAACCTTGGCAATCTCGGTAACACTTTCTCCTAAAACAAAACGCCGATAGAAAATATGGTTATCAGGTGGGGTAAGCTCTTGTAATAAGGATAATACATTGTTTTCCGGGCCTTTCAAAAGATCATTATCAGAAATAGATATTTCATTAATTTCGTCAAGTGGAACTACATTGCTGTGCTTGGCATTTTTACGCAGGTTATCTATAGCACAACCGCGAGTTACTATAATAATCCATGTTTTAAATGATGCTTTTGATTGATCGTACTTGTTTATTCTTTTCCAAATGGTAAAAAGAATGTCGCTAATACACTCAGAAACATCTTCATTATTTTGAATACCTGTATTCTTAACAATGTAATTCATTAGCCCAGCATATTTATCTAGGAGATAATTCAGCCCTTCTTGTTTTCTTGCTCTGAGCAAAGCTAATATATCTGCATCCCCCATCATTTCACCTCTTTTTTGTTTTCAACTATATATCCGTAAAGTAATTGTTTTTTTGGACAATAAAATAAACTAGGCTAAAATAAAGACTCCGATAAAATCGAAGTCCTTAAAAATTTTATATTGTAGTTTTAAATCGTCCATTGATCATGAATTATTCCAACAATATACCATGTATCATCCACCTTTTCAAAGGCAATCCTTAGACTTCTCCAGTCCATTCCTTCATTCTGAGGATCGATGCTGGAAAAGTGGTATTCTACTATAATCGAATTTTTATAAACCTCGGCACTGTTTTCAAGAGTATTACCACGTCCTAGAATTTCGTTGTATCCGACCTTCTCAGAGTTTGCAAAATCAACATCGTATATAAATAATTTATAATAGTCTTCAAAAGTTAACTCTATAGGGTCCCCGATGCCATCGAAACTACCCCATTTATAAACTTTTGAATCGCTGTTAAGGTTCATAACATCCGAAGATTTAAACACCAGGTCATTTTCAACATCTACGTAAGCATAAGGACTGAAGCGAACACCTTTATCGGGATGTATCAGCTTAGACAGCGTTTCCATATTTTTATCCTTCAAGGCCCTTACGGCTTTAGAAGCTTGCTCATTAATAATGTTCTCTGCAGAATCTGTCTGATTAGCTTCACCCTGTTCCCCGATAATAACCGATGGTATTATATAGTCCCATATAATCTGCTGCGTATCAGAATTATCCTTTGACCTTCTATTCTCATTTGCAGTAATAACAGTGACTAAATCCAAGTCAGGCACTATCATTATATATTGTCCTCCGGCTCCTGTTGCAGCATAGGAAAAATAAGTCTTTTCATTAATTTTAGCCCTATTATTATATAACCAGAATAAATATCCGTAATCAACACCCGGCTCAACTGATATTTGCTTCGTTTTGGTTTCTTCTACCCATTCTTCTGGTATTATCTGAGCGCCATCCCACTTACCTTTATTAATATACAGGTACCCTAGCTTCGCCATATCTCTAGGTTTAAGATATAAACCCGCTCCTCCCCCATAATATCCACCACCGGCCATATCCCATATAGACCCATCAATACCTAGGGGTTCAAAAAGATATTTATTTGCAAACTCACTGGTGTTCATATCGGATGACTCCGTTATAATACCTGAAAGCAAATGGGAAAGTCCGGTATTATAATCAAACTTCTCTCCAATATTATTAATAAGTGGTTTACCCAGTGCATAAGCAATATAGTCCTTACTAGTAAAATAGCCATAATAATTTGAGTCTATAGATTCCAGTCCACCCGACATGGTCAGGATGTTCTTTATGGTTATTTCTTTTTTTCTGGTATCATCAATCTGTTTAAAATATTCAGGTAAGAATTCAGCTGCTTTTTGGTCTATACTCCCAATTAAATTCTTATTAATCGCAATACCGGTAAGTGCAGACATTACACTTTTTGTTACCGAATATACAGGATTTGAGCTACCCGTATTTGCTCCATTATAGTATTTTTCATATACTAAATAACCATTTTTAACTACAAGAACGCTATAGATATTGGGATAGTTTTCTTCTATTTTCTTTTCTGATTGGGAAAGAATACTCGCATCCATACTCTGGGCTTCAGGGGTTGATGTGCTCCATTTGTCAGTAGGCCATTCATAACCCTGTGCTGCTGTTTCGGGCAAGCTAGTAGGACTATTTGCTATTATATCGGTCGTTTGAGGATTTTTTGAGCAAGCGCTTATAAGCAGAAGCATTGAGATAATTATCCATATTGCGATATATCTCTTCATATCTTTACTCCAATCAAAATTATTCCTTTTTATAATCCATAACTACTACAATGAAATAAAGCAATATTTAAATTATAGCATGCTTTTACATAGAATGAATTTAAACATTATAATCACTTCAGAATGAAAATATTATATCAACCGTTAACACCATTATACTCAAACCACTTAAAAGTTGCACCGTTATGACATTCACTTCCATTACCGCTGGCATAAAGCCCGATATAATTACCGGTAAAAAAGCCGCCCACCTCAGTGGTTAGATACTGGGCCTCACCTCTGCCGATTTCAGTAAGTATACCCTTGTGCTTGTATCGGAAAATATATAATCCTTGTACTGCCTGCAATTCCAATTCAATCTCATCGGATTCGTAAGGTATTACATTCTCAATCTTCCATAAGGACCCTATCTGTCTTCTGAAAATCAAACAGTTTTGGCCATCCAAACGCGTAAGTGCCATTTCATAATGGTGGAGATTATTCATATAGATTGTAAGACCTGCCTCATCACCATTTTTATCTCTTCTAAAGCATAATAGTGAGGATGCAGTGCATTCTATATGTTCCTGACGCCTTCCTATCCAGGTCAGGGCTTTTGCTTCAGATAAGCTTACTCCGTTTCCAAAAAGAGTCAGCCCACCGGGTCCTATTTCCCAGGATTCATCTATGGGATGATATATAAAATTCCATGATAAATCCAGGACCGGCTTCTGAAAATAATCTTTAAATATAATATTTTTGTCTTTCATAATCTCCTGATATTGGGGATTTGTGGGAAAGAGACTGGTTTCTATTTCATCAGCAAGAAATCCATCTTCCCCTATTATTGGCCATCCATCTTTATCCCATGTCAGAGGGACCAGCATGGTTTCCCTGCCCAAATTATGCCTGAATGGATAAGAAATCGGACGGATTCCGAGGCAAACTGCCCACCAGTTTCCATTTTGATCCTGAACAAAATCTGCGTGTCCCACTGCTTTAATACTTGATGCCTTGCTGCGATTTGTAAGGATGGGGTTGCGGGGGCATGATTCATATGGTCCCTCGATATTCTTGCTCCTGGCTATTGTCACCATATGGCATAGCTCAGTTCCACCCTCAGCAATAAGAAGATAATACCAGCCATTGATTTTATATATATGGGGGCTTTCGGGATTATTCCCCCCCGACCCCTCCCAGATTTCCTTGGGTTCCCTTAAGATTTGCCCTGTCTTTAAATCTATTTTACATAGATAGATTATATTATGTGTACCGGTATAATAAACCGAACCGTCATCATCAAAGAATAATGACGGGTCAATTCCTGGCAAATCGAGCCAAATGGGATTGGACCACTCTCCATTGATATCTTTTGTCCAAACGAAGAAATTGCCACCACCCCCATCCCCGTGAGTAACATTGGTGCATATTACATAAAATACTCCATTGGAATAGCGAATGGTAGGCGCATATAAACCTGCTGCGTTAGGAGCTCCTTCCATAAGATTCAGTTGACTCTTCCTGGTAATACAGTGACCAATCTGCTTCCAATTCACCAAATCCCTGCTATGGAATACAGGAATCCCCGGAAAATATTCGAAGGTGCTGTTTACAAGATAATAGTCATCTCCGACCCTGCATATGCTGGGGTCAGGATGAAAACCCGGAATAATAGGATTTTTATAAAGCATAAATAATCCTCCTTATTTTGCTGTATCCTCCTTTTCAAAACGGAACCACTTAAAATCAAAATGACTACCTGGAAGAAAAATAAACTCAACCTTACCCAGCCCAAGAATCGAATCCAGCTTAAATGTTTTACATGCAAAATCCTGTGTGCCCTCGAACTCAACAGCCTGGCTATGGATACCACGGGATGTAGTCACCTTAATATGTATTGTATTTTTTTTAGTAATTGAGCGTCCGCAAATGGTAATTGCTTTTATTCCGCTATTAAAATCCATTCCTTCGAAAATGATTGACACATTGTTACCTATATCCTTAAATCCCCAATCTTCTCGAACAAAATAGTCCCCGTAAATCATATCGCAATCATTAACAGGTAGATTTTCATATGCCCGATTAATTTTTTCGAATATGAAGCCTTTCAAATGTACTCTTGAGAAAAATACAAATGATATGGTTGTAACGCCATTTAGCCTCCTTGATAGTTTATAGGTCTCTTCCTGATATAAATTCCATATTGTCGGATGATCATATATAACCGTATCAATCTTCTCCGCACCGGGATTGCCGGGAACACCTTCCCAGATTTCAATGTTTAGAGGCTTGCTATCAAAAGCAAATATCGGCAGCGTAATAATATTAGAACCATATTGACCAAAATCGACATGATGGAAGCTTAAGACAGTCGACCCAATGTTATCGGTTGAAACTCCCCGCTCATTACCGATTCCGGTTTCTCCCCGAGATTCATCGAGAAGTCCGGCGCTAATAAATTCATAAGGATTCTTATATGCAGTCCCAAGGCCCATTGATGTAAATTCTAACTCGGATATGATATCAGGATGATCTTTGCCGTTTCTGGCCATGCAACGAAGACGAAAGCTACCGTCTCCCAGACCGGTAATAATACATCCTTCATCGGTCCTTTGCCATGAAGCAAGGTTTGTGTCTACTCCGGTATCTGTGACCAGCCTATAAATCAACTCTTGATCCTTCGCATTCTCCGGAAAGACCTTTACTCCCACATTGACGGAAGGACAATCTTTGGTAAGTATCAGCCCCCCATTAGATTTCAGTTCTATCCGGCGTATCGGAGTTTCGTTCCATTTGTCATCTTCCTCTTGGGTAATCGTCCTCATTATCTGACCTGAACGAAACCATTTTTGCTTTTGTGCTGCCACAATCTGTTCTCCCTGTAAGTCTGCCGGTATGGATTCAAATAACATTTCAACAGGCTCCATTCCCTTTGCATTAACCCGAACCTTAATCAAACCGTCTTTTATGATCGATCCGATGACAGCTTTAAGTTTTCCCGAGAACATTCGTCGAACAAAACCTTTATAAGGGTCATAGTCTGTGCTGTCACCATTGTCCATCCCAAGTAGCACACCCGGTCCTTCAATTAATACCTTAACCGGATTATTGGCGCTATCTACTATGAAGCCATCACTGTCAACAGTTTCAATTGTAAGCTCTGCAACATCCAAGCCATCAGCCTTTAAAACCTTTTTGTTTGCACTGACCCGAAGAGTGGCCGGCTCTTTAAAGCTCTTACGGCTACATCGTGCGAGTTCATTACCTTCAGCATCATATGCCACAGCCAGCAGCTCTCCTTTTTCAAAGGGAACTTGCAGGTTTAACAGTATATCATCTTTATTTTCCCTGACCAAAGTCTTTTCCAGAAGCAAACGATTATTCAGAAACAATTTCATTTTGGGGGCATTGGTGCAAACCCTTACATCAATTAATTGACCTTCATTCCATTGCCAATGGGGGAATACATGTATCATTGCCTGATCCTTTACATTCACCCATGCAGACTGATACACATAATAACTGTCCTTTTCAAAGCCGGCTGTATCTATCTGCCCGAAATAAGAATTTTTCGTATCATAAGGAGTCGGCTCACCAATATAATCAAAACCTGTCCATAAAAATTGTCCCAGAGAAAATAGCATATCTCTGTCTTCTGAAATACAGGTTTCATAGGACTTAGAGCCCCAGCTTGTGGTACTGTTACCAAGAGCGGAGCACTGCCTGTCATCCTCAAATAAAATACCCTTATTAAGCGGAAAATGATATATACCTCTGCTTTGAACAATGGACGCTGTTTCACTGCCATAAATAATCCAGTGAGGATAATCCTCATGATGTTTTTTATAGAATTTCTCCCCATAATTATAACCGGCATAGTCAACCAAATCTGCGCACTTTCTGGCATTTTCCCATGGCATGAAATTAGAGCCTATGGTAACCCCTGCATTGATCTTGGGGTCATGTCTCAGAACCAATTCAGCCAACTTTTTCGTAATCTCTTGGCCACGTTCATCGGCATGAGTATCGTATATTTCGTTTCCTATACTCCACATAAGTAAGCTCACATGATTCCGATCTCTTCGAATCCATGAAGCAACATCTCTTTCTACCCACTCATCAAAAAACCTCGAGTAATCATAAGGAGTCTTAGGCCGTTCCCACATATCAAAGGCCTCTGAAATAACCAGGAACCCCATTTCATCTAATAAATCCATAAGCTCGGGGGCGGGCATATTATGAGAAGTTCTAAGGGCATTTACCCCCATTTTCTTAAGTTTTTTTAAACGATTAATCATTATTTCTTTATTCCAAGCCGCTCCCAGGCAACCCAAATCATGATGCTCGCATACTCCGTTAAGCTTTACGGATTTTCCATTAATAAAAAATCCCATATCCGGGTCCATCAAAATATCTTTAAAACCGATTTTCTGCTCAATACGTTGAAGACATTTTCCCCGGTTCATAAGCTCTGTGCGTAGTGTATATAATTTTGGTTTATCAGGTGACCAAAGCTCAACAAAAAAAACCGGAAGGGACTGAAATTGCTCATTCTCACCCTCTGCTTCAGCCATATCAGAACAAATTAATCTTTCTCCGTCAAAAATGCTGTGTTTTATGACGCATTTTTCCTCTAGACGGAGCTCAGTCTCTACTTCTACATTGTATTTTCCTTCCTTTCCGTTTATATGAACATAAATGCCATCCGAGGGGATATGATTCTTTTCTTTTTGAATCCACCAGACATTTCTGTATATACCCGCCCCCGAATACCATCTTGAGTTAGGTGCCTGGTAACACACCTTAACCAGTATTGTATTAGTTCCGATAATCAAATGCTTTGTCACGTCGATTTCAAAGGTTGAATAACCGTATTTCCATTCGCCTGCCCAACTTCCGTTCACATAAACGGTGGTGTCCATATACACCCCTTCAAATCGCACCGAATAGAATAAACCCTCATTGGAAGTCAAATCAAACTCTTTCTTATACCATCCCGAGGACGTCTCATATAAATCCCTGCTATTGTATATCAACCAATCATGAGGTAGAGTAACCGGCTCAAAAAGCTGAAGTTTGCATTGAACCTCATCAAAAGTGGTTTCGAGGGGCTGTTTTAAAAAATACCAAAAATGATTAAATAAAACTCCCTGATTGATACATTCTGAATTTTGAACTCCCATTTTTTCTCCTCTATTATTCTACAGGCTTACCATAGATTAGACCGCGGGTACCGGTTGCGATATAAAAAAGGCCCGGAACTCTTTTGTCTCCATCAATAGAGCGAATATCTCCATATTGATGTTGATCGTCATTGATTCGTTCCCAATTAAAGCCGCCGTTTTTTGACAGAAAAAATCCGTATTCATGGTCGATTGTGCCACTGGTGTATAATAAATTCATAAGGCCTTCTTCCCCAACACCGATTCCGATTCGCTTAATAAAGTCTCCCTCTTTTGATACCTTGGTTCCGATAAAGCAGTTCTGCGGCTCATCATAACGAATTAGCCATAAACCATCCTGCTGCATGGCAAAATAGAATTCACCTTCTCTTCCCGGAATTCCACGAATTTCAATATCCTGTTGGCTGTCAATACCCGCCAGAAGTTGATTTGGGAATCCTATAGGACCCCTGATAAGCTTAAAGCTTTCACCGTAGTCTCGGCTTACAAAAAAAGCCGGTCCGTCTTCCATATCAGCGAACCCATAAAAACGATTGGCCGTCACTCTATCTGAGAATATTTTCACAGGCTTATCAAATCTTATTTCCTCGTCTTGAGTATTAAAAAAGATAGTCTTACCATAGCTATTTCCGTAATCATGACTATATAGAACCATATCCCCATTGAGGGGTAAACCAATTGCCCATACCAGGTGCTTCTCATCTGCTGATAGGGCTACCCATCCCGATGTCACATTGGGGTGCTTTAAAAAGGCTATTGCCCTATCAATCTCTTGGTTAATTGGTTTCGGATCGGGAAGCTTTGAAAAGCTCTTTCCCCCATCCCTCGTCATAACAAGACCGCCCTTGGTTTTGCCCTTCCAATTTCCACGCATGGTGGCAACAATCACCCGACCTGAATGATCGGCAAAATCGGCATTCATCGCAGTAATCCATCTATTATTATTCTCATCCGCGACTGTATTTTCGGGAACTGTCTCTAAATTCTTAAACAGAAACATCCCATAATCACCGATAACATCAATTACTCTGATTTCTCCGTTTGGAGGTGCATACACATTTAGATGAACTGTTTCCTCCACTCCCTCATTAAAGGTTTCGAAAACCACATCCTTGCCAATGTCGTTTTGGGTAAGGTTAAAAGTAGCGAAAATACCGGCTCCGGTATTGAAAAGTGCCATGTCTGAATCAAAGGGATTGATTTTTATACATGACATCCAGTGAACCAAAGAATCATTCCCATTATATTCGGGTTTCTGATAATTTGTATGAAAGTTTATATTGCCGATTTTAAGACCTGTCATTATGGGAGTAAAGTTCTTACCGTAATCAACGGACCTATAAATTACATCGGGATCCTTGGCTATTGTAGTCATAATCAAGGTCCCGGGATTGTTTCTATCCGTACAAACACCACTTAATCCGTAACCAAGCCTTCTTCCCGGAGCTGAATCATGCTTGTAATCAGGTTCAAAAGGGTGAATTGGTGTAATATCCAACGCCTCTGTGATTTCTCCGTTTTCGTTGATTGAATATCGAAAGAGTGCGCCATCATAGCATTTCCCCGTGTCGCATCCCACCGTATTCCAGGTTGACCAACCCACATTATAAGCACTGTAAGTTATGTACATATACTTATCATCATAATCAATCTGTTGAGCTACATATCCGGGATGATCAACAGGTCCGGCAATAATAGGTTCAGGCTGTCCCACTAAAGCTTTGAAATGCTTCCCGCCGTCTTCACTTATATAAACGCTCATTCCCCGGATATTGCCATCGGGAGAACCCCATTGGCCTGTAGTTCCCACCACAATTCTCTTGCAACGTCCATCCAGCGAGCCGGCTCTTTCATCTATTGATACAAAAGTTATATTTTTTTCGTCAAAGGGTCCGACAACAAGCTTTTCCCATGATTTACATCGATGGGTAGTAATATAAAGGCCATCTCCCATTGTACCCAGATACAACACATCGCAATTTAAAGGATCGACAATAAGCCTTTCCCCTGTTGACCTCCCCGGTGCGTTTCCATGGACTTCCACTTTTGTGCCTTTTACATCTGCAACCGGTGTATCAATATAACTAAAGGTGTTTCCGAAGTCCTCTGAAAAGCCGATGGCTGAATGAGGCTTTAGACCAACAGCCATGTAAAGTATATTGGGATGTTGATTATCAACTGCGATAGATAAGGGATATGTCTTCCACTTTTCCGTATCTTTTATATTATCTACTAAAGACATCCACTTCCGCCCATTGAAATCATATCTGTATACACCCCCAATATCGGTTCTGCAGTACAGGATATCCTTCTGGCTGGGGTGAAACAGAAATCCTGTTACAAAACCGCCACCCGGAACAGATAAAAATTGGTAAGTATAGTCCCTTTCCATGCTGTTTCTCCTATAATTCCTAATATATCTATGGGTTGGATGCATTAATCATTTATAGATAATCTTTATTTTAGCTTACATCATTTATCTGTATTTTGGTATATGGGTATGTTCTTGTCACTTCTTACAAACAGCGGTATACGATCAATAGGAGCCTCAACATATACAGATTGCCCTCCTTCATATATCTTTCCGGAAAAGGCATCCTTCCATGATTCGCCCTGTGGTAAATAGACTGAGCGCGCTGTTGCGCCTGCTTCGAAAATGGGTGCTACCAGAATATCCGGACCAAACATATACTGAGTTTCCTGTTCCCAGCATATGGGGTCTTCGGGGAATACATAAAACATGGTTCGCATGACCGGTGTCCCCTTTTCATGAGCCTCTTTCATACATACTTCAATATACGGCTTCAATCTTTCTCTCATAAAGACATAGGATTTCATAATCTCATAATTTTTTTCACCGTAAGAATATATCTCATTGCCGCTTCCGGTGAACATTTGGGTGACACCGTTGATAACTTCCTGCTCTGGCTGAATGTGAGGAACTCGTTCACCATGTAAGCGAAATACCGGTGAAAAAACTCCGAAAGCAAACCAACGAAGCAATAATTCATGAAAAGCCGAATCGTTGACATCACCGCCCAAAAAGCCGCCGATATCGGTCGTCCACCACGGTA
Organism: Bacillota bacterium; assembly: GCA_023411795.1. Taxonomy (GTDB): domain Bacteria; phylum Bacillota; class Clostridia; order DSM-8532; family DSM-8532; genus DTU059. The sequence continues at coordinate 57,697 of JAEYOK010000039.1, forward strand.
TTCCGGCCATACCTACCGATAAGCCTATTTGCAATTGTTCACGAAGTGCTCTGAATGTAGAAGAAACATCTCCGGACCATATAAGCGCACCGTATTTTTGACTGCCAGCCCATCCACAGCGTACTAGGTTGATTACCCCTTCATGGCCTGATTCTATCATTCCATCATGAAAGCCTTTCGCATAAAGTACCGGATAAATATTGGTACAAGAAAGAGCGGGTCCCAAATAATAACGATGTAAATCAAAATCATATGGGCCAAACTCCGGTTCAGCTTCATCCAGCCAAAATAGTTTAACACCAAGGTCATAATAATTCTTTCTACAAGCTTCCCAAACAAATTTACGCGCCTCAGGGTGTGTGGCATCAAAGAAGATGGTTTCTCCCATCCAGTTCATATTGATATTCATTCCACGATCTGTGGTTACCAAATAACCGGCTTCCTGCATTGCAGAAAAATTCTCGGATTTCTTATCAATGGTGGGCCACACCGAAACCATTAACTCTATTCCCATTGAATTTAGTTCGTCAATCATGAATTTCGGATCGGGAAAGTCTCTTTTTTCAAACTTAAAATCTCCCTGCCTGGTCCAGTGGAAAAAGTCTACTACTATAACCGATAGGGGAATCCCTCTTTTATGATATTCCCGTGCAACGGTCAGTATCTCATCCTGGGTTCTGTAGCGTAATTTGCACTGCCATAAGCCCATGCCGTACTTTGGTATCATAGGTGCTTTTCCTGTTACATTCACATAGTTCTCTAAAATTGTGGCAGGGGTATCACCGGCTGTAATATAATAGTCGATTTTCTTAGTAGATTCGGCTGTCCATTCTGTCATATTTGTGCCGAAGGTGGCTCTTCCTATTGCCGGATTATTCCATAGGAATCCGTATCCTCTACTGGAGATCATAAAAGGAATACTGGCCTGGCAGTTGCGATGGGCAAGCTCCAGTGAAGCACCTTTCTTATTGAGGATTTTATCCTGATATTGACCCATTCCATATATTTTTTCATCCTCATAAGCTTCAAACCTAACAGATAAGCGGAAATTATCGGTTCCCATAATCGGTATCAGCTCTCTGGCTTCTATTCTAAGTGGCACACAATATCTGTCAATTCTTTCTCTATCGCGATAAAACTCCTCTATGAGTATTTCGTTTTTATTATTTTTAAAGCAAATCCATCCTTCCGGATTGATTTCGGCAATAATTTTACCATTTTGAATCCGGGCCTTCTGAGAAGTAATAGTTCTTGAAACCTTTTCCTCTTCAGGTATCCATGGTTCTACCAGAGATACGTTATTTATATTAATTTTAACATCCTTGATATCGGGCTCAAAATCCAAAGCCCAATCCATCGGATCCATGTCGGCTTGTTTTGTTACTCTGACTCTGAAACCGTCCTTTCCCCACGGATCGATCCAAACAGTCTCCCTACCTTTTCTCATAATTAAGCGGTTTTGGTTTTGATCTATTTTCACGATTTCCTCCTTGATTTTCTCATTGATTCTGTTAATATAGAATTATATTAACATTCTATCTGCAATAATCATAATTTACTTTAATTATTTTCTCTAAAACTAACATTATATTAATTACTTAATGAAATTTAAGGAAGAGATGTATGAATAATTATCACTTAAAAGAAAGGGACACCCATGGGACCCCAACACTTCCGGTTTCGGTATATCACCTCTCCTATCATGCAGATGATGAGAACTATTTCCAATTGCACTGGCATGAAGAGGTTGAGTTTATAGTTGTATTAAAGGGTGGCATCCTGTATACCCTGGATCAGCAGGAAATCCCTCTGGTTCCAGGTGAAGGTTTATTTGTGAACACCCATCGACTTCATGGTGCCAAATCTTTGGGGAATGAGCCTTGCGAAGCATGCGTCGTTGTATTTCACCCCAAGCTTCTCAATCACGATTTAAGTTATGACAGCTACAGTCGATTTGTATACCCCTTGGTCCACCGATTCAAAGAAACTCCTACAAAACTAACTGAGAATATGCCTTGGCATAGACAATTAATGAGCCTCATCACTGTCTTCGATAATTTAAAGAATCAAAATTTAGAGGATTTGGAATTGTTGGTCAGGGGTCTAATTTATCAGATATGGCATCTATTGTATAAGAATTGTCCTACCACCAGTCCAAGCACATCTCATGAGCAACAACAGGCTTCTTACAATATTGATCGTATGAAGCCTGTTTTAGCTTATATTCATACCAATTTCCATGAAGAAATAACCCTGGATGAATTATCGGCTCTCATTCCAATGAGTAAAGGGCAATTCTGCAGAGTTTTTAAAGATATCATAGGAATGTCGCCCATTTCATATCTAATGAATTACCGAATTGAGGAAAGTTGCCGTCTGCTCAAGGAAACTGACCAGAAGATTGTAGATATATCCAAGCAGGTTGGCTTTAATACTATCAGCTATTTTAACCGTGAGTTTCAAAAAAGATTGTCCCTGACTCCGAAGATGTATCGCAAAATTAATCGTGACAGAATTCAAATCAATTAATTTGCGTAAAGGTAGGAATTTAAATGAATATTACAAAAGGGCTATTTGATCACTGCGTTATCCAGAGAAACCACAATGATGTATGCGAGACTCGAATAGAAGGGCTTATGAATACAGGTCATATTCCGCAATTTAAGGTTTTGGGCCCTGCCGGTTCTGTTTCGTGCCAGCTTAATAATGTCATTATAAATGAATCTTATAACGCAGGCTATCAATATTCTTTTCAGGCGACCTTATGCGGAATCCCTACAGGAGGCCCTTATAATCTGCTAATAACCTCCGGCTCTTCCTTGGTTGAAATATGTGATGTACTAGTTGGAGATGTGTATTTATTAGGTGGTCAATCCAATATGCAAGGAATAGGAAGAATGAGCGGAAAGCATCCTTCTCACCTTTATGTCCGCGCTTTTTACATGGACGATCATTGGGGTATTGCAGAAGATCCCCTCCATAAATTGAGCCTTGCGAAGGAACCGATTCATTCACTCATAGCCGGAGGGAGACCGGAACCTGAAAGTGATACCATTGGAGTAGGTCCGGGGGTCGCCTTTGCAAATTCTCTATATCAAATGACGGGGGCTCCACAAGGAGTCATTGCCTGTGCTCACGGGGGTACTTCCATGAGCCAATGGTCCCCCACCAATAATGATAACGGTATCCATTCTCTCTATCAAGCAATGTTACGGCGTTTCCAACAAAACGGATGCCATGTGAAAGGTCTTCTCTGGTATCAGGGATGCAATGATGCAAACGCAGATGAGGCACCATATTACCTTGACAAAACCAAAGAATTTATAGCTTCGTTAAGAAGAGACACCGGTCTTTTAAATCTTCCTGTAGTTATGGTTCAAATATCCAGAGTATGCTATCCTTTTGATGATAGTCGCTTCTGGAATAGCGTACAGCAACAGCAGTATCAAATCGGCCAGGAAATTGAAGTCTGTGAAACAGTTCCCACCATTGATTTGGAAATGGATGACTTTATACATATAAGCGGCAACAGTCAAACAACCCTGGGAAAACGCTGTGCCAAGGCCATGTACCACCTGACTGTCAAAGACAACACCGAGCTTCCGCAAATTTCGTTGGATAAGGTGGAAGTAGTTCGTCAAGCAGATGTTTGGAACTGTCAAATCAATATTACCTACAAAAATGTTTGTGGAGGCTTGATAGCCTCCGGACGTCCAACAGGTTTCTCAATTTCAAAGGATCCCAATGACCAAATTGGTTCTTATATTTATCATACAGAGCTGCGAGGCAATCAAGTAATTCTCTATACCTCAGAGGTTGAGATTGATGTAAAAAATATGTATCTTCATTATGGAAATGGCTTTATGCCTTATTGTAATATTACAGATATGGATAACCGTTCCTTACCAGTAATTTCAGCCATCCCATTAGGAGAACAAAGGCTTTTTTCTGAGCCTTGCAAGAAAGCCTTTATAACCGAACCGACCTATGGCGAAACCTTTGAACAAATCAATAAATATACGCCTAATGAACAGCCGGCTGTTTACAGGGATTTTTATTATTTTTATTTGAATACATATAATAAATTTCGATTTACTGAAAAGAATTCTTTTGGGAAAATAACTTACTACATCCCCATTGAGTCTAAAGCAGAACAATCAGGATACATATTATTCGGATCTGGCAATGCATTAAAAATATATAATGAAAGACAATTAGTTGCCTCGGTTCCTTTTTCAGATGACTTAGTTTCGCCGGACATGTACCAAATGCCCATCAAATTAAATAAAGGTACTAACCTTCTCAATATCGATTTATTTGCGAACTCTCATTCCAAAGCCGGTGTGTTTATACGCTTTGAGGGCATTGACATTGAATACCGAAAGGAGCTACCATGGGGATAAACCAAATCCTCTATTACAATAAGCCAGCCAATCCTGCCATATGGGAAGAAGCTCTGCCTCTTGGAAACGGCTTTCTCGGCGCTATGATATATAGTGGAGTCGCTGAGGAATTTATTCAGTTAAATCAAGAGTCTGTATGGTATGGCGGCTTTCGTGACCGAATAAATCCGGCTGCGAGAGTCTCTTTAGAACCCATTCGTAAAGCAATTTTTAACGGACACCTATCCAAGGCAGAGGAAATTGCCTATACCTGCTTATTTGCCACACCCATGTCTCAAGGACATTATGAGCCTCTTGCTAATCTAAAGATAAACTTTTTAGAATCCATTCCCCATTATAGTGAACTTGGTCTTGAGAGAATAACTGACTATACAGATTATAAACGCACCTTGGAATTGAATCAGAGCCTTCACACATGCACATACAAGCTTCAAGAGATTAGTTATCAACGCGAAATGTTTGCATCCTATCCTGACCAAGTCATAGCAATCAAGCTTAAGACTGACGTTCAAAACAGTTTAAATTTCCGTGTTGAATTAGAACGAAGTGATTTATACGAAAAAATATATACCGTTAAAAACACAATAGTTCTTGAAGGCTGTTCCGGCGGAGGAGGTTCAAAGTTCCTATGTATGGCAAGGGTCATACCAACCGATGGCAAGCTCATGCAAAAAGGTTCTATGCTGAGCGTCTCAGGAAGCTCTGAAACTGTTCTGCTAGTGACAGGAACCACTGACTATTATGGACACACCCCCTATGATTGGTGTTTTGAAACCTTGAATAAAGCTGAATTAAAAGGTTATGAGGCTTTAAAGGTCTCTCATCAGGCAGACTATAAAAGCCTCTATGACCGGATTGATCTTAACTTAGACAGTGATCAAAAAGATTGGTTTCTTCGAACTCCTACCGATGAACGCCTGAATTATTTTAAGAGAAGCCCTGATGATCAAGGTCTGATTGAGCTTTATTTTAACTACGGAAGATATCTGTTAATATCCTGTAGCCGCCCCGGTTCTTTACCTGCGAATCTTCAGGGTATCTGGAACAAAGAAATTATTCCTCCCTGGGGTTGTAAATACACAATAAACATCAATACAGAGATGAATTATTGGCCGGCAGAAACAACAAATTTAAGCGAATGCCATTTTCCGTTGTTTCATCACCTTGAGAGAATGTTTCCCCATGGTAAAAAAGTAGCTTGGGAGATGTACGGCTGTAGAGGTATAACAGCCCATCACAATACAGATATTTATGGTGATTGTGCCCCTCAGGATCAATGGATGCCGGCTACGGTCTGGCCTATGGGAATGGCATGGCTCGTAACCCATTTAATTGAGCATTTCCGCTTTAGTAAAGATATTACTTTTGCAAATCAATATTATGAAATAATTAGTAACGCTTCTCTCTTTTTTATAGACTTCCTGGTTCGTGATGCAAATAATCAACTTGTTACATGTCCGTCTATCTCACCTGAAAACACATACATACACCCTAATGGTGAGAAAAGTGCTTTATGCTACGGACCAACCATGGACTATCAAATCCTACGGCATCTATGGGAAGGGTTTTTAGAGATTTCCGACGCATTATCTAAGAATGATTTTGTTGTGACCAAAGTACGTGAGATGATAGATGAAATACCGAGGGAACAAATCGGTACCAGAGGTCAATTACTGGAATGGAATCATGAATACGCCGAATGGGAAAAAGGACATCGCCATATTTCTCATCTATATGGGCTTCATCCCGGTGCTTCTATTAACGCCTCGGCTACCAATGACCTATTTGAAGCTGCGAAGATCACCTTGCATGAAAGGCTGGCTTTTGGTAGCGGACATACCGGTTGGTCCCGGGCATGGATTATAAACTTTTATGCGAGGCTTTTAGATGGAAATGCTGCCTTACAAAACTTAGAAGCATTACTCCAAAACTCTACGGCAGCAAATTTGTTCGACATGCACCCACCTTTTCAGATAGATGGTAACTTCGGTGCAACTGCAGGTATAGCTGAGATGTTATTACAAAGTCATGAGGGGCTAATTCGTTTGCTGCCGGCTCTACCTGACAGATGGAAGAACGGATATGTGCGGGGGCTCAGGGCAAGAGGCAATATCACTGTGGATATATGGTGGCAAGAGGGACTGCTGAAAAAAGCGTCATTCCTCTCCGGCATCACACAAGAGATTGCCCTGGTTACCCATAACGGTCTACAACAACTTCATTTAAAAAAAGATAAGTTGACCACCTATGAAGTCAAATAAGTATTTGCAATAAATTAATACTTCAGTTAAAGGAGTTATGGATTATGAAATTTTATGACGGAGCATGGCTCATGCGTAAAGGTGTAAAAGCCTTCTACCCTTGTGAGGTAAGAAGCTATCACATTGAAAAAAACAATGTAACAATTTATGCGCCTTTTCAACCCATCAATCACCGGGGCGACACTCTTACGGGCCCTCTTTTCACAATTTCCTTCTCCTCTCCTTTGATCGATGTGATTCGTGTTAAGATGATTCACTACAATAGGCCGCAAGATACTCCAAAATTTGAATTGGTGGACGAAAATCAACCCCTTACCACTGTTGATTACGAAGACAGGCTTGAAATACAATCAGGCAGGACCACAGTTAAGGTCTATAAGAAGCAGTGGAAAGTTGACTACTACTTTAACAACCAGCTTTTGACCTTCAGTGAGTTCAAAGGCCTCGGTATGATGCAAGTAGACGGTGAAGGGGTCTTCCAGTGCGAACATCTTAATATGGCAGTCAATGAGAAAATCTATGGTCTGGGCGAACGTTTTTCAAATTATGTAAAGAACGGTCAAGTCATAGATATCTGGAATGAAGACGGAGGAACCGGAACGGAACAGTCATATAAGAGTATTCCTTTTTATCTTTCCAGCAGTGGTTATGGTCTGCTCGTAAATGAACCGGGTAAGGTATCCTTTGAGGTCGGTTCTGAGAAGGTTTCTCAGATTCAGTTTGCAGTATCCGGAGAAATCCTTGAATATATTCTTTTCCCAGGCTCGACACCGAAGGAAGTTCTGCAAAAATATACGAAGGTATCGGGTTTGCCTGGCCTGCCTCCTGCTTGGAGCTTTGGTCTTTGGCTTACCACATCTTTTACGACCAATTATGATGAAGCAACCGTAACTTCATTTATAGATGGTATGGCAAAGAGGAAGCTGCCACTACATACCTTCCATTTTGATTGTTTCTGGATGAAGGAATACGAATGGTGTAATTTCACCTGGGATGAATGTGTTTTTCCTGACCCAAAGAATATGCTGAAACGATTAAAGACCAAGGGACTGCATATATGTGTTTGGATTAATCCTTATATTGGACAGAAGTCACCCTTGTTTGATCTGGGTATGCAAAAGGGATATTTTATCAAGACATTAGACGGGAATGTCTGGCAATGGGATTTATGGCAGCCGGGTATGGCTATTGTTGATTTTACCAACCCGGAAGCAACTAAATGGTATCTAGGCTATTTGGAAGCCTTAATGGATATGGGCGTCGATTGCTTCAAGACCGATTTCGGTGAAAGAATCCCCACAGAAAATGTCTGTTACTTCGACGGCTCAAATCCGAAGAAAATGCATAACTTTTATTCATATCTGTACAACAAGGCAGTGTTTGAACTGCTTGAAAGTAAATTAGGAAAAGGAAATGCCGCTTTATTCGCAAGATCCGGTTCTGTCGGTTCTCAAAAGTTTCCCGTTCATTGGGGCGGTGACTGTACCTCCCGTTATGAATCCATGGCTGAAAGCCTTCGCGGAGGATTAAGCCTATGTATGTCGGGCTTCGGTTTTTGGAGTCATGATATCGGCGGCTTTGAAAGCACATCCACAAACGATGTTTATAAACGCTGGATTGCCTTTGGTCTTCTTTCCACTCATTCAAGGCTGCACGGCTCAAGCTCTTACAGAGTTCCGTGGCTATACGATGAAGAAAGTGTTGATGTGCTTCGTGCATTTACCAACATAAAATGCTCTCTAATGCCTTATCTTTATACTCAAGCTAATATTACAGCAGCATCCGGAGTTCCCATGATGCGCTCTATGTTTCTTGAATATCCTGAAGATTTGGTCTGCAGAGACTTAGATCTTCAATACTTCCTGGGCGAATCCCTCTTGGTAGCACCGGTTTTCAATGAGACCGGCATTGTCCACTATTACTTGCCGGAGTCAGGTTTTACTCATTTATTATCCAATGAGGTCAAATCTGATCTTGGTTACTATAAAGAAAAGTATGACTACTTCTCTCTTCCTCTGTATGTGAAGCCCAATACAATTTTACCCGTCGGATCTATTTCAGATAAGCCTGATTATGATTATTTAGATCAAATCTCCTACCATATATTTGAACTTTCAGATAATGTTTCGCTAAGTTTACCAGTTTATAATACTTCTAATGAAGTAGAGGATGAAGTTAAATTAGTCAAATCAGGAAGTCAGCTTCAGTTAGTCAGACGCAGTCATAAGAAGGCCTTTGTTGTTCTTAGAAACATTTATTCGATAAAAAGCTGTAACGTGGCATATGATTTAACAGATCTGGGAATTAAGGTTTATTGTGACGAAAATACGCAACAAATTACTATTAACTTATAGAGGTGTTTATGTTAAGTAAGAAAAAAATAAAAGCATTAATACAACAGATGACTCTAAATGAAAAAATCAGCATGGTCCATGGAGATGATCTCTTTCAAACCCGTGGTATTAAGCGTCTCAATATTCCTCCCCTCGTCATGAGTGACGGTCCTATGGGGGTGCGCCAGGAATTTGAGCAAAAAACATGGGTCCTTAAAAACATTAGTAATGATTTGATTACATATTTTCCTTCTAATATGGCTCTTGCCGCTACTTGGGATTTAGAGCACGCCTATCGCTTCGGAGAACAGCTCGGTGCTGAATTCAGAAGCCGCGGAAAGGATGTTGCCTTAGCTCCCGGAATTAATGTTATTCGAAGTCCACTTTGCGGTCGCAATTTTGAATACATGAGCGAAGATCCTCACCTGATCAGCGAACTTGTGGTGCCTTTGATTAAAGGAATCCAGAAAAATGATGTAGCAGCATGTGTGAAGCATTTCGCCCTCAACAATCAGGAAACAAATCGTCTTACCGTTAACGTTGAAGTGGATGAGCGAGGGCTTGAAGAAATTTATTTACCGGGCTTTAAAGCCGCAATCACCGAAGGAAAATCTTTGACAATTATGGCAGCATACAATCAATTCCGGGGCAATTATTGTTGCGCTAATAAGTATCTCCTTCGTGATATTCTGAGAGATCGTTGGCATTTTGACGGCATTATTATTTCTGACTGGGGTGCTGTCCACTCCACAGTCAATACTGCCATGGCCGGACTGGATATTGAGATGGGTGTGGATACAAATTTCGACAGTTACTATTTTGCTGATGCCTTGTACCAAGCTGTCGTCGATGGACGAATAGATGAGCAATTAATTGACGAAAAGGTTGAAAACATATTGAATGTGATGAATAAGCTGAATATGCTTGATGGTGCGCGCAAGTCAGGTCAACGAAACACACCTGCTCATCGCCTGACTACATTGGAAATTGCCAGAGACAGTATTGTATTATTGGAAAACCGAGACAGCTTTTTACCCATTGATTCCAATAAGATAAAATCCATTGCCGTAATCGGAGAAAATGCCATCAAAACCCATGCTCAAAGTGGTGGAAGCCCGGAAATAAAAGCTCTCTATGAAATTACACCTCTGCTGGGGATAGAAGCTTTGTTGGGTGGAAATCACAAGATTACCTATGTTCCCGGTTATAGCAGCGACCCGGAATCTGGTTCAAAAACTGTTTATAACCTTAGAGAAAAAGCTGTACGAGTTGCTTCCTCCCATGATATGATTATTTATATCGGCGGTTTGAATCATGATATCGATATGGAAAGCAAGGATAAAGAAAATTTTGCTCTTCCCTATGACCAAGATACTTTAATAAAAGCCTTATATAAGGTAAATCCCAACATGGTAGTTGTCAATATCAGCGGTTCCCCGGTGGATTTAAGCATAGCGCGCGATAACTGTAAGGCACTTATTCAGACCTGGTATAATGGTATGGAAGGCGGCAATGCACTTGCAGAGGTATTATTCGGTAAAGTATCACCCTCCGGCAAATTGCCCTTTACCATAGGAAAAAAATTAGAGGACTATCCTTCACATTCTATTGGTGAGTTCCCCGGCTCTGAAACGGTTCATTATAAAGAATCTATTTATGTTGGCTATAGACATTTTAATACAAAACACATTATACCACTATATCCCTTCGGATATGGTTTAAGTTATACAACCTTTGATTTCAGTAATTTAGAAGTTCATCAGACGAATAATCAGATAAATGTGATGGTGGAAATTGAAAATACCGGGAATCTATTCGGAAAAGAAATTGTACAGCTATATATCAGGGACCCTATTTCTTCCGAGCCGAGACCTTATAAAGAACTAAAAGCCTTCAAAAAAATCGGTCTTCAACCAAAGGAAAAAGCAATTATTACTTTCAGCTTAAGGGAAAAAGATTTTTCTTATTACAGTGAAGAGAAAGCACAATGGTTTATGGAATCCGGAGAATTTAATATTCTCATCGGCTCTTCTTCAGAAAACATACTACTTTGGCATTCCATTGTTTTATAAGTTTTTTTTACTTTACATACTAAGAAACATTTTTTATTATAGATAATCTATGGCTGGGGTGATTTTAATGCTGAAAAAAACGATAATAATTGTAATAATTACGCTAATTCTTGCGATTCTAACCATATACGTAATAATCGGCATTCAAAATTCAAATCAATCTCCATATAAGGACTTTATCGTAGTGGATGTATTTGATACATTGGCTAATTTTCAAGGTATTCAATCCGGATGGTTTGCAAAAGTAGTTAAAGATAAGTTCAATATGGAACTGAATATTATTGCCCCGAATGTTGCAGGAGGTGGAGATACCTTATATCAAATGCGTTCATCCACAGGAAACCTTGGGGACTTAATCATAACTTCGGGAGAACGGGGTAACTTTCAGAAAATGGTTTCGTCCGGGTTGATTCTTGATATGAGCCCTTATCTAAAGAACTCGGAAATCAGGAAATACCAGTATTCAATTGATCTATTGAATTCGCCTATTAGCGATGATGCTATCTATGCCATTCCCAGCGAAGTTTCAACTTCATCCCCACTAGTAAAAAACGAGATATATGAGCCTACTTTTGGTCCCTTCGTCCGTTGGGATCTCTATAAGCAATTGGGATATCCTGAAATGGAGACCCTTGAGGATCTCCTTCCGGTACTAAAGGGTATGCAGGATTTGTATCCTGTTACCGAATCCGGTCAAAAAACCTATGGTTTTTCATTCTTCAATGATTGGGATGGAAACCTTATGAATGCAATCAAGCAACCTGCCTGTTTTTATGGTTATGATGAAATCGGGTTTGTACTAGCCAAAGCTGATGGAAGTGATTATCAGAATATATTGGACGAGGACTCCCTTTATATGCGCGTCTTGCGGTTTTTCTTTGAAGCCAATCAACTGGGTTTGGTGGATCCGGATTCACTAATCCAAGATATAGATAATGTTTCCGCAAAGTACAAAGAAGGAGCTATTTTCTTCTGCCCATGGCCTTGGTTCGCACAACCTGGTTTTAACACATTGGAAAACCGAGAAAAAGGAATGGGCTATATGATGGCTCCTATTAATGATTTACAGATTTTTTCTTATGGCTGTAATCCCCAAGGCAATCAAAAAACAATAATTGCAGTCGGCAGCCAGGCAAAAGACCCCGAACGCTTGGTGGATTTTATCGAATGGCTTTATTCTTCAGAGGGCATTATGATCAGCTGTTCTTATAACGGTGGAGACAGTACCGCCGGAATTAAAGGATTAACTTGGGATACTGATGAAGATGGTGAACCTTATCTAACTGAATTTGGTGTGAAAGCTCTTATGAATGGTGATGCTGATGTCCCGGAAGAATATGGCGGGGGTACATGGAAAGAAGGAGCCAGTGCACTAAATTTTAAACCGGTATCTAAAATCGGAATGACAGAAGATGGAATCCCCTATCTGTATTCAATATGGACTTCAACTCTAAAGTATCAAGAGTCCGCCTTGGATTTAGATTGGCGGAATCACATGGGGGCAACAACTACCATCGAGTATCTTGAAAAAAACAATCAGATTATTGTGGCTCCCGGAACGAGTTATGTAGCAGGAAAAGAAAATTCGGAGCTATCAACAATCCGAAGCCAATGCAGTTCCTTAATCGTTGAATATTCGTGGAACATGGTATTTGCAGATGATTTGGATACCTTCAATAATCTTGCCAATGAGCTCCGTATTCGGGTTAATGCCAATGGCTATGACCAAATTCTTTCCTTGGATTATTCGAATGCTCTTAAACAGCAAGAAGCACGTACCAGTGTTGTTAAAGCCTTTGAAAGCTATGAGAGAGATTAATGCTTCTTTTGGAAACTATACATGTCTGACATAATATCTCTTCAATAATTAATTAAACCTTATGAGGAGCTTTTATGGAAACCCTGTTTATTGCAGATGATGAATCGTTCATCAGAGAAGGATTAAAGTATATTATCGATTGGAATACCCTTGGATTTAAAATTTGCGGTGAATCCGGGAATGGTGAGGATACTTTAAATTCTATTTTATCCCTTAACCCAAGCTTGGTGCTGCTTGATATTTGCATGCCCAAGATTCAAGGCACAGAGATTGTATCCATTGCCAGAGAAAATGGATATAAAGGACATATCATAATCATAAGCGGGTTTTCTGATTTTAAATATGCGCAAGAAGCAATTAAGCATGGTGTAGATTTTTATTTGACCAAGCCCATTGATGAAGATGAGCTCTATCAAGCGGTAATCAAAGTAAAAGAGGCCATCTATCGTAATCGCAGTTTGGACCAAAACATTGCTCAATACAAAGCAAAGGCTCGAGAAGTCGTTTTAGCTGAATTGCTAGTCGGTAAACAGGATGCTTCTCAGAATATAACCTATGATGTATCAGATGACTTGTCCATTAATTCAACTTTATATCAAGTTGTTATCTATGAGAATTACAGTCCTGCTATACAAAGTCTTAACTATAACTTTGCCGATTTGCTTATGGTGGCTAATCAAAATAAAAGTTTTTTTGAGCATATTAATATCGATAACAAAAATGTAATCCTTTTAAAAGGAGAATTCGCTATAACAAAATTTAAGAACTTAATAGAACGATACGAAATCTTACCGCCACAGAAAAACAGCCCATTGGATTCGTTATTCCTTATTTATGGGCGACCTGTTAATAAACAATCGGAAATTCATATTTCCTATCAAGATGCCCTAGCCCTTCTGGAAAGAAGATTTTTTTGTTCCCAGGGACAACATACTCTTGGCTATCATATTTTACCGAATGCTGCCGTTAACCCCATTGAACCGACAGACGAGATTATAAAAGAACTTTCAACCAAAATATGCGAATATATAAAATCCTTTAACCGTAAGAAAGTCGTAGAAGCTTTAAGTCAACTAGAACAATTTTTTATTGACTGTAACTGTGATGTTAATACAGTAAAGCTTGGATTATCGGATTTATATTTTCAGATAAAAGAAAACATTAATTTTACATACAATCAAACAGATATTCCTTTCCCGACCAATGCTGCCGCTCTGGAATTCTTTAAGAAAAAATTCTATCTATACGAAATCATCCGCTTTATATCCGAACAGTGCGAAATGATTATGAATGCTACCGGCTCACTGAGTCGTGACAGTGTATTGGATGATGTAATTTACTATATTGATCATAATTATAGGAAAAATATCAAGTTAGAGACAATTGCTCCCCTCTTTGGATATAACAGTGCTTATTTAGGAAAGATTTTCAGCAAAAGCGTAAGGATGTCTTTTAACACCTATGTTGATAAAAAGCGAATTGAAAAAGCAAAGATACTCTTACTTCAAAATGAAATGAAGGTCTATGAAATAGCCGAATATGTTGGTTATAGAAATGTAGATTATTTTCATAAAAAATTCAAGAAATATATTGGAGATAGTCCTGCCGAATATCGTAAGAACTATAGTAACAATTAGGCTGCCGTAAAACTATATCATTTACGACAGCCTAACCTTTATACTATTCTATTTAACCTCATCTTCAAGCGCTTTACGCCTGGCTGCCTCTCCCAAAGACCATTCCAAACATTCTTTATAGCCATATTCATTAGCATTCTTAATCATTATTTCTACGATTTTATCAAACTCAGGATCAACCTTGGCATATATTGCTTTCCATGAATAATCAGTGATACATTTTATAACTTGTTCCCATCTGACCTTCAGTTCATCCGATTTACCGCTTTCTGAATAGGACGTGCCGGGCGCAAGAGAATAAGGTCTGCTATCCATATATTCCTGAACTGTGCTTACGCCTGTAAAAGCTCTCCAATCTGCTTCTGTTTCACATCTGGGTTCAACTAAATTGCTCTTCCAAAAATCCCAGTTATAAGTTTCACCATTGGAGTCCGGATTTTTTGCATTGATGGACCAAGTAGTATTATTAAGCTGGAAAGATCCATCGTTGAAGTTTCCGATATATCCTGAATCTTTGGGGAACATAATATTCTTTTTATCATTATGCATGGATTTTCCCAGCTCAGTTCCGTAGGTATTTTTTTCTTCATCATAATCCCATAAAAGTCCTTTAGGCCCATATTCGCAAATCATTCTGCCCTCAGGTGTACAGAACCAATTTAAGATTTCCATGCATAGCTCAGGATACTGAGTTTTTGAGCCGATAGACCAAATCCTATTACCGCCCTTTAGATTCATACCGTAAGCAATCGGTTCTGCTTCTGATGGAACCAAGGATAACATCATTTTATTTTGTTCTATATGAGCATCTGTATTGTAAGGGATAGAACCGGCATAATTAAAGATAGAGAAGAATGTTCCTCCATTCAATACTTTGGCTGACATCTCGTCAAATGTTTGAGTCATAGAGTCAGGATCTAATAATCCCTTTTGGTATAATTTATTAAAGAATTTTAAGGTTTTAAGATAAGGACTGCCTTCAGCTAAGGCATCATAATAAATTCCCGTCTCAGGGTCATACAATCCTATACCCAATTCATCATACCCATAGTATGCTGTAGCCATGGCCTTGACATACATAACCATACTACCATCCCAGTCAGGCCACAAAGAAACCGCATAAGTAGGATTTCCGTTGTCGTCTGTAGGGCAAATTGCCTTCATATCTTCTAACATATCCACATAGTCATCCAAATTTTTGACTTCCGGATAACCCAGTTGCTTATATAAATCCCATCTTAAATCCCATGTATAGAAAAAAGCTTCATGATCTTCACTGGAGGTTGCTACATTATGACCAAAGCCATAGAGCTTTCCATCAGAAATACTTTTGTTTTTTTCTAGTGCATATGGCATATGTTCTTTTATGTATGGGCCAAATTCGCCAAGTAAGTCCTCTTCTTCCCAATCAAAGAGAAGTCCTGCTTTTACAGCGCGCAGATAATCATCGCCATCTCCGCCCCAGATAACAATATCACCAAGATTACCTGTTTCCATTCGTGTATCATATATACCTTCTGCATCAGGTACGATTATCATCTTTACATTAAAACGGTCCAACAGTTCCTTTGCGAACCATCCTGTAAGTTCACCTGAGAAATTGGCCAGTTGGCTATAAACAACTAGTGTGACAGGCTCTTCTTTTTCCTTTTGGCAACCTGATAAAACCGAGAAAATCATAACAACAATCATTAATAACGCTATAATTCTTTTTAAACGCATTTCAAATCCTCCTTTTATTTTATTTGATAGTAAGAAGCAATTTTTTGCTTCCCATTCACCAATTACGTTTAGCATTGAGTTTTGTGTTTATCCCTTTACCGCTCCTAAAATAATACCCTTTTCAAAATAACGTTGCATAAATGGATAAACCGCTAAAATCGGAATAATCGTTACCATAGAAACCGTATATTTAACGACCTTGGTGCTAATTGAACTTTCTATCAATGAAGAAGAAATCTGTCCTCCTGATTGCATCAATGCTGCCAGATTACTGGTCGAGTTAAGATAATTATATAATCGATGCTGAAGGGTATAGAGGTGGGGTGCGTTTTGCATTAAGATTAGCGAATCGGTAAAAGAATTCCAATGACCAACAGCACCGAAGATAGCGATAGTTGCCAGAATTGGTTTGCATAATGGCCATATGATTTTACTAAAGATAAGAATATAGCCCGCCCCGTCCATAAATGCACTCTCTTCAATTTCAGCCGGTATAGATTCTATATAGGTTTTTACTAGAATAATATTAAAGGGCTGTATTATAGCAGGTATGATGTATCCGAGAAAATTATTGGTAAGGCCCAGCATAGACATATTCAAATAATAAGGAATCACTCCTGCATTAAAGTACATGATGATAATCATAAAACGATACCAGAACTTTCGTTGCCACATTTCCTGTTTTGTAGATAGGTACCCAACAAAAGAAGAAGCCACTACCATAATAGCCGTTCCTATTACTGTCCGCCCGATGGTTACCAAAAATGAAGAACCAATATCCTTTACACTGGTTAAGACGATATAGTTTTTAAGGTGCAGTCCTTTCGGAATAAAGTTAATCAAACCTTTTTGAACCAGAGTATTATTAGAAATGGTATTAATAAACAAATAATAAAAAGGAAATAAACAACTCAGCGTAAATATGCCGAATACTATATAATTAATAATATCATACAGGATATCACCTTTGCTTCTTTTACGATTCAATATTTTCATCCTCTCACCTCCTATACTATGCTCTGACCACGTATTTGCTTTGATATGCGACTGGCAAAAAACAACAGAATAATACTGATAATGGATTTTAGCATACCTATAACCGTTGACAATGGAATCACTCCATTTTCAATACCAAGCTGATACACATGCAAATCTAAAACCGTAATATCATAAGTATTGTTGGCATTCTCGAAGACATAGTATTGGTCCATACCATTGCTGAGAATAGCAGCGATTGACATTACTAAAAGAACAAAATACGTAGACATTAACGACGGGACTGTAATATAAAGCATCCTTTGAAAACGTCCGGCGCCATCAACCTTTGCAGCTTCATAAAGCTGTGGGTCTATGCTCGAAATCGATGCAATATAAATAATCGCACTCCAGCCAAGTGTTTTCCACATGCCCCATGCCAGCATTTTAAGCCAGGTATAAGATTCTCCCATTAGATAATTTTTTGCCTCTTTTATAATCCCCAGATTCATAAAAAAGCTATTGATAAAACCATCTGTTGAGAATATAGCAAGAGCCAAGGAATAAACTAGAACCCAACTGATAAAGTTTGGAATGGTCGTAAAGATTTGAACTGCCCTTTTAAATCTGGTGCTGCTAACATCCGACAGAAAAATAGCAAACGCCAACGGAACCCAGCTTGTAACAATTCCTAATCCGCTCATGACCAATGTGTTCCTAAGGACTCTCACTATATCTCTTCTGGTAGCTGCATTTTCAAATAGGTATGTAAACCATTTGAATCCAACAA
The DNA here is from genome assembly GCA_023411795.1 of Bacillota bacterium. GTDB lineage: Bacteria > Bacillota > Clostridia > DSM-8532 > DSM-8532 > DTU059. The sequence goes on from JAEYOK010000039.1 coordinate 75,709, forward strand.
ATTTATCCAAAGTTAAGGTCCCACCGGCTTTGTAATCAAAAAACGCAAATCTCCATCCATAAAGAGGAAGGTAAGAGAAAACAAAAATCAGAGCCACAAAAGGTAAAAACATTAAGAATAATCTATATTTTCTTTCTATTTCATAGGGCATATTTTTATCAGGCTTAGGTGTTATCAGCATCTGAAGAATTGATGTGATTATAACTAATATGGCAATGCCTAAAAACCAATAGTATCCTCCCGCAAATTGAGGTTCTACCTTTTCGGGATACTTTGTAGTGCTAATGCTCACATAGGCCCAGTAGATTCCGGCAAGCCCAATTATTTGGACAAGACTTCCTGATAATGTCAATCGATTAGCAAGGAAGCGGCATTTTAAATTTCCCACAGACAAGCATGCTCCTGCAGCTGAAACCCCAATACCGATACATAAAACTATACTAAATAAAAATAAAATAATGAAAGAGTTTTCATCTACCCATCCTCTGGTTATTGATCTTCCGGCTTCTTTAATTAAACCTTTATAAGATACAGCTGAGGTAAACAAAGACATAGTCTTATTTATGTACACACTGATTCTGGATGGATTCAGCCCTGGAAAAAACATGAATACAACACTTAAAAGTATGCCGACCCGCATAGTATAAGTCAGACTACGTATAATAATGTTATTAGAACTAATCTTATTCATCTGGTCCCCCAAAATGATTTCCATATAATTATTACAAAGCCTTCTTTTAACTTTATCATTATACTAATAAAACCCATTGAAAAATACCGCAATATCTTGATGAAAAATACCCTACTTTTTTTATTATGTATAAAAATATGGTGAAGCAGGAGACCTGTTCGCTCCCGCTCCACCTTCTTTGTCTATAAACTATATTTATTATTTTTTCTTCTTAAGGATAAAGAACAAAACTCCTCCAATGATTACTACAGCTACTACAACAATTCCAATTATGAGACCTGTAGACATGCCGCCTTCATCTACTACTTCAACTTCTGCTGCAACCGGAGTTGCCTCGGGGGTTGAAACAGGAGTTTCTTCTGGAACAGCAGCTCCTGTGTTTAGGCCAGTTCCTTGTAAAGTGAATATAACTTTAATCTCATCTGCAGGAGTAAGCAAATCCGGCATAACAACAGGATTATCCGCTGTTCCACTTCCCCAGACATTATATAATTCAATACGGAATCTGCCATTTCCTTCGATATCACCTGTAAGGATATTACTATTCTTTGAATTTACTTTTTTTCCATCCACATATACCTCTACACTAACTGTTGCATCTGTATCAGTTAATGCACCAGTATCACTCTCGCGCAGTGTTCCCAATTCAACCATAGCTCTTCCCAGTTCTTCAATATCAACAAGGAAAACCTGACCTTCAGTGGCTTGCCCGGTAGCTCCGATATCAGCTGCCTTTAAGTAAACTGTGTATGTACCGTCACCAATTACTTTTGTATCGCCTGGGGTACCCGGCTCATATTTCGTCCATGCACCGCTTACATCACTGAACATCATAAACGCATTAAACTCAGAAGGCATTACATATTCTTCTTTTACTACTTCCACTGGAGCACCTTCCATTAATGTGAAAGTGACTTCAATGGTTTTAATACCGGTGTGCGAGGCAGCATCTACAGGCACAGGGGTAACTTCTGCTATATCAAGTCCATTTGTCCGTGCTTCGGCTGGTACTTCTCCTACCCAAGAATTAAAAAGATTTGTTCTTGTATCCTTCTTATTGTCTGATGATGTGTATGTCTTTCCATATTCTATGGCTTCACCATTTATTTTTACAGAATCGATTTGCATATAACAGTAAGGGAAATAAAGCTCTCCATCCTTTACTTCCACGTCCATAAATGCGATATCCGGGCAAACCCCACCTGTGACTCCTGTGAAATCAAGGGATACGGTATATTGGCCATAGCCCGTTACTGTAGTATTATTTGCCACTACAGGTGCATAGTCCTTGCCATCAAACCAGTATTGATATGTCCAACTAGAATCAGCCATAGTAATATAAGCTGTTGTTCCTTCTGCCGGTAGAGGAATTGATTTACCTACAGCATCTCCGAAGGGAACACCAGCGCCTAGCGTAAAAGTAACTTCAATTGTTTTGATTTCAGTATATGCAGCTTTATCAAAAGCTATCGGAGTTACATCCGTATTATCTCCATCCACAGTACGGCCCTCTGTAACTTCAGGAACCCATTCATTATAAAGGTTTGTACGTGTAGCAATTCCATCATCTGATGAAGTATATGTTTTCCCTAAAGTAACCGCCTCACCGTTTATTTTTAAGGAGTCTATTGTCATAAAACTATTTGGATATGCTGTTTCACCACCAGAGATTTCAACATCCATGAATGCGATTCCTTTTGCAAAACCGGCCGTGACACCGGTAAAATCAAGAGATACTGTGTATTGTCCATATCCGGTAACAACTTTATTATTTGCTACAACAGGTGAATAATCCTTCCCGTCAAACCAATACTGGGCAGCCCATTCAGTGTCTGCGAAAGATAAATATGCCGTGGTTTCGCCGTCTGCTAGAGATGGTACAGCAAGAAATGTCATCGTATTGAGTATAACTGCAAAAGCTAATAAAAGTACAAACAGTCTTCTAGAATTCTTCATTTCTTTTCCTCCTTATACTTATAAATGGTTATAGAGACCACATCTAATGTAAAGTTTATAAGATATTGGAGAAAAAAAATACCATTGGTTTTTTACATAAATTACTGCATTAATTATACATTAGAATTTCTTCATAACTGGAAATTATATTTCCTCAATATCGATTAATGGAAGAGTCAGGGTTACTTTTGTTCCTTCACCGATATTGCTGTCAATATGAATCCCATATTCTTCACCATAATACAGACGTATTCTTTGATGGATATTATAAAGACCAATACTTGATTTCAAATCCTTGTTGGTTATCTGAATTTTCTCCCTTAATCTAGTAAGGGTAGCCTCATCCATGCCACATCCGTTGTCAAAAATAGAGATAAGGAGTATCTCATCATTTATATGCTTTACTTCGATTCTAATCAATCCGTTTTTTTCAACATTGGCTAACCCATGAATAAAAGCATTTTCTACAATAGGTTGGAGTAACAGAGGAAGTATTTGATAGTTCCCCAAGACCAAACCATCCTCTATCTCCAATTCGTATTGCACTTTTTCACTGAAACGCATTTTTTGAATCATCAGATAGGTTTGAATATAATCCAATTCATTAAATAGCGTTGTGGATGATGTCCCTGTGTTTTCCAAAACATACCTCATTGATTTACCTAGTAGCTTAATCGAGGTTGCTACTTCTTTATTTCCCTCCATAACTGCCTTCATTCGGATTGATTCCAATGTATTATACAGAAAATGCGGATTAATTTGACTTGATAACATTTTAAACTCCATTACCTGTTGCTCATTTATTAGATTCTTTTCTTTCAACATAGCCTCATACATAATTGAATCCTTCTCTTTGATTAATTGAACCATGATTTTCAGGTCTGCGAAGGCCTGTGAAATCTCATCCTCACCCCGTATGACTTCTTTCAAATCATACTCTTCATGACTGGCCTTATGCATCTCCTCCCTTAGAGTGTTGACTCTGGATGTAAAAAAGCTTGTATAATAGCGGATCATCAGTCCCGGCAGGACTAAGGCAGTTAAAATAATCAAAAGTGATCCCAAAAGTATCTTCTGTGTATTACGGTAGGCCTCATCATTCAGGGTCGTTATATATAATAACGAATCAGTTTGATAAAGCTTCAAAGACCCTACGTAGCTCATGTAACGTACACCTTGAAAATCAGTCACTCCAAAATAATGATAAGGCTCCACCGAAAAATCAATTTCAACGGGTTGCTTTGTCCCGTATAGCTTCCAGTCAGAACTAAAGAAAACACTTTTATCATCTATCGAAATAAAGGTCAAATAATCCGAACTATTAAGTCTGCTTTTAATAAATTGATCACTGATGGTGATAACAAGTACCGCATCTGCATTGGTTGTTATTAACGGAATCTTTCGAACGAGGGCTAGATTCCAATATACAGTACCATACTTATCAACATCTGTTATGGGATACCAAAAAGCTCCAAATTGATTTCTTGCTCTTTGGTACCACTCTTCGTTAATGATGTCCTCTGTCACAGAACCAAAATGCTCATAGTTCTCGATATAATCAGAGTCCACATATATGCTGATATCATCAATTTCAGTGTAATTATTTATATAATTATTAATTACTGAATAATTTCTTAAAAATTTCTTAAAATCGTCAGATGATTTAAAATCACTTGAAAGAGTTGCTTGTAAATCTTTATCTAAGGCAATAGTCTCTGAAATGTTATAAATCAATGAGGTTAATTCAAACATCACAGTACGTATTCTGGCATTATTGGCTTCAATAATATCATTGTGATAATTGGTTAACAGCTTATTGGTATTAATCAATAAAAAGCTTCCTATAGCCAAAATGGGAATAAGGAGAGCAATAATATATATTCTATTCAATTGATTTTTAATTGTAGTATTACTTAATTTCTCAATTAGTTTCAACAGAAATTTCTTCAATATTATCTCCTTTTCCATTTTTTTCATTCATTATAAATTATACCTCTATAAATGTAAACAGAAGACTTGTTAAAGAAGGAGAAAAATCAAATAGTTACAATCAATTGCTTTAATAATGCATGTAGTAAGACAAATAGAATAAACAGTATAATATAAATAAATATGTAAAAGTATATATGAAAGGAAATTATGCATATATGAAAAGAATAAAGATTTCTTCGTTAATAAGTATTTTCATTCTAGCAACTTTACTTTCATCTTGCAATAGAACACTAGAAAGCAATAAGGTTGAACCAACAGCTTCACCTACGACTCCTGTAGATTCTTCAATAACATCCGAAACACCTGAAGAAAGCAACATTTCTGCACTTGAACTTGTTCGCTTAATGGGCAACGGCATTAACCTGGGTAATACTATGGAGGCTTATGGTCATCAATCAATAGGTCCTAAAGCTGCAGTTTCTACATATGAAACCTTATGGGGTCAACCAATCACTACAAAAGAAATGATCTATGGAATGAAAACAGCCGGATTTGACACCCTCAGAATTCCTGTGGCATGGACCAATGCCATGGATTTTGAAAGTGGTGATTACACTATTGGCAGTGCTTATTTAGACCGGGTTGAAGAGATTGTTAATTATGCTTTGGATTCGGACATGTATGTAATCGTCAATGACCATTGGGACGGCGGATGGTGGGGAATGTTTGGTTCTGCAACGGAAGATACAAGAAAAGCTGCTTTTGATTTGTACATAGCAATGTGGACACAAATAGGAGAACGCTTCAAGGATTACTCAGACCATTTGATTTTTGAATCAGCTAATGAAGAATTAGGAAATAGACTTAACGATGTTACCGTAGCCTTAGACTCAGGTACTCTTAGCGAAAATGAATGCTATGAATTAACAAATAAAATCAATCAAACTTTTGTTGATACCATAAGAAGCACAGGTGGGAAAAACACTCAACGTTTCCTATTGATTGCAGGATATAATACAGATATTGATATGACTTGTGATGATCGATTTAAAATGCCCTCAGATGCGGCAACAGATAAATTATTATTATCTGTCCACTACTACACCCCCTGGTCCTATTGTGGTACGGACAGCATTGCCAGATGGGGAACGGAACGGCATTATAAGGAACAAAACGATTACCTGGCGAAATTAAAAAAATTTACCGATAAGGGTTATGGTATTGTCATAGGTGAATGGGGAGTTTTGTTAAACGCCAAGGGAGAGGTCAAAAATAATACAGTTGATTTCTTTAACAACTTCCTTAATAACTGTGATCTTTATAATATCTGCCCTGTGCTTTGGGAAACCAACAGCCTATATAAGAAGGATCAGTTGAAAATCTTTGACCCGGATATTGCAGCTCTTTTTCAAAATAGATCCTTTGCCGCACAATCAGCTCTTTCCGAATATGATGTAAAAGCAAATGCTCAAAATGCTATGAACGCAGCTTTGGAATATGCAATCCTAAATAATTCCGATTTGAATCAACAAGTTTTAAATGCTGAGGATAAAGCGATTGCATGGATTATGTATAATAGCAATGATTATCTTGTTACTTATAGCGTCGGTGACACCTATGACCCTTACTCGAAAACTGAAGGTGTGGTGGCAACAGATGTTGAAATCACCGGTCCTGGAACCTATACTGTAGGGCTAGATTTAACAGGAACTTACAATGGTTTTGGTAATAGCATGGTCTTTTCTGCAGTGGGTATTTTAAATGGAGAGCTTCTCTTCCCCGGCTATATTATTAATATAACCGATGTGAAGGTAAACGGTAAATCACTACATATCTTTGGAGTTCCTTACACCACCAGTGATGATGGCAGATGTACTCGTGTTAATCTTATCAATGAATGGGTGCGAGATATTCCACCGGAGGCCAGAACCTCTTCCGGTAATACTACGGGTCTTTCAGCAGTAATCCTTCGCGGTATAGGAAGTGTCGAGACTATGACAGTAACATTCGATTATACTCCTGCAGAATAGGATAGAAGTCTTATAAAAGGACACCACTGTATTACTTGGTGTCCTTAATTATTACTTTTTAATCATATGTATAAGCAATTTCTTTCTCCATTTCAGCATAATTCCCCAACATTTCAGTGAATTTACTGACAACCTGAGAATCAAACTGTGTACCCGAACCAATTAATAGCTGATTTATAGCTGCACTTAAATCTAATTTTGAGCGGTAGTGACGGTCCGACATCATAGCGTCAAACGCATCAGCAACTGAAACTACTTTCGCTAAAAAAGGAATCTGATCACCTTTAAGGCCGTCAGGATAACCCTTTCCATCAATCCGTTCATGATGACATTTCACTATAGGAATTACATTTTTAAACATCGAGATAACTGAGAGTATACGAGCTCCTTTAGTGGGGTGCTTCTTAATCTCATCATACTCTTTCGCACTTAACTTATCACTTTTAAACAGAATATCATCGGCTATACCCATTTTCCCAACATCATGAAATAAGCCTGCAACCCGCAATGTCTCCAGTTCTTTTTCATCAAGATTAAACGCTTCCCCTATCTTCACACAAAAATAAGAAACACGGTCTGAATGTCCGCATGTGTACTCATCCTTTGCGTCAACCACCTGTCTTAATGCCTCTATAGTGTCCAGATAGCGTATCCTTAGCTGTTCATAAGTTTTATTTAATTCCTCGTTCTTTATATTTACTAGTGAATGAAGAAATGCATTGTTAATGGAAGAAGCGGCTTGGGCCGCATATATCTCTAGCAATTTATAGCCTTCCGTTACATCGCTATCCATATTGTTAGTACTTTCAACATAAATAACCCCAATTGATTCACCAAATTCATTTAGCAAAGGAAGAATAATTCCAACACGGGTCTTTATTACCTGTTTTGTAATTTTTGCTTTACCTATACTCTCCAATAATAGCGAATCAAGCATAGACATAAAATCATATATCTCTGTCTTGTATTTGCCTATACCTTTAAAAATACTCTTTCTTGATTCTTCGACATCGATTATATTGTCAACCAAGATAAAGGCATTTTCACTGCTTAACATTGGGAGTAATTCTGTCAATATCTCTTCAAGGATATTTCCTATAGGCTGTAATTGATATATCTTAGGAACAGAGCTAAGAATTCTGTTAAGGCCATCACGGAATTGCTTTATCGTTTTCATCATTGTTATAGACTTAATACCCGACTCAACCAGAAGCTGTAATTGATCAAAACGATCACTTTTTTCACAGTAACCTTGTATATCTAGGGCTTTAATGGTCTCAAGAGGAGGGGCTAAATCCTTATGGCCGGTAAGCAATAATATGTAAAGATCTGAGTTAAACTCCCGGATTCTTTTTACAACTTCATCTCCGTGAATAGGAGCCATTAGGTAATCCAATATCATCAAATCAAAGTGGTCCGTCCTTATTTTTTCGACAGCATCCAAGGGATTTGTAACACCGTCATATAAGTAACCGCTTCTTTTCAACATTATTGATAATGAATCGATTATCCCCGGTTCATCATCAACAATCAGTATTTTATATTCATTACTTGTTTCTATCAGCTTTTTTCTCATTTGTCGTAATTCTCCCTAAGCAAGATTTTCACTAAGCTTTTCATAGGGCAGTTGTATGAAAAAGGCAGTACCCTTCCCTTCTTCTGACTCAAACCACATTTTCCCGCCGAAGCGTCCCCTTATTGTCGAATATGACATAAACATTCCCAGACCTGTACCATCTTTCCCCTTTGTTGTGACCATTTCTTTTAATAGCTTTCCTTTAATACTCTCCGGAATACCCTTGGCATAATCCTTGATGGTAAATAAAATGCTTTCATTAATGTTATTGATAGAGAACTCAATTACTCCGTTTCTACCTTCATATGCTTGAATGGCATTTATAATTATATTATCGAATATTTGCACCAAGCTATTAATATCTCCGTACAATTCAGTTTGCTTATTTACATTAATTATTGTTTTCAATGTACAATTATATCTTATTAACTCATATTTCATCAGTAGTTCTATTCTTTTAATCAATTCATCTACCGTGAAAGTTAATGCGATTGACTGATTGAAATTCCTAGCCTGCCCTTTTACAGCGTTAATAATGTCAGACATATACGCGCAATATGGCTTTATCTTATCAAGCCAGGTACGCATTTCACCTGCGATTTCATGATGATCTTCTACAGTTATGGCAGCATCATCTATAGAGCTTTCATATTCATTTACTAAATCTCTCAAACCCTCAACTGCACCAGCAATTGACATAATCGGAGTATTGAGATTATGCGCTATACCTCCTATTAGCTGACCTAATGAAGCCAATCGTTCCTGTTCCATCATAATAGCGTGTTTTTCTTCAATGGTTTCAATATATTTTATATTTTCTGTTATATCCTTAAAAAGAATAATGGTCCCTAAATAATTTTTATTTGAAATAATCGGTGTGAATTCAATTCTAAAGTGTTTATCAAAATTAAACTTCATTATATGCTTTTCAACAGAAATGGGTGATCCAGACTCTTTGGTCTTCTCTATTATATATAACAACTTTTCAATTTCTTTATTAAGGCTGGTTCCTTCCAAAACATGAGGTAGGCTTTCATTTCTGCGTATAGTAGTAATGTCCTTAAAAGTCATTGATATAGTCTTATTAAAATCAATAATCCGGTAATCTTCATTTACTACCAAAAAGCCATCCGAAATCCTATCCACAACAGTCTGCAAGGCTATTGGTGCTATACTCAAGAAATTATATTTCAAAATTGCTACAGAAAAGCATATGGAAGTAAATGTAAAAACTACGGAATTTATATCAAAACTCAGTGGAAATAAGTTAAAAGAGTAAATAATATTCACAAAAAGAGGGCCAATAATACCAATAAGTATTAACTTTGTTTGATTTGAAAAAAAACCAGAAATCTTTATTGAGGCAGAAAACAAATAAAATAACCCAATAAAAATAATCGAATACGAAAATATTGAATGAAAATAGTAATACCAGCCATATATCGCCTCATTGCTATAACTAGAAAACTTGATAAAAAACAAATTATGATATTCATTAGTCCAAATCAAAGCAGTCGAAATAGTTGGAATAATAAATAAAATCAAATATTTATAACTGAACCTAATCTTTGTTTTGGAGTAAACGATTCCAATAAATAATATACACAATGGAATAAAGCAAATACTCAAATAATTGATGTTTACAAAAATCATTTCAGTATAGTTATATAATTTCCTTATAGAGGTTTCAATTAAGGTACTAATATTCCAAATAGTTAAAAGTAGCATTGATAAAATAAAAACTAAATGAATTTGCGTTTTTCTTTTTATCTTAAGTAGTAATAAAAAAATAATAAGCGAGCAAATAGTTGACAAATGCGTTAGAATGAAGACAATATCAGTTTGCCACATCATCCACTAACTCCTCCATGCTATCTATAAGTATATTAGCTAGCTTTAAAGCGTGAGTTTTAACAAAATAATGGTTTGCTCCAGGTATTACTATACATTTCACAATATCGGTAAAATCAGACCAATTCTTATATTTTACTTTATAGTTTTTTGTCATCGGATCATTTTCGCCAATGATAGAGTAAATAGGTATCTCCTTATTAAATCTATTTGGATTGAATTGGTGAAAAAATCTATAATAGCTTTTAACATCATACCGAAAGGCATTTAGCATACTAGGAATAACCTCTTCAGGTATTGATTCTTTATCTAAACCGACTTTCTTCAGGTAATTTAAAATAAAATTATCAGAAAACATTGCCCAGGGGTCCATATATTTCCCAAAATATTTCGCTGCTTTTGGCAGTAAAATTCCACCTAAATATATAGATTTAACTCTTATGCTTGTTTTTTGTAGTTTTGTAGCTGTTAATATAGTTAATGCAGAACCCACACAATGGCCATACAGGACCACTTCCTTATAATCTCTTTGCTCCAATTGCTCAACAATCAAATCAGATGCCTCTTCTAATGATATAAACTCTTGCTCTGACATATTGTATGTATGTCCCGGGAGATTTACAGAAAACAGGTTATATCCTTCATCAAACTTACTAAATTCATCAAATAAATCCTTATAAACTATACTGCTGCCCCCTCCATATGGAAAACAAACTAAAGCTGATTGTTTTTTTAAAGAGAATTTTTTATAAGGTACCAGTATTTGATTATCTATTTTATTCATGCCATCAATTATCTTTGCTAACTCTCTAATTGTTGGATTTTGATAAACATCTTCTATTGTAATATTATCTATTCGGGTTATTAATTGTATTGCCGCTAAAGAATCACCGCCCGACTCAAAGAAATCACTATTAACCGATGGAATGTTAACTTTTAATATATCCTCCCATAAAGATATAAGCTCTCTTTCTATTTCACTTAGAGCCTCTTCACGCTCCTGGACTATTATTGAAGGCTCAGGAAGCTTTTTAAAGTCAACTTTTCCGTTTGACGATAATGGAAACTCCTTAACCTCTACTAAAAATGAAGGCACCATATAAGAGGGCAACACTTTCTTCAATTGAGCTTTAATTTGATCTAAATCCCCTTCGGAGTTAAAAATAACATATGCGTATATATGTTTACTGTTATTATGCTCTTTGCAAATAACAAGGGCATCCTTAACAGATTTATCTTTAAGTATCTGATGCTTTATCTCATTTAACTCTACACGATTTCCACGAATCTTTATTTGATGGTCTATTCGCCCAATATATTCAATATCACCTTGGGCATACCATCTAGCTAAATCACCGGTTTTATACATGCGTTTTCCTTTTGAAAAGGGATTTGGAATAAAAGCTTTTTGAGTTAGTTCCTGATTATTTATATAGCCTCTGGCTAAACCGTCCCCTGCTATATAGAGTTCTCCGGCAACACCAATAGGTTGCATGTTTAAATGTGAATCTAAAATATACAATTGAATATTATCAATTGGCTTCCCAATCGGAATAGATCTTGTACTTTTTGTGTTCATGCATTTAAAATAAGATACATCCACAGTAGCTTCGGTAGGACCATAAAGATTAATTAAATCCATATTTTCAGTATTTTTGTAAAATTCATTAACAGTTTCAACCGATAAAGCCTCGCCACTTGAAAAAACTCTATTTATTGAAGCTAAAAGATACCAACTCGATTTTGCATTCAAGTACTCTATAAAAGAATTTAGCATGGATGGGACGAAATGCATTGTAGTTATACGATATTTTATAATAGCAGATATAATAGCCTCAGGATTCTTTTCTCCTTGAGGTACTAATAATGCAAGTTTAGCACCGACAAAAAACCACCAAAAAAGCTCCCACACCGAGACATCAAACGTATATGGGGTCTTCTGTAAAATGGTATCACTCTCATTAATCGGATATTCTTTTTGCATCCAATTTAAACGGTTTACAACAGCAAAATGCTCAATCATTACACCCTTTGGGCGTCCTGTTGAACCGGATGTATAGATTATGTATGCTATGTTATTTGAATTAGAGGTAGTCGGTAAATTATCCATGGAGCTATTCTTTTGAAGCAAATAACTTACTGAATAAATATTCGTATTGTCTATCTTAAAATCATCTGAAAGAGAAGTAAGTATCAGCTTAATTCCACTATTCTCAACTAAATAGTCAATTCTATCCCTAGGACTGTTCGGATCAATAGGAACATAGGCTCCTCCTGCTTTTAATATAGCCAAAATCGCAATCATCATATCAAATGAACGATATGCTATAACGCCTATAGGTATATCAGGCTCTACACCGAGATCTAATAAAGCCCAAGCTACTTGATTCGCCTTCTGATTAAACTCCTTATATGTTAGGTTCTTGTCCTCGAAAAATAGTGCAATATTGTCAGGAGTTTTTTCAACTTGTTCTTCAAAAATTTGATGTATTGTCTTTTCTCTAGGATAATCAGCGGAGGTATTATTAAATTCATATAATATCTTCTTCTTTTCACTTTCGGTAAGCATTTCAATTTTACAAATCAAATTGTCCGGATTGTCTAATGCGTGCCATAAAAGACTTAATATATGCTGATGAATAAATTCAATCTCTTTATCGTAATACAAATCGGAGTGATAGTCGTAGTCTAGAATTAAAACGCCTTCATTGTCTCTGTCATTAATATGTATAGTTAGGGAATTGGATTGATAACCACTAAAATGCCATCTGGATATGCATTTTGAATCGCTCTCCTTATTTACTTTTGAATTTTGATATGATAGAACAACATCGTATAGGTTTTCGCTTAAACCATACTTTTCTCTTACATTTCTTAGAATATGTTCATAAGAAAAACGTTGGTGTCTATAGACCGCCATACATATCTCAGATATGGCCTGAGAAAAAGAAGAAAATGAGTCCTCACTCTTTATATTTATGCACAATGGTATAGTACTAATGAACATTCCAACAGTATTTTTCTCTGTTTGATTTAGTCTGTTTAATATTGGTGTTCCAATAATTAGGTTCTCTTTTTCTGTTGTTCTGTTAATATACATAGCCAAAGCAGAAAGGAACAGAGGATATGGAGTTATCTTGTTTTCTTCACAAAATGTTTTCAGCTTATTTGTAAATTTCTTTGGAGCAATAAATGTTTTTCTTTTTGATTTTATTGATATTTGATTACTCTTCCTCGTTTTAAGAACTGTCACCTCAGGAGGGCTTGCAAACTGTTGTTCCCAAAATATTCTATCCTTCTGATATCTATTAGTATTTTTATAGATTTGCTCATTCTCAATAAAAGAGATGTAAGATTGTACTATTTGATTAACATCTTCTACATATGTTCCGTTTTTAAGATTCATATAGTTTGACACTATTCCATTCTTAACAACACTAAGGGACCATGCGTCAGTAATTATGTGATGAAAATTGAAAAAAAAACCGGCATCATTATCATCAATCTTTATAATAATAAATCGGTATAAATCGCTATTCAGCAGCTTGAAAGGCTTTAAAGTTTCTTCCCTATCCCATTCTTGCATAGCTTTTATGGGGTTATTATGGTTTGAAAAGTCCTTTACTTCGATTCTTCTATATTCATAATCCATAACATATTGTTGGGGAGTACCTTCATCATTCAGACAAATTCTTAGCCTCATACCATCATTATTTTTAATGAATAAATTTATAGCTTTATCTAAAAGATCAATATCTACAGCTTCTTTTATTCTTAAAGTGCCGGCAACATTTGATATGCTTGTGTTAGGATACATTCTTTCTGTATACCAAATAGATAACTGAGGTGATGTTAATGGATAATAGATACTATCTTTCATTCTTCCCGCCTCCGATTTGTCTTTAGTGATTATTTTATACGTAATTTTATCACATTGTTTGAAAATAATCCATTTTTTTATATATTTTAAAAATTTAAAAACTCCACCGTTGAAAAACGGTGGAGCTTGTTTCTAATACTTATTTGAAGGCTACAGCCTGCTACTTAATCATTATTGGTTTAGGGTACGACTCAAAAATTCTCTTGTACGTTCCTGGGTCGGGTTGTTGAGGACTTGTTCAGGAGTGCCCTCTTCAACAATAACCCCTTGATCCATAAACACGACCCTGTCGGCTACATCCTTGGCAAACCCCATCTCATGGGTAACTACTAGCATGGTAAGCCCTAATTCTGCAAGCTCTTTCATGACCTTCAAAACTTCACCTACCATTTCAGGGTCCAATGCGGAGGTCGGTTCATCAAACAGCATTACATCGGGCTCCATGGAAAGAGCTCTGGCAATAGCTACGCGCTGCTTTTGTCCGCCAGACAACTGCTTGGGCTTTGCATTAATGTACTGGTCCATACCGACTACCTTGAGATATTTCATGGCAACCTTTGTCGCTTCTTCTCTGGTACGTTTCAAAACCTTCATCTGACCGACAATACAATTACCTAATACATTGTGGTTATTAAAAAGGTTAAATTGCTGAAACACCATTCCCAGTTTCGTACGATATGCATATATATCATGCTTATCATCCAGTATGTTCTCACCCTTATAGATGATTTGACCACCACTTGGCTTTTCAAGCAAATTTACACAGCGAAGCAATGTAGATTTTCCCGATCCAGACGAGCCGATAATGCATACCACTTCACCTTTTTTGACTGAGAAATCTATATCTTTCAAGACTTCGTTTGTACCGAAGGTTTTACTTAAATGCTGTATCTCAATAATACTATCCATAGCTCCCCCTATCATTACAGATGACTTAGGCCTTCATTTTTCTTTTTGCGTAATATATCTTCCGGCCTTGCTACCTGCATTTGGTTGCCTATCAAGTTAAAGTTTTCAGGTCCGTCTATTTTTTTCTCAATTAAACGAAGTATCCTTGTTACCGTAAACGTCATTAAAAAATAAAGAATACATGCGATAAAGAAAGGTGGATAGAAAACAAAAGTGTTTCCGGCAATTGACTTAGTCGCAAAATATAGCTCCGAAACAGATATAACATTTAAAACAGATGTATCCTTAATATTTATTACAAATTCATTCCCTGTGGCGGGTAAAATATTTCGAATAACCTGGGGCATAACTACATTAGTCATAGTTTGTAAATGATTCATACCAAGTGCATGAGCAGCTTCAAACTGCCCCTTATCAATAGAAACAATACCGCCCCGAACTATTTCAGACATATATGCTCCCGTATTTATTGATACGATAAATATGGCTGCAACAATCTTATCCATACTTATGCCAAATGCTTCTGCTGAACCATAGTATATTACCATTGCCTGTACCATCATCGGTGTGCCCCGGAAAAATTCAATATACGCCGAAAGCAAACCATTAACTGTTTTTAATATACCTTTCTTCAGCCCTCGTTCTGGAATCGGTATTGTTCGAACTATTCCGACTAATAACCCGATGATAGTACCGATAATTGTTCCTATCATCGAAATATACAATGTCATTCCAGCTCCTCGAAGAAACATAGGCCAGTAATCGACTATTATCTTTACCATCTTTGAAAGAATCATCATACCCTCCGCAGGAAAAAACCGAATGCACAAAAGCGCATCCGGTTATTTGCTTATCAATTAGATGCAGGTTGATCTTTAATTGCTTTATCCATCAACTTTATGCGCTCTTCTTCAGAGATACCTTTTAAAATCTCATTAATCTTTGCGGTTAATTCACTATTCTTCTTAATACCTACAGCAATAGCAGTGTCTTCAGGAGAAGTTTCAAAACCGTTTGTGAACTCTATCATTTTAAAATTACTGTTGGCAGTCTCAGCGCTGACTCCTTCAGGTCTTTCAGATACATATCCGTCAATTATTCCCGATTCAAGAGCCACTCTCATGGCCGGAAAGTCATCCATAGCAGTTTGTTTTTCAACACCTTCTATTTGATCGATAACGGTATAATGGAAGGTACTCAGCTGAGCCGTAATTTTCGCACCTTTAAAATCATTAATTGAAGTAGCGTTTTCATAAGCTCCGCCCTTCTTAACAACCATAACTAAATTCGATGTATAGTAAATATCCGAGAAATCAATCTCTAATAAACGTTCAGAGGTAGGGGACATTCCTGCGATAATCGCATCAATTTTACCTGAATTAACAGCAGGGGTAAGTCCAAGCCACTCTGTTTTAACAATTACCAGTTCCTTTCCGAGACCTGCAGCTATTTTCTTTGCAATTTCAACATCATATCCGCCTGCATATTCAGAAGTGCCTTCAATTTTTACCGCACCATTGGAATCATTGGTTTGAGTCCAGTTAAATGGTGCATACCCACATTCCATTCCTACTCTAAAAACATTATCTTCCTTTGCTGCACCACATCCAGCTAATATCGATGCACTAAAAAGTAATACCAAAATCAAAGTCAATACTCTTCTCTTCATTTTCTCTTCTCCCATCCTCATTTTACTAATTGGCTTCAGAAACAGCCTTTATATGCTGATTGTTTATATTATATATTGCGAAATAACACATTTCAACTAAGCTCTATTAATTTATCCACTTTTTCTTTCGCTTTTGGTTTTTCATTTATTTTTCTACTTATCATCCTAGATTTAGACAAATTTATCGATTATTATGTATAAATATTATAAGTTGAATAAAAATTATTAATAAAAAAATACCGAAGATATTTTGCATAAATAGCAAAACTCTCCGGCTTTTGTATCTATACAAAAATCATTCTTACTTGAACTGGTTTCTGGTCTCGTCTTTAAGCTCTTGCCTCATCCCTTCTACCGCTTCTTTTCTTCTATCATTTTTTGCCTGTAGTTCGCGCTGTGTTTTTGGATTGTCAACAGCATTAATCATATCCTCAGCCAATTCAATATTATCTATGGTATTATCGATATTGTTTCTTATCTTCCTTGCATTGTCTCTTCTATCATCAGGTTTTGATTTCATGATGTATACCTCCTTTTATTTTTACTTAGTTTTTTCTTAACATTATAAAAATATGTGCTTTATTTGAGTAAAAAAATGGTCGCTTTGATTCATTTTGGTCGATGCATTCTTTATTTTAACATGTTCTCAACGCCACTCATGAATTTTTGCCAATTAACATCCTCCATGTAAATACAGAAGATGACCTCGTTGATACCGTTATCCTTAACAAATTCCACAATGTTTTTACCAGTTAAATTCATATTGTAGAATCTTGAGTCCACAACATAAATTTCTTCATAGTTGGGTACCAAAAATGGTACTAACATGTTACCGAATGAGTCCTTAACAACCATAATCTTTTTACCGTTATTTATGTTTGTCTTAACTTTACTCCAGGTTGCTCCACCTGAGCTGATAAAAGCCAGGTACTTTTTGCTTATATCATCCGAATACTTGAGGTCGATAATATCAGCTTTAGTCCCCTCATTTCCCTTATATACGGTAAACTCATGGTTGGTTAATGGCTTATAAGCAACAATATTATCCGGGTTCTTCTCCAGACTTTTATCTAAGGTTTTAGTATATGAGCTACCCAAAAAATCACCCAGATTAATTTCTTCGTACTGGTCCAGTGAAAGAGCTTCCTCACCCCTTACATTCATAAACGCACTATATCCGTAATATGCTCCCAGAGCAGTCCAATGATGGTCGGTTCTAAAGTAGATATATTCGTCTTTATGTTTGTTCAGAGCATCGAAGACATCAACAGTGGATATACTGTCATTAAGCTTACTCTTTAGATAATCCAAAGCATCGTTTTGAGAATCGGTAATACCTTTATATTTCTTAAGCTGTAAAAACTCACCGTTGGTAGGAGGAATCATGGAATATATTTTTACTCCGCTACCGAGCGCTTCACTGTATTTATTCAATATTTCAGCATAATAATCAAAGCTCTCCTTATTAAACTTAAACAATTGCACCGCTTTACCATCTACGACCATCCAATACCCGACATTTGGTTCATCTCCGAAATCCTTCTCAGGCTCCGACATCGGAGTTTGCTCAGGTATTGTGGTTGGTGTTTCCTTATCGGTATTATCTGCCAACGAAGTACCATGCTGATTGCTCACAGGAATATCAGTTTGAGTCGGTCTCTGCGACGGGATATCATCCTCATCCGATGCATGTGGAGGTAATTGTACATCCTCAACAGATTTTACAATAGTAATGTCAGGTCCTAAAAAGGCCATCGCCTTATTGACATCCTTACTGATCTTTACTAAATCATCTCTTAAAATAAAGGTGTCGCTGTAATATTCCTCTAAATCTCTTTGATAACTTCCTTTAAACAGGCTTGACACAGAGAACGGGGGCTTGGTTTTAAGCGCTCTGTTCTCAAGATTTGATACAGTGAGCTTATTAGTGTTAAGAATATTTACAAGACCTAAAAGAGTTATAAAAAGTATAAAAAAAACAGTATCAATTTTTAGCTTTTTCAAAGTATTACCTCCACAACCTCAGTTAAATCGTAGGTCGGGCGTGCAAAAGCAACCCGCTACATCCATACAGCTAAAACTTAAAATACATAAATGGGCTATAGGATTGACCTACCAGGAAAATGACAGATAGAATAAGTACGGTAATATTAAATATAGGCTTACCATAGACTTCAATAAACTTGTACACTTTTCCACCTTCTCCTTCTCCCTTTAACTTCTCAAGAATCTGATTAAAAACAGGAGTGCATCCAATAAGTGATATAATCAGAAATACAGCGTTGTTCCAAAAATGTATGCTTAACTCAGGACTGGAAATTGATTTGGCTTCCGGTCCAAACATTATTCCTAAGAATTTGAACGCCTGTCCTATATCGTTATGATAGAAAAACACCCATCCAACCAGAACAACCAACCATAGGTAAAGTCTTGAAAATATAGCAGGGATTTTCTCAAAAAGTTTAAGTAAAAATGCCTTCTCTATCATAAGAAGTATGAAATAATATAGACCCCAGATTACAAAATTCCAATCAGCTCCATGCCAAAGGCCTGTAAGAGCCCATACGACAAACAGATTCCTCAATTTATGCCTTCTGTTACCACCCAACGGTATATAAACATAATCCTTGAAAAAGCTGCCCAGTGAAATATGCCATCTACGCCAGAATTCACTGGCTGACTTTGATATGTAAGGATAATTAAAATTCTCCCTATACCTAAAACCAAACATGCTCCCAAGCCCTATAGCCATATCCGAGTAGCCAGAAAAGTCAAAATAGAGCTGCAGAGCAAACATCAATATTCCAAACCATGCCCCAAGTAAAGGAAGCCTTGTATAATCACCGCCCATAAAGGAATCGACTACTTTTCCTGCCGTACCGGCTAGTATGACCTTCTTTCCCAGACCAATAATAAATCGACTGACCCCATAGTTAAAGTCTTTTAACGTTTCTACCCTATTATCAATCTCTTCAGAAATATCTTTATAACGTGATATTGGCCCTGCCATTATCTGATGGAATAACGAAACATAAAGCAACAGCTTAAGCGGTGATTTTTGGGCCTCTGTCTCCCCTTTATAAACATCAGAAACATAGGAAATAATCTTAAATGTGTAAAATGAGATTCCTATTGGTAGACCTATACCCATTATCTGAATACTAGATCCAAAGATTCCGTTTATATTATCAATCAAAAAGCCTGAGTATTTGAAGAATCCAAGTATCAGTAGATTCACCGCGACCGATACAGCCAAAGCCAACTTCCCTTTAATACTTCCCCTATACTTTTCAACAACCAGCGCGCAGAAATAACTATAGATGGTAGATATCAAGAGTAGGGAAATCCAAACCGGCTCTCCCCAGGCATAGAATATTAAAGATGCTATTATAAGCAGCCAGTTTCTGTAAGTTCTGTTCTTAACCACATAATACAACCCCAGACAAATGGGAAGAAAGTTGCATAAAAAGAACAAGCTTGAAAAAACCAATTATAATGCCCCCTTTGGGTTAAGCAGTATTCCTGCTATAACAAAAACCTATCACAATTCGTTTTACTTTTCAATTAAATATACTGTTGGTCTCAAATTTTATTATGCCTAAGCGATAAAAACACAGGCAAAAGCGCATAAAAATTAGCTATTGACAAAATGCGGGTAAGAGTATAAACTAACTTAAAATATATGAAGGCGATGAATGGGAGAACAGCACAAGAAGAACTACAGAGAACTTATCATTTGCTGAGAGGTAAGGTTTTAGTCTGTGTGAATACTCACCCATGAGCTGTAGGATCGAAAAGCAATCTTTCTATTGTTTAGTAGGCTTAACCGGCTGACAACCGTTATACTGTCTGCAAGCGGAATAATTATTCCGAGATGCACTGAGGTGGCTGTATTTTGCAGCAATTAAGAGTGGTACCGCAGAACAATGAAGTTTTGTCTCTTTTTTTTAGAGACAAGGCTTTTTTTAATTCTTGAAGATATTTTCGAGAAATCGAAAAATCTATATATAAAATAAATGTGAGGAGAGAGAAATATGAAAAAGACATTAAGTATTATTTTATTATTAACGCTTGTCACAACACTATTTGCTGGTTGTGGAACTGAAACTGCAGGACCAAACGAGATAGGTATCGGTATCAACTATGAGCTTACCGGTGAAGTTGCATCATATGGCCAAGCTTCTGTAGAAGGTATCGAGCTCGCAATTGAAGAAATTAATGCAGCCGGTGGAATAAACGGTAAGTTAATTAAAGCCTTCAAATATGACAATAAGTCTGATAAATCTCAGGCTACTACATTAGGAAAAAAACTTATGACACAGCATAAGGTTGTCGCTGTACTTGGCCCTGCAACATCAGGTGCGTTTAAAGCAACCATTCCTGATGCCATTAAGAATAAAGTTGTTGTTGCCTCAGGCTCAGCAACCGCAGAGGATGTTACTTCTGATGCAAATGGAGTTAAGGAGTATGCTTTCCGTATCTGTTTTAATGACTCATATCAAGGAACTGCTATGGCAAATTACGCTTTGAACAATATGTCCAAGACTAAGGCTGTTATCATTATGGACAATTCCAGTGACTATGGGAAAGGTCTTGCAGATAATTTTACTAAAACATTTAAAGCAGGTGGCGGTACAATTGTTGCAACTGAAGCATTTGTATCAGGAGATACTGATTTTAACGCTATTCTGACAAAGATAAAAGGCTCTGATTTTGATGTTATATTTATTCCTGGGTACTACAATGAAGCAGGTCTTATTATAAAACAAGCACGCGCTCAAGGAATTGACGCACCTATTCTTGGTGCTGACGGTTTCGGAGCCCCTGAACTTACTGAATTAGCAGGTGCTGATGCTCTTAATAATGTTTACTTTTCAAGCCATTTTTCTTCTCTAGATAAAGACCCTTCTGTTATTGGTTTTATAGAGAATTATAAAGCTAAGTATGGTAAGGAACCTGATCAGTTCGCCGCTTTAGGTTATGACCTTGCTATGTTTATAGCAGATGGCATTAAACGCGCCGGAAGCACTGACACTGTTGCCATTAAAGACGCATTAGCCGCTACCACCGACTTTGTAGGAATTACCGGATCTTTTAGTATGGACGAAAACCACAACCCTGTTAAAGCAGTTGTTGTTGTAGGAATTGAAAATGGAGTCCATGCTACTAGTGAAAGGGTTGCTCAATAATAATATATTATAGTACAATCATTAGAGAAAATTTAAAATTCAAAATATTCTGCAGATAAATATAACAGAATATAAGTGGGGACATTCACTTGCCCCCACTTATATGTGCTTATTATAGAAGACAAGCCACACTAATCCAGTCCTTCTATAATTAGTTTAAAAAAGCAGACCGGCTTATGAAGGAAGTGAGCACACTTGGAACAGTTATTTCAACAAATTATTAATGGTGTATCCCTCGGAAGCATCTATGCATTGGTTGCTCTTGGTTATACCATGGTATATGGTATTATTAAATTAATAAATTTTGCACACAGTGATGTTTATATGCTGGGTGCATATATTGGATATGTATGCATGACATCACTTAAGCTCGGATTCTTACCCTCCTTACTAATTTCTATGGCCCTATGTACTTTAATTGGTGTCTTTATAGAAAAAGTAGCCTATAAACCATTAAGAAACGCCACAAGAATTGCAGTTCTAATTACCGCAATTGGTGTATCGCTTTTTATCGAGTATGTTACCATGGCTATTGCTGGTGCTAATGTGAGATCATATCCCCCATTAACCGGAATCCTGGCTGAATCGTTCAATTTAGGAAATATAAAAATTACTATGCTACAGGTTATTATTGTCAGTATTACAATTATCCTGATGGTATTACTTCAGTTTATAGTGAAGAAAACAAGAACAGGTAAGGCCATGCGTGCCGTATCTCTTGATAGCGATGCTGCCGAGTTGATGGGAATAAACGTTAATAGCACCATCTCCTTTACCTTTGCTCTGGGGTCGGCTTTAGCGGGAGCGGCCGGTATTATGGTCGGTATTTATTATAATTCAATAAACCCACTAATGGGCATGTTACCCGGACTAAAAGCTTTTGTCGCCGCTGTTTTTGGAGGTATAGGGACTATTCCTGGTGCAATGATTGGTGGTTATTTTATTGGTATTGTTGAAGTTTTGGTGTCAGGATACGGTAACTCCATGTACAGAGACGGTGTTGTATTTGCCATCCTGATTCTTGTTCTTATTATAAAGCCCACCGGCCTATTAGGCAAAAACACGAGAGAGAAGGTGTAACGAGTGAAAAAAATATCTAATTCTAAATGGCTTATAAAGCTTGTTTCACTTATATTAACCTTTGGTATTATTCAGCTACTCATAACTTTTAATATTATAAACGATTATTTACAAGCTACTCTAGCAACTATCGGTATTAATATTATTCTGGCAGTAAGCCTTAACCTGATTACCGGCTTTACGGGACAGTTTTCATTGGGTCATGCCGGCTTTATGTCAATCGGGGCATATACATGCGCTATAATCACCCTGAGAATGCCGACAATCTGGGGATTTATT
The DNA here is from genome assembly GCA_023411795.1 of Bacillota bacterium. Classification (GTDB taxonomy): domain Bacteria; phylum Bacillota; class Clostridia; order DSM-8532; family DSM-8532; genus DTU059. Next base: position 98,751 of record JAEYOK010000039.1, read on the forward strand.
CTCGGTGTTCTTGCCGGAGCAGTCGCAGCAGCACTGATTGGTGCCCTTGTAGGCTTACCCACCCTGCGTCTCAGAGGGGATTATCTTGCCATTGCAACCCTTGGTATGTCTGAGATAATCCGTATTGTTTTCCTTAACCTGGACAGCATAACAAACGGTGCAGCGGGTTTACAGGATATTCCTCAGTTCACAAACTGGACATGGTTATTTATATACACAGTAGCCACTGTTTTAATTATATCCAACTTTTTAAAATCTTCTCATGGCCGCGCATGTATCTCTATAAGGGAAGACGAAATAGCCTCTGAAGCCATGGGGATTAATTCTACAAAATATAAGGTTATAGCATTTACAATCGGTGCTTTTTTTGCCGGAGTCGCAGGAGCCTTATATGCCACAACATTTAATTTTATAGACCCGAAAATTTTTGGTTTTTCAAAATCTATAGACGTTTTAGTAATAGTAGTATTAGGTGGTTTGGGAAGTATCTCAGGTTCAATAATAGCCGCCATTTTGTTGGCTGTTATTACTACTTACCTACAAGCCTTTGCTAATATCCAGATGATAATTTATTCTCTGTTACTTATCATAATAATGATATTCAGACCTCAGGGCTTGATGGGCTCAAAAGAACTATCCCTTTCAATTTTCAGTAAACTTGGCAACAGTCTTAAATCAAAGAAAGAGAGGGTTTAGAATGTCAATATTGAGTGTTAAAAAGCTAACTAAATCCTTCGGAGGACTAACAGCCGTATCTAATGTGAATATGGAGATAAACCAGGGTGAATTGGTTGGATTAATTGGTCCTAACGGAGCCGGGAAAACTACGGTTTTTAATCTTCTTACGGGTGTATACGTCCCCACTTCGGGAACCATAACTCTGAATTCAAATAAAGTCAATAAGGATATACAGGGTCTTAAGCCGTACACTATATGCAGTATCGGTCTAGCAAGAACCTTTCAGAACATCCGTCTGTTTAAAGACTTAACTGTTCTTGACAATGTTCGTATAGCAATGCATAAGAATGTTAAGTATGGCCTTATTTCAAGCTTTTTTCATCTACCTTCCTATTCCAAGGAAGAAGCCAGGCTGACAGAAAAGAGCATAGAGCTGCTTAAAATTTTAAAGCTAGATCATAAGAAGGATGAGCTTGCAAAAAACCTCCCTTATGGCGAGCAACGTCATCTTGAAATAGCCCGTGCTCTTGCCACCGATCCTACTCTTCTTTTATTGGATGAACCTGCCGCGGGTATGAATCCTGCAGAGACTGCTCAGCTTACTGAGCTGATTGGCTGGATAAGAAAAGAGTTTAATTTAACAATACTTTTGATTGAGCATGACATGTCCTTGGTAATGAAAATATGTGAACGTATATATGTTTTGGATTACGGGATGATTATAGCAAATGGTACTCCTGATGAAATTAAAACCAACAAACGTGTTATTGAAGCTTATTTGGGGGAGGATTTGAACAATGCTTGAAATTAAGAATATTAACGTTCATTTTGGTGTAATTCATGCCCTCAAGAATATTTCTCTTTCTGTAAATGAAGGAGAAATCGTAACACTGATAGGCGCAAACGGCGCGGGAAAAACTACCACATTACGTGCAATTTCCGGCCTCAAAAAGCTTACCAATGGAAGTATTTTGCTTGACGGAAAAGATATTACCCACACTTCAGCTCAGGATCGAGTTAAAATGGGCATTTCACAGTCACCTGAAGGACGTAGGGTATTTTCTACAATGACGGTTCTCGAGAACCTGGAGTTGGGGGCTTTTCTGCGACGGGATAAGAAAGAAATTGCCAATGACTTAAAAATGGTCTATGAGCGTTTCCCTATACTCTCAGACCGAAAAAAGCAGGCTGCGGGCACGCTATCAGGCGGAGAGCAGCAAATGCTCGCCATGGGCAGAGCGCTCATGAGTCGCCCCAGAATTCTTCTCCTTGATGAGCCTTCTATGGGTCTAGCTCCTTTGTTAGTTCAGGAAATTTTTAATATAATTAAAGATATAAATAAAACTGGTACAACAATTCTTCTTGTAGAGCAAAATGCAAGCATGGCATTGCAGATTGCCAGCCGGGCTTATGTAATGGAAACCGGTTCTATAGTCCTTTCCGGCACAGGAACTGAGCTTATGCAAAGTGACGATATCAAAAAAGCTTATTTAGGAGGTTAGTATTATGTTTGTAAGAAACAAGATGACTGCAAATCCTTTCACTATCTCTGCAGACCAAACTATTCCCGACGCACATGAAATTATGTCTGAAAACGGTGTTAAGCGTCTTCCGGTTATGAAAAACAGAAAACTCGTTGGAGTAGTGTCAAAAGAGGATATTGTTCATGCCTCCCCCTCCAAGGCGACTTCCTTCAGCATGGGCGAAATCACTTATTTACTTTCAAAGACGAAAATTAGCCAGATAATGAGAAAAAATCCTATAACAATATCATCAAGTGCACTTTTAGAAGAGGCTGCAATCTTAATGAGAGATAACAATGTCAGCTTCCTGCCTGTTGTTGATAATGATAAGCTGGTAGGAATTATTACAGAAAGTAATATTTTTGATTCGTTTATAGAGCTTTTAGGCTTCCGTGAGCCCGGTACAAGGCTTACAGTTGAAGCAAATGATGAACCCGGAATAATGGCAAATTTAACGGGTATTATCGGAGAATTTGGCGCAAATATAACTCATGTAGCCGTATACCGTGGTTCAGGAGGTAAGAGCTCTGTTGTGATAGGAATAAACTCTCTGAATACATTGGAAATGGAAAAATCCATCGAAAGCCATGGTTATAAAATTCAGTACAAGCTCCAAAACAAGTAATATTTATAAGATTTAAAGGTTCCGATATCATTATCGGGACCTTTTTGATTTGTAGAATGAGATAATAGCAATAATAATTACTATTTATTAGGAATACTAGAAGACATACTTATTTATTTATTTACTTACTTATTTATATCTTTATGCCGATATTATACTATGCAAAATATAAGCTACTATGTTTATCTGAAAGTGGGGGGTTTTATGGACGCATATACAAATAAGGCGCATAAGTTCAATGCGTTTACAATGTTTATTTTTTCTCTGATTCTTTCTATTTCAGCTTTCATAAACGGTGGAATTAAACTAGCTCTTTTTGTTGCGCTAGTGACATTTGGCACCAGTTTACTTGCAACAGGTCTGGCATACATAAAAGTTAAAAACAATTTTCTAAAGTCAATTATCATTCCATTATTACCTGCTCTTGGCACATTAGTATATTCAATATCACAAGGTGGAGTACCACGTATGTTTACTGCTTATCTTGTATGTGCATGTTTAGCGGCGGTATATTTTAACAAGAATGTCCTTTTGGTTTTTTGTTCCATCGTTTCTATTATAATTATTACAGTATATATTATAAGTCCTACATCACTTCTTGGAAGTAATAATGGTATCAGTGAATTCGTACCAAGATTTGGTATGTTTTTATGCGGTGCTCTTGGGTTATATTATCTCGCAAGTGAGGGAAGTAAACATTTAGCAGAAGCAATGAATGAGAGTAAAAAGGCATTACTTCTAAATGAAAATCTTTCTGATGTAATAAAAAAAGTAAATATTACTACCGATAGCCTTTTCGAGAATGTCAGCATATGTAATGACAACATTGAGGAGAACCTGCAGGGTGTGACGAGCGTAGCCAGATCAATTAAGGATATTTCAAAAGCTGTGGAAGACAGCGCCGTAGCGGTAAGTAACGTTAGTAACTATGTGTCAGATTCATCCAAAATAATTGATGAAACATATTCCATTTCTAAAGAGGTAGAAAAAGAATTCCAATCAACTTATGAAATCTTATCTATGGGTTCCCAGGAATCTGATGAAATGATGGAGCATATGGACATTATGAGAAAATCAATCCATTCTGCAGTATCAGCTGTTACAGAGCTACAGACTAAAATGGATGTAATCGGCCAATTTCTTGAAAGTATCACTAGTATTGCTTCCCAAACAAATATGCTCTCACTGAACGCGGCTATTGAAGCAGCTCGAGCAGGCGAATCCGGTAGAGGGTTTACCGTTGTGGCCGAAGAAATTCGAAAATTGGCAGAACAGAGTTCCCGGGTTGCGAAAGATATACATAATATAACCATCGAGGCGCAAGATACTACTCGTAATGCCATAGAAGAGGTTCAAAAGGGAAATGCTTCTGTTAAAGAAGGATCCACTAAGGTTACCGATGTTATGCAAATATTCGGGTCTGTTAAAAACTCTATTGATTCTGTAAATGGAAAACTGTATTTAGAATATGAAATGATGGATAAAGTTGCCGACCGTTTCAATAATATGAGGGAACAGCTGGAGAATCTAGCGGCGGCATCCGAAGAAAATTCAGCCAGCACACAACAGGTTCTCGCTATGACAATGGTACAGGATGAGGCTATTAAAAATACAGCAAAAATCATGAAGGAAATAAAAGAGTTGGGACAGACATTAAAAAATCAACTTTAATTTGCTAGTTAATATTGCTACCGTGTCATTAACTTATTTTTTGTAAAAGTAACCCTTCCGGAAAAGTTTACTCGCCCGGAGGGGTTTTTTGCAAAATAAACGAGAGTGTTCCTATAATATGATAAAATACTCATAGAGTAACAAGGGTCATAAAGGTCAATAAAGTTGAAAGGGTTGATGAAATTGAATAGATGTCCTTGGTGTGGTGCTGACGAGCTATATGTAAAATACCACGACGAAGAATGGGGTGTTCCAGTTCATGATGACAAAAAGCATTTTGAGTTTTTAGTCCTTGAATCAGCTCAAGCCGGACTAAGCTGGTTGACAATTCTTCGTAAAAGAGAAAACTACCGAAAAGCCTATGATGGATTCGAGGCTGCGAAGGTGGCTCAATATGACAATAAAAAAATTGATGAGCTTATGCAAAATGCTGGAATCATAAGAAATAGACGTAAAATTGAATCATCAATTAATAATGCCAAATGCTTTCTGGAAATCCAAAAGGAATTCGGTAGCTTCGATAATTATATATGGAGCTTTGTAAATAAAGAACCTGTAAAAAATCATTGGACTGACATTTCACAGGTTCCGGCTAATTCAGAGCTTTCCGACAGGGTAAGCAAGGATTTAAAATCCAGGGGTTTCAGATTTCTGGGTTCTACAATAATTTATTCACATCTTCAGGCCACCGGGATTATTAACGACCATCTGGTCACGTGTTTTAAATATTAAGTATATACACGCTCAACTATTTTTCTAACTTTTATCGAATCCCAATTTCAGAAAGTAGAATAAATCTTCCTTTGAGTGAGAAATAGTTGAAATGCTGTTTTGCTAAGATGAATCAAATTGCTAAGATCTTATTGATAGTCTGAACAACCTGTTCTTCTTTAAAAGGCTTTACAATAAATGATTTTGCACCATTTAATACTGCTTCTTTTACTAATAATTCCTGTCCCATTGCAGATACCATGATAACATTTGCTTTTGGGTCAAAGTTCCTTATAAGTTTAAGGGAATCAAGTCCTGATAGCACGGGCATCGTGATATCCATTGTGACTATGTCAGGTCTTAGTTCCTTATATTTTTTGAATCCCTCTAGACCGTTCTCGGCTTCTCCGACAATCTCGTAATCGTTTCTTTTTAGCATCAAACCGATTGACATTCTCATAAATGCTGCATCATCAACAATAAGTACTCTTTTCATCCTATTTTTGCCTCTTTTCTTCTATATCTACCGAAAAAACTTTAATGTCATTTCAATTATGTCCACCGTTTTATCCCTTAAGGAAAAGGCTGACCTGTAAGTAAAAAATGGCTATAAATATTGCATCCAACATTCCTAGCCATTATCATCATCCATAAATCATGCGCAGATAAAAATCTACTCCTCCGTTAAAATCATATTATATTCTATGGCTGTTACCTCACCGTTCTCAATCAAAAATGAAAGCTTAGTGTTTTGATCTGAATAGACATATTGATTCGACGACGCTTTGTAATCCTCTCCATATTGTGAAACAACCTTATCGACTTTATCACCAATTGAAATTCCTTCGACTGTAGACACTGCATCACTCATGAATGCAACGGTAAAAATATATTCGGGTCCATCTTCAGCATCTGTATAAGTGTATATATCAAACCCGCTATATGAGTAAATCCTGTCCATTCCCTGAAAGGCACAGCTAGGAGATTCGAAGTATGACATGGGCTCCCCTAATTTATCTAATATAGGCTCCGCCTCGTCATTTATATATATTTTTACATCCTTGTAATCGAAGTAGTATTTTGATTTTGAATTGTTCGCCGGCTCACTTACCGTAGGGTTTGAGGCTGTCGGTGAAGGGCTGTTTTCTCCTGCATTCTGACCACAACCTGTAAATATTATAGCAACCAGCATTAAAACCGCAAAAATTTTCATTTTCATATAAGCATTCCTCCTATAAATCACTTTTTATTCTCTTCATTTCTCTTCATATTAAACTTTAGCAGATATCCATATTCTTCCAGTTCCTTGTATTGCTCCTTCTCCATATCATAGTAATAATCGGCTTTTTCCTGCCAAAGCGCTTTAAGCTTTTCATCATCTCTTTTATCGGCTATATTGAACTCGGAAATTAAAATATTACCAAAGTATTTGGCAGCTTTTTCAGCCCCGGAGAGATTCAGGTGAAGCCCTGCGTCATAAGTGTCCTTTTGGAAATCCAGACCTATCTCATCTAAACTGTCAAGCATATTGATATATAGTAAACCATTCTTATCTGCATAGTCAACTATCTGTTGGTCCCATTCCTCATACCAATGCGGATAAAGGCTTGGAGCTTTTATAAGAACCAACTCAATTCCATTCTTTTTGCACAGCTCAGTCATTTTATCAAGATACTCATATGCAGTATCTCCGAAGCGATAATCCGCGAGCTTTCTTGGATTGGGTATAGTCCCCACAGGCTTGACATCTACCCTCATCAAATACCCGTTGTGAGATATTTTATCCCTCTTAAACCAGTATTCAAAATCTTCACTTGAAAGCTCGCTCCATCTGGAGTGATAACGAAGAAGTGGAAAAACATATGTAATCAAATCTTCCTCGGGAAGCATTGACGCCTTTGCTGAATTTATCTTGGTCAATGATAAAGGCATACCGTCAATGGACATGCGATTGTATGCTTCCTTCTGAGGTTCATTATACATCATTGACAGGACACTGAATACAACCACATCGGGCTTTTCATACTTCAGGGTATCCTCCAAAAGATAATATGAATGCCAAATCAGCTGTTGAGCACTGCCTCTTATATAGCTTGTTATCCCATACTCTTCCCACAATGTTATGGGAGAGAAGTTTTCATATACCTCACAATCCCCTATAAACAAAACATCATGGTCCTTTTGCTTTTCATCGTAATACTCTTTTATTAATGCCCCCTCTACTATCTGTGTCATGTATTTGGGCATCAAGAGTTTCTGTAAAAGTACAGTCAGAGTGGATATAACTATTAATATAATTACGAAGGATAATACTTTTTTCTTTTTCATTAAGCCTTTCTAATCTCCTTAAAGTTAAAACTGATTATAAATAAACTGATTACTGTCAAAACCGATTCCATAAGCACCCAATATCAGCACCGAGAAAAACAGTAGTATGTAAATTGAGTACCTCAACGCCGCCGGTTTATTAGCTATTATTTCCCTTACGCTCCCTTTTCTCTGAATCAAGCTAAATGAAAGCAGAATAATAACACCAATAATCAAAACTATATAGTCAGAAACATTCAGCCCCAGCTTTAATAATGAACCATTGAAGATTTCCTTGATATTAAGCTTAGTAAACATTGAGAAAAACATTTTAAAGGAAACACCTACATCCCTGTAACAGTCCAAAATTCTGAGCGATGACATAAGCAAAAATGTCCTTACCACCCGGAATAATCGGAATCCAAAGGTATGCCCAATTTTTACTTTCTCGTGGAACTTTGCATACAATGGCTCACACTCTTGGGAAACTAGAATTATTACTCCGTTGAGCAAGCCCCAAACAATAAAATTCCAGCTTGAACCGTGCCAGATACCGGTTGTAAACCACACTGCGAGAGTTGCCAAATATACGGGTACTCTTTTACCGATTTTATCTCCAAATCGATTTCTGGATGACTTGGACAGGTTTAGCATTGGCTTACACACCGACAGCGGATAGAAAATATAATCCTTGAACCATGTTCCCATAGTTATATGCCATCTACGCCAATACTCCACAATGGATTTTGAAAAGTACGGTCTTATAAAGTTCTCTTTAACCTCAATACCCAGCATTTGAGCAACACCGATTGTAATATCTATACCGCCGGTAAAGTCTGCATAAAGCTGTACGGCATATAACACCATTCCGATTAAGACATAAATACCATCGTAGGTATCGGGATTCTTAGTTATTGTCAATACAGCGGCAACAATTCTGTCAGCTATTACAAGCTTTTTGAAGTATCCCCATAATACTCTCTGAAACCCATATGAAAAGTTTTTGCCATCGAAGGAGTGTTCTTTATATAAGGTCTGGCTAAGGTCATCAAAACGGCTAATAGGACCTTGTATCAATTGAGGAAAAAAGGACACGAAAAGAGCCAGTTTTCCTATATTTCTCTCAGGCTCATACTTTCCCCGATAGACATCAATAATATAACCCATGGTTTGAAAGGTGTAGAAGGATATACCCATAGGTAAAATGAGGTTCACAAAGGATAGTTCATTCATCTTAAATAAAGTGAAAATCGAGTTTATATTAGAAATAGCAAAATTGGTGTACTTAATAACCGCAAGAATACCAAGATTAAAAATTAGACAAGCAAGAAGAAATTTCCATTGCTTTGACTTAATTTTTTCCTTGTATAGCTTTTTCTCATCCTTAGTTATTTGACCCTTATTCTCTGAAAGATACTTATCCTGCTTTTTATTAAGCTCATCAATCTTGAGCCCTACCCAATAGGTAGACATTATAGTAACTAGTATATATACTAGATTGGTCCAGCCCGAAAAGAAATAGAAAACAAAGCTGCCCACCAAAAGCAACTTCCACTGCAGTTTTTGGGGTACCAAATAGTATAGCAGTATTAATACACACAAAAATAGTATAAAGCTATATGAAGTAAAAAGCATGGCTCCCCCTTGATCAATCCTCGTCCAAAAGTCTTTCGATTAAATCGTAAAGTGCCTTAGCCGAATTAAAGTTCTCGGGTATAATCTCATGAGCCGGAATGGCAACATCAAATTCATCGTTAATTTCGGCAATAAGAGTAATAATATCAAAGGAGTCTAAAACCTTATCATCAATTAAATGCTCATGGTCATTAAAATCGATCTCAGGGTGCAATTCTTCAAGTATTTTTAATAGTTCTTCCATATTTCCTCCTATCGGTTGGTGTACATTTCTTTTAATGCCAACCGGTTTATCTTTCCGTTAGATGTAAGTGGCATAACATCAAGCTTTTCCACAAGATTTGGAATCATGTACCTGGGAAGCTTTTCCTTGCAGTAATTAACAGCATCTGCTTTAGATACATCACCAACATAATACAGAATAATCTTCTTTTTGTCATTATCAAAAATGCAAGAGACACTTTGAATGCCTTCCATTTGATTCATTACCATTTCAATTTCGCCCAGCTCAATTCGATGCCCCATGTGCTTTATCTGATAGTCCTTTCTGGACACAAACATCAGCTCGCCCCGGTCATTGAGCTTTCCTATATCCCCCGTCCTATAAATAAGCTCCGGATATATTGTATTTAAAGGATTCTGGACAAAAACCTCACCGGTCTTCTCAAAATCATTGTAATATCCCAGAGTCAAAGAAGTACCGCGTATACATATCTCACCTTGCTCACCCTTTTGGGCAGGCTTATTTTCATCGTTCAACAGTAGAATCTCTGTATTTCTGAAGGGCTTACCTATTGGTATTGCTTCGTCCAAAGCAAATTCTCTGTCAACTTTAAAATAACAGGACATCCCGGTTGCCTCAGTAGGTCCGTAAAGATTAATAAACTTTGCGTTAGGCAGAGCCTTTCTCCAAATATTATACTGCTTTATTGGGAAGACTTCACTTCCAAAAGCTACTGTATGAAGATATTCCGGAATAACCTTATCTAAAGCTCCTAAACCCGATATCAATGTTAAAGCGGGTACCACCCAACAGACAGTATTTATTTTATATTGATTAAGGAACTCCACAAGCTTAATGGGGAACATAAACAGCTCTTTGGGTATTATATAGGTTTTTGCTCCAAATTTTAATGTGGGGAATATTTCCTTCAAGCATGCATCCACATAAAGGGGTGTCTGATTCCCGAAAACAGTTGTATCTGAAATTTCAAGAACCTCTGTGAGAGTCTCGATATAGTCAATAACAGAACGATGGCATGCAACCACACCTTTAGGCCTTCCGGTAGATCCTGATGTAAAAACAATATAAATCGGGTCAGTATCAATGGATTTATCGCGGATATCATTTAGTGCGGCTTGATTTACAGGACACTTAATAATATCTGAATAGTGATACACAGCCCCATTAAAATCAAAATTCTTTACTGCCTCAATTGTGGTGTCATCACAGATTACAGCCTTTGGCTTAAGATTTTGAAAAATAAGTTCTATGCGATGTCTGGGCATTTCCTCATCAATGGGTACATAATAGTTACCGCCATAGACCACCCCTAAAAACGCGACAATCATATCGGGGTGCTTTTTCATAAACACCACAATGGGCTCCTTGTATTTACCTTCATTATGCAAAAAGGAGCCAATGGCCCTTGCGTTATCGTATACGCACTGAAAGGAAAGCTCGTCTTGTTCATTGGCGTATGCAATCCTTTCAGGATAAATGTTCACAATATTATCCAAATACTCCAGTATATTAGTTTGTCTTTCCATAAGCTAACACCCTTTTTATTAGATTTGGGCTATGTAATGAGATTCTTATATTCCTTTTTTAGTGTGGCTCCTGACAATTCAATAGACCTTGCTGCCAAAACTTCCATTGCATCTATGAATCCCTCACCGGTTTTGCCGTCACGTTTAATAAGAGAAAGCTCTGTGCAGCCCAGGATTATTACCTGCGCCCCCTTTTCCCTGAGCTCACTTTCAACAGCTTTAAAGTTCTCCAGATTAAATGGTTTGTTGGCTTTGATATCATCATATATAATGCTCATGACTTTCTTCTGACCTATTTCACCCGGAGTGACCACCTTAATCCCTTTGGACTCCAATTCGGCTTTGAAGAAACCACCCCATATGGTACCATCTGTTGCCATTATGCCGACCTTGTCTACACGGTTGGCTTTAAGGTATTCTGCCGTTTCACCTAACATGTTTATAATGGGCACACCTATATTTTTTAACAGCTCGTCATAAAAATAATGTGCTGTTATACATGGTATTGCAATATGCTCCACACCAAGATTAACAAGGGATTTTCCTATGGATACCATGGCGTCAAGGGGACTATCCTTGCTTTTGCCAAGAATATAATCTGTGCGGTCTGGAACTGCCGGTTTATTATAAATAATCATTGGAACATGCTCTCGGTCATATTTAGCTTCTGTCATTTTTACAACCAGTTCCATATAATAGGCAGTTGCCATTGGGCCGAGACCGCCTATTACTCCAAGCTCTTTCGTAAATATTCCCCCTGTTTTGTAAATAGAATTTTCATAACTGTATAATTTTAGTTGGTTATTTCACAGTCTGGCGAGGTATGATTACTTTTCCGGTGTGCGTGGATAATTACTCTTGTCAAATCTATAGTAGTAATTGTCCTTACCTACTCTTGCCGAAAAAGCATCCATTTCAGCATCTGTAAGCATGAAGGATACAAGCTTCGGTATGTGTATACATGCATCAAAGTGATACCAGCCTTCACCATAATTAACCAGATGCCAATAATGCTTGTTCTCTCCGGGCTTAGTCATTCTTTCTACCCGCATGGTTTGCATACCGATTCGATCAAGCAATATCTCTGACATTGCAAAGTAAGTAAAGCAATCGCCTACAGCATTTGTTATTCCATTATAGGCTTCCTTCACCCAGTCTGTTTTATCTGAGTATCCGGTATAGGTAAGGTGCTTATTTACGTACTCATATATCTGCCAAGCCTTTTCTCTAAGAGTCATATCAGGTGTTGTAATTTTTGCTAAAACCTCATCAGCAAGCCTAATCAGCTCATCCATGGAAACAGTAAGCTCTTTAACTGTATATGTGGCTTCCTTTGTGGATGTATTTCCTGAAGAATCCGTAGCTGTATAAATAACCTTATATGCACCTGCTTGCTTCTGATTTACCTGGGAGCTGTCCACAGATACCGATATTTCTCCATCTCTGTTGTCATACACAAAAACATCTCTTTTAAATGATACTGGAGTGTTTATATATATAGTATTGTCCTTTACACCGTAAATAGCAGGAGGTTCTGTATCTTCCATAATAGTAAGAATTGATTCAATAATTGTTTCATTATTGCCTTCATCAGTGAGCAATATCTTAACTGTCTGTTCACCCGGTTTTGTGAAATCAGGCTGTTCAGCAAAGCTTACGTTAACATTGGTAAGGTCAACGATATTAGTTACAAACCTTGATGCCTCTATCTCATCGTTCTGCCATATAGTCTGACTAACGGGAGTTGCTGTAGGCGCCACCATATCGGTTAAATCAATACTAGTATCATAAACGATATCACCAATTTTAACCTTCGCAGGGTAAATCCCCATTTTATCAGGTAGATTTAGTGGCTCGATTATACTTGCCATCGAAAGATCCCCCTTTTCCTTCAAGAAGGATTCCAGATTAAGTTTTTTGTCAACGATATCGACTCTTACAAGCTCTTTAACTTTGGAAATACGGAGTTTTCCTTGCACTTCTGTTTTATTTCCCGCCGAGTCAACAAGTAATAATGCTACTTCTTGGTTCCCTGCCTTGCTAAAATCAGGTGTTGCTTTATAGCTGACGGTTACATTAGTAGCGTCATTGATTTGCTTAATATACTCCTGAGGCTCAACTGTACGACTTTCATATAAATCCACCGTCTTTAATTCTGCGGTAGGAGCTATAGTGTCCCGTACCTCAAGCTTCACTTTATAATTAACTCCGTTGGACTCTATCTTTATATCATAGACTCCCACAGCTTTTAGATTTAATTCTCTTGTTTCAGTTATATAGCTTGCCTGCTTTGTTTTGTCTTTTAAAAACACGTTTGCCTCAGGTAGTTCTAAACCTGCCTCAATTATTACTTTCCTATTTATATTGTTATACTTAAAAGCATTTATAAAAAGTAAAACCAATAAGGTAAGCAATACACAAACGATGATATAAAATCTATAAATTCTTTTGTTGGTTCGCATACAAAACCTCCGCATCTGTTAACCACTGTAAATAAAATCGTTTTGCGACTTTGTAAAGTTTAATCACATTTTAACATAAATACACCATAAAACAAATACCCATACATTTAGACTGGTACAAAGTGTTTCGGTTCATCATTCTGTAGGAGTAGCCGGGTATTTTTCCTTGTCGTGCCTGTAGTAGTAAGCATTTTTCCCTTTTTGTCTAGAGTATGCCTCAGCTTCAGCGTCTGTAAGCATAAATGAGAAAAACTCAGGCTTATGTATACTTGGATCAAAATGATACCAGCCATTGCCGCAATTAATCATATGCCAGTAGTGATTAGATTCTCCTTCGTACCTTAACCTTTCTACTCTTATATTAGGAATGCCAACCATATTAAGCATCAGATCCGATACTGCAAAATATGTATAGCAATCTCCCGGATCCTCAAGCATTCCGTAATATGCTTCGGTAATCATATCATCGCTATGTCTTCCGCCCAAATAATAAACATTCTTATTTATATATTTGTATAAGGCCAGCGCTTTTTCTTCCATAGTCATATCATCTTTAATAATTTTCGCCAGAATTTCATTGGCAAGAGCCTCAACTACCTCGCGTTCTACAACTTCAACCTCTGAAGCTCTGACAGTATAAGTCACTTCTTGTTGGGTTTTGTTTCCCGATGAGTCGGTGGCGCTATATATAACCGGATATGAACCTTCTTTTCTTATATTTACTTTGCTACTGTCTACCTCGAAAGAAATCTCACCATCCCTGTTATCTATGACATAAATCCCTTTTTTGTAGGCAACAGGTGTATTAAGGCTTACTATATTGTCTCTTACACCATATATTTTTGGCGGCTCTGTGTCGGCTTCCAAAATAAGCTTTGCTTCAAGTAAAGCTTCATTTTTACCTTCATCAACAAGAAGAATTTTTACTATTTGTTCCCCAACCTGAGAAAAATCCGGGTCGTCTTTAAAACTCACTGAAACCTTTGATTTATCTTGAATACTGTCCACGAAATCAGCAGCTTCTATTTTATCATTTATCCAAAACTTTCTGTCTACAGGTACACCTATCGGGGTAGTTGTATCTACAACTCTTACTGTCGACTCATACGCTTCATTTTCTATTGTTGCTTTCACCGAATAGTCACCTAATTTATCGGGAATGAAAGGTGAATCCATGTGAAGCTCTTTTAAATCCTCTTGATTCTTCAAAAGAATCCCTGCATCCATTGTTTCATTTGAAAGCTCTACCTGAACAACATCCTTCAGCTTAGATATTCTGAGTAAGGCTTTATACTCCGTTTTGTTTCCTGAGGTATCCTCAAGTAATAACACTATCTCTTGATTCCCAGTCTTACTATAATCAGGAGCAGTAACATACGAAACCCTTACATCGGTTATATCATTAATATCCTTTACAAATTCAACCGGTTCCACATTACGACTTTCATATAAGTCAAGATTTACAATTACCGCTTTAGGAGCAGTAGTGTCTACTATCTCCAAAGAGACGTTATACTTCATTCCGCCCGATTCTATCATTACACCGTAAACTCCAGGCAGATTTATATTAATTTCAGAGATGTCGGTAATATATCGTGCTGCTTTTGATTTATTTTTGAGAAATACGTCTGCACTTGGTAGTCCGGTTCCGGCTTCAATAGTTATCTTTTTGTTAGTATTCCCAAAGATGAATACACTTAATAAAACAAGTATAACCAGAATGACAGGTAAACATTTCCCTCTGCCAAGCATCATAGACCTCCTGCTGCACTTATTAAAATAACGTTTTCCAGGATTTAAAATATCATATGAGCATCTATTATTCAAGAACAATAATTCTTGATAATGATGAAGCATTACATTATTATATTTATGTTGTAATCAAGTCACAATAGATTATATACTGATAGATAAGCAGTCTTTTTCTAATGAAAATGCTTTATGATTAATATATTTGATGAAAGTTGAGTTAAATGGATAACAGTTTTAGTCAATTAGGTATTATTTCTCCTATACTAAAAGCCCTGCATGAGATGGGTTTCAAAGAGCCTACAGAGGTACAAGAAAGCGCAATACCCTACATTTTAGACCAAAAAGACCTCATTGTAATGTCGAAAACCGGCAGTGGAAAGACGGCTGTTTATGGAGTTTCGTTGCTTCAATTAACCGATTCGTCCTTAACCGAACCCCAGGGACTTATTCTTACCCCAACCAGAGAGCTCGCCGTACAGGTAGACAGCGATTTAAAGCAGATGGCAAAGTATACCGCACATAGAACCGCCGCAGTATACGGACAGCATAATATAGATACTGAAAAGCAAGCTTTAAAGAAAGGTGTTTCAATAATTTCAGGTACCCCGGGAAGAGTAATGGATCATATAAACCAAGGTAGCCTGAAAACTAAAAGCATCAGATTTCTTGTGCTTGATGAGGCTGACAGGATGCTTGATATGGGCTTTATCGATCAGGTAGTACGCATTATAAAAACCCTTCCAAAAGAAAGAATAACTCTTCTTTTTTCCGCTACTATTCCGCCTGAAATAAAGTCTATATGCAGTCATTATATGAAGGACCCGGTGACGGTAGAGATTGAGTCTCCCACAATGACTGTGGATTCAATTAAGCAGGTATACTACCGGGTTGAACACAACGAAAAACGAGAGTGGCTTAACAAGATGCTTTTGATTGAGCAACCTGAAAGCTGTATCATCTTTTGCAATACTCGTATGGCCGTTGATCGTGTTCAGAATTTCTTAACCAAAAAAGGTTATGCATCTCAGGCTCTCCATGGAGATATCCCTCAGAATAAAAGGCTTAAGACCATGGAGCAGTTTAAAAACGGTATATTCCATATACTTGTCGCAACAGATGTTGCCGCAAGAGGTATACATGTTGATGATTTGTCCTTGGTAATCAATTATGATGTTCCGTTAGAGAAAAACAGCTATGTACACAGAATCGGACGTACAGGCAGAGCCGGAAATGTCGGCTTTGCTATCTCCTTAGTTACCGGTGATGATATAATGAGTCTCTATGAAATTGAGGAACATATCGGTGCTTTAATAGAAGAAGGCGAGCTTCCTTCCGATGAGATTGTTAAGACTAGCTATGAAAAAGCAGAGAAATGGCTTAAGAATAATGCAATTAAAGAAGCTTACCCTCGAGAGCACTCACGGCCCGCTTCTCGAAAAACCCCTACTGCTCAAAAATCAGCGAAAAGCACACAGCCGGGTAAAATACCGAAAACCCCAATTAAGAAAATGTACCCTGAAAAAAATACATCTGCACACAATAAGGCTGTTGCCCCCCAGAAAAAGCCATCCACAAGTATAACAATCGGGCCAAAGGCTCTAAACGGGTTAAATTCAGAAACCGTTAATACTAAAGCAAATAATATTCAAAAAGCAAAACCAGACAAGAAGGAATCACTTCTTATACGGATAATCAAGCGCATAACCGGTAGAGCTTAGTAACAAGTGCCGATTATTAAAGACTCCTGTCATTTTGGCAGCCGAGTCTTTTTTTGTACCCTTATTATGTCATCTCTTTCAACCTTATTTCCTTACTATTACAAATTTCTTAAAAAACAATACGAATTATAAGGTATAGTGGCTAAATATGCTAAAATCTATGATAGGTAAATAATTCAATAAGGAGACAGCATGAAGTACATAAAATACTTAAGAAAAAGCCTAATCTTAATTCTAGCTGTGTTAATTTCTTTGAATCTATCAGTATTCGCAGACACTTCCATTGAAAGCAGCTCAAAAGGTGGTGATTTTCGCGGATTATGGGTTGCCACGGTCGTAAACATCGATTATCCCATTAAAGCTACCGTGAACTCCGATACCCTAAAAAGCGAAGCATTACATATTCTTGATTATGCTAAGGACACAGGTTTCAATGCTGTGTTTCTACAGGTTCGTCCCACTAGTGACGCGTTTTATCCTTCCAAGATTTTTCCCTGGTCAAAATACCTGACAGGAAAACAGGGTACTGCCCCCAGCGGAGGATTTGATCCCCTTGCTTTCTGGGTGAGTGAAGCCCATAAGCGAGGATTGGAGCTTCATGCATGGATAAACCCCTATAGGGTTACCAAAAGAGAATCGGGTCAGCCAAAGCATGATTTAGCATCACTTCATTCCAGCAATCCTGCTGTTAAGAATCCCAGCTGGGTTGTTAAGCATTCAGATGGCAATTTATATTTCAACCCGGGAATACCTGAGGTCAGAAAGCTCATTGTGGACGGAGTAGTCGAAATTATTGATAATTATGATGTCGACGGAATCCACTTTGACGATTATTTTTACCCGGACAATACATTCGACGACAGCGCTACATATAAAAAATACAACACCTCCAATAAGAGTCTGGATGACTGGCGCCGCGATAATGTAAATACGCTCATTCGAGATGTAAAAAACGCAATAAAAAACACAGGCAAGGATTATATACGCTTTGGTATAAGTCCTTTCGGAATTTGGGCCAATAAATCAGCTAAAAATCCATTAGGGAGCGACACAAAAGGTCTTGAGTCCTACTCCAGTCATTATGCTGATTCACTCTATTGGATTAATAATGAACTTATAGATTATATTGTCCCTCAGATATACTGGAACATAGGATATTCCATTGCCGATTATCAAAAGCTTGTCACCTGGTGGTGCAATGCGGTATCGGGCAAAAAAGTTGACCTATATATAGGGCAGGCAGCATATAAAGCAGGAAATTCAGATCCTTCCAGCCCCTGGTACGGCACGACTGAAATAGAAAAGCAAATGAGCCTAAACGAAAAAAACAAAGACATAAAGGGAAGTATCTTTTTTAACTATAATGTCATGGAAAAGTATCCGGCCCTTACCGAGGTTGTGAAAGCAGTTTTTGATGTGCGTGATGGTAATTCTCCTGAAATAAAGGTCAGTATATCAAGGCCTTCGGGTAATATTACTACAAGTATGAGCTCCTTCTATTTAAATGGTACATCGGACCCATCCACTCCACTTTATCTTAATGGTAAACTTGTCGAGAACCGCTCACCTAAAGGGTATTTCGGTGTGTTAGTACCTCTTTCTGTTGGGAAAAATACTTTTACACTATCTCAGGTTGGCTCCCAGGATACTTGTACCATATACAGAAGTTCAACCTCCTCCGACCCGATGAAGATGAGTAATGTGGAAATACCCTCCTCGTCAACTTTCCCCCAATCTCAAGAATACTGGATGCCGGGAGAAAAAGTAACCCTTTCTTGTGATGCTCCGGCAGGATCGACTGTTACAGTTAAAATTAACGGCCAAACCTATACCATGAAGCAGGCTACGGGTCAAAAGAATCCTTCCGGATTATATAAAGCTACCTATACCTACGAATATACCATACCCTCTTTTACCGGCAGTCCGAAAAACATCGATTTAGGTGTACCTGTTTACACTGTTAATTATAAAGGTACAGTGAAAACCCAAAAAGCTCCGGCAGCAATTGGTGTCATCATGGAAGGCTCACGCTTCTATGCGGAAGTAAAGGATGATGTAATCGACACCTACAATACACCTGTCTCGGGTAACAGTGGAAATTATGAACTTTATAAAGGAATGGTAGACTCGGTTACAGGTATGACAGGAAGCTTCGCTCGCTTATCATCAGGGCAGTGGGTTTACAAAAGTAAAGTAAATATAGCATATAAACCTGAGCAAACCAGAGCAATCGTAAGAAAGGCTACCTATGAATCAGGGAAGGATTACGACATCTTTGAGCTTACAATGACATCACCTGCTGCAGCTATAGTAGACTTTGACGGTAAAAAGCTTGTGCTTAAAGTTTCTGCCCCATCCTCAGCAGGTATGCCAATGTCTCCTTATAATGCACTTATTTCAGATATGACAAGCTCATCAACCATTTACAAATCGGAATTTGTATTGACCAAGGGAGAAAGTCAAGTAATCGATGGCTATCATATAGAAAAGACAGATACCGGTATCCGATTAATGCTGAAACACAAACCTAAGGCAACAAGCACTATAAAACCTCTTTCAGGTATAACTATCATGCTTGATGCCGGCCATGGCGGCAGTGACCCCGGGGCAATCGGCCCTCTGGGACTAAAATATGCGGAGAAAGATATTAACCTGGACTTTACCTTTAAGCTAAAAATTGAGCTTGAAGCTTTGGGAGCCGACATTCTAATGACCAGAACCGATGATTCTACTCTGTCTCTCTCCCAAAGGCTTGAGATGTCAAGGAAAGCAAGGCCGGATATGTTCATATCCCTCCATGCCAACAGTATGTCCGATGATGTGGACATTTCAAAGGTCAACGGTTTTTCAGTTTTCTACAGGGAAGATTTTTCAAAACCCGCCGCACAGCTTGTATATGATTCTGTTATAAGAGAGCATGGCCGAGACAAAAAGGGTGTTAATAAAAAGAATTTCTACGTAATCCGCAACACTTGGGCACCCTCTTTCCTCCTAGAAAATGCATTCGTTCCAAATCCGATTGAATTCGAATGGCTAACCAACGAATCAGAGCAAATCAAGCTGGCTAAAACCGTCGCGAAGACAGTAGCTGAATACTTTAAGAATTAAGACTTTTAGCTTTTGATGCTGGAGCTGGGAAACGGGATTTAATAGAAATTCAGGACAGAGCAAAAAATTAGCAAGTATCGTTTATTATAAAATTATTAATTATAAATAAACGCTAGTTTTATGTTTACTCCACGCTAGAATTATGATAACGTAAGGCACAAGGGGATCGTCCCCTTGTGCCATTTAAGTCTTTTTGTGTCAAGAGAACCGTCCCTATGACAGTTCCAAAGAAGAAATGATAAAAAATAATTACACTTAATCAAATCTCCCTATCTGCAACCCATGTTTCATTCCACCCTTTACATACATCAATCCACGAAAGATATGATGAATATTTTTCAAGCTCAGCAATTGTCAGCTCTATAGCACTATTATTGCTGCCGCAAGCGGGAAAAACGGTATCAAACCTTTTTAAGGAAATATCCAGATAAACCGAAACACCATCGTTCACAGCAAATGGACAGATACCGCCAATTGCATGCCCGATTAGTGAAACAGCTTCTTCCGGCTTAAGCATTTTCGCTTTTGTACCGAATTGCGCCTTGTATTTCGCGTTATCTATCTTTGCATCACCGGCTGCAACAATCAGAATAGTTTTGTTCCCGACCATAAAGGAGAGCGTCTTTGCGATACGGCAAGGATCGCACTTCAACGCATCTGCCGCTAGTTCAACAGTGGCACTTGAAACACTAAACTCTTTTAATTTATTCTCAATTCCGAACTGAGCAAAGAATTTCTTAACTTTTTCAACAGACATTTATTCGTCCTCCTGGACTAAATCGCAATCATTATCATCATTTTCAGTGCAAAATATTTAATAGTTATTTCATCTTTCTTCCCTGAAATATGCCAGTCCGAGGCTTGCCGGGGGCTGGTTTTCGCGTCTTTTGCGAAGGCTTACGGTAATGAGAACTATAACTGTTGCGAGATAAGGTGCCATCGCATAAAGGGATATGGGAATATGTTGGCTTGGGAAGTAATACCTCATTACAGAGAGAGCTCCGAAAGCCAATGAGCATAATATCGCCCGTCCAGGATGCCATGTTGCGAATATAACTAATGCTACAGATAACCATCCATAGCCACCGATACAGTTATGCACCCAAACTCCGCCAACTCCGTTTGAGGAATTCATTACTATATAAAGACCACCGAGACCTGATATTCCACCGCCTATGCAGGTAGCTAAATACTTATAAAGGGTGACATTAATTCCGGCTGCATCAGCCGAAGCATGTCTTTCTCCTACTGCTCTTAAGTTTAAGCCCTTTCGTGTCCGAGAAAGAAAATACCCCATAAATATTGCTATAGCCAAACTTAAGTAGACCATAAAGTTGTATGAAAACAAGAGCTTCCCCACTATCGGTATGTTTGCTAAAAATGGGAAAAGAGGGGTATTGAAGCTAGCTTTGGTCGCTTGAGAAACAGTAACATACCCACCGGTTGAGTTACCTAAAAACTCTCCAAAAAAGTTACCAAACCCCGTGCCAAATATAGTCAAGGCAAGTCCGGTCACGTTCTGGTTTGCTCTTAATGTTATGGTTATTACGCTGTAAATTAAAGCGCCTAAGGTCGCACACAGGAATGCGCACACAATAGCAATGGTTACCGAAATCCATGCTACAGGCTCCGCAACAGATTGTTCATAATAGAACGAGCCGGCTAGTCCTGCTATTCCTCCCATAAACATCATGCCTTCAACACCAAGGTTTAAATTACCCGATTTCTCGGTAAGGGTCTCACCTAGTGTGCCAAAAAGGAGCGGACAGGCCGCAAGAACCGCTGCAAATAAAAAGTTTATTATGTCAGTCATGTTGCACCTCCACAAGTTTATTGCTTCTGAATATTAAGCGATAGTTTATGAAGAATTCGCACCCTAACATGAAGAACAGTATTATTCCTGTTAGAACATCAGATGCCGAAGCCGGTATCTTAAAATTGGTCTGGATTGTATTGGAACCCTTTTTAAGCACAGCAAGAAAGATTGAAATAGCTATCATTACAAAAGGATTTAGTTTAGCAAGCCAGGCTACTGTAATTGCGGTAAAACCGTAACCCCCCGCTGTATTATCGGTCAGGGTATAACTTGAGCCTGAAACTATAAGAAATCCTACCATACCTGCTATGGCACCCGATATGAAAATAGTTCTCATTATTATAAAAGGAACATGCATCCCAACATATTTCGCCGTATGCTCGCTTTCTCCTACAACGGCAATCTCATAGCCGTGCTGACTGTGCCTCATATAAATAAACATGAAAACAGTAAGAACTAATACGATTACCCAGCCGATGTTGACACCAAATAAATTTGGTAGCCTTGCCGAGGCATCAAACATAGCAATTTTAGGAAACCCACTACTGGACGGATTTTTCCATGGACCTGTCCTAAGGTATGTCACTATATTAAGTACTATATAGTTCATCATCAGAGTGAATAAAGTTTCATTAGTTCCCCATAGGGCTTTAAATATAGCTGGGATAAGTGCCCACAAACCGCCTACAATAACCGCTGCCAAAAACATCACAAGAAGAAGTACAGGCCTTGGCATATTTTCATATTGAAAAAGAGCGAAATATGATGCGGCGATTGCACCCGCCAGGATTTGCCCTTCGGTACCTATATTCCAAAATTTCATTTTAAATGCGGGCGCGATGGAAATAGCTGCTCCCAACAGAGGTATGGCTATTTTTGCAGTTGCGATAAGCGCAGTTTTCGTTGAAAGGGAACCTAGCACCATATCCCTGTATACATTAAAAGGATTGTGTCCTAAAACAAGTATTAATAAGCCGCCTGTTATAAGGGATAGAAGAATAGCAGCCAATCGTATAATCCATGCTTTTCCCTTCGATATTTCTGCACGTTTAGCTATTCTTATAAAGGGAACTTTTTTTTCGTGGTTTTTTGAAACGCTCATTTCTTCACTTCCTCTCCCAGGCTTGTCATCATTAGTCCAATCTCTTCTTTTGTGGTCTTACGGGCATCTACGATACCGCTGACTTTTCCGCCACAAAGAACTAAAATCCTATCACATAGCTCTAAAAGTACATCCAGATCCTCGCCTACATAAATTACAGCGACTCCGGCTTTCTTTTGTTCATTTAAAAGTGAATAAATTGTGTAGGAAGTATTTATATCAAGACCTCTGACGGCATAGGCAGTCATTAATACCTTTGGAGCCGCGGCAATTTCCCTTCCT
Organism: Bacillota bacterium; assembly: GCA_023411795.1. Lineage (GTDB taxonomy): Bacteria > Bacillota > Clostridia > DSM-8532 > DSM-8532 > DTU059. Next base: position 121,911 of record JAEYOK010000039.1, read on the forward strand.
ACCAGAACCTTTTGGACATTACCACCTGACAGCTTACTCACCGGAGTGGTTATACCCGGGGTAACAACATTAAGTTGCTCTATCACATTCTCAGCAAGCTTTTTAGACGGTTTACGGTCAGTGAAGCCCAACTTACCTTTAAGGTAGCTTCTGAGCATCATGTTGTCAGCTATATCCATACTTCCTACGAGGCCCATTCCCAACCGGTCTTCCGGTACAAAAGACAGGGCCACACCTAGTTTTCTTATTTGCATAGGACGTTTTCCAACAAGCTCGGTGGCCTTTCCTGAATCGTCCGGAAAATATGCAACGCTACTTTCGGGTGTTACGGGATAGATTCCGGCAATCCCCTCTAATAGTTCTTTTTGTCCACAGCCAGATATTCCTGCGATACCGAGTATTTCACCGCCATATGCGGTAAAGCTGACATTGTCAAGGATCTTATATCCCTCTTCATTAAAGCTTGTTATGCCCTTTACCACCATTCTCGGTACAGGGTTTACCGGTTCAGGGCGGTCTATATTCAAACTGACTGTACGACCCACCATCATTTCTGTAAGGGTTTGAGCGGTAGCATCCTTTGTGTCCACAGTTCCGACATACTCGCCCTTCCTCAGTACAGCTACCCGATCTGATACAGCCAATACTTCTTGCAGCTTATGAGTAATAATAATAATTGATTTACCGTCATCACGCATGTTTCTAAGCACATTAAAAAGCTTGTCGGCCTCCTGTGCCGTCAATACGGCCGTAGGTTCGTCAAGTATAAGTATATTTGCCCCTCTGTAGAGCACTTTTATAATTTCAACTGTCTGTTTTTCTGATACAGACATATCATAGATTTTTCTGTCCGGATTAACATTAAATCCATACTTCTCACTGATTTCCCTGACCTTGGCTGAAATGGCCTTTCTGTCAAGTTTACCCTTGCCCTTTAAGCCCAGGACAATATTTTCAGCAGCAGTCATGTTGTCTACCAGCTTAAAGTGCTGGTGAATCATACCTATTCCTAAATCATAGGCATCCTTGGGGGAACGGATTGTTACCTCCTCACCGTTTATAGATACCGTACCGTTGTCAGGAAAATAAATGCCTGCAAGGATATTCATCAAGGTTGTCTTTCCGCTGCCATTCTCACCAAGAAGCGATAGAATCTCTCCCCAGCGAACCTGGAGACACACCTTGTTATTTGCAGGAATATCATTAAAAGTTTTTGTTATATCACACAGTTCTATAGCGTTTACAGGGTTCACCCATAGCCACCCTTTCGTTAATAAAAATAGAGGATTAAAACAGTTAACAGGGATGTACAAATATTATAGACATTCGCACATCCCCGTTAAAATAAATACTAATTATTTACCCAATACGTTTACACCGTCAATAATATAGTACCAGTATGGAGCGGATTTATCCTTGGATTCTTCGAACCATTCTCCTGCTTTAACTTCGATAGTTCCTTCAGTTCCCCAATTATAACCTTTACCTGATAAAGGACCTGCAAATATATGAAGATCTCCGGACTTTATTTTTTTAGCAGCTTCATCGATTGCTTCCTGTGTTCCTGCGGCAGCGATATCAGTATTCAGAGGGCTTAAGTAAACAGCACCCTCGGATAATCCCTGACACCAGTCAGTGGGAATATCTTTACCATCAAGTAAGTTTTGAACAGCGAATGTCAGATAAATACTCCAGTCACTACGTGCTGAAATAAGGGATGCCTTTGGAGCTGCAGATATCATATCAGCATTGTAACCGATCTGGAATACACCATTGGATTCAGCTGTTGTTGCAGGAGCTGTGGAGTCAGAGTGCTGGCTAATAACCTTGCAACCCCCATCTATTAGAGTTTGAGCAACCTGTGCTTCAACAATTGGATCATGCCATGAATTCGTATAGATAACATCCATAGTAACATCGGATTTAACAGATTTCGCGCCTAAATAGAATGCAGTCAAACCTGAAACAACCTCAGCGCATTCAAATGCAGCGACATAACCAAGTTTTGATTCATTAAGCTCTTTTAGCTTCATACCAGCGGCAATACCGGCTAAATACCGTGCTTCATAGATTGATGTAAAATAGTTTTGGAAATTGCTTAGTTCTGCGGTCACAGCAGCATCACCTGTTGCATGACAGAACTGTATGTCAGGGTTTGCAGCAGCAGCTTCCTTCATATAGTCCCCATGTCCGAAGCTGGTTGCAAAAATAATCTGACATCCTGCTTCAATGAGTTCGTCAATAGCTGTCGGGCAGGTTTCGTCTTCACCGATGTTGTACTTGTTGATAATCTGTTCTTCTTTAAGTCCTAGCTTCTCTACCATTGCCCAGGTGCCTAGATCATGATTGTAGGTATAGCCCATGTCTGACGGATCTGAAATATGGATGAATCCAATTTTTAGATCCTCTTTCGCAATGCCTTTGACGCCATTATTGTTTCCAGCGGGTTGGGTTCCGCAAGCAGCAAGGGAAAGGACCATTGCAATGATAAGTAATAATGAGAGTAGTTTTTTCATGATTTTCCTCCATCGTTATATAAATTTTATTTTTATATACAAATAAAGTAAATAAACGACGGCTAGATAAACTCTATGCCGTCGTTTTCGCTCATGGATTTTATGCGTGCCAGGGATTCTACACGTATTCCCTGTTTTCTGATTAACTCTCCACCGGGTTGGAATGCTTTTTCTATGGCTATTCCGGCTCCGACAACGGATGCACCCGCAGCCTTAACCAAATTTATAAGGCCTGTGAGTGCTGCCCCGTTAGCTAAAAAATCATCTATTATTAGTACTCTGTCACAAGAATCCAAATACTCTTTGGATACCATAATCTCATATTCTTTGCCATGGGTAAAAGATTTTACATGTGCAGAAAAAATATCGTCACTGATATTTGAAGTCTTATTTTTCTTGGCAAAAACAACAGGACATTTAAATCTTTGCCCCGTTATACATGCAATTCCAATTCCGGAGGCCTCAATAGTGAGGATTTTAGTAACATTACAGTTACCAAACATTCTCCAAAATTCGTCGGCCATTTTCTCAAAAAGCTCAATATCCATCTGCTGGTTTAAAAAGCTGTCAACCTTGAGAATGCTACCGTTTTTAACCTTGCCATCTCTTCGGATACGATCTTCCATCAGTTGCATATACTGAAGTCATTCCTTTGCCAATAATCAAACTTTTTGAACTGATTTGTTAATTGTAAAACAATTCGTATTAGAAAACAATGACGAAATTAATCTAAAATTGGCGAATCTTTGTCACGGTTTTTAGCATTTTAGCCGAATGAACTTATCAACATTATTATTATGGTATCCTTTTATAATAATCTGCTTATTTTAATCTAATAATGCCTCTGATAAAATGCTTACCAAATCCTCTTTGTTTGGCGTAACGATACTATTTGACGCATTCTTGGACTTAGCGGCAATAGCTGCATACTTCTCAATTTTCTCTTTATCGAGAGATTCTCTTTCTCCAAGCAATTCATTCAGAGCATCTTTAAACTCCTGTACCGTTTTTAAGCCCATTATTGATAAAATAGAGGTAATAAGCTCAGAATTATCTTCATTTATATACGACATAAATGAGGCCAGTATTAATCCGTTGGCACGGCCGTGGTCCACATTATGAAAATATGTCAGAGAATATCCCATGGAATGTACCGCAGTAGTGCCGGTGTTGGCTATAACCATCCCTGCCAGTGTTGAACCGTAAAGTAATTCAAACCTTTGTTCCAGAGATAAACACCCTGACTTTAGAGCATTGAAGCAGGAGGCTATCCTTCGGATGCTTTCTGCTGCTAAGGAATTTGTTATAGGATTTGCTTTAATTGAAAGCATTCCTTCTATTGAATGGGATAAAGCATCTATAGCAGTGTTGATGGTAATATCAATGGGCATGCTCTCCATATATCTGGCATCTAGGAATGAAAATTTCGGAAACAGAATCGGTGAAGAAAGACTGGTTTTTGTTTGAGCACGATCATTGGTCAGTATTGAGTAGGGTGTTACCTCGGAGCCTGTCCCGGCTGTCGTAGGGACAAAAATCATAGGCATTATTTTAGTCCCATAATTACCCGAAAATAAATTATCCTCAGATATATCTTGGCATGCTAAAAGATTTATGGCCTTTGCAGCATCCATAGGAGATCCTCCTCCTATAGCAATTATGGAGTCCACTTCTTCTTTTTGAGCAAATATAGTGCCTTCCTTCACACAAGCGATTGATGGATTCGGGTCTACCCTGTCAAATATAACCCATGCCTGACCGTTTGAAGCAAGGGTATCTATTACATCATCAAGTGAACCGTTATTTTTAGCTGATTTTGCTCCCGTTACTATAAGGACTTTTCTTCCTATTCCAAGAAAAATCTCCGGGTTTGATTTTATACAATTCTCACCCATGATAACACGAGTAGGCATATGGTATTGTTGCATCATAATGTAATTCTCCTTTTGTAATTTTATGTAAGTATTATGTAATTCAATAAACAAGGAAACAATAAATGAGCTTGATATATTGATAATATCACATATGTATGTTATACTTCCAAAGTTGTTTTTTTATATAACATTTTAATTATAATGCACTAATCATCAAGGAGGATAACTAATGGATCAAATAAAAGAAAATAAAATGGGAACAGCCCCAATAATAAAACTAATAATATCAATGTCGCTTCCAGCAATGTTTTCCATGCTCATTCAATCCATGTATAATATTGTTGATAGTATATTTGTTGCTAAATTTCACGAGGACGCCCTTACCACTCTGTCTTTTGCTTTCCCGATACAAATGTTAATGATTGCCTTTGCCGTTGGAACAGGTGTGGGTATAAACTCCCTTGTGTCAAGACGTCTGGGTGAAGGAAGACATGACGAAGCAAACAGTGCCGCATCCCATGGGTTGCTTCTCGCGTTTTCGACCTGGTTTGTTTTTGCCATTTTAGGATTTTTCTTTACAAGACCGATTTTCGAAAGCTTTTCCAATAATCCGGCAGTAATAGAAATGGGCTGCGAATATGTCTATGTAGTGACTATTTTTTCTCTCGGTTCATTTGTTCAAATAACTCTTGAGAAAACCTTACAAGCTACTGGTAATATGTTATATCCTATGATTTCTCAACTGATAGGTGCGATAACCAATATTATCCTTGACCCCATTATGATATTTGGCTTATTTGGATTCCCCAGACTGGGAGTACTGGGTGCGGCAATAGCCACAGTAGCAGGTCAGTTCTTGGGCATGTTTTATTGCATATATGTTGTTTCCAGAAAGAAACATGAAATCCACATATCCTTTAGGAAAATCAAAATACGGTTTGATATCATTAAAGAAATATATCAGGTTGGGCTTCCGTCTATTATTATGCAATCAATCGCATCGTTTCTCATTGGCAGTCTGAATGCAATTCTCACTACTTTTTCAGAGGTAGCAGTGGCTGTTCTGGGTGCCTATTACAAGCTGCAATCATTTATATTTATGCCGGTGTTTGGGCTCACCCAAGGTGTTATGCCTGTTATGGGATATAATTACGGGGCCAAAAACAAGAACAGACTTAGCTCTGCTTTAAAAGTAGGCACTCTTATAGCCATTGCTATTATGGCAACCGGCACCCTGATTTTTATGCTGGCACCGGGATTGTTATTATCGATTTTCAATGCATCAGAGGAAATGCTATTAATCGGAATACCTGCGCTTCGAATAATCAGCCTTTGCTTCATACCGGCGGCGGTGGGAATAATGTTTTCAACGATGTTTCAGGCAGTCGGAAAAGGATTTTACAGTCTGATTATATCTATCCTTAGACAGTTGGTAATTATTCTTCCTGCGGCATATTTATTGAGTAAAATAGGTCTTGGTTACGTTTGGTATGCTTTCCCCTTAGCAGAAGTGGTTTCTTTTATAGTAAGTATCATTTTATTAAAACATCTTTATAATAAAAACATAAAGTATCTATAGCAAATAACAAGGGACGGTTCAAACCGTCCCCTTGTGTTTTATCTTGTGGTCTGCTCTGCTACCAAACCGCTTACCCCATACATTTCTCTCAACTTGGGCTTTTCAATCTTTCCTGTTGGGTTACGCGGAACCTTATTAAATATAACCTTTTTAGGACGCTTATAGCGCGGAAGAGAGACACAGAAAGCATCAATGTCTTTCTCGGTACAAATATACCCCGGCTTTAGTTCGATGATTGCCGCAGCTATCTCGCCAAGTCTCGGATCTGCAAGTCCTATAACGGCAACATCCTTGATAGCCTCATGGGTACGAAGGAAATCTTCTATTTGAACCGGATAAATATTCTCGCCACCACTTATAATGACATCCTTTTTCCTGTCAACCAAATAAATAAAACCATCCTCATCCATTTTAGCCATGTCTCCGGTATAAAGCCATCCATCTTTTAATATGGCTTCTGTTGCCTTAGGATCGTTGTAGTAGCATTTCATGACTCCGGGGCCTTTAACCGCGAGTTCGCCGACATCACCTTGAGGGATGGTATTTTTATTTTCATCGACAATCTTAACTTCCCATCCAAATCCGGGTATTCCAATTGCCCCTACTTTATGTATATTCTCTACTCCCAAATGCACGCAGCCGGGACCTGTGGATTCACTAAGTCCGTAATTGGTATCATATTCGTGATGCGGAAAATACTTCTTCCATCTATGAATAAGACTCGGGGGTACAGGCTGGGCACCAATATGCATAAGCCTCCATTGGGAAAGCTCATAATCCTCAAGTTTTACCTCTCCGCTTTCAATGGCATCTAATATGTCCTGAGCCCACGGAACCAGTAACCATACTATTGTTATCTTCTCATCAGATACGGTTTTAAGAATCCAATCCGGTTTAATACCCCTCAAAATAACTGCTTTACTACCTGACAACAAGCTGCCGAACCAATGCATTTTTGCACCTGTATGGTAGAGAGGGGGAATGCAAAGGAAATTATCATTTCTTGTTTGTCCATGGTGATTAGCTTCAGTATAACAAGCTGACATAAGGCTTCCATGATTATGTAGTATAGCTTTTGGAAAACCCGTTGTGCCTGATGAAAAATATATTGCTGCATCATCCTCATCAGTAAGCTTTATATCAGGTGCTACCGATGAATAGTTGGAAGCCAGACGATCATAGCATTCGGCAAAAGAAGGACGACCTTCCCCGGCAAAAAACAAAGTTTTAATCTGAGGAATCTGGTCGTATATAGATTCCAATCGTCCTATAAACTCTGGTCCAAAAATAAGTGCGATTGAGTCCGATAAACCAAGGCAGTACTTAATTTCTTCGGCTGTGTATCGAAAATTCAGCGGAACTGCCAATGCTCCGGTCTTTAATATTCCAAAATAAATTGGAAGCCATTCCAGACAGTTCATAAGAAGAATAGCTACCTTATCTCCTTTTTTGATACCTCTCTTTAAAAGTAGATTGGCAAATCGATTTGCTTTTTCATCGAAAACACGCCATGTCATTTCCCTTCGGTATTCACCTGCCGGATTGTTTTCAATTAACTCATATTCCCGCCAGATAACATTATGGCTGTTTTGCAAGTCCAGATTGATTTCGGTCAGACATGTTTCCTGCCCGTATAATTCCGAATTACGGGCCAAAATCTCTGTGATAGGCATTATGATTTCCTCCCATTCTACAAAAACTACATATTTAATAATAATTTTAGCACCATTCTACATTGTCAATGTATACCATTACTTATTATAAGATTTTAAATAAGGTAAATCAACCCTTTTTATCTACTCTAATCATTCAATAACCTAAATAATCCATCCCTGTCATGAATTATTATTTTCCTATTGCCTTCCAGCAAAATAAATCCTTCTTCTTTAAATATAGAAAATTTTCTATTAAAGTTTCCTGACTTATACCGATTTGGGATGCAAATTCGCCTATAGATAAGTTATCACAATACCGGACTTTGTTTATGCAAAAAGCCCCGGAAATTAGCTTTCCAAGGCTTTTTATCACTAATCTATAAGCTTGCAGTTTCAACTATACTTTTTTATGAAGCTCCACCCAAGCGCTAAATGACTCCATAACCTCTGCCAGATACTTTCGTGTAGATGGATCAGTAATTGAGCCTGATTCGTCAAAGAGTTCTGTAACATTACCTATATAGGCTTCAGGCTGTGGCATGGTCGGTACATTTAAGAATACAAGAGTCTGCCGCAGGTGATGATTTGCCCCAAAAGCGCCTAAAGCACCGATGGATAAGCTTATCACAGCTCCCGGCTTCCCATTCCAAACACTTTCTCCATAAGGTCGTGAGCCGACATCCAATGCATTCTTCAAGACTGCCGGCACCGACCTGTTATATTCGGGAGTTATAAACAGAAAACCCTCATATTTTTTAAGTTCATCACGAAATGTTGTGTATTCGGCAGGAGTTTGGGCAGGGTCATCAAAATCTTGGTTGTAAAGAGCAAGTTTAGATATATCCACATTTTCCAGTTCGAGTTTTGCCGGAGCAACTTCCTTTAATGCCCTAAACATCATCTTGGAATAAGAATCCTTACGAAGGCTGCCAACTAAAACACCTATTTTAATATTTGCCATTAATATTCACCATCCTATTATGGTATTTCGGTTATATAAACCGAATCATCCTTTATATTATATTATATTCTTTATCTACCCTTTAATGCGTTAATATAACAACTCGAAATACAGAGCGCCTTCCGCTATCAGGATTCTCTGGACATTACTGAACCAAGGCTGTAAGTATGTTTTTCCAACTCCAGCACAATATTATTTATGTCTTTAATCTGCTCCGCCGAAAGATTACTATCTACAGCTAAATGAGTATTATATAATATGGTTTCCAGTGTATTGTGAACAGATGCAATTTTTCTCTTAATGTCCGACAATACTTCAGGTGAAAGAAGCTCTTTTTTTATTTCCTCTACACTGACAACATCCTGTTTGTTAAGTGTAAATTCCATATCTCCTTTTACTATAGTGCAATCATAATCCAAGGATTGTTTCACAGCTTTTGCAAACTCAATTTTTGATTCCTCTTCACCATGAATCAGAAAAATCTCATTGGGGCGTTTTTGGAAGCCTTCCAGCCATTCCAGCAAACCTTCCTTATCTGCATGGCCAGAAAAACCTTGCAAATTATATATTTCTGCCTTGACCTGAATTTTTTCACCGAAAATAGAAACTTCTTTCTCCCCGCTAACTATTGAATGCCCCAAGGTACCTTTAGCTTGATATCCTACAAATACTATACTCGATTTTGGATTCCATATATTATGCTTAAGATGATGCTTTATTCTTCCGGCTTCACACATACCACTGGAAGAAATAATAACCTTTGGCTCCTTATTTGTATTAAGAGCTACAGATTCCTCGGTTGTTCTTGTAAACTTTAGATTTTTAAAGTCCAGAGGGTGGTCTCCCCGTAATATATAATCCCTTGTTTCATCATCGAATACCTGAGCATTGGCTCGAAATACCTCAGTGGCTGATTTTGCCATCGGACTGTCAACATATACCATGATATCTTTTAAGTCATCCCTGTACTCAGAATGGTCTTCATAAAATCTATTAAACTCATATATGATCTCCTGTGTTCTTCCTACGGCAAAAGACGGAATAACAACCGTTCCACCCCGCTTGATGGTTTTAATGACTATATCAATAAGATTTTTGATACTGACAGCGTTCTGCTCATGTATCCGGTTTCCATATGTGGCTTCCATAATAACATAGTCAGCTTTTTTTATGATTGTCGGATCCCGTAATATAGGTCTGTCTTTGACGCCTAGATCCCCCGAAAATACTATTTTTGAAACATCACCGTTCTCTGTAATAAACAACTCAATAATCGCAGATCCAAGTATATGCCCTGCATCATTAAATACAACCTTAATCTCTTCATCTATTTCCAATAGTTGATTATAAAGTACCGGCACAACATATCTTAATGCTTCCTCAGCATCTTTAAGAGTATATAGCGGTTCAAGGAGCGGTCTTCCCGCTCTCTGATTTTTTCTGTTCTTCCATTCGATCTCCCGCTCCTGAATTGAAGCACTGTCCTTAAGCATGATGTCGAGTAAATCGGCTGTAGCATCAGTACAATAAATTTTGCCTTTAAAGCCTCGCTTTACCAGCAATGGAATCCTGCCGCAATGATCAATATGAGAGTGACTCAAAAGCATAAAATCTATCTCCGCAGGATCAAAATCAAAATCCTTACCATTAAGTTCATCCATTTCGTCACTACCCTGAAACATACCACAATCCAATAAAAACTTGTGTTTTTCGGTAGTTATTAAATGACATGAGCCTGTTACCGAAGTAGATGCACCTAAAAAACGTATTTTCATATTATTACACCTCGTATCCTTAAATCTTAGCATAAAAGAGAAAAAATTTCCTATCTGTATTGATACATAAAGCGTTCCATATAGTATAAACACAACTGGTTATAGTACCCTGGAAAATACATATCAAAAGCATGACCGCCAAATGGCATAGATATTATAGCACACTGTTCATTCCCTGCTTTTTTGTAAGCTTCTTCAAATTGCTCTGTTACAAAATATTTTACTATACCATCATGGCTGCCTTGAAACACAAGACAGGGCGGCGAGAACTCATCAACTAGTTGGCTCGGGTCAATAAACTCTTCAGAATAACCAATCCCATTATTATAGGCAAGTGCATTTGCAGGATAGAAAGGAATCAATCCGCTAATATTTACCTCTGAATCAAGAATATCATCATATTTACCGCTTGCATATCCAAGACCTGCTGCTAAAGCCAGATTACCACCTGCCGAACCACCTGAAATGAAAACCGAGTCAGTATTGGCGTTGTATTCCTCACTGTTTTCAACTAAATACTGCAAAAACTTACCTATATGTCTTACCATATCATCGATGGTAAAATCACCATACGGGCTTTCGTAACTCTTTTCTGTGCTACTTTTATTACTCAATCCATATTGAATATCAAAAACCACATAGCCTTTGCTTGCGAAATATCTGTTAGTTTGTGCATTGTTCAAAAATCCTTTATCTCCCGATACCCAACCTCCCCCATGAATTCTTATCAAAACAGAATTGCCTCCGGGAAGCATATCACCATCGGGGTTGGGGGTATAGACATCAAAATACAAGTTTAAGCCTTTATCCACCCCTTCGGTACCGGAGTAAAATGGGATATCCTTACTTACATTAAAGCCTTTAGTTATCGTCCCGAAAAAATACTCTGGTATCGAGAATTTTACTTTCTTAAAATACTCCGTATTAAAATCAGGGTTTATTAAATACTCCTCCCCGAAAGCTTCTGTGTACACTTCCTCTGCGTTCTTAGCCATAAATGGTACTGATGCCTGAGGTAATAAACAGACGATAAACACAATTAATGTTAACAAAGAATAGACAAATCTTATATATGTACTTTTGTTTCTGGGAAGCAGTTTAATAATAAGTAATCCCACACTTAAGAAAAGGAATGCGTAAAATAGTGAAAAGCCTGAAATGAAAACCTCGGTTACCCAAAGCATTTCATTTACAACAAGGATATTATATGTTACCACAAGCCCAATAGTAAGAATAATGCTTAGAAAAACAATAATTATTGTCTTTATAGTCCTTTGCTTATGGGATTCTTTTTGATTTTTTAGCGTTATACTATCAATCAGAAGTTCAGCTTCTGTTTTATTGCTAATGAGGTTAATTATTGATAAGATTCCTCCAGACAAAAACAAAGCCAAAAGCAATACACAGGACACAATACTTCTCGAACTATAATGGGTTGGAGTAAAAGAGGATAACGAATTAAAAAGGGGTATCAATAACATAAATATGCCGAAAAAGCCGAGATAAAAATACCCTCTTTTCAGGCGGGGATCTTCCTGATATGCCATAAACAAATTACCTAATAAGGCTGCAAAAATAAAAATCCCGTATATGTTCCAAAAAATACTTTCTGACCCCATAAAAAGATACAATAATCCAAAAATCAAAGCTATCACATTTATAATCAGCATGGTTTTATAAATAGACTTTTGATTTTTTCTCGTCCTCTGCACCGCCATTTTTTGATCATCTCCTCTTTTTTAATTAATGATCATACTTCTTCTTATTATACCAAATTGTTAGTATATGAACTTATTTGTTTTCAAACACCATCCAGGCTAAAATCCGGTGTATATTTCAAAGTAGCACTACTTCGCTCCTGAATATAAGAATTTGATAATCCAAGCCTGATCGCCTCATCAATTACAGATTGATATTCAAAGGATGTTATTCTTCTGTTTAGTTCTTTGTGTATTATGATGTCGGTCGGTGGTGTATACTGACTCATCAAACTTAATAAATACCTACTCTTATCAAGGTTACAGCTTAACCATTTAAGAACTTCAATTGAATCTTTCCGATGTCCCGGCAGTACTAAATGCCTTATTATGACCCCTTTTTTCATTATACCGTTTTTATCGAGCTCAATACTACCGGTTTGGGATATCATTTCTTGTATGGCATTTGTAGCAATCTCAAAATAGTTCGGAGCTTGTGAGTATTTTCGGGATATTTCACTGTTATAATACTTTAAATCAGGAAGGTAAATATCAACATACCCCTTTAGTTCATTTATGGTTTCAACCCGCTCATATCCTCCACAATTATAAACAACCGGAATAATCAGCTTACCTTTAATCATATCCAAGGCTTCTAAGACCTGTGGTAAATACTGAGTTGCTGTAACTAAGTTAATATTATGAGCTCCCTGCTCCTGTAGCTCCAGGAAGATTTCTGAGAGGCGCTCGGTAGAGATAATCTTTCCGAAGGCCTCCCTGCTTATAGAATAGTTCTGACAATAACTGCATTTCATGGTACAACCGCTGAAGAAAACTGTTCCGCTTCCATTTGTTCCACTGATACACGGTTCCTCCCAAAAGTGCAGAGCTGCCCTTGCCACTTTAATATCTCTATTGCATTGGCAAAATCCCATTTTTGTTATTCTGTCAACTCTGCACTCTCTTGGACATAATATGCATATATCCCTTGATATCATTAATGATTCTCCTCAATTGATCGGCTCCGACTATCAAGTTGTCAACTTCTTTTATAGTTTTTTCATCGACTGATTATGACTGTCTTGTTAGAAATATTATTACAAAAAGTCTTATCATGCTCAACAAAAAATAAATTTGGTTTATAGGATAGCAGTAATTCTTCAATCTGTATTCGGGAAAACACATCAATATAGTTAAGAGGTTCATCCCAAATATGCAAATGAGCTTTTTCACAAAGACTGCGGGCAATAAGAACTTTCTTCTTCTGGCCTGCGCTGAATTCGGACATATCCTTTTCAAACTGAACTCTTGAAAAATCAAGCTTCCGTAAAATGGCTTTAAAAAGGCTTTCATCAATCCTATTCTCATGAGCATACGAGGATAAGTCACCCTTCAAAAACGAGGTATCCTGTGGAACATATGAAATGAGCACTTGATTACCTTTATAAAAGCTGCCTGAATATTTAATATCCTCACCGAAGATTAATTTGATAATACTTGATTTACCTGAACCATTTCTCCCCAGTAGAGCAATCCTGTCACCCTGCTCAATAGAGAAGTTAATGTCCTTGCATACAATTTTTTCCCCATAGTAAATCGAAACATTCTCCATGGAAATAAGACGTTTCGAGTGATATTTTTGCTGGGTGATTTTTAAACTCTCTGCTTCCTCAATGTTCTTAAGAAGCTGGGATTTTTCCTCTATGGCCGAATATTGTCTTGCCTCTATGACCTTTGAGCGCTTCATCATCTTTGCAGCTTGGTGACCTATATGCCCTTTATCCGGCTTGACACCTGAATTTAATGTCCCAAGCTTTGTTTTTTCAACCCTTTCGGACCATTCGTTAGTTCGTTTGGCCGCTGCTGACAACCTGTTAATATCTCTTTTAAGCTTCTCATTTTGTGCAATTTCGTAACTGTCCTGTAATTGCTTATTCTCCCACCAAGTCGAGAAATTACCTTTTTGTATTTCTATATTGGTTTTATTTATTGAAAGGATATGGTCAACACAATTATCAAGAAAAGCTCTGTCATGGGATACTAAAATATATCCCTTCTTTCCGTTAAGATATTTACTCACCGTCTCTCTTGCTTCAATATCTAGATGATTTGTAGGCTCATCAATCAGTAAGAAGCTATTCTTTTTTAGAAACAGTATTGTCAGCAAAACTTTCGTCTGCTCACCGTTACTTAAGGTTTTATATGGCCGATAGAGAACATCATCAGCCACTTCCATAAGAGATAGCTCCCTATTGAGCTCCCATGGCTGATATTCAGAATAAATACTATTGATAACTTCAATTGTGTCTGCCTCTTTATTTTGTACCTTATAGGGAAAGTACTCAAAGCTTACAGAAGCTGAAATAGTCCCGTCATATTCATATTTTCCAAGCAATAGATTTAAGAATGTGGTTTTACCCCTTCCGTTCCTACCTGTAAAACCGAGCTTCCAATCCGTATCTATTTGAAATGAAACATCCTCATAAATATTGTCATATGTGCCCTCATAGGCAAAGGTTAAATTAGATATATTAATAAGCGACATATATTAGCCTCCTGTGAAATAGATTTGAACCTTGTTGTTTTCACAATAAAATAGCCGCAAGAAAGTTAATTCTCGCGGCTCATAAAATACAACAACCAAACCCAATTCAGGGTCATAAGGGTAGATTAAAGTATACTTTCAGAGTGGAGAATTAAACTTTCCCGCATAAAAACAAGCACATTAAAAATACATTCTATTATGCTATAATTTTAGCAAGAAAATTTGAACATCCTTCCAACTCCTATTTCACATATTAAATAGCTAAAAGCCTTGGGCTTATAGAATATTTCTACCGTTATTCTAATATATCCTCCGTAGAAAGTAAAGCCATTGTCACGCATAAAGCATTAGACATATATTGTTACTCCATTTTGATACTGCTTGTGGTGTAACTCAAAGCCGTTATGCAAATTCTTGTTGAGTTATTTGCCTGTCTTGTGTTTTATAAAACTTTTGATAAGAACTCTTTTGTTCTGGGATGCTTGGGATTATTAAAAATTTCTTCCGGAGTGTTTTCCTCTAAGATCCTTCCTTCATCCATAAATAGAATCCTAGTGGCAACCTCTCTTGCAAAGCCCATTTCATGGGTGACAATAACCATAGTCATTCCCTCTTTTGCAAGCTGCTTGATTAAGTCCAGAACCTCTCCCACCATTTCAGGGTCTAGTGCCGAGGTAGGTTCATCAAATAAAATTACTTTTGGGTTCATTGCAAGCGCGCGTATTATAGCAATTCTCTGCTTTTGTCCTCCCGATAAAGTAGATGGAAATACATTTGCTTTATCCTCAAGACCTATTCTTTTCAATAGGCGAAGGGCGTTTTCTCTTGCCTCTTCCTTAATCTTTGCTTTGTTTGTGTTGATTTCGTAAAGTTCCTTTTTCTTTGCTGTAAAAGCATTACGTATTTTTATTAAAAAGTTTTTAATTTTCTTAGCCTTTAAATCATGGGTTTTTATATATACGGGTGCCAGCATTATATTATCAATTACATTCATATTATTAAATAGATTAAACTGCTGGAAAACCATACCCATATGTCGTCTATGAATGTTAATATCAACCCTCATGTCTGCTATATTAACACCTTCAAATATTATGGCACCGCTTGTTGGATCCTCCATACAGTTAAGGCAGCGCAAAAAAGTGCTTTTACCACTTCCGGAAGGGCCTATGATAGCAACCTTTTCACCTTCTTGGATAGTATTTGTTATACCCTTAAGCGCTTCAAGCTTGCCATAATGCTTCTTTAAATCAATTACGTCTATCACTTTTTCTTAGGCTCCTTTCCATTAATTTTATAAGTAGTGCAATCAGCATTACTAAAACAATATATATAACAGCCATAACAAGGTATGGAACCATAAACTCGTAGCTGTTTGTTCCTATGTAATTAAAAGCGACATAAAGGTCAGCAGCTCCTACAAAGCTGACAACCGAAGTTTCCTTTATAAGAGCTATAAACTCATTACCAAGAGTAGGAAGTATATTCTTAATTGCCTGGGGTACTACAACCTTAAGCATGGATACCCAATAACTTAGTCCCACAGCACGGGCTGCTTCCATCTGACCCGGATCCACAGACATGATGCCGCCCCTCATGATTTCAGACACATAAGCACCGCTGTTTAAGCCGAATACAAGAACACAAACATTAAGAGCAGGTAGTTTTATTCCTATCAGAGGCAGTATTACATAATAAGCAACCAAGAGTTGAACAACAACCGGTGTTCCTCTGAATAAACCTACATAAAACCTACAAAAACCATTCAGTATTTTAGGTAGTCTCTTATATTTAGGGAAGACCTCAATAACGGCAATAATTGTACCGATGATAATCCCGATGGCAAGGCCAGCAATAGCTATATACAACGTGTTCTGAAGCCCCGTAAGGACTTTTGTATAGCCATTGTTCTCATAAAATATTTCCCAGAATTTAATTAGCTTTTTTTCAAAATTCCCCATTTTCGTCCCTTAACTGAAAGGCTGCCCCAAAGATTCTTCTTGATTGAGACAGCCCAAATTCATTATTAATTAGTTTAGTGCATTTATTGCCTTTGATATACTATCTGCAGGAGCTTCATCAATTATAACAAAATTTATGTTGCCATTGATCATGTCCTGAACAGCCAAAGAACCGGATTTATAGCCTATGCATTCGGTAGCAAAACCGGTAAATCCCCAACCTTCATCACCCTCAACATAGAATTGGCCGGTTGTTCCGTTCTGAACGCCAATCTTTGTTTTGCTGTCAAACTTTGAAAGAATTGCAACTACATCATCAGCAGTTTTAGCATCGTCAAAGGTTTTATCATCTGCTTTGACAATGAGCTTTTGTGCTGCATCATAATATTTATCGGTAAAATTAACATATTCTTTTCTGTCTTCTTTTATTGTAAGACCAGCCATTGCTATATCGGCTTTGCTTTGACCTACTGAAAGGCAAACAGCGTCAAAATCCATATTGCTTATTACAAGCTCTTTTCCTAAGTGCTTAGCGAGCGCGGCGGCAATTTCCATATCAATTCCGTAGTATTTATCACCCACAGTATATTCAAATGGCTCAAATCCGGCGTTAGTTGCTACAACAAGCTGATCCTTGTTAGCATCCAGCTCAGCTGATTCCACTGCTTCCGGTGTCCCGTCGCCAAAATATTTTTTAAGTATACCATCAAATGTTCCGTCAGCTTTAATTTGGGCAATGAATTTGTTTACTTCTTCAAGGAGCTCAGGCTGATTTTTATCAACTCCAAAAGCATATTCCTCCTGAGTTAATTGAATGTTAATAACTTTAACGCCTGAATTGGCTTTTGAACCACAACCTACAAGGGTCATTGTTACCAGTAAAAATACGAGAAACAGCGCGATATTCTTTTTCATAGTGCATCCTCCTAACAATTTGAATACTTATACATTAAAACACTAATTTTTTGTATAAATATAAATTATACTAATATGGCACTTTTGTCAACTTCAAATTGCAAAATTGATAAAACTTATTTGTGGAAAGTATTTTGCTCATTAACATAATTTGCAGGTCAATGCACTATATGGAACTATATTATTGCATATTCTATTTATACTTATAAATATTATCCTTCTTGCACTGTTGGTTTGTATGACCTTAGCAACCAGATAGAAATTAGGCAGTTGGTGGAAAAACACCATCTCTTCGTTGCCATTGGATTACGGAAGCTGCAAACGGCCGGCAAAGAAATAGCAGAAGGTAATTTGGGCTATCGGGTTGACACCAGATATTTATTCTGGTATTTTAAGGGCCATGGAGAGTTTTTGACAACTTGATGAACAATATATGCAAATATTCTCAACCCTCTACCAGAGCCTATATTAATCTTGACATAAAAGACAAGAATGCAATAGTTACTTTCAGAAATACTTCAAAAATTCCTCTCACTTTATCAAGCGATGAGCTACTCGAGAGATTCATCCGTGGTGACAGTTCAAGAAACACAGAAGGCAGCGGCCTGGGTCTTTCCATTGCCAAAAGTCTTATGGAATTGCAGAATGGGACACTAGATTTATATGTTGACGGAGATTTCTTTAAAGTCGTTGTATGCTTTAGTATCATTCAGTAAGCATAATTTGAGGAATCCATAAGAAGGAAGTGTTTTACTTGGAAACCATTAAGTTGATTAATTTTATTATAGCAGGGGCATTTTTTATTTGCTGCTCTTACCAGTTCTTCTATGCTATTATTCCGTTCATTCGGAAAAATAAAACATGCGGGAAAGTAAAGCTACATAAATACGCTGTTCTTATTGCGGCACGGAATGAAGAAGCAGTTATCGCACAGTTGATTGAAAGCATAAAAAATCAGACATATCCTTCCTACCTGGTAAAAATATTTGTCGTCGCCGATAACTGCATCGACAACACAGCCTCAAAGGCAAAAACAGCAGGAGCTATTGTATGGGAACGTTTTGACAGCCAGAAAGTTGGAAAAGGCTTCGCACTGGACTTCTTACTTAGTAAAATCAATGAAATATATAACGAAAACACATTTGATGGATATTTCGTTTTTGATGCGGACAATTTGCTTGATGAAAAATACATTTCAGAGATGAATAAAGTTTTTACAAATGGGAGCAGAATTATCACAAGCTATCGTAACTCAAAAAACTATGGCAGCAATTGGATCTCGGCCGGATTATCGTTATGGTTTTTACGGGAATCCCAATATTTAAACAGATCTAGGCACCTGCTTGGAGCAAGCTGTGCCATCTCCGGAACAGGCTTTTTGTTTCACCGTGATATAATCAAAAAAACAGGAGGCTGGAACTTCTTTTTGCTCACCGAAGATATTGAATTTACCGTTCACCATGTGTTAGAGGGCGAGAAGATAGCCTATTGCGAATCTGCTGTTTTGTATGACGAGCAACCCGTTAAATTCAGCCAATCCTGGTCTCAAAGAATGCGTTGGACAAAGGGTTATATTCAAGTTTTTCAAAAATACGGTCTACAATTAATTAAATCTTCATTCATAAATCGCAGTTTTTCATGCTTTGATATGGCCATGAATACTGTACCTGCAATTTTTTTATCTGTTATAAGCGGATTGATTAATATCGGCGGTGGGATCTATTGCTTGCTTTCCGGTGGGAATATTTTATACCTGCTCAATTTGGCCGGCCAATCCATTCTGAGTATGTACTTGATGTTCTTCCTTATTGGATTAATAACTACCATTACGGAAGGGAAACGTATTTACTGCAGTTCTCTAAAAAAATGTCTGTATACCTTTACATTTCCCCTTTTTATGTTTACGACAATTCCCATTTCAGTTATTGCACTGTTTAGAAAGGTGGAATGGAAGCAAATATATCATTTGCAATCAAAGACATTGAATGATGTCAGGAATATAGCGTAGTATATTTTCCCATAATTTCTTCTGCCACCTTAATTCCATCTACAGCTGAAGACATTATGCCGCCTGCATATCCGGCACCTTCACCCATAGGATATATGCCGCTTATACTAGACAGATAATCTTTATCTCTGACTATTCTTACAGGCGAAGAGCTTCTGGTTTCCACTCCTGTTAAAATGCCGTCAGGCATGGCAAAGCCCTTTATCTTTGTATCAAAATAAACTATTGCCTCCTTCATGGTTTCAATTACATAGTAAGGGAGGCAATCCTTTATGGGAGCGAAGGTTATACCCGGTAAATAGGTAGGCTTAACCATACCGAAACCTGTGCTTGTGCAATCCTTCAGAAAGTCTCCGATTAATTGAACGGGAGCCTTGTAATTTGAGCCACCAAGCTGAAATGCAAGATGCTCCCATTTTCTCTGAAACTCCACACCTGCCAATGGATGCTGACTTGTGAAGTCCTCCGGATTTACGCCTACCAGCAAAGCGGAATTAGCATTAACACCGTCTCTTTTATATTCACTCATCCCGTTCGTGACAATATGATTCTCTTCCGATGCTGCCGCAACAACATATCCTCCGGGACACATGCAAAAGGTGTATGCCGATCTACCGTTTTTTGAATGATAGGATAATTTATAGTCAGCCGCTCCTAAGACGGGATTCCTTGCTTGATTGCCGTATTGGGCTCTGTCA
Organism: Bacillota bacterium; assembly: GCA_023411795.1. Classification (GTDB taxonomy): domain Bacteria; phylum Bacillota; class Clostridia; order DSM-8532; family DSM-8532; genus DTU059. The sequence goes on from JAEYOK010000039.1 coordinate 142,095, forward strand.
ATAACGTGCTGGGGATGTTCAATCCTGACTCCTATGGAAAAGGGTTTAGGGCTCATTTCAATGCCTCTTTGGTTAAGCACCTCGAAGGTGTCCCTGGCACTATGCCCGATGGCTAAAAGTACGATACTGCACTCCAGTATCTCCTCGTTATTGATTTCAATTGCTGCTATTGCCCCATCCTTAATAATGAAATCCGTTACTTTAGAACTAAATCTTACATCACCACCATATAAAATGATGGCTTTTCTTAGATTTTTAACGACAGAACGCAATAAATCAGTTCCTATATGTGGTTTACTCTTATATAAAATTTCATGGGGCGCACCTGCATTGATAAATTCTTTAAGCACCTCATCGCATCTCGAATCATTTATTAAAGTTGTGAGTTTTCCGTCTGAAAAAGTGCCCGCTCCACCTTCGCCAAACTGTACATTGCTTTCTGTATCCAGCTTGCCACCATTCCAGAAAGTATTAATTTTCCCGGCTCTTGAATCCACATCTTCCCCTCTTTCAAGAACGATGGGCCTATAGCCGTTTCTGGCAAGGCTCAAGGCGGCAAAAAGCCCTGCGGGCCCCATTCCAACTACAACGGGCCGTCGGTGCAGCTTTTCGGTACCAAATTGATGCTCAGGACATATAACAGCAGGAGTAGGAAAAATATCTTTGCTTCGATGTTTGTTTAGCAAGGATTCTTCATTTTTAACCTCTGCGTCAAGTGTATAGACAAAGCATATCTCGGCTTTCTTTCTGGCATCCAGCGACTTTTTTGAAATGCTTAAGCTTAATAAATCCTTTTCTTTTATTTTAAGCTTATCAAGAATAATGCTCTTCAAGACATCATTCTCATTGTTCGCATTTATATCATTTATCCTGACTTTAATATTTGAAAGTCTTATCATAAAGCATTTCCTTTCAGAATGGGTCAATGGGACGTCAGAATGTGCGAAAACTAATCACTTAATTTAGTTATGCAGTGTTTTAGCGGCCGTGGCCTGCACGATTTAGCGCTATTATTGCTAATTAAAAGAGTTTTCGCACAGTCTGACAGTGAATTTTATTTACTCATTTGCTGCGTTGCGGCCGGCGATAAAGCCCGACGACCACGCCCATTGCAAATTAAAGCCTCCACACATCCCGTCAATATCCATGATTTCTCCTGCAAAATAGAGGCCTTTAACCAAAAGTGATTCCATAGTGTTCTCATCTATCTCCTGCGTACTGATTCCTCCTGCCGTAACCTGTGCGCTGGGCCAGCTCTTTGTGCCCTTTATATTTAATCTCCAGTCGGTTAAGACATTTGCGATTCTTTCCTGTTCTTTTGAAGTTATACTTGAAACGGAACGCTTAAGCTCATTAATCCCCGCTTGTGATAAAACCACAGGAATCAGCCTTTTATTAATAAGTCCAACAAAGCTGAATTCAACTGTTTTGTTTAAATCGACTTGAAAACGTCTAGCTATAAGCTCGCTTACTTCCTCCTTCGACATCGTATCAAGGATATTGATTTTTAAGGTAGCTTTTTTACCGCTCTTTAAAAGCTCCCCTGCTTTTCTGCTTATCTGAAAAACTGGAGGGCCAGATACTCCGTAGTTGGTAAACAGAATGTCTCCTCTGTCTTTAATAACCGATCTGTTATTATCAATTATCTCAGCTGTCCCTACGAATTTAACACCGTCAATTCTCTTAAAAAAGTCACCATCCAACATCAACTGAACCAGTGAAGGAAAAATATCGGTCATTGTGTGGCCTAAACTCAATGCCAGATCATAGCCATATCCATCAGAACCGGAAGATGGCATAGCTTTTCCACCGGGGGTCAAAACCACTCTATCTCCCCTGTATATGCTGCCATTCTCGGTTCTTAAAATGAACGATCCATTTTCAGGGATTATATCAACCACGTTGGAATCACAGACTATATTAACCCCTAAGCGGTTAAGCTCATAAAGCAAAACGTCAAGAATGCTGGATGCCTGATCGGACATAGGGAATACCTTTCCCTGTTCCTCGACCTTGTGTTGAATTCCTAATTTCTCAAAAAAACTGATAGTATTATTAACTGTAAAATCAGATAAAACCTTTCGCACAAACCCGGGATTTTCACTGCTGTAGCAGTTGCACTCCGCATTTACATTAGTAAAATTGCATCGTCCGTTACCGGTAGCAAGTATCTTTTTACCGACTCTCGGATTTTTTTCAAGTATGGTAACATCGGTACCAAGTCTTGCTGCCGAAATAGCGGCCAGCATTCCTGCCGCTCCTCCTCCTACAATTATAACTCTTCTTTTAAAGCTCATATTGTTTTTCCTCTAGTTCCGAATTCTCTAGTTAAAGTGATAATTGTTGATGAACTGACCATTAAGTTTTCCTCCTTAATCACACTTTTATAAACTCAATCCAATCTATCACTATTCCCGGTGTTATGTAATCAAATTTCAACTCATATATTCCTTCTTCAAGATTAATCTTTACAAGCCTTTGTCTAACCCATTTTCCCTCTGTTCCGTTGGCTAGAACAGTAGTCATATACTTATCATTCAATATAATATTACATGCGACTTGAGCTAAATTATATTCAGGGGACATTAAACTTACAAAGACCCTGTACTCGCCTTTATTTGATACATTAAAAAATGTAGTGCCTGCCGAGGTGTTAACCTTTGAATTCTCCTCCAGGTTATGAACCGGCTGGGGCGATAATCCGAATTTTTTAGCATGGAAAGTTTTAACGGCTTTATAGTTGAAATCCTGATTTCTTGAGAATACAGGAGCTTCCATTAAAAAGCTTAAGATATTGAGGGCACAGCGCTGCAGCTCTCCTCTTGTCAAAGAACCATTTTTTAGTGATTCAATGGTATCGTCATCTCCTGAATTTACTTCGGCACCAAAATTGCTAATAACCTTATATAGATCGTTTTGCGCCCTGACCATAAAGCCGGTATATTTTGCCCTCGGAGGCCCTCCGTTGGCATTATCATTCATTTTTGCGTACCAGTCAGTCATGACAATGCCTTTAAAACCCCATTCCTTGCGCAATATGGTTGTGTTTAAATCATAATTGGAAGCCGTCCAATGTCTGTTTATCGGGTTATATGAAGTCATTATGGCATTAGCATTTCCCTGCCTTACAGCAATTTCGAAGCCCTTGAGATAAATCTCCCGTAATGCTCTTTCAGAAACGACTGCATTAACCTTTGTTCTGTTTTTTTCCTGATTGTTGCATGCAAAGTGTTTCAGAGTAGCGTTTGAACCGCCTTTCTTGATTCCTCGCACCGATGCTAGCGCAAACAAACCCGAGATAAGCGGATCCTCCGAATAATATTCAAAATTGCGTCCATTGAGAGGGCATCGTCTGATATTAAGTCCGGGTCCCAGCAGCATGTCAATATTATAGCTTACTAACTCCTTGCCCTCTAATGTATAAAGCTCTTCCACTAATTCCACATTCCACGTTGCCGCCAACAATGTACCAATGGGTAGCAAAGTGGCTTTTTGCCCGCAATCCATTCGGATTCCCGACGGGCCGTCACTTGTACAAGCTATGGGAATACCATAATTAAGCAGGCTCTCGGTAATCCCTCCAAAAGCGCTTGTCGTTCCAGGTGTTACCCAAGGGCTTCCGATGCCCTCACCCCTTACAAGTGCGGCTAAATCCTCATCGGAAAGCTGTGCTATAAAAGCTTCAATGGAAACCTTCTTATCGTATACATCTCTTAATTTATAGCCTCTATCACCTGTTTGAGGAATCTGAGCCGGAAGATTTTTATCTATACGCTCGGCAATAGAAACCTGTCTTGTCGGCACCTCTTCATAGACTATTTCGAAGGTTCCGTCATCTTTTTTCAGACCTGGCTTCATTCTTTTAAAAGCTTCTACTGGTCTCATGGCCTCTTCCAACTGCTCGACCACTCGAAGCTCAGGGATAAAAAAGCTGTCCTTACCTTCAAATAATATTCTGACGGTATTCCTGACGCTATTTCCGGCATATACATAGTAGTCCCCGCTCTCCAACACATAACATGAACTATTGCCTGTATAACCACCGTCATCATAAGCTGCCATCCGATTAACCGGAAAGCTTATAGATATCGATTGGGATTCTCCGGGCTCAAGGAGCTTGGTTTTCTTAAATGCCGCAAGAGTCCTTTTAGGTCTTCCCAATTTCCCCTGAGGAGCCTCGTAATAGACCTGGACAACCTCTTTCCCAGAGTACGTGCCTCCAGTATTCTTTACCGTAGCATTTACCTCAATATATTCTTCGCCATCTATTACCTTAAAACAAGCTTCCGAGCACTTAATTTCAAAATCGGTATAAGATAATCCATAACCGAATTCAAACTGCACCTTTTCAGGACAAAACGTCTCAAAGTACCTATAGCCTACATAGATATCCTCTTGATAGATATTTTTGTCTTCACCGCCATAATTCATAGTAGAAGGGTAGTCATTAATGGAATAAGCTATTGTATCAGTCAGCTTACCACTGGGTGTTACATCACCTATCAATATATCGGCAGCCGCATTTCCGCCTTCTATTCCACCCTGCCATGTTATAACAACACCCTTTATACTGTTTCGATAGGGCTCATCGTCCAGCCAGCTTATATCCATTATATTGGAAACATTAAGAACAAGTATTACTTCATTGAAATGTTTACAGACAGCCTTTAGCATATCCTGCTCCGGCTTTGTAAGAAGATAACTGCCTTCCTCGTTTCGGTTATCAGTTTCCTCTCCGGCGGTTCTGCCTAAAACAATAATTGCCTTATCGGATTTGTTTTTTGCCTCATTAACTATACTCTCGGATAAGGGCATTTCTTTTTGATGCCAAGGCTCCGCTGCCCATCCGCCTCCGCCATTATCAAAAGGATTCACTTTAATCCACTCGGTATATATACGGGCTAAATCTTCGTTTACTTCTATTTTTGACTTTGAACGCAAACCATCAAGTAGATTTGTGGTATATGCCACATTAACCATACCGCCAGAGCCTGTTCCGCATCTATAATAATCAATCTGACACCTACCGAAAATAGATACTTTCTCATTTTCTTTTAATGGTAAAACACCTTCTTCATTTTTTAGTAAGACCGCTCCCTCTGCCGCTGCTATTCTGCAAAACTCAGCAAATCCCTTCAATGGTATGCCTATTTTCAATGATTTCATTTTAATAGTCCTCCAGCTTATTTTTAAATTATAAATATAAATAATAAATTGCAAATAATACTAGAATTATACCATAAGTTGTAACATCAAATACTTCATTTCAAATCAACCGAGATGGGTGGTCCAGTATTTTAGCCATGAACTCACTTGGATATAAGCATTGAATAGATTAGCTGGGGTATATCATTAAGTGGCGCCTGTTTTTCGACTCCTCCAATATCAAAAGCAACTTTTGGCATTCCATATACTACAGAGGATTTATCATCCTGCCCGATTGTCCTTGCACCTTTTCTTCGCATTGACAAAATTCCTTTAGCTCCGTCATAGCCCATCCCTGTAAGGATTATTCCGATAGCTTGATTACCCGCCTCTTTCGCGATAGATTCAAACAGTATATCAACCGATGGGCAATGACCATTTATCTTTTCTCCTTTAAAGCATTCCACACGAAATCTGGTGCCTAATTTTTTGATTCTAATATGCGAATCACCTGGGGCTACCAATACCTTTCCCGCTTCTACAAAATCCCCTGTCTGAGCCTCTTTTACAGAAAACTTAGTTGTATTGTTAAGCCTATCTGCAAACATCTTTGAAAAACCTGGTGGTATATGCTGTACAATAACAATACCCGGCATATCATACGGTAACGAGCTTAGTATACTGTATATAGCCTCTGTTCCTCCTGTTGAGGCACCAATAGCTATTATTCTGTTTTCCTTTTCTGCACCGGTACCTTCTACGATGCTTTGCATAGCTTTCCTGGTTTTCTGTTGGGATACGTTGGCAATAGATGCTATTTTAATTTTTATTATCATTTCGTTAATAAAAGCTTCTACGCTTTTGGCAGAACTCACATCCGGTTTTGCCACAAAATCAACCGCACCTGCATTCATGGCACTGAAAACAGCGTCACTCAAAGCACTTACAACTATAACTGGAAGAGGATATTGAGGCATAAGTCGTCTGACAAACTCTATTCCGTTCATCTTCGGCATCTCAATATCACAAGTAATAACATCAGGCTTATACTCAATTATTTTATCCCTTGCTTCAAAAGGATTTACGGCTGTGGAAATAACGTGAATATTTGAGTCCGAAGAAATCCCTCTGGATAATATTTCTCTGAACACTAAGCTGTCGTCAACAATCAGCACCTTAATTTTTCTCATATATCCGTTATTCCTTTCTTATATACTGCAGGCATCACATATTTATACTTTGTTTCATCACGATTAAGGGACTCTGAATGCCCTATAAATAAATATCCTCCCGGCTCAGTTAAATCGTAAAATTTATTAACAATTTCCTGCTTCGTATTATTGTCAAAATAAATCATAACATTACGACAGAATATTACATGAAATTTCTTTTTGAAACGAAAGACTTCATCCATCAAATTTAATTTTCTGAATATTACTTCGTTCTTAATCCTATCTATAATGACGCTATTCTCAGCATCTATTTTATTAAAATAGTTAAATATCCAATTAGCGGGAAGCGATTTAATCGACTCATTTTTATATAGGCCTTTAGCAGCAATATCAAGAACTTTACTGGAAATATCGGTAGCCAAAATCTTAGCATCCCACCACTTTTTCTCTTTGCCAAAAAACTCGTCTATTATCATTGCAAGAGTGTAAGGCTCTTCTCCGGAAGAGCAGCCTGCACTCCATATGCGTAAATCTCTTTGTTTTACTGTGCTTGCCAAATAGGGTAATATTTTATCTCTGAAATAATAGAAATGATTAGTCTCCCTCATAAAGAAAGTATGGTTAGTAGTTATTTTATCCAGTAAAGTAGCCACCGCTTCTCCGCTCATATCTGAAACAATGTAATTGTAATACTCGGTAAAATTATTGAATTTATTTTGTGTAAGTACGTGATGAAGTCTTCCTGTTACAAGGGTTTTCTTTTCTTCTTTTAAATTGATTCCATAATTTGCTTTTATGTAATCAGCTAATTGCTTAAATTCTTTTTGAGTAATTGAAAACATAAAATCCACCTGTTGTCTTCTTTACTTATACCTATTCTATTATAGCATTCAATTGATTCATAAGACGCTTTAGAACAGTATTCCATGATATTTTTATCCGGAGCGAATATTTCCATCCGCTCCGGAGCATATCAATCTTTAATACTTTCCAAATTCTTTATCACTTAAATCTATCCTTGCTTTTGAGGTGCTATTGGCATGAGATTCTTTTACAAGTCCGAGTTCTCTTTTCCTTTTATCGGACATATCTTCAAGCATCCTAATAACCTCCGGATTCAAACTATCTAGCTTTTCATAAGAGTTGCTAATTTTCTTTAGCTTAAATCTATTGACCGATTCCTTAAGTAGTTCAGCTTGGCTTGAAAGTTCCTCGCTGGCCGATGCACTTTCCTCAGATGTTGCAGAATTGTTCTGAACAACCTCAGATATCTGCATAACTCCTTGGTTAATCTGAGCAATACCTGAGGCTTGCTCATTTGATGCAATGGCTATATCGCTAACCAGTGCAGTCACTTTTGCAACACCGGATACAATTTCGTTAAGCGCTTCTGCAGTTTCATTGGCAATTTTGGTTCCTGCTTCTGTCTTCTTAATTGAACCCTCAATCATGTCAGTTGTTTCTTTCGCAGCGTTTGCAGATCGTGCTGCAAGGTTTCTTACCTCCTCTGCAACAACAGCAAAGCCCTTGCCGTGTTGACCTGCTCTGGCAGCTTCAACAGCCGCATTCAAAGCTAGTATATTGGTTTGGAATGCAATTTCATCAATAACCTTAATAATCTTCGAAATGTTTGCTGACGACTCGTTAATCTCCTCCATTGCCCTAAGCATTTCCTTCATCTGATTATTTCCCCGTTCAGCATGGTCTTTAGCATTCTCAGCCAACTCATTGGCCTTATTAGCGTTTTTCGCATTTAGTTCGGTCTGAGAGGATATCTCCTCCAAGGAGGCCGTAAGCTGTTCTATAGAACTTGCCTGTTCGGTTGCGCCTTGAGAAAGAGCCATACTGGAATCGGATACTTGCTTAGAACCTGATGCCACCTGTTCAGCTGCAATGGCGATATTACTTAATACCTCGTTATTACGCTCCACAATTTCATACAGTTTTTTACCCAACAGATCATTTTCTGATTTAACTTCTATGTCTATTGTCATATCCCCGGATGCTATCTTTTCTGCATCCAGAGCTTGATTACGGATATTATCTATCATTTTTTTAAATGATGATGCTAAATTACCAACCTCATCCTTGGTGTCTACTCTAACATCTACATTAACATCCCCCAAAGCCAGTTTATCTGCTGCTTCAACCATATTTTTTATTGGCTTGCTTATAATTCTGGCTATGAAAATACCAAGTCCAATAGCTATAATTATGCCTAAAGCAATAATGACGGCCATTAAAGTGACGGCTGACCTAGCAGCAATTGTATTGTCTTCAGCTGTCTGTTTAGCAGTACCTACCTTTAAGTCCACTAGATTATCAATAGCATTTTGCTGTGCATCTGAAGAAACCCTCATTTCGCCATTTAATAAACTAATTGCTTCTTCCTTACTATTGCTTTTACATAATCTAACTAACTCGTTTATATAATTAATAAATTCCTCTCGACCTGCTATATAATCAGCATATACTGTTCTTAGTTCATCAGAAAGAATCGTTTTTTCAAACTCAATCGAAATAGTCTCTATCTCTGATAAAATTTGATTTATGTCCTCATATCGTTCATTAATTACATTAATATCCTCGGAAATTATCATATCCCTTGAGTTTACTCGAATTCTTTGGAAAAGTTTCGCCATATCAGCAGCTTGTGATAAAGGAACTGTCATGTTGGTGTATAAAAGACTATCATTTTTATCAATCATATTGATATTGTATATACCCACAATACCAACCACTCCCGCAATTAAAGCCATTACAATAAATGCAACTAAAAGTTTTGTACTTATTTTATAATTATAGAACCATTTCATTTTATTTACCCCTTTACAACTGTTTTTTTATAATTCGATGTTTAAATCCTCGAGTTCACCTTCAGTAAGTAGCCTTTCACAATCAAGTAATAGCTTAACATCGTTTCCGACTTTCCCTATTTGTTTTATATACCTGTTATTAAAGCCTTTATTCATTTGTGGAGGTTCCACAATATTTTCATCCGGGATAGACAGAACCTCCGAAACAGTATCAACAATAATTCCTATTGATATATCCTTAATATCAATTACGATTACACAAGTTCTATCGTTATACTCCCTAGGCTCTTTTTTAAACCTAAGTCTGACATCCATTACGGGAATTATCTTACCTCGTAAATTGATTATACCTTTGATATAATCCGGGAGCTCAGGAACCTCTGTTATAGGCTGTATGCCTATAATTTCAGTAACATACCTTATTTCAATTCCATATGACTCCTTTCCTAACTGAAATGTTAAAAATCTTCCCTTTTGTGTATCCTCCTCCATTTCCAAAATATTATCAAATACTTCTGCCATTGGGTTATCTCCTTTCTTATAACAGTAATTTTTTATGTAACATTAAACTTAAATATTAAGCTTATTATCCGCTAGACAAATAAGTCCTGAGATATCAAGGATCAAGCTTATACTCCCATCTCCTAAAAGAGTGCAACCTGCAAGTCCTATAATATTCTTAAACATTTTTATATAATTAGGTAACGATTTTACAACAACCTGCTGCTGCCCCAAAAGTTCATCAACAAAAAGGCATGTCGCTTTCTCATCCTGCTCAACCATTATTAATATACCTTGTGTAAAATCTTTAATATCGGTCTTTACCTTAAATACTTCATGAAGCCTAAGTATTGGATAGCATTGGCCTCTTACCATAATCATTTCATTACCATCTGGATCTGTTATAATATCGTTTTCTTTAGGTCTGAAGGATTCTTTAATTGCAATTGTAGGTATTGTGTAACAAGAATTGCCTACCTTAGTATTCATTCCATCTATAATAGCTAATGTTAAGGGAATTTTAAGTGTAATTAAGGTTCCCTTGTCAGGAATGCTATCTACAACAACCGAGCCGCCTATAGTCTCTACGTTCTTTGTTACTACGTCCATCCCTACACCACGGCCTGAGAATTCACTAACACTATTCGTGGTTGAAAAACCTGGAAGTAATATCAGATTATAAATCTCCTTATCTGTCATATCTTCTTTAGCCTTATATAGTAATCCACTATTCTGTGCTTTGGATATAATTTTTTCTTTACTTAGTCCCTTTCCATCATCCTTGACAATAATTAGCACATCACTGCCAGAATTCTTAGCTTCCAAAGTTATAGTTCCGTTTTTGGGTTTCCCTTTTAAAAGTCTTTCTTCATACGATTCTATACCATGATCTAATGCATTTCGCACAAGGTGCATCAATGGATCGGAGATATGCTCTATGATGTTTTTATCAACTTCTGTTTCTTCACCAATAATCAAAAGCTCTACATTCTTATCAAGCTTTTTACACATATCCCGTACTATGCGGTGCATTTTATGAAAGGTTGTTGCTAGAGGAACCATCCGGATAGACATAACCATATCCTGTATTTCACTTGTTATTTTGTTCAGTCGTCTTGCTGCCTTTTGAAAATTATTTAGCTCCATACCTTTTAAATCAGGGTTTTGGATTACCATAGCTTCTGCAGTTACTACTTCTCCTACTAAATCCATTAATTTATCAAGCTTGTGTACATTTACGCTAATAACACCTTGTTGATTTGAAGTGGTGCTTATGATTTTATTCTCTGTAATAGATTCTTTTTCTTGATTAGAAAAAGTTTTAGAAATAATTTTTGGGTTTGAATTTATGGTTTGATTTATCTCATTATCATTCTTAAGCTCTGTTAATTCTAGTTCTCTAAGAAACAAGGTTTGCATAAGTAATTCATGCAATTTTTCATATGAAATATTTGCCCTCAGATATATTTTGAAGCCTTCATTCCTGATGGTTTCAACAGTGTTATCATCATCTATTATGTCTTCTGGGAAGTAGGTAATTATCTCTGATAGTTCTTTAAGACTATGTATAATTGAAAATGCCCTGATATTTTCCATCTCACAGCCTTCTTCAAAATATATAACCGCTTTAAAAGTATTTTTATATTCCGGGCCTCCCGATGATTTAGGGCTTATATAGTATTGCTGCTTATTTTCAGTATTAAAACTATTAAGATTACTTGGATTGTTTTTCTTTAATAGACATAAGAAATCCTTTATGTTATTGTTTAACACTGTTATTGAGCCGTCTGCTTCGTCACCATGTTTTATTTTTTCTATTTCTACTTTAATGAAGTCCATACTATTAAAAACCAAATCAGAAAGTGCTGAGTAATCAATACTTTTTGGTTTCTCCTCGCGAAGGAAGTAAAATAAGTCTTCAATAGAGTGTGCTAGTACAGATATGCTATCATACATCATCAAGGCGGCTGAGCCTTTTATGGTGTGCATAATTCTAAAAATCTCATTGATATCCGATTCTTTATAGTTACTGTTTTTTTCACTGGCCAGAATTATTAACTCAAGTTGCTCAATGAGTTGATTTGTTTCAAATACAAACATTTCAACCATTGATTCATTGTTGTATTGCATTTACGAATAACCCCTCTCGCTAATTTTATTTAAGGATAATATTTTATTAAGCGTTTTAATGACCTGTTCTTCTTTGAAAGGTTTTACTATAAAGGATTTAGCTCCGAAGGCTATGGCTTCCCTTACCATTATTTCCTGTCCCATCGCTGACATGATGATTGTCTTTATGGCGTATCTCATAAAATCCGCATCATCAACTACTAATACCCTTTTCATATAAACTCACCTATCCTTATAAAGAATACATATCGTCATTATCTCTTAAATATGAATGAATACTCATTCATCATTATAATAGCAAAAGCGGTTATAGACAAGGCTATAGCCGCTTTAATTTTTAAGTATTAACAAAACTAAGTAAATTATTACTTCATAATACCGTTAAAAGTAAACAATATAAATTGCTCTAATGCAAACTCATACTCACTCTCCCTCCCCTCTTTCAACATCTTATATGCTAAAGCTTGCGAAGAAAGATATATGGTTGAACCAATTATATTAGAATCAATATCTCTTATCTCTCCATTTTTTTTGGCATCATCCAGCATTTGGCTCAATATATCTGGTATGTCTTGATATGTCTTTTTTACCCACTTCAACTTGCGTAATTCAGGATTAATTGATTCTTGTGCTAAAACTTTTGCAGAATTAGGGCTTTTCTTCATTTCATCAAAAAGAAATACCAAAAAGCTATTTATTTGTTGTAAATAAGGCACGTTATCTTTCTTTAAAATATCTATATACTTGAGTTTCTTTTCATATTCAATCATGAAAATAAAATCTAGAATAGACTCTTTGTTCTTAAAATATAAATATATAGTACCAATAGCTATACCCGCTTTATTAGCGATAGATTGCATTTTAGTATTGACGAACCCCTCTTTAGCCATTACTTTAATTGCTGCTCTTCTGATGGCTTCTTTTTTATCCATTATGACGCTCCAAATAAAGTTATATAGTGCTATTTATATATCTTATTATTCTATATGTAAAAATTCAAGCTGTATTTTACAATTCTTGCCTATAGATAGTATATTATATTGCTTATATTACTTTGTTACTATTATAGAATTGATAAGAAATTAAAAGATTTTTATTGAAACAATAGCTTCTATCTCCATATATTACTTTGAAGAAATAAATGCTGCAAATAAAGATAAAATAAGAAAAATGAGGGCACTTCTAATGAAAACCCAGTAAGTAAAACTAGAAATAACGGTATGACATAGCACAAGCATCACTAAATCAGCTTTTTTATGGCTGGTTCATTAAGGGTAAATAGGCCTATTTATTTAAGCATCTGATTGTTACTCAATAAATCCTTCCAGGGGTTACTTCTCTCAATCCTTAAGAGCGCATCCTTCATGTCGATACTATCAGGGGCCACGGTATCAAGCTCCTCCCATGAAATGGGCATGGAAACTTTGGCCCCTTTTCTCGCCCTTAATGAATAGGGGGCGATACTGGTAGCACCTCTGGCATTTCTTATCCAGTCAATAAATATTTTATCTGTTCTCTTGGCTTTTCTCACATTGCTTGTATACCTGTCAGGCCATTTCTGCTCCATAACTTCTGCAACACCCCGTGCGAAATCATGAAATGTATCCCAATTGACTTTAGGCTTCAAGGGAACGACAACATGATAACCCTTTCCTCCGCTGGTCTTAAGGTATGAATCTAAAGAAAGCTCCAGTAAAATACTTTTTATATCCCGTACCCCCTGGCGGACTCTTTCTATATCCATGCCTTCATCGGGGTCCAGATCAAAGACCATCATATCGGGTTTTTCAAGCTCATCAACACGGCTTCCCCAGGTATGAAACTCCACTGTCCCCATTTGAGCTTCCAAGAGAAGCCCTGAAACATCTTCAATGTAGAAATAATCCTCAGCTTCTCCGCTGCCAGTGTTTATTGGTATGGTGACAACACCCTTGCTTCCCTGTCCGGGATGCTTTTTATAGAAACATGCTTGGGATACTCCTTTGGGACATCTCACTATGCTGAGAATCCTGTGTCTTACATAGGGTAGCATACGTTCCGACACCTTTTGGTAGTACCTTATTACCTCGGCTTTTGTAATTTCAGGATCTTCAAATATCACCTTATCCGGGCTTGAAACCTTTACTCCTCCTATAGTAATATTGCTGCTTTTTGTGTCAGATTCCACTAGCATCTCCAATTCTTTAGCTGATTCCCTTCTTATTTCCTTTGGATCTTTATCTTCCCTAAAGCCTTTATAGCTTGCTTGTCTTAACTGATTATCCTCTGTCCATTCTGCGAATTTAATCTCTGCGGCAAGCTTCGGCTCTATCCATGTTATCTTCTCACTTGACCTTGATTTTGGGGCATTCTTAAACGGTGAATCAGCTCTGGTTAAGCTTTTTAGTTTGGTTTCAAGTTCTTTGATGTTGCGCTTGTTAAAGCCTGTTCCGGCACGGCCGGCATAAATTAAATCATCACCTTCATATACTCCTAAAAGTAGTGAACTCAAGCCGCTTGTTTTTTTGTCCGAAAGTGTATAGCCTCCGATTACAAATTCCTGACGTTTATCACATTTTAGCTTAATCCAGTCGCCGTTTCTTGTACCGCTATATTTTGAATCAATTTTTTTACCTATTATTCCTTCCATACCTGCTTCACATGCCACATCAAAGCTTTCTTTACCGTTTCCTTTGACATGTCTGCTGTAGTATAAATTATCCGGACAATCCTTCATAAGATTTTCGAGCAAACTTTTTCTTTCTTTAAGAGGTTGTCCCCTCAAGTCTTCACCATCTAACGCAAGTAAATCAAAAACAATATATGTGAGATTTTGACCCTTGGGATTTTTCATATAATTTTGCAAAGCCTGAAAATTTGTCTTTCCATTGGCATCGATGATTGTCATCTCGCCATCTAGTACCATAGCTCTACCCTCGGCTAAACTAACTAATGAAGTAGCGACATCATAAAAGCGCTTCGTAAAATCATTACCGTTCCTTGTAATAAGCCTTGCTTTGTTTTCTTCCACAAAAGCTAATATTCTATAACCGTCATATTTCATTTCGAAAAGCCAGTCGTCGCCCTCCGGAACTGTATCTACCATCTTTGCAAGCTGTACATTCACATTATCAAATGGATTTTTTACGAAGCTTCTTTCCCGGCCTGCTTCGATTTCAGGCATGGTTCGTCCGGTCCTGATACTGGTAGTAAACTCGGTTACTCCGGTCTCGGATTTTATATATTCATCTTTCTCTTTAAGTAAAAGCCAGTTGTCCTTTGATCCATCTTTTTTTGATTTAAGCTTTATTAAAGCCCACTTTCCTTTAAGTCGTATTCCCTTTAAGATAAACTTAAGAATCCCTTCATTTAAACCTTCATCAACATTGCCGTAAGGCTCCCATATGCCTTCATCCCAGAGCATTACCACTCCACCGCCATACTCCCCCTTTGGAATAGTCCCTTCAAAATTCCTGTATTCCAAAGGATGATCCTCAACCTTTACGGCTAGCCTTTTGTCAGTGGTATTATAGGAAGGACCTTTGGGTACCGCCCAGCTCAAAAGAGCCCCGTTCCATTCCAGGCGAAAATCATAATGGTCTTTTCTCGCAATATGGTGCTGAACAACAAATCTTAGCTGCTCCTCAGAATCATCTTTTATACCTTCCGGCTCGGTTGTCCTGTCAAAATTTCTTTTTTGATTGTATTCACTTAGCTTCATATCCATAATATCATGCTATACAACTACCTTTTCTTTTTTTACTTTCTCTACACTGGCCTTGAGAGCCTCCATAAGATCAATAACCCTGCTGGGATTGTCAGATTTGGCTGCTACTACCTCTTTGCCCGAAATTTTGGTTTCTATAAGTTCTCGAAGTTTCTCCTGATATTCGTCCTTATACTGAGATGCATCAAATGGTGTATCCATTGAATTAATGAGCATTTTGGCCATATTTAGTTCCTGCTCGGATACATTTGGCTTTGAATACTGCCTTTGAAGCTCTTTAATATCATCTGCATAGAACATGGTTGAAATAATAATTCCGTCTTCCCGGGGTATTATTGCCATAAGCGTATCCTTTGTGCCCATAACTGTTTTACCTATAGCTATTTTCTGTTCTGCCATAAGAGCTGATCTCAGTAGTTCAAAGGCTTTTTCACCCCCTGTTTCAGGAGCGGCCTGATAGGTTTTGTTATAATATACAGGTGATATCTGATTCAACTGGGCAAAGTGCAGAATCTGAATTGATTTTTCTTTTTCGGTCTTAATCTTTTCAATCTCTTCATCTGTTATTACCACATACTTATCATCGTCATACTCGTACCCTTTTACTATTTCTTCGGCCTTAATCTCCTTGCCGCAATTAGCACATGTCTTTTTGTATCGGATACGGCTGTTGTCATCTTTATGAAGCTGATTAAAATGAATGTCATTATCCTGTGTTGCATTGTACATTGCAATCGGAATTGCAACCATGCCGAAAGTTATAACCGATTTACGCGATATCATGGTGAAACACCTCCGACATTATTGTTTCATAGTTTCATTATTTAATACCTATAAGTAAAAGGGGCAATGAATGAAGTAACTTGATTCATTGCCCCTAAACTCATAAATTAATGGATTATGTATCCCTTGATTAACGTTATCAGTAAGAGATTTTATTTTGTATAAATGTGCCTCTCTTTAAATCATCAAAAGCTTTATTCAATTCTTCTTTTGTGTTCATAACGATAGGACCACCCCAAGCTACCGGTTCATCCAGTCGTTTTGAGCTTATAAATAATACTTGAGCTTTTTCATCTGTAGCCTTTATCTCTACCGTATCTCCAAATGTTAGCTTTACAGCCGTCTTTTCCTTTACAAGTTCACCCCCGATATATGCGTCTCCTAAAAGGGTAAACACCATGACAGAGTGCTCGCTTTCTGTATCCAAAGCAATAGATGCGTTGGAGTTTAGGTGCAAATCATAATAGTTTAGCGGAAGATATTTGCTCATATATCCTTTTCTTCCTTCGAACTCGCCCGCCAACAGTCTTAATTTGCCCCAATTAAACTCTATTTCCTCAATTTCTGTGCTTTTTATGCTGTGATAAGCTGGAGGTACCATTTTGTCTTTTGCAGGAAGATTTAGCCAAAGCTGTACACCAAGCATTCGCTTGGCAGCAGGCAATTTTTCTTCATGCATAATACCGGAACCAGCTGTCATCCATTGTACTTCCCCATCACCAATCGTATCCTCATTCCCTAAGCTGTCCCTATGAGTCATAAACCCACGATACACATAACTGATTGTTTCGATGCCTCTGTGGGGATGCATGGGAAATCCCGCTGTGTAATCATCCGGATTTGTGCTATCAAAGGAATCAAGCATTAAAATCGGATCATATTCCTGTACCGTACTGTTTCCCAGAACCCTGACCAAGCTCACACCGGCTCCGTCCTTCGTCCTATAACCTCTCACTTGTTTCTTAATTTTTCTTTCCATATAATTAGCCTCCATCTTTTAATTCCTTAGGAAACCCATACATGTCATCTTTGACATAGTATATCATATTCCTCAAATAATGAGCAGTTAGTTGGCAGCTAATAGAAAAAGCTTCTTCTATGAAGAAACTTTTATGTGGAATCTACTTTATTGGATAAGTTGCTTTTACACATAATTTTATCAATAACACTTTTTTAATGACATAATGATCTTCTTAAATAGGCTTACAACCTGCGGATCAAACTGCTTACCGGCGTTTTTCGTTAACTCTGCGATAGCTTCTTCCAAACCCATGCTCTTTCGGTAAACCCGGTCACTGGTCATTGCATCATAGGCGTCTGCGACGGCAAGAATGCGGCTGGGAAGGGGAATATTATCAGCCTTCAATCCCAATGGATAACCTTTTCCATCCCAACGCTCGTGATGAAATAGGATGTAATTCGCCACAGCCCCAAGGTTCGGAAATTCCTTGACAATTCGCCATCCTATTTCAGAGTGACGTTTCATTTCAATCCATTCTTTGCTTGTAAGTGGTGCAGGTTTTTTTAGTATAGCAGGATTGATGCCAATCTTACCAATATCGTGAAGAACCGCCAGTAATGAAAGTTCCTCCATTTCTTCAATTGTTAAATTAAAATGAATGCCTAGGAGTTGGCAGGTTTCCTCCAATCTACTTGCGTGTTCCTTTGTCTCTGCACATTGTTCGTTCAAAGCTGCCAGCAGCATGTTTATGGTAGAGTTCTGATATGTATTTTCCTCGAGGTCATCATTTGTCTCTCTAAGTATAAGAGCAAAGTACTCTCCATTAGATGGAACAATTATAACATCGCAATCTCTGTCAAGCACTTCGACATACCTAGATATTTCATGTATTTTTTTTGAAGTAAGGGCCCCGTTGAAGTATTCAATCCAATCGAATTTACGCTGTTTTCCTAAAAACACCTCGGAGGCCTTTTTCCCGAGTATATGTTCCCTACTCAAGCCTATCATTTTTTGAAAACCAACACTGGCATCCAGAAATATGCAATCAATAGCCTTTCCACAGTCGTTAAAAATCATTTGTAAAAACCCGAAAGCAATCATTGGAAAGGCTATCAATTCATTTGTTAAGTTACTCATTGGTCACGACTTCCTTTCTTAATCGTTTTTCTTATCTTTACTGATGCCAATACCTAAACGAGCTTTGAACGAATTGCTTATATAATAGGTTGACTGCGAACTACCACCACTCCTGTTTTTACTTCCATCGCTATACTTCTGCTTTCATTTCCCCGGAGATCAGCCTTTTGGACTGTCAATCGTATTTCCGATAATGTCCTCTTCACAGTATCAATGTTTTTCTTTCCAATTCTATAAAAGTCTAAATTAAGTATCGACTCCGCTCCACCGTATATTTGAACCTGAAGACCTTCCTTACTGCAGCCATACTGTCTGTACATTGACTCTATAAGCAAAGGTATTCCTGTTTTAGCAAAATAAGCAGGGCGAATTTTCCTGTCCCTGTCATTCAATGGGGAAGGAAGGACAATATGTATCATTCCGGCAACCTTTTTCTGAGGACTGTATACGGTTACTGCCACGCAGGAGGCCAACGCAAATGTTCTGATGATGGCATCTTCGTTATTTGTTACGACGTACTCTCCCATTCCTACTATCAAATCCATTGAAACCCCCTACTTGAACAACTGAGATAATGCTTGAGGTATATTTTCCAATGCTGTCTGTATTTCCACAGCTCCAATATCAAAAGCTACTTTAGGCATTCCGTATACAACGGATGAAGCTTTGTCCTGGCCTATAGTCCGGCCACCCTTCCTCCGTATGTTTAGTAATCCTTTAGCTCCGTCATAGCCCATTCCTGTCAGTATAATTCCAACCGCATTTTTGCCTGCTTCCTTAGCCACCGACTCAAACAAAACATCCACGGAAGGGCAATGCCCGTTTACCTTATCACCATTGAAGCACTCAACCTGATACCTTTTCCCGGCTTTCTTAATCCTCATATGCTGGCCTCCAGGCGCTATCAGAACTCTACCAGCTTCCACATAATCACCGCTTACCGCTTCCTTAACTTTAAGAGATGTTTGGTTGTCCAGTCTTTCAGCAAACATTCTCGAGAAAATCGGAGGTATATGCTGTACAATTACGATGCCCGGAACAGCGGGAGGGAGAAGTTTGAGAATATTGTATATTGCCTCGGTTCCACCAGTAGAAGCGCCAATCGCGATGATTTCTCCTGCATCCTGTACCATATTGCCAGTGACACTAAGCGTCGTTTTTTTGCGTTCCAACAATGCGGTTTTTGAGGCGATGGAGGCCGTTTTTATACTTTGTATTAATTCTCTAATGAAATCCTCTATACATTTGGTCGAGCTACCGTCGGGCTTAGCGACAAAATCTACAACACCTGCTTCCATCGCGTCAAAAACCGCATTACTGACAGCACTTACCATGATAATGGGGATAAAACACTGAGGTAATAACCAGCGTGCAAATTCAATTCCGTTCATTTTGGGCATTTCCACATCACAGGTGATCACGTCAGGACGAAACTCAACTATTTTATCTCTTGCCTCAAAAGGGTCAGCTGCAACAGCGGCCACCTCAATCTGAGGATCGGAGGATATACTTCTCACAATCATATCGCGGGATACTATACTATCGTCAACCACCAATACGCGGATTTTCTTCTTTATCTCCATGTATCCCTACTCCTTCCTGTAAACTGCGGGCATTATATACCTGTAGCGCGTTTTTTCACGGTTTAGCCCTTCTGAATGCCCGATGAACAGGAAGCCTCCGGGTTCGGTAATATCATATAAACGTTCAGCAAGTCTGTTCTTGGTTTCATTATCAAAATAGATCATAACATTCCTGCAGAAAATAACTTGCATTTTCTTCCTAAAAGGATAAGTGGCATTCATTAAGTTGATATTGTTGAAAATTACTTCATTTCTGATCTTCTCAGACAAAATATAATGCCCTGAGTCATATTCTTTGAAATATTTTTTTTTCCAGTTTACCGGCAGGTCCTTCATCTTCTCCTGGCTATAAATACCTGCCCGTGCGGCAGCAAGAACACCCTCAGAGATATCCGTTGCCAGTATTTTTGTGTCCCATCCCACTTTATTGGTACCGAAGAATTCATCAATAATCATTGCCAGCGTATAAGGTTCCTCTCCTGAGGAGCATGCCGCACTCCAAATACGCAGATCCCTATTTGTCACTGTCTTTGACAAATACGGCAGAACGATATCCCTGAAATATTTGAAATGTGCTGGTTCTCGCATGAAGAAAGTGTGGTTGGTTGTGATTCTGTCCAACATATCAGATGCGGCTTTCCCGGTTTTATCTGCAGTCACATAGCTCATATACTCAGTTAGACTGGTAAAATTCATACTTGACAATGTATACCCGAGTCTTCCCTCGACCAAGGTCTTTTTTTCATCCTTGAAGTGGATACCGTAATTAGCCTTTATATAATCGGCAAATTGCTTAAACTCTTGATCGTTTATAGAATTCAAAGTGCACCCCCTCCTTTATAAAGGAAAGAAGGGCCCTAAAGGCTCTCCTTAAAACTTTGTCACTATTGATTTAAATATTCATATCAAGTCACGGAGTTGAGTAACTCGACCTCATCGTCTGTCAGTATTCTCTTACAGTCCAGAAGCAGTTTGACGTTTCCATCAGCCTTGCCTACACCTTTGAGGTATTTTAGACCACCTTTATTAATATCGGGAGGAGGCGCTATATCCTCGTCAGAGATAGCGATTACCTCAGAAACGCTGTCTACAATCAACCCGGTTGAAACTTCATTTGTATCAAGGACGATTATACATGTTCTATCATCATAATCCCTAACTGTCTTTTTAAATCGCAACCGGGCGTCTATAACAGGAATGATTTTGCCACGAAGATTAGTGATTCCTTTTACATACTCTGGCATCTCTGGGACCACAGTAATAGGCTGAATACCAATAATTTCGGTAATGAAGCGAATCTCAATTCCATACAACTCATTTCCAATAGAAAAGATAAGATACTTTCCTTTCAGTGTATCTTCCTCTTGTTCATCTAGGTTCAACAAGTCATTCTGTGCCATTTTTAAACCTCCTTTTGTTTTACTTAATGTATAAAACCATTGTTATTGTTCTATGCTGATTAAACCGCCGATATTGAGAATCAGACTTATACTGCCATCCCCCAAGAGTGTACAGCCCGCCAATCCTTCCACTTTTCGTATGCTTTTCATGTAGGAAGGAAGGGCCTTGACTACTACCTGCTGCTGGCCTAAAAGCTCGTCGGCGAAAAGGCAGATGCCCTTTTCATCCTGCTCAATCATGAGCATAATTCCTTTAGTCAGATCGGTAATTTTAGTTTTAACTGCAAATATTTCATGGATACGAACAATAGGATAGCATTCTCCACGAACCATAATCATTTCATTACCATCAGGGTCCTTAATAATATTTTTTTCTTTAACTTGAAATGTTTCCTTGATGGATGTTGTTGGGAGTGTATACTTGGAGTCACCTACCCGGATGTTCATTCCATCTATGATTGCCAGTGTAAGAGGTATTTTCAGCGTTGTCACCGTTCCGTAGCCTTCGATGCTGTCTATGGATATCGAACCACCTACTGCTTCCAGGTTCTTTACAACTACGTCCATACCAACACCCCGGCCAGAGAATTCCGTCACATTTTCATTTGTGGAAAACCCGGGCAGGAAGATCAGGTTGTAGATTTCCTTATCCGACATCTCATTTTCCGGTTTACTCAGCAAACCATTCTCCCGGGCTTTTTTAAGGATTTTTTCCTTGTTAAGACCCCTACCATCATCACGGACAGTTACTAGAACATCACTTCCGGCATTTTTTGCTTCAAGTATTACCTGTCCTGATTTTTGCTTTCCTGAAGCCGTTCTTTCGTCTGGGTCTTCAATTCCATGATCCACAGCATTGCGGACAAGATGCATCAGCGGGTCAGAAATATGCTCAATGATATTCTTATCAACCTCAGTGTTTTCTCCTATTAGCACAAGCTCTACTTCTTTATTAAGTTTACGGCTCATATCCCGCACGATGCGATACATTTTATGAAATGTCGTAGCCAAGGGAACCATTCGTATGGACATAACCATGTCCTGCATTTCGCTTGTAATTTTTTGTAGCTGACGGGCTGCTTTGTAAAAGCTATTCAACTTAAGCGACTGCAGTTCAGGGTTTTGCGTGACCATCGCCTCAGTGATTACCATTTCTCCCATCAGATCCATCATCTTATCCAGCTTCATAACATCGACACTGATAATACTCTGATGGAGACTCCTGTTTTCAACTTGTCCGAAATCCTCGGCCTGAAGCTCGGCTATTTTTATGGGAGATTCCTGAATAACAGATTCTTTATCCACGAAATCATGCCCGGATTTCTGGCTGTCCAAAACCTCTGTCACCTCAAGATTTCGAACAAAGGCTATACTTGTGAAAAAATCGTGTAGTTCCTTCATGCTTTTATCGCTTACTAACGTTATCCTGAAGCCTTGTTCTCGTATAATTTGAGAACTGTCAGAATTTTCAATGATATCCTCTGGAAAGTAGTTGAAATCTGTCACAATATCTTTTAAAATATGGACAATATTAAAAGCCCTGATATTCTCCATTTCGCAACCATCTTCAAAATAGATAACCGCTTCATAACATTTTTCTTCTGTATTTTTACCTTTCAGGGCAATTGGCAAGTAAGATTGCTGCTTGACTTCTTTTTGTGTTGTCCTAAGATTATCTGTGCTTTTCAACTCCACCTTAATAGCGGACAGAAATTCTTTGATATCATCAATAAGCTTTGATGGATCTCCGTCAATACTATCGGAATTTTTGATTTTCTCAATCTCTAGCTTAATGAAATCGACGCCATCCAAAACCAAATCCGAAAGGATTACACAGTCCATGTTTTCAGGTTTTTCCTCTCGTATAAAGTAGAAGAGATCCTCTATGGCATGAGAAAGCGATGAAATATTGTTATACATCATCATGGCGGAAGAGCCCTTGATTGTATGCATAATCCTGAATATTTCGTTCACTGCCTGCGGTGTGAAGTAACCTAATTTTTCACTGGCTAGTATCGCCGCTTCGAGTTGCTCAATATTTTGAGTAGTCTCATATATAAAAGCCTCCTGTAAAGAAGTGCTTGTAAAATTGTCCAATCCGTTACCTCCTTAAAGCCGTCATGGTTCTTTACTTCAGTTATCAAGGAGAATTTTTAAAAATCGGCTGCACTCCTACAAGTATACATACCATAGTTGGAATGCAACCGAAAGACGAGATATTACCTTTTGAGCTCAATGCTTAATGCGCCACCTTAATACTTACCAAGAGTTTCTGTTACCTCTAAAAAAGTAGGTCCCTCTTTTATAGGCTCTATGATGGGAGTAATAGCCGCATAGTTGTCTCTTCCGTAGCCATTTTTGAGCTTGAACTTACCAACCTCCTCATGAAGTGTGTTAGCCTGGGCAGACATTTCTTCACTGGTCGCCGAGTTTTCCTCCGCAGTGGCGGCATTTGTCTGCACAACAGAGGATACCTGATTAAGTCCCTGCTTGATTTGTTCTATAGCAACTGCCTGTTCTGTAGACGCATCATCAATTTTTATGATACTTTCAATTACCAAGTTAGTCTTTTCCCGTATATCTTGCAGGATTTGTGCTGTCTGTGTCGTTATTTGCGTTCCCTTAGACACAGTAGTGACAGAGGCTTGGATTAAATCAGATGTTTGCTTTGCAGCTTCTGCCGACTTAGCAGCGAGATTTCTCACTTCGTCAGCCACAACAGCAAAGCCCTTTCCGGCATTACCCGCACGGGCAGCTTCAATAGCTGCATTCAAAGCGAGTATATTGGTTTGAAAAGCGATGTCTTCAATAACTTTAGTAATATTGGCAATCTGGCTGGACGCAGAATTGATCTCCATCATAGCTTCCGTAAGCTGCCCCATATGTTCATTTCCAGTTTTAACACCTGTGCCGGCCTGCTCTACATACTGTGTTGCTATCTTAACATTTTCAGAGTTTGCTGCAGCCTGCTCAGCAACCTTGATCACAGTTGCGCTTAATTCTTCTACAGAGGCTGCCTGCTCCGTTGATCCTGATGCAAGAGCCTGGGCACCGCTTGACACTTGTGAAGCTCCTGTGTTGACCTGCTCCGCTGCCGTGTTAATTGTTTTTAGTGTATGATTTAAAGAGAAAACCGTATTTTCTATGGCTTTTTTAATAGTAGTAAAATCACCGATATAATCCATTTCCACATCAATTCTCATATCACCCTGTGACATCAATTCTAATTTTTCCGAGATATCATTTATATATGAGGTAAGTAACTCATTAGTATTTCGGATGCTCTGTGCCATTTTGCCCATCTCATCCTTGCTTTCATATTTGATTTCCGCATTTTTTAAATGGCCCTTTGACATTTCGCTATAAGCTCTCACGATTTCCGTTACTGGTTTCATAATTGAACGTCGGATAACCAATATGATGATAATAGTTGCCACAATTGCTATAACACCAGCAGCAATTAGTATAATCCATGTTTGTAACTCCACATCTTGAGCGGTTTGCTGCTGCTGTTCCTGTAATGATGTAATTGCGTCGGAAAGTAGGGCAAGCTGTTCATCAAGTTCATCGAAGAAAGGAAAATATTCGGTGGAGAATATTAATTTAGCGTTTACTGCGCTTTCATCCGTTTGCTTCATAACCTCATCCTTAATCCTCTGCCTGATATCGTTTCCGCCTGCCAATATCTCATTAATAGAGTCGAAAATTGCTTTTGTGCTTCCCTGTGTGACGCTTGCTGACATTGTAGCGAGCGTTTCATTGAGATGGTTCGTACTTGCTTCGGCGGTATTGAATTCTTCTTGCATACCTTCAATATCTTTACGCATGAAAACGCGCGCAACGTGAAGTTGTATTGATGTAATGTCGCTTTTCATATCGCCGATGTATTTTGTGTTGGGAACAACTATTTCATAATATGTGGTTGTGACATCAGAGACATCAGTGATACTAACCATTGAGATGGCGATAATCGCTATCATTAGTACCAGCACTATACCGAAACCTAAAATAAGTTTTTTGCTGATGGATAAGTTTTTCATAATGTTTTCTTACCTCCTAAATTTGAGCGCTTTCGATGATTGACCCATACGCTTTCTATTGCAGATTTTGCGACTATGGGCTATGCACGGTAGCATAAAACTGCTCTTACGTTTTTAAATAACCTTCTCTTGATTGCGCTACACCATCAACAATTATAGAAGGGTGTTATTTATTTTTCATACGAACTTTTTTCGTATCTTTGTTATCCCATCTAAATCGCAAAATC
This sequence comes from Bacillota bacterium, assembly GCA_023411795.1. Classification (GTDB taxonomy): domain Bacteria; phylum Bacillota; class Clostridia; order DSM-8532; family DSM-8532; genus DTU059. Next base: position 167,696 of record JAEYOK010000039.1, read on the forward strand.
ACTTATATCGCGGAACATCATAGCCCTTTGCCCATCGAAAATTAAGGTGTTTTCTATCAGCTTACCTCTCTCCTGCCCTAAATGATTTAACATATTAATTTATCTACCGCATAATTTTCATAACGACTATTAAGCTATCAGATGTTTAAAAGCTTATTTCATACAAAATAATCTGCCGTTGTTTAAGAATAAGCAGATTAAACTTTTTGCATACGATTTTATTTCGTATTTTTATATTTTTGCTTGCTAGAAATCTATCTTATATAACTCAGATTTTGAATGAATACCAAGCTTACTATATGCATTATATAAGATGGTTCTCACCGTTGCTTTTGATATGAACAACTTCTCTGCAATTTCTTTATGACTCAAACGGGCTTTGGCAAGAATAGTGACTTCTCTTTCTCTTGGGGTTAGAGGTGATTTTACCTGATTAAGGGCATTTAAAATTATATTTCGTCCTTTATGGTATCGATTATAAAGCGTCATTATACTATTAATGACCACTTTCCCTCCCGGAATTGTCTCCGAAACCTCTGAGGTTGATACAGGATTTTCTGCTTTATATGAATCTGGGGATACAACGAAAGTATCCCTTTGTGCTTCGGGGCGAATGTACGCTTTTGATAGGATGTCACCCATATATGTAAATTGAGCAAATGGCAAATAAATTTTATCTGGAAAAGCCAGGACGAATGTTTCTTCTAGATACTTCAGCGCGTCCTGTTCACAGCCGTTTGCGTAACATACTCTCGACTTAAGTAACAAGCTGTATATTTGTGGAAATATATAATTCATCTCTTTTGCCATGCATATAGCATTATCAGCCAGACCTAATAATTCAGCATGCCGTTTTTCTCTAGCCAAGAGATGTGAATAAAGAATATTAACATACGGGACAGCCCGGGCATACACTTTTTTATTTATACTCTCTATATCACAAATCCATTTGGCAACCATATCTGTTGTGTCCAGTACTACACTTATAACTGATAAGCATATGTCAACCATGCTCAGTATATATAGGTTGGAAGTTTCTTTTGCATAGCCCTTAATATTCTCCAATGCGGTAAAAAACCCATCCACATCTCCACGTAAGATTGCTATCCGGGCAAGAATCTGCTCAACGCAAAGACAAATACAAGTTTGATGTTTGCTTCTGGCTTGGTATAGCGCTTTATGGCATGATATCTCAGCCTGTATATCGTCACCTCTCATTAGCATCATTTCCGCATGTAATGCACTATCTGCTCCGGCCCCTTGCCCACGAGTCAGTTTAATGTGATAAGGCAAATTGCTTTTAATATCCGCCAGTGTTTCATCCAATCTTCCAGGCTCACGCCAAAACATGCTTAAAAGAGAGGTTCCACCTAGTGTAATTGGTATCTCATTTAAACTGAACCTGCTAACCCCGCCTAATAGTTCATAGGCAGCCTTTTGTCCCTCATTTACCTTCTTAATATCGTTATATATGGTAAACGACGTAAGGAGCAAGTATTCACCCTTAAGCTGCCGAAGTTCATCTTTACTAAGCCCTGCTGGATTACTTTTTAAGACTAAGTCGACCAACCGGCATAATTTATGGTAGGTTTCATATTCTCCATCCAGCCGTAATAAGTACGAAAACATGAGTAAGACAAAGGGGTATTTGCACATCACCTCATCTGGGCATTCATTGATGACTTCTATAAGAAACTCAATTATATTGCTTTCTCTTTTGTTTGTGAGATATATACCATTAAATGGTATGGAAAAGATGGCATCAAAATCTTTGACCTCAAAGAAGAATCGTGCAGCAGTATAGAAATCCGACTCTGCGATACAGCATTGTCCCGCAGTGCGTAAGACACGTTTTTGAAACGCTACTGGTTGGTATTGATAAAATTGATTCCTCAAATAGTTCTGCAAAATACTATGCATAACGTAAATTTTTTCTCTTGGAAAGTATCTTATAAAATCATTGTATTTGAGCAAATCCTTTATATTGGCAGGAAGTGTTTCTCCCCCCAGCATAATTGCGGCTTGCCGGGCGGTGAAGCTGTCCATGACAGATAATGAGACCAGACAGGTTTTCTGCTCAGGTGTAAGTCTGTTCCAGATAGCTGTTTCTACTAAACGATCGATGTCGGCTGTAAAGTCAAAAGAGCCGTTCTGCCTATAATTGGATATCTGTAGCCTAAGAGCGGATATCCATCCCTCAGTACTTGTATAAACACTGTTAAGTTCATCGTCACTAAGGCGGATGCCCTCAATTTTGAATAAGTTGGCGGTGCTTTCCTTATCGAAGAAAAAAGCAGACGATTCGATAGTATGTATATAGGTGTTATGAAATGTGATTTGTGCCTTTTTCCCAAGATGCTGTGTGATGAATATCATATGCAAATGAGGGCTTCCGTGCATAGAAAATATACTAATCAGCTCCTGTAGAATATCACTTTTAATAAGCTGAAAATTATCGACTACTATATACGTCTCATTAAAACACCTGAAATCTTTGAAGCACGCCGATATATGCATTAGCGTATCCATGGTGGGAGAGCCCAGCTTTTTCAAGTTTTTTGATATCTCCCTATCTATGTAGAAAAACAAATCACATATACCCGCCCAAGCCACTGAAGGGCTCTCGCTTAGACAAGTATACCAGTATTGCCTAGCACCGTCCGGAAGAGCTTCTTTCAAATATTCTCTTACAGCTGTTGTTTTTCCAAAGCCTGATGGTGCCTCCACGACAGTCAAAGGAAAATATGGTATTTGGGCAAGCTGACTTTTAAGCTTGTCCGTAAAGTATATCTTATGCTGGTAAGATTTACTTTGCATATTTTCCTCCAATCAGGCCTAAACCAATAATTGCCCAGCTTAGAATTTTCTTTTATAACAATCCAACGAAAATAATTCTAAATGAATGAATGTAGTTCTGCAAGGTCTATTTTGTAAATTAATCTAGGTACCTCTATATATAACTTTTATTATGCAAAAAAAAGAGTTGAAAGATCTTATCTTTCAACTCTCACTTTTAATTATCTAGACTTCACTCATTTCCTGAATCAGCGTATCCAATACTTTCAGTATCTTTTTCTGCTGAGTTTCAGGTAGTGCAGATAACTTTTCAGACAACAATGAGGATACGATTTTATTTGATACCGATAAAACATCAGTAAAGATAAAATTGGCATCGACTTTGAGTGTATTCATAATCTCAACAAGGGTTTCCATCCTTGGCATTTTGATTCCCCGCTCAATAACACTTATGTGGGAAGCGCTGAGAGCAACATTCTCAGCTAATTGTTCCTGAGTTAAGCCTTGGGCTTCTCTGGCTTGTTTTATTCTTTGTCCTATGGCTTTTAGTTCCATCAACGTATCTCCTATCAAAACGATTATTGTTCTTTTAATACAAGTAAGCTACACAGTCACTAACGTAAGTTATAAGAACCACATACGCTTTATTATACTTAATTATATTATTGATTACTTTTGCTGCTATATTCCTCAGGTATGGATTTTGAAATATCGAATGTCATCTATGAATAGCCATTAAAGAGCAGAGTCAAAAAACTCAACTTTTTATTGGCTTTTGAACTATTACATTTACTAAAGTAGGAGAACATCTTAATTTATATTTTATTCCAATATCAACCATATTGTAAAGCATCATATCCTATTACTAATCTAAATGATTTATGGCTATTAAATGCTTTATTATAAATTTTGTCCCCTTCGACTACATTATTTAATGAATTGTGCATAATAATAAATGACAGGTTTAACTTATCTGATGAGTAGAATTGAGATGATAATGCTATCAAAGTCACTAAAAAAAAGCTTTTACTTTGGGATCATATTTATAGGTTTACTGGGTATTCCCATGCACTTTCTTTATTCTCTTACTGGTGATTCGCCTTTAGTAGCGTTTATTTCACCTGTAAACGAAAGTGTGTGGGAACATTTAAAGCTGGCAGTAATGCCTACTATAATCTGGTGGAGTCTATCCTACATTATGTTAAACAGGAAATACTGCATTCTCTTCTCACGCTGGTTTTTTGCATTTGTAGTCTCTCTGGTAGTTTGTCCTGTGATTATTGTTTCATTCTATTATTCATATACGGGATCACTTGGTATCCATTCGCTTGCGTTAGATTTCTTCTCCTATTTTCTCGGAGTCACAGTAGCTCAATTAACAGCTATGCATATTTATCAATATGCTAAGATAAATTCCCTCCTTTTCTATCTCTCCGCTTTAATCTTTGCTTTATTAATGATAGCTTTTATAGTATTTACATTTAACCCTCCGAATCTACCCCTCTTTAGTGACCCATTAAAAAGTAAAAAATGACTCATATATCAATACAGAACCCCTGTCAGATGCCGTTTCTAAATGCGGATGAAAGGTTGCGGCGTAAATTTCGTCGGGGAGAAACCTTGGTGTCTGCCAAAACACACGGGGTAGAAAAAGAAATGAGTAAAAGTCACCGTCCCTCTTACTCACTCTTACTCATACTGATTATATGGTATAATATAGAACATATGTTTATGTGTGAGGTGGCAATATGCACTCCGAGAATGTTCTGGAACGCTTTCATCCTGCGGTGCGCAGATGGTTTACTGAAAATATCGGTACCCCAAGTGAACCTCAGATTTTAGGCTGGCCTGAGATACAGGCAGGAAAAAATGTACTTATAAGTGCACCAACCGGCGCCGGTAAAACATTGGCTGCTTTTTTGGAGAGCATCAACTATCTGCTTAAAAGTGGACTGGAGGATTCTCTTCCCGATGGTGTATTCATTCTATATGTGTCACCTCTGAAAGCATTGAATAATGATATATACAAGAACCTTGACATCCCGCTGGAAGGTATAAAAAAGGAATGTGAGAAGGCAGGTCTAGTCTTCCCTGATATACGCAAGGCTGTTCGTACCGGGGATACTCCTCAAAATGAGCGTCAGAGAATGCTTAAAAAACCGCCCCACATACTTATCACCACTCCCGAATCTTTATATCTAATGCTTACTTCTAAAAAAGCATCCGCATTTTTAAAAAATGTCCGTTATCTCATTGTTGATGAAATTCATACCATGCTTGGAACCAAACGCGGGGTTCATCTTGCTTTATCTATTGGGCGTCTTGAGCACCTTACCGGCCACGAACTTGTGAGAATCGGACTTTCTGCAACAGTAAATCCTATCGAATCTGCAGCAAATTATCTGGGAGGCTTGATAAAAAATGATACTGGTTATATTCAAAGACCTGTTTCAATTATTGCTCCGAGAATGGAAAGAAACAAGGATCTTTCTATCCATATGCCTGTATCGGATTATCGTGCTCTCGAACAGGGCAGCATTTGGCCCGAAATTTACGACAGTATTTTTAAGTTAGTTCAGGCACATAAATCCACCATAGTATTTGTGAATAACCGGGCTGTAGCTGAAAGAGTGGCGGCTAACCTTAACAGTATGACCGATGAAGTCATTTGCAGGCCCCATCATGGAAGTCTATCGAAAAGCAAAAGGCTCGAGGTGGAGGATGAGTTTAAAACCGGAAAACTCACCTGCATTATTGCCACTTCCACCCTGGAGCTAGGAATTGATGTGGGCAGTGTGGATCTTATGATTCAGGTAGCCTCCCCGACGTCGGTATCAAGCGGTCTTCAGAGACTCGGTCGTGCAGGGCACCGACTTAGTGCAGTTAGTAAGGGTAGAATTCTTCCAAAAACCCGTGGTGATTTATTAAGAAGTGCATTTATTACCCAACAGATGCTTGAAGGCAATATTGAAAAAGAGAAAATCCCACTTAACTGTCTTGATATCCTCGCCCAGCACATTGTATCCATGAGCTGTGAAGGCCAATGGACCGAGGACGAAATGCTTGCAGTCATTAGGCCGGCTTGGTCATATAAAGATTTAAAAGAAGCTGATTTTCGTCGGGTTCTGTCCATGCTGGCAGGTGATTTCGAGCATCAGGAGGATATTCCGGCAAAGCCAAGGATAATCTGGGACAGGCAGAATAAAACCATTGAGGGAACAACCTACAGCCGGATGCTTGCTGTTAACAGCAGCGGAACAATACCAGACAGAGGTTACTTTTCTGTTTACCTTGAGGACTATAAAACCCGTATTGGCGAGCTTGACGAAGTCTTTGTGTTTGAAGCCCGTCTCGGTGATAAATTCATGCTGGGTAACTCAGCCTGGAAAGTACAAAAAATAGAGAAAAACCGGGTAATAGTAGCACCAACAAATAGCGTCGGTGCCAAAACTCCTTTCTGGAACGGTGACGGTATAGGCGGGCCTTATGAGCAGGGCATCCTGTTTGGTCAGTTTCTAAAGACTCTTTCGGACAAGCTTGATTCAGAGGACTTCCTTTCATATCTGACCTCCTCCACCCTCCTTGATGAAACCGGTGCTATAAACATTCAAAATTATCTTGTGGATCAGGTGGAGACAATCGGCTGCCTGTCACATGACCGACGAATTGTAATCGAATACTTTAAAGATAATGAAGGAGACCAAAAAATTGTTATACATGCTCATTTTGGAGGAAGGGTCAACAGTGTCCTTGCAATACTAATGCAAAAGGTCCTTGAAGACACCATAAGATGCCAGGCCTTTGCAAGCCATAGTAACGATGCTATTTTAATTCACATCTACGGCTGCCCTGATTCAATATCCAATGTACTTTCACTTTTAAAATCTGTGAATGTGGAAAGTGTAATGCTGGATAAAATTCCATCGACTTCACGCTTTTCAATGACTTTCCGCTATAATGCTTACAGAGCCCTTATGATGGGTGTTCGTAATTTAGGCCAACGCCTTCCCCTTTGGCTCCAACGGCTACGATCAGCTGATGCATTGGAAAACGCCGTAAAATACATGGATCATCCTTTGTTACTAGAGACTATGAGAGAATGTCTGGATGAGATCTTTGATATACCAAATACCATTAAGGTATTGTCGGATATCAGGTCAGGTAAAATAGAGGTTGTTGAAAAGAATACCTACTTTCCCTCTCCCTTTGCTTCCGAGCTTATGTTTGAATTTAAATCCATAATGATGTATGCAGAAAAAGATCCCCACCCGGGGAATACAAGCGGGTCTGTTATTTCGGGAATAGATGCTTTAAATCTATCATACCATCGTGATGAAATAGCTAACCCCCTTAATCCTGAGGCTATAAGAGAAATTACTGAAAAAAATAATGTATTACAAAAGATAAATGGAGTTACATCAGGTAACGAACTCCATTCCTTGATGTTGATATACGGTGACATAACTTCGGACGAATTACCTTTTTCACAAGTAGAAATTATGAATCTACTGATACAGCAAAAAAGAGCACTTTATATCGAAGACACTTTTGGCTCCCCAATATACATTGCTGCAGAGGAAGCTGACTTGTATAAAACAGCTACAGGAATTGAAGGAACTTCCACTTGGACAGAAGATGAAGCAATCAACAGAATTATCAGAAGATATTCCCGATATCGCAGCCCCTTCACCATAGATGACATCAAGTTTCGTTATGGTTTTAATCAACTAAAGACTGAGCGGGCAATCAAGAAAAATAAATCTGATGGTATTCTGGTAACCGGCCATTTTCTTAAGTCCAATGATGAATTATGTCATGTAAAGATTTATGAAGCAATAATCCGCAAGGAAAGTATGATAAAAACCAATGAAGTAGTAGCCCGGGATGCCGCTGTCTATGCAGCTTTCCTTCCAGATTGGCAGAAGGTCGGCTCCGACACTGTAAGCCCCGAAACCTCCCTTATAGATACCATCCATCTTATGGAAGGGCTGTATCTACCCATCGAGTATTGGGAAACAATCGTTTTTCCTGCACGGGTAAAAGGCTATTCACCTGCCTTACTTGACCGGATTTGTGCCTCAGGCAAGGTGTTTTGGAGGATATCCGCCGAAAGCCCTGATAAGAAGCCAACATTAGCGTGGTATTGTATTGAAAATCTTTCACTGGACACCGAGCCGGAGCTTCAACTAGAATCGGATATTGATGAAATATCAGAGAAGGTACTCCATACCCTTAAATCAAGGGGAGCCTGCTTTACTCATGTACTCTCTACATTTGCAGGTATCCAGTCAAGCGAGTTGCTTGAAATCCTTGAACGTTTAGTGTATAAGGGGCTCGTTGTAAACGATTCCTTTATTTCGATACGCTATTTCCTAAATAAACCCGATTTAAGTAAAAGAATGAATGCCGTACCTGAAAGAGACAGGGTGCTTAAAGCACGCCGAGTCGCACATGCAGTCTCAAAGCCTGAAATGGGACGATGGGAAATTGCTTGGCCTATAAAAGAGGAAGACCTTCAGAAGCTCTTGGACCGTTGGTTATCCAGATATGGTTTTCTTTCCAAAGAGATTTTCTCCCTTGAGAATTCAGGCTTTTCATGGGTTGATGGATACGAAGCATTAAAACTGCGTGATTACGCCGGTGATATTTTAAGAGGATACTTCTTTAAGGGTATTTCAGGAATACAGTTTATGCTTCCCGATGCCTGGCAAAAGCTCGAAAGTCCTGAGGACATGCAGGTAATTAATGCCTGCGACCCATCTCAGGTATACGGCAGGATTATCCCCCATAGTGAGAGTGAGCTTAATTTCACAAATGTCCCGGGAACTGTAATTGTTATGAACTCAGGTAAACCGGTACTTGTTCTTGAGCGATTCGGAGAAAGTATATCATTTGACGGAGATATAGAACTAATATCTAAAGCCGCTCAGGCCTTCACCAATGAATTCAATAAAAAAAGAGTTTGGCCGGACCGCAAGAAAATAAATGTGAAATACTGGCCTGAAGAAAAAGACCGGAGAGAACTGCTGCAAACCGCTTTAGATAGTGCCGGATTTAAAAGTGAAATAATGAAAATGATTTTGTATCGAAGCTAGTTACACAAAAAAGCCATCCTGCTAACAGGTTGGCTTTTATTATTATCGTGCCTTTTCAAGTGCATCCTCCAGAGCCTTTAGGTGAGCTTTGCAGGTAATGGTCGCACCACTTATGACGTCTACCTGCAGTGTTTGAGAACTAATCACATCGTTGAAAAAATCATCAATACCTCGGTCATCTTTTAGTTTCTGAGGCTTTCCCTCTTTGTCTAAAGCTCCTTTCAGTATTTTGACATTTGAAAGCTTACCCTCTGAAATCGTAGCCTCAACGGTGGCATTTCTGAATTGGGCCCCAGTACTTTTGAACTCCCCTATATAGCTACCGTTTTTAAGATCCTTAAAGTTAATGTCTGCAAAAGTCAAATCATTGATTTCACGCCTTCCCGGTGCATCAGCCATAATTCCGCCAATGAGTCCTGCTGCAATCAGCCCTACAATAATAAGCAGAATCCACATTTTTCTTTTCCCCTTTCTTTTCGCAGGATTTTTCATTATTTTCAGCTCCTTTATATAAATACTGGATTCAGTCCTTTAACAGCTTGATAACATTCTTTTATATCCCGTGTGACAAAGACCTGCTGACTGTCATCAACCAACACTGCCTCAGTTCCGGGAAAATGAGAAAGAAATTCCCGTCCTTTATCCATACCCGCTATAAATACCGCAGTTGACAGTACATCGGCAATCATTGCACTGTCAGCTATCACTGTCACGCTGAGCAATCCTGACACTGCAGGAAATCCTGTTGTTGGATCAAGGATATGATGCCATCTCTTACCTTCAGTATCAATAAAATATCTTTCATAGTCACCTGAAGTAACTACTGCCTTGTCAGTTACCTTTACTGCTCCCAGCAGGCAGCCTTTGTACCTTGGATGACGGATGCCTACGCACCATGAAGTACCGTCGGGTTTATTCCCCAGTGTTGAAACATTTCCGCCTATATTGACGAATGCTGATGTTATACCATATTCTTTGAGTATTTTTATTAACCGGTCACTTGCATAACCTTTTGCTATACCGCCTAGATCAATTGATTGGCCCTTTCTTCTGAGACTTACCGTTTCCTTTTCTGAATCCAGTACTAAGTCATGAAAATTAACAAGAGGTAGTAGCCTTTGTATTTCTGATAGCTTCGGTACATGAAATGAATGCTTATAGTCCCACAAATCAACCAATGGGGCTATAGTAATATCAAACAAGCCGCATGAAATTTGGGAAAGCATTATGGAGCACGAAAGTACTTCATATACTTCAGGGCTTATCTTCACACATCCTTTTCCAGCAGACTGATTGATATTGGCAATAATACTGCCGGGTATGAAGCGGCTCAGAGCCTTTTCCAACCTTATAAGTTCTGCATTGGTATGTTCGATCGCCTCTTCCGATTTTTCTCCAAATGCCCTTAAGGTTATTTCGGTATTCATACCAAAGCTTTTAAAATCTTTTATCGATGTTCGTTCATTACTCATGTCATCCAAATCCATAATATCTTGTACCTGAAATGCTGCTTTGGGTTGCCTCAGGTATCTTGCTTCCAAATCCACCTGTGGCGTTTCTTGTCAGCCCTAAAATAATCTTGAAGCGGTAAGATAAGCTCTTGAATTTTGAGGGTTTTGCTACCGGTATTTTTTTAGGTTCCTCACCATTACTTAGATAAATCCCAATTCCTTCCTCCTGATAACGGTGTAAAATATGGGATAAATCGTTTTGTATTGCTTCTGATCGAACAATAACCTTATTAATTCCCTCTTTTAAAAGAAATGAAGCGGAGGGCATATCCTGAGGGAAAACGCACCAGCGGTTATCATATGTACCGGGCAGCTTTCCGCTGCCTGACATCCTGTTTGAGTCCAGCATGAATACAGGAGGGGCATCTGGTCGTATATTGCATGTGATTAGGTCATCAGCTCCTTTATACAAGGCTGATACAATTTCATGAACCTTTACAATATGTGTTGAGTATTGAACACTTACTCCATTATAAAGGGGAACAGGCCGATAGCCTAAACGTGCTAATGCCAGACTCTCTATAACTCCGCTGTGTTTGGGCAAGTCAACTATTATCATTGTATGTTTCTCAACACTGTTGATCCATTTAAGCTCCGGTATATCCAGCTTCTCAGCATTATATGCAGCAGGTTGGCGAATGAACAAAACAGGCTTTGCCCATTGCGTCCATAAAGCATCGTCAGGTGCCCAAATCTTATATGTTTCCAGATTATTCATCATTTTGATTTCTCTCCTTCAAAACCAGTAATGATATATCCTTCGCTCTATAATCAATTCGTGGATAAGGACTAATTCTCCCATAAAAACCAGCACTCTTTCCGTTAACCGTAAACACTCCAACACATAGATGGTAAGTCTCACCGTTTGAATCGGTTAACGGTTGACTAGTAAACTTGCGTTGAGCAACCCAATTGCCGGGGTCCCAACGCACCGCTTTTTTAATTAATTTATGTTCTTTTTCGGTTATAGCACCGGTGATTGAAATCCCCTCTCCGACCCTTCCTAAAGCCGGCTTATATATCCAGTCTTCATCATTCCGTTTAATTGATTTGGGACTCTTTGTCTCTGGTAATAGCTGCTTCCATGTAGGTATATTGATACCTAACTCATCCCAGACCAAAGGTAATCGTTTCGATTGAGTGAGTATGGCTACAGGATGATTGCAGGATGGCGTCAAACAATCATAATACCCACTCCAATCAGATTTCCTAGGTAAATTGGTCAGCCATTCCAATGGAAAAAAACGCGCTATCCCATCTATTGGGCCTTCATTACCTTCAATCAAGCAGAATGCTTTTTTGTCCTTCCATACTATATGGTCCGGTGCCGCGAAAACGGTTTGATGCCCATGGGCCTGAAAATAGTCACTTATAAACTCCATAACCTGGCGGTCGTCCGAATAGGATGTTGCATGAACAAATGCAATGGTACCATTTTCTTTGACCCGCTCCGAAAATGCTTCCAATAGGCTTTTAGCCACATGATGCCGAGGTGTGAAACCATCAAAATATTTACATACTATTTCAGGTAAAACTGAGGCCTCAGCAAATCCTCCCGGCACATCACTATTGACTTCTGATATTGCCCACCCGTTTGGCGTAGGATGAAAATCAAACCGCATTAATCGGATGTTATTGCTTCTTTCATAGCCGGATAATTGTTGAACGGTATTTATAATTTTCTTAGGAAGACCCAGCTTCTTTACCAAAGGTAACTTATGGATTAGTGCCTCTTCCATCATCATGGTTTCTTCCGATAACTGTTCGGCCCATACTTCTAACTGTTTAGCAGTCTCTTGATTAATCAGAATAGCGTGCTTAGCAACAGTATTATGATCGCCAACCTGGGGGTCCCATTTATAGGCTTTAAATATCACATCATAACGATATTCAGAATATTTATCTTCAGGAATTGATACCAACTCAATAGAATTTTTCATAAGGTAACTCCTAAAAGTCCTGCCGGTATAATTCCATAGGATGGATTTTGAATCAATGGAAACATCATTATACTAACGATTGCAATAATAATATATAGGATTCCCCAGTATATTGAGCTAAACGTATAATTTTCATTGATGTCCTGTCTCAATTTTGCCTTATTTATGTAAGAACGTTCAACCAACAGTGCTAACAGAGTTAAAGGTAAAACGGGCCAACCTACTAAAAATTCCACTATTGTCATGTAGAAGGAGGTCCAGTCCCCAGCCGATGCTCTTCCTAAAATAATTCCTGCCGCAAGCAGATACGCCCCGAAGCGTATTCCGCAATAGATGTCCCGCTCCAGTGAAACTCTCTCAAAAACCTGTGTGAATTTATTCATTATCAAGCCGAGAACAATCCACGAGACTAGCCCTAATCCGCCGGCAAATATAACACACCACCAACCCGGACCATCTCCTATATTAGCTCCCGAATATATTATCGTTAATCCGAGAAAAGCTCCTGTAATGGTAAATACTGCTGCCTTATTCTTATTATTCAAAGCATCATCAATCCAAGAAAGGTCAAAGAAATAAAACATTAGTTTTAAACCTATGAAAACCCAGGTGAAACCGAGGAGAATATAAAATATTAGGTATATAAAGTCATTCACCACATCAAAAGATGCCAAAACTCTGAGTGTATATAAGATAATAAAAAACGATAGTATAGGTAGAAGACCGAACACTAATTTTATTATTTTATTCTTTTCAGAGGGCCAAATGCCGCCTAATTTTCTATACCAGGAAATGAGGCTTAAAAAAGAATAATATCCAGAAAACGCAAAAATTATTATCTCTAAACCGTCCATAAAACCTCTTACATTTTTCTTATAATTTGCTGAGTTTTACCGGTTGTCTAGCCATATATTAATAATATATTCCTGTCATGATAAATTCAAGATTAACAAAGAATAAGTTTATAATACTTTTTAGGAAAAGACAAAAATCATATGACAAAACTTCAATAATCAGCATATAATCAAATAAACTGGGTAAGTATTTTCACTCGCAACACTCACTTCTTGGAGGGCATATATGTTTGACGTAATTATTATAGGTGGTGGTCCGGCAGGGTTTACCACCGCACTTTACACAGCAAGAGCCGGATTGAACACAATGATTTTAGAAAAGGCATCCTTTGGGGGGCAGATGGCTACAACTACAGATATGGAAAATTACCCAGGGTTTGAGGAGCCGGTAAATGGGAGTCAATTAGCAGAAAAAATGGCCAAACAAGTACTTAAATTCAATGCAAAGGTCTTAAGGGAAGAAGCTGTCGATATCAATTTAGACGGCGATGTAAAAACAGTTAAAACTAACACAGAAACATATTTAGCCAAAGCGATAATCCTTTGCATGGGCGCATCTCCAAAAGAACTGGGGCTGTCTAGGGAAAGGGAACTAAGAGGCTCCGGAATTTCATATTGCGCAACATGTGACGGTAACTTTTTTAAGAACCGTGAAGTTGCTGTGGTGGGAGGAGGAAATACTGCAGCAGAGGATGCAATTTATCTTTCAAGACTTTGTACCCAAGTTCATTTGATTCATCGGAGGGATGAAATGCGGGCCACCAAGGTTCTTTCAGATTTAGTGTTGAATAATCCAAAAGTTATTCCACACTGGAATTCAGTTGTTGAGGAAATACTTGGAGAATATAAAGTAAAGGGATTAAAAATTAGAAATACTCTTAGTGGCAAAATTGAAGATATAAGCGCAAATGGAGTTTTTATTGCCATAGGCTATTCTCCTGAGACCAAGCTGGTTCAGGGCAAGGTTGAGCTTAACCAGGATGGCTATATAAAAACTGATGAAAATATGCAAACTAATATTCCCGGAGTTTTTGCAGCCGGTGATATTCGGGAGAAGACCTTGAGACAAGTGGTCACAGCAACCTCCGACGGTGCAGCCGCAGCTCAATCGGCCGAAAAATATATTCGTGAGAATATTTATTGATTTGACATCTTATTTTTCTCCTCGTCGATAATTTTTTTATCGAGCCTTTCAAACAGTATTGATATTTCCGGCAACCTCAATCCGGCTTCAACATACTGAGGCTTCCACTTATCCTCTAGTTGGAGCCAGTTTGATATTCTTTCTGAAGAGAAAGGTAGGAAGGGCTTTAATAATACGGCCAAGTTTGAAATAATCTGAACACAAGTATACAGGGTGTTAGCACACTCATCCGGACTTTCAGTTCTGGTCTTCCAGGGCTCCTTTAAATCATAATACCTGTTTCCAAATCGCACAAACTCAAATAATGTATCAAGGGCATCCTTAAACTGACCCTCTTCAATTTTTCGTCCTGCTTTATGATATATTTCATCAATTATTTGGTTTATATTACTTTCCACAGTTCCTTTGGGGATTACCCCGTCATTGTACTTAAAAATAAAAGCCAGTGTCCTGTTTACAAAATTTCCATAAGCACCTAAAAGCTCACTATTATTCTTTTCTACGAATTCTCTCCAGGAGAAGTCCGTATCTCTTTTCTCCGGACCATTGGATATAAAGAAATATCTCAGGGAATCCGGATTATATTTCTCAGCAATATCCTTTGCCCATATAGCCCAATTATTGCTTGTTGAGATTTTACGACCTTCAAGTGTCAGATACTCGCTTGAAATAATATCATCTGGTAATCGAAGACTCTCATCATGAGCAAGCAATAACGCAGGTAGTATTATCGAATGAAAAGGAATATTATCCTTACCATGGACATAATAGTGACGTGAATTATCACCCCATAGCTCCTCAAACTTAATTCCCCTTTTAGAAGCTACTGTATTACTTGCCGATAAATATCCCAGAACATTCTCAGCCCAAATATATATTCTTTTATCATCATATCCCTCTTTAGGAACATTGATCCCCCAGTCAAGGTTTCTTGTAATTGCTCGGTCTCTTAAGCCCTCATCAATATATCTCTTTGTAAAGGCGATTGCATTTTTTCGCCAGTGAGGTTTTGACGCCAGGTATGCTGTTAACTCCGATTGGAGCTTAGAAAGTGCAATATATAGTTGGTTTGTTTCTATAAAACTAATTGTGCTTCCGCATTCTGAGCAAGCCGGGTAAAGAACCGTTTCGGCCTCAAGAACCAAACCACAATCATCACACTGATCTCCTCTGGTTTTGCTTCCGCAATTTGGGCATAAACCTTTGACCATGCGGTCAGCAAGCACCTTTTGGCAGTGCTTACAAAACGCTTGAGCTGAAGTTTTTTCATAAACATACTCACTGCTGTACAGTTTTTTATGAAAACTAGTAACAAAATCTATATGCGATTGATCAGTGGTTTTACCATATACATCATAGCTAAAGCCCAATTTTCCGAAAACATAGCTGAACTCACTGTGATAATAATCACTAATCTCCTTTGGCGTTCTACCTTCCTGTTTTGCCCTTATTGCTACGGGAGTTCCATGACAATCACTGCCAGAAACATAAAAAACCTGGTCGCCTTTTAAGCGATAGTATCTTGCCAGAACATCCCCGGGCAGTAAAGCAGCTATATGACCTATGTGCAAAGAGCCATTGGCATAAGGCCATGCACCTCCGATTAGAATGTTTTTCATTATTATCCCTCATTTCATTTTTTAAGTTGTATACGTTTATGAATTTTAATTAAGCGGCGTGCCTGCAGGCTACAGCTGTTACACTTTAATAAATTTCATAATAAAAGCCCTCACCCCCGAATACGTAATATTCAGGGACGAGAGCCATGCTTCGTGTTACCACCCTAATTCATTCATTCCTCACAGAATGAACCTCATCAAGTACGGGCTATTTAACCGATACTCTATCTCTATAACGGGAGATCCCGTCGCAGCCTAAAAGTTCAACTTTTCGGTACGCAGCTCCAAGACCATGTTCGGTAACCTTCACTTTATCCGTTCTCAGCAACCCGGATTTCTCTGTAAAAATTCTTATTACCTACTCTTTCTCTTCAACGCATTTTAATTATTTATTTAGTATTATTTATAACACAAAATCTTATGTAGTAGCAAGAGCTATGTGCACACTATAGTTATTGCTTAAATCATCAGCTTTGGGAGTGCCTCACATTGAGACACTCCCTTCGCTATATTATTTACTTTGCCGTTTTAGTAATAAATCTTTGAAGAATGGCAGCCACCTGTGCGCGGGTGGCGTTGTCCTTCGGCATCAGAGCGCCGTTGCCGCCGACCAAAATGCCGTTTTCCACTGCCCAGGCCATTGGATCCGCAGCGTAGCTTGCCACGCTGCCCGCGTCGGAAAACTTGTGCAGATCTCCGCTAGCCTTTGGTGACCCCGCGTACCGCCATAGAATGGCTACCATCTGAGTGAGATTGAGTTAAAAGATTTACTATCACTTTATGCATTAGTTTTCCGGCTGCAGCGCTCCGTATCCGCTATCTGCGTCAAACCCGGCCACGCCCAGATCCTTTGCGCTGTCGAACAGGTGCTCGCGCACTTGGGCTGGGGCCAGGTCGGGAGACTTTGCCAGAAGGGCGGCCACAGTGCCGGTAACCTGGGCCGCGGCAAAGGAGGTGCCGGAGGCGGTGGTGGTTTTTTCCTTAAGGCTTACAACCTTCAGCCCATCACCGGGGGCT
>JAEYOK010000041.1 GCA_023411795.1 Bacillota bacterium
CCGACATCCGGCTTCCTTCAGATTCCACCTCACGATGGACACCCTTGCCTTCGGCTATATCCTTCCCACTACCGGGCGGATTAGGGATTTGCACCCATTGGAACGTGCGCCCGCCGGGCGCACATAAGACAATCCGCCCGGAATTTTCAGGGCGGATTGTTTATATGATTGGTTTTCAGTTACATTTTATCTTCCGGGTAGTTTTCACGAGCTACATAATGAGTGTGAAGTAGCTTATGGGACTTATGTCCGCCCGGTTTCTCAAAGTATTCCTCATACATTTTGAGTATTCTGGGGTTATGGTGAGATCTTCTTAATGTAAGATTCTGATCCTCACTGTACAGGGCCTTAGCGCGCTCAATCCTCAAGTCAGTATCATTTCTAACAGAAGCGGGTTGAATAGGCTGACCACCACCGCAGACACAACCTCCGGGGCAAGCCATAATTTCAATAAAGTGATAACTCGCTTCCCCTGATCTGACCTTCTCAATCAGCTTTCTGGCATTTCCAAGGCCATGGACAACAGCAGCCTTGATTTTTACACCTGCAATTTCCACTTCGGCTTCCTTAATGTCTTCTACACCTCGAACAACTTTAATATCAACATTGTCATCATCTTTACCGGTTAGGAGATAAGGTACACTACGAAGTGCCGCTTCCATAACACCGCCGGTTGCTCCAAAGATAACGCCTGCTCCGGTGGCTTCACCCATAGGATCATCAAATTCTTCATCTTCAAGATTTATGAAATTGATACCTGCTTCCTTAACCATCTGAGCAAACTCGCGGGTTGTAATAACCTCATCAATATCAGGATAGCCTGTTGAAGCCATTTCAGGTCTTTCTGCCTCATACTTTTTAGCAGTACATGGCATAACTGATACAACAAATATTTTTGAAGGATCAATTCCCATTTTATCGGCATAGTAAGACTTAAGTACTGCTCCAAACATGTTCTGAGGAGATTTACATGTAGAAAGATTATCAAGCATATCAGGATAGAAATGCTCACAGAACTTAATCCATCCGGGGCTGCATGAAGTTATCAACGGTAGCTTTCCGTTGTTCTTGATTCTATCTACAAGCTCGGTTCCCTCTTCCATAATTGTAAGGTCTGCAGCGGTGTCAGTATCAAATACCTTTGCAAAACCCAATTTCTTTAGCGCTGCGACCATTTTCCCAGTGACAGGAGTCCCAATCGGGTAACCAAATTCTTCTCCTATAGCTGCTCTGACAGCAGGAGCTGTTTGAACAACAACATGAAGATCCTTATTGCTTAGTGCATCCCAAACCTTTTCAGTGGAGTTTTTCTCGCGCAATGCACCAACAGGACATGCAACAATACACTGACCACAGTTTACACAAGGAGTATCCTTCAGTGGCATATGGAAAGGTGATGCTATGATTGTATTATAGCCTCTGTCAATAGTCTCAATTGCAGAAACAGTCTGAACATTTTTACATACGCTTACACAACGGCGGCACAAAATACATTTATTAGGGTCGCGCACTATGGAATGTGATAGATCATCAATAGGATAGTGCTGTAATGCGCCTTCAAAACGGATTTCATGGATTTTCAAGTCCTGAGCAAGCTTCTGAAGTTCACAATTCAAGCTTCTTACGCAACTGAGGCATTTTTTCTCATGGGACGAGAGTATAAGCTCAAGAGTAACTTTACGTGTTTCACGAATCTTCGGGCTATTGGTGATAACCTTTAAGCCCTCTGATACAGGATACATACAGGCAGCTTGAAAACTTCTAGCTCCAACATCCACAATACACATACGGCAAGCGCCGATTTCATTTATATCTTTGAGGAAGCAGAGGGTGGGTATATTAATTCCGGCACTCTTTGCAGCCTCTAGCACGGTTGAACCAACCGGAGCTTTTACTTCTTTACCGTCAATTGTCAGGGTAACAAATTCGGACATATTATTCACTCTCCCCTCTTATTTCTTCTCTATGGCGGCAAATTTACATGTGTCCATACAAACACCGCACTTAATACATTTACTTTGATCTATAAGGTAAGGCTTCTTAATCTCACCGGAAATAGCACTTACAGGACACTTCTTTGAGCAAAGACTGCATCCTTTACATTTTTCAGGAACAATAGTGTATTTTAACATTGCCTTGCATACACCCGCAGGACATCTATGCTCTTTGACATGAGCCTCATATTCATCCCTGAAGTACTTCAGGGTGCTGAGAACAGGATTTGGTGCTGTTTGTCCCAGACCGCAAAGGGCACCCTGTTTTATGCTTTCAGCTAATATCTCCAGCTTATCTAGATCCTCTTCTTCACCCTTGCCGCTTGTTATGCGCTCAAGTATCTCATACATACGTTTTGTACCGATACGGCAGGGGGGGCATTTACCACAGGATTCATCAACGGTGAACTCCAGGAAGAACTTGGCTATATCCACCATACAGTTGTCCTCATCCATAACTATCAAACCGCCGGAGCCCATCATAGAGCCCAATGCAATCAGATTATCATAGTCGATGGGAACATCAATATGTGATGCCGGTATACATCCGCCCGAAGGACCACCTGTCTGGGCAGCTTTGAATTTCTTACCCTTAGGAATACCACCGCCAATATCGTAAAGAACCTCGCGAAGGGTTGTCCCCATAGGTATTTCCACAAGACCTGTATTGTTTATCTTTCCACCGACAGCAAAAACCTTTGTTCCCTTACTCTTTTCGGTACCAATGGAACTAAACCAGTCCGCACCTTTTAAGAGAATTACGGGAATATTTGCGTAGGTTTCAACATTATTTAAAATTGTAGGCTTTTCCCAAAGACCTTTAACGGCAGGGAAAGGAGGACGGGTTCTGGGTTCGCCGCGCTTGCCCTCAATAGATGTCATTAATGCAGTTTCTTCACCGCAAACAAAAGCTCCTGCGCCTAAACGTATCTCAAGATCAAAGGAGAAATCGGTACCGAAAATATTCTTACCAAGAAGGCCATATTCTTTAGCCTGTCCGATTGCTATCTTTAAGCGCTGTACTGCAATAGGATACTCAGCACGTACATATATATATCCTTGATTAGAACCTATAGCATATCCTGCAATAGCCATTGCTTCGATAAGAGTATGAGGATCACCTTCAAGAATCGAACGGTCCATGAAAGCTCCCGGGTCTCCCTCGTCGGCGTTACAGCAGACATATTTCGTATCATTGATTTCCTTGGCTGCAAACTGCCATTTTAACCCTGTGGGGAAACCTCCGCCGCCACGTCCGCGAAGACCGGATTTCTTAATCTCCTCAATAACCTGTGCAGGAGTCATTTCAGTAATCGCCTTGGCAAGAGCAGCATAGCCGTCCTTTGCAATGTACTCTTCGATATTTTCAGGATTTATAACACCGCAATTACGAAGTGCTATACGCACCTGGCGGGAAAAGAATCCGATATTATCCAGTGATTTAGCTACATTTTCAGCATCCTTATCACCTAAAAGAAGGCGCTTTACAATACGTCCTTTTACTAAGTGTTCGCTTACTATCTCTTCTATATCATCAGGTTTAACATGACAATATGTAGCACCTTCAGGATATATAACAAGAATGGGACCTTTCTCACAAAGACCGAAGCATCCTGTCTTTACGATTTTAACCTCTTTTTCAATACCTTTTGCTGCAAGCTCTTTTTCCAATCTGGCCATTAATTCAGGAGATTTGGAAGCCGTACATCCGGTACCATTACAAATCAATACATGTGATCTGTAAACCATAATCAATACCCCTCCTTACCTTTCTGCCGCACCAACTGTGAATTCGGTAACGGGCTTTTGATTGACGATATGTTCTGCCACTATTCTTCTGGCTTTCTCTGCATCTAATTTTACATAGGTTGTTTTCTCGCCATTGGCCTCATAGACCTCAGCAACCGGTTCCAACCTGCAAATTCCTATACACCCTGTCATTGATACCGACACATTGTTAACATTGCGCTTTTCCAACTCATCAATAAACGCTGCCATAACGGGCTTTGCACCTGCAGCTATGCCGCACGTAGCCATACCTACGACAATTCTTACCTTATCT
This sequence comes from Bacillota bacterium, assembly GCA_023411795.1. Lineage (GTDB taxonomy): Bacteria > Bacillota > Clostridia > DSM-8532 > DSM-8532 > DTU059. The sequence goes on from JAEYOK010000041.1 coordinate 4,057, forward strand.
TCATTATCACGAACAGACATTTCCTTAAGAGCTTTCTCACGAATTGCTTTTAACTCTTCAATCGATTTCATCTAAAACACCTCCAAAAACTGATTGTACCCCTTCGTTAATTGTATTTTGTATCCATTCAAGAACATTATTATCTTCTATTGGGACTCCATCCAGCTGATCTTTTATTTCATCTGTATCTAATATAAACTCATTTTTGGAAGAAGAAAGCTGAATCGTCCACGAGATATTTGGATTAGCCATAATCAATAACTTCACTGTTTCCGAAATATCTCCCAATGGTATTCTGTCAATATGATTAATTTCAAAACTTGCATTAAGTTTTGTTCCCTTTAATGGCTCCGATTGAAGATTGAATTCTCCGCCTGCCATTTCGGCTGACTGTTTTAGTAGCGGAATTCCCAGCCCGACTTCTCTAGTCGTTCTACTGGTTTTGAACGGGTCAGTAACCTTTTCCAAAAATTCCTGATTCATTCCTCGTCCGTTATCAATTATTTCAAATAGAAGCTTTTCAAGGTCATTTAGTATTCTCATGCTGATAGTGATTCGGTTTGCTCCTGCCACAATTGAATTCTGAGCAATGTCCATCAAATGGAGTGATATGTCCTTCATTTTTAGCTTGCTTCCGATTCCATATCAAAATATTTTTGAAGAATTCCGGGGATTTCGTCTGCTGTTAATCTTCCATAAACATCTTCGTTTATCATTATAACAGGTGCAAGGCCACAGGCTCCCACACAACGACATGCATCAAGTGAAAAGACTCCGTCTTTGGTGCATTCTCCGCTTTTAATCTTAAGAATCTCAGAAATCTTATCATATATTTGTCCAGCACCTTTTACATAACAAGCAGTTCCCAGACAAACATTAATCTTATACTTTCCCTTAGGGTTCAAATAAAATTGGGTGTAAAATGTAACTACGCCATATACATCTGCCAGAGATACATTTAGCCCTTCCGCAATCTTCTTCTGAACGCTCATAGGCAGATATCCATAGAGATCTTGAGCCTCGTGAAGAACAGGTATCAACGCACCGCGAGTGTCCTTGTACTTAGCGATTATATTGTTCAATTCTTGTGTCTTATTGTCTGCACTGCAGCAACCGCAACTCATAGTGACAACCTCCTGAATCGTTTATTGTATTTATGTTTATCGTTTATTGTAGATATTTTGCAATAAACTTAGTCTTTGTTAATAGCTTAACAAATCCTTTTTAACTATATCATAATATCAATCTAATATCAATAAAATCGTGGCTAAATTATTCAAAATACTCCGGGTAACGCAGAACTCCAGCTGCATATATGGAAAGGGTTACATAAAATACTGACGTAACACCCAGATATCCCAACACACTAAAAACAGAAGGAAATTTGGCAACATCAAGTGCAATACTAACCCCTATAGCCGGAACAAGTAAAACCAGCTGTAATAAATTATTTAGAAGGAATCTGAAATTACTCGCATTTAATTTTCCAAAGATTCGATTGCCAAGAATATCTGTGTTTATAAAGCACTGATTAAGAAGAGTATATGACAATACTGCTAGAAGCATTTCAATAGCTGAAGTTCCCGTCAATATGCAAATGGGTAAAAAGAAGCAGAGTCCGTCAATAAAGTGCTTTAATGCGCTGGCGGCTGTTGTCATAATCAACTTTCTGAAAGGGGTATCAGGAATAAGGTAAAAGTAAGGGTTTCTGGCTTCACGATTCCAACGACTGAACATTGAAAAAAGAACCGATACAAGGGATAGCAATAATAAACTTAAAACCATGAACGGTATTTTTTCATCTACTTCTCTACTTAGCAGCCACCCCAATATACCTCCCACTATGAAGAAGAATATTGATTTAAGGTTAATAAATGCAAAACCCGTCTTTCGATATTCTAGAAGGTGTTTTTGTAAGATTGCGACACCACCTTGACCAGTAAATGTGTAATGAATGGGCTTTTTGCGTTTTATGACACCAAATGTTGGCATGGAGCCTTTTTTAACTGCCTCTGCAGCGATTCCGCTTTTTTCTGCCACCTTCACAGATTCTTCAAACCACTCGGTATCTGTTTTTTTGTATAGATAAAACAAGCCAAAGATACTAATAAGCACCAATATAATTATGCTAATAATCAAACCTGGTGTAAATCCTGTAATAGGGCTTACGCCTAAAGCTCTCATCCATCCGAAGAAAGGAACCATGTCAAGATATGGTGATTTGAATGCTTCCAAATACCCCTCAATCGGCTTTGGATGGGATATCGCCGGAATCACGGGATATAAAAGCATTATTCCTAAGAAGACAACAAGAATTACTTTGAATGCTTTTTTCACTTTTTCACTATTCCGCAGAAGAAAAACTTTTAATATCATTAAGATCAACCCTAATACAGTTATTGCAAAAGACGAAGTAACATAAAGAATAACTCCATCAGAGCTTAAACCAAAAACTGATTTCATCATAGGAATCTGAATCAGTAAAACAGCCATGCTAAAAAAACTGGCCAAAAACTGCTTCAAAAGTAAAGTAACTAATATATCAAAGGTTCTCACCGGTGCTTGAAATAGCAAGTTTATATCGGCCATTCGATATCCGGCTATTCCGCTTTCTTTGCCTGGATAAACAAATGAAAATGTAAGAAATAGAGCCATAGCAGCCAGAAAAACATATAAAAACTCATTGCTGATAATTGAACCCGTACCCGAAGTATCGCGATTGCTCATATTTATGCCTATCAACAAATAAAAAACAAACATTACCGCATACCCAATTATTGCAGTAGGCTTTTTCAAAGCACGAACTATCGTATTTTTGGTTTCCATACAAAACAGGTAAAGAACGGCTTTCATGACACATCCTCCATAACCGAAAAAAATAGTTCCTCAAGAGAACGGGATGACTCAGATTCAAAGACTCTCCGTTCGGTTTCACGTACAATTTTTCCTTTGTTCATCATAAGAACCCGATCCCACAAGGTATCTATACTGTCAATGATATGGGTGCTAACCAAGATTGATGTTCCTTGAGCTTTCCATTCATTCAGCATGGCTTTACATTCCCGGATTGCTTTAGGATCCAACCCAATCATCGGTTCATCCATAAATATTATTTTTGGACGTATAATAGCCGCACAACAAATACTTACTTTCTGTTGCATGCCCTTTGATAATTCTTTACATAGCTTATCCTGTTTGTCGAATAAATCCAATCGCACAAATAATTCGTTCATGGGCACTTCTGCTTCTTTGACTCCATAAGCAGAGGCCATAAACTGCACATGCTCCTTAACGGTCAGAAGCTCATGTAAAATTGGAGTTTCCGGAACATAACCCGTTATTTTCCTTGCTTCAAGACTATTCATCTCATATGAATTCAGTCTGACTTTACCTTTATGCCTTAGAAGCCCCAAAGTTGATTTAATCAGTGTACTTTTGCCCGCCCCATTTGGCCCGACAAGTACGCAAATTTCACCTGGATTCATATTATAAGAAACATTATCGACTGCCACCAGCTTACCATACGTTTTTGTGATATTATTCGCTTTTAGCATTTCTTATGACCCCACTTGTTAGTTATTGGTTTCTAATTTATGCCAAATGTTTTACCCTGCTAATACTATCATCCAAATTATATATAGTCAATTTAAAATAGACAGGGGGACGGTTCTGCTGTCTAGACACGGGGTCGGTTCTGCTGTCTAGACACGGGGACGGTTCTGCTGTCTATCCCAGTAAAGCCTAATTAATTCTATCAAGAGAGCGGTATTCAATGAATATATCGAATACTGTTATTAGTTGCTTATAAGTCCTTAATCGAGTAGAAGGCGGTGATTAGCCGCCGTCCTCTCACAGCACCGTGCGTACCGTTCGGTACACGGCGCTTTCAATAGTTGATGTGCACAGACTGATATGCAGAGGCTAAATCATAAAAGCCCGC
>JAEYOK010000001.1 GCA_023411795.1 Bacillota bacterium
CCTCTTTACACACATTAACCGTCCCCCTGTCTAAGAACCGTCCCCCTGTCTAAAAAAAGAAAAACCCAAAAAAGCAAATGCTTTTAAGGGTTTTCTGGTGCTCGAAACCGGAGTCGAACCGGTACGGATGATTAGTCCGACGGATTTTAAGTCCGTTGTGTCTGCCTGTTCCACCACTCGAGCAAAAATGCAGCATAACTATTTTACAACACGACGCAAATAGTGTCAAGATGCCTTATCTTGTAAGTCGGTTTAAGCTATTATATATTTTTTGATTCTGGCCAATGCCTCTTTATCGAGTTCAACCTCTACTAATGAATTGTTTTCATCATATTCAACCGATAAAACCTTTCCGTTCTCATAAAGCCATGGTAACACCCATCCTTCTGAAAAAGGTATAGCTAACTTAACTTTAGTGCGTACTTCTAAAAGAATATCTTTTAAATATTCTTTAAGCTTATCTAGACCAAAACCCGTCTTGGCTGATATTTCGATAATAGTCCTGTCCGAGGTTATCCTGGTTTCGTTGCCTTTACTTATTTTGTCTACCTTGTTAAGTGCAATTAAAGACGGCTTTTGGCCTGCTCCCAGTTCATCCAGAATACTGTCAACTATTCTGATATGATCCTCTGCATAAGGGTCCGAAGAATCTACAACGATTACCAAAACATCGGCGAAAACTACCTCTTCCAATGTTGATTTAAAAGCATCCAAAAGATGATGAGGCAGTTTTCGTATAAAACCAACAGTATCGGTAACAAGGATAATACCATTGTCGTCCAGTGATAGTTGACGTGTGGTTGTATCCAAGGTGGCAAACAGCTGGTTCTCAGCATATACATCGGAGCCGCAAAGAGAGTTTATCAAAGTAGACTTACCTGAATTAGTATATCCCACCAAAGCTGCAACAGGTACTCTGTTTCTCTTACGTTCCACTCGCAGCAGGCTTCTTTGCTTTTTTATCTCTTTTAGCTGTTCCTTTAAGATATTTATTTTTCGGCGAATATGTCTTTTATCAGTCTCCAGCTTGGTTTCACCGGGTCCTCTGGTTCCAATTCCGCCACCGAGCCTTGACAGTACCAAACCTAAGCCCTGAAGTCTTGGCAAATTATACTCCAACTGGGCAAGCTCCACCTGGATTTTACCCTCTCTGCTTCTGGCCCGTTGAGCAAAAATATCAAGAATTAAGCCTGTCCTGTCTAAAACCTTGACTTCCAGCACTGCTTCAAGATTTCTTTGCTGTGATGGAGTAATCTCTTCATCAAACACTACCATGTCAGCTTCATTAGTCTGAACAAGAATACTTAGTTCTTCAACCTTACCTTTTCCAATAAAATAAGCGGCGTCACGGCCTTCACGATTCTGTATAATTGATGCGATAACACGAGCTCCTGCCGCTTGTGCAAGCTCTTTGAGCTCTATCATTGATATATTCGCTTCGCTGGTACCAAGAATATTTTTTGTATCCTGAGTTTTAATTCCAACCAGAATCGCTCTCTCTTCCTCATTTCTGAGGTTTTCGGCGTACTGCTTTCTTAAAAAATCGTCTGCTTCATCTATATATTCGAGGAGGGCCTCAAAATCCTCCTTATCGGCAGAATAAGGCCCAAAAATCTCCACATCCTCCAAAGATATTGGTGATGGCACGGCAATATATATTTCTGTGGGCTTTTGCTCCTTAACGCCGATAGCTGCTATCATATCAAGCCTTAGGAGTTTCAGGGAGCTTACATCAACAGCCGAAAGCATGCCGCTTTCATTAGGATGGGTATGGATACAACGTATTGCCGATAACCTGGCCTTACTCCTTCTACCCTCAACCTCATTAAGATCAACAGTTTTAAAGTCACCTACACTGACATCTGTAATACGACCTTTTCTATCAATGTAGACTGCAATTTCCCTATTTATGGACCCTGATATGCCCGATAAAGTGTTAACTAATTCGTCGGTCCAAAGCTTGTCTTGAGGGATATCTAGATCATAAAGGCCCTCAAGTGCTTCAATAACACTATTTTTCAAGCCTTCGGTATTACCACTTACGTTCATTATTACCTTCCGTTATTAAAACTAGAATATTGAAAAGGATATTTTATATCCTACCAATATTTTAACATGAATTATTATAAACTTAAAACGCCAGATTCAGAATGTCTGTAATGTCCTGTATATCTACTTGAGAAACGGCACCAGTATTTCTTTGGTTTATGATCCTATCAAAATCTGATCTTTTCACTCCAATCTGGGATAGGCAGACCGGTATATTCCATTTGTTTTGATATTCTGAAATCATATTACGAATATAATTTTGAAATCTTCTACCTCTCTCATATAGAGGGGTTTCGGAAAAAATGTCCGGACCCTTAAGAGGGAGCAAAAGCTCTCCATAGTACTGATCATTCCTAATCATATTATGTTCCAGACAATGGGGAAGTATTATAGATACTGCTTCAGTATGGGAGACTTTACAACACTCTGTAAGGCCTTTTGCAATTATGTGGGTAATTCCTCCTCCTGAATTGGAAAACCCTATACCAGACAAAACAGCGCCGTTTGAAAGAGTGTGTCTGGCCCTCTGATCCCTGGATTTTTTCACTATTGTAGGTAGACTTTCAGCCGTAAGCTTAATGGCTGAAATAGCATATACATCACTTAATGGATTTTTTTTGCTCGAAGTATATGCTTCTATACTGTGACAGATAGTATCAATTGCCGCTAAAACAGTCTCCCTGATTGAAAAATTGAAAGCCATTCCGGGGTCGAGAACTATTAAATCGGGTTTTCCGAGGATTTCCATACCGGTTCCGGCTGTAGGTACAGCTACGAAAGTTATCTTTGATGAACACTGTTCCTGCGCAGTTTTTATTTTTTGCCCTAACTCAAAAACAGTACTGTCTCCAACCGCAATGATGGAGTCACAATTCCTGTTTCTAAATTCAGAAAGTGCCTGCACATAACACTCTTCATCTACAACTTTGCAATAATAAATAACTTTATTAGTATTCAGGCCTTTTTCCTCTAAGGCTTTTAAAAGACTTCTTTGGATTCCCCTGTCAGTGAGTTCTTTTTGGCATAGTAAAATGGGGCAGGATTTTCCCCTATTGATAAGTTCGGACGGAATTTTTGTCAGCGCTTGATATCCTGACAGAATCTTAGTATCGTTAAAAAACTCATAGTATTGCGGAATCATAGGCAAAACCTTCTTATCATTAGTATATAAAAAATATAACATAGAGAAGGCTTTAATTGGGTGAAACAGGAAATACTCGCCACTAAATTTACTTATGATATGTCTCGTTGTTTATTATCTTGTATGCTCGATAAATTTGTTCAAGAAGAATTATCCTTGCAAGTTGATGGGGGAAGGTCAGTTTTGAAAGACAGAATTTATAATCCGCACTTTTGGTAATCGACTGATCAAGCCCGGTAGAACTGCCTATAATAAATGATATATCGCTTTTCCCTTCAATCATAAAGCCTTGTATTTCCCCGGAAAAGCTAACCGAGTCAAATTGCTTACCGTCAAGGGTGAGGGCAATTGTAGTAGTATTCTTTCCTAAAGCTTTCTTAATTCTGTCTGCTTCTTTCTGTCTAACTTTTTCTTCTTGTAAAGCATTGGCAGATTCCGGGGCTTTTTCTTCATCAACCTCAATGACTTCTACCCTGCAAAATCGAGAAAGACGCTTCAAGTATTCCTTTTGAGCGTCTTTTAAGAATAATTCCTTTAGTTTTCCAACACAAACAATTCTAATATTCATATTTTCCCCGACTATATATACATTACGTTTGAGGCTCTGTCTCTTAAAGCGACCTCCAAATAAACATCCTTAACAGGGTTAATCTGCTTTTCCATGAGTGCATTACATACAGTTCTATAAGCCAGCTCCGGGAAATTGTTTTCTTGGCTTAAGTGTCCTAGTAAAAACCGCTTTGTTCCGCACTGTGCCAAATGAGCAACTATTTTGCCTGCCATCTCATTGCAAAGATGCCCGTGATCGCCAAGGATTCTTTGTTTTAAAGGCCAGGGATATCTTCCTGTTCTAAGCATCTCAATGTCATGATTTGATTCCAATAAAATCATGTCACTTTGTTCAAGATTAGCAATTAGCTCCTTATCCATATGTCCTATATCGGTTGCGATGGTCAATTTTTTCCCGTCAACAAAAATATTGTATCCGACAGGACATATAGCGTCATGGGGAATTTGAAATGGTCTGATGGATATGTCCCCAACAGTCGTAATTTCTCCCACTTCTATATGACGTATTAACTCGCTATTAAGCTTACCTAAAAAAGGACGCATTGCCGTCCAAGTATCAGGATTAGCATATATGGGAATTTTATAACGTCTGGAAAGGATACCAGCTCCACTTATATGATCACTGTGTTCATGGGTAATAAATATACCCGCAATTTTCTCAAATGATTCACCGATGCCTTCCAATGCGGATTCAATTCGCTTACCGCTTACACCGGCATCAACAAGAATTGCTGTGTCATTGCAAGATACAAAAATACAATTACCGCTTGAACCGCTAAAAAGACTACAAACCTTTATCATTCTTATCTCCGATTAACTTTGGCTGTCACTAATTCTTTTAATATCCGCTCCTAAGCAGCGAAGTTTTTCCACCATGTTTTCATATCCACGGTCTATATAGTGAACATTACTAATTTCTGTTTCACCCTCTGCAATAAGGCCCGCAATAACGCAAGCCGCTCCGGCTCTTAGATCCGTCGCTTTAATGGGAGCGCCTGTAAGCTTGTTACCGCCTTCAATTACAGCCATCCTGCCCTCTACACGGATATTAGCGCCCATCCTTTTAAGTTCTTCAATATACTGAAAACGATTCTCAAAAATACCCTCGGTAATTGTGCTTATGCCGTCTGCCTTTAAGAGCAGTATCGCTGCCGGAGGCTGTAAATCAGTCGGGAATCCGGGATAGGGAAGGGTCTTGATATTTACTTTTGAGAGGCGATCCTTAACACTTATTCTGATACTGTCATCATATTCCTCAACCTTTACATTCATCTCTATAAGCTTAGCTGTCAGAGATTCCATGTGCTTAGGAATGACGTTCTTAACCAGTACATCGCCTTTTGTAGCCGCTGCGGCAATCATAAAAGTTCCGGCTTCAATCTGATCGGGAATTATACTGTGAACCAGATTTCCCTTAAGAGATTTTACTCCCCGAATACGGATGATGTCGGTACCTGCGCCTTTTATATCCGCTCCCATCGCATTTAAGAAGTTGGCTATATCAACAATATGGGGTTCTTTAGCAGCATTTTCAATGGTGGTTAGACCTTCTGCTCTCACCGCCGCCATCATAATATTTATTGTCGCACCAACACTAACTACGTCCAGATAAATCGATGTGCCTATTAATTTGTTAGCTGTTAATTTAATGTATCCATGCTCAATTTCAACTTTGGCACCAAGAGATTCAAACCCTTTAATATGCTGATCTATAGGGCGAACACCAAAATTACAGCCACCGGGGAAGGTAACCACAGCTCTTTTAAATCGACCCAGCAAGGCTCCCATCATATAATATGACCCTCTAAGCCTGTGCATATCGGGTGTTGTGGCCATGTAGGAGTTAACCTTCCTGGTATCAATTTTTAAGGTAGTTGAGTCAATATTTTCAAAACGGGCACCCAGAGATTCCATAATTCTTTTTAAGATTGAAATATCCAGGATATCCGGTACATTTTCAATAGTACATATATCACTTAGTAACAAGGCAGCCGGTAAAACACCCAACGCTGCATTTTTTGCTCCGCTTACCGTGACCTCACCCTTTAATCTTTTCTGGCCACGGACGATAAGTCTATCCACTCGTACACCAACCTTCCGGTCTCATCATTGGAGTTATCAAAAATATATTATACCACAAGGAGAATATGTTTGTTAGTATAACAGATTATAACATAAGTTTAGTTTGGTTAATAGGCAGATTAATTCATGTCTATATGTTCGGGAACTAATAAAGCATTACACCCGTATAAGCATTATAAAATATAGTTGTCCCATCATCCAGTATAACACGCCACACCGGATTACCATATATGTCTCCTTCAGAAATTTGCTTATATCCGAAATCTACCTTGTCAATGCCAATCCCAGAGGACAGCCCGCTCATTACTAATATTTGATGAGCAGGCAATATTTCATTGGCGCCATTTCCATTGTTAATATTCTTTGTTGGCACCCATAGAGTGAGCAAGCCATCACTACTAAGTCTAGCTGTAATCTCATGATCAAAAATAAAGTTGTTCTTATATTTAAAATAGAACTTCATTTCCTTGTTACCGCCTATATCTTTAATTTCACCGGCAACAATATTTTTTTTACTGAAATCAAGATCCTCTAAATACTTTACCAGTTTATCCTTTAATCTTTCCGGTTGGCTAAACAGTTCTTTGCCATCAGAGAGCTTATCTGTTATTATTAACAGGTTCTCTGATAAGTTAATCGACTCTTCTCCGAATTCTATATAAAAATTATTTCCGTTAACCGAAGAAGAAACTACATCTCCGAATACTTTCACGCATAACTCATCCGGGTTATATTCCTTTGTCGTGTAGATTATCTTTCCTACCGAACCCGAGATGCTAGGTATATCGGTGTTAATTTTAATATCCCTTGAGCGCAGATAATCTATTGCATATCTGTTATAATTGCTTGTAAATAAACCATCGGTGTTTGTAAATATTATCATCGCCAATAAAAAAATATTCAGAAGTAAAAGGGTGACTATTAATATTGTCTTAGCTTTTGACCAGTCCATATTACCCCTCCTTCTCAGAAAGCGGGATAAAATAGTCCCTGACATCTGTACTAATTATCCAGTTAGGAACCACCATCGTCCCGTTAACATCTGTTAATCTAAAAATGTATCCCTGTTCCAAACGGCTAAAAAACTTGAGTTCCCGATCAATTATTTCCGGATACGTAGATACAATCTGTTTATTAAGTAAATCACCGAAACTCTCACTGTAACTTTTCTGCTTGCCAACATTTGAAAAGTTTCTGATGACCCATCGGCACTCCAGGATTCTCTCTGAATTAGCTTTAATAACTAAAGGAACGCTTATTCTGGACTTTTGATTATCAGAGTAATATGCAAAAACACTGTTTATCTTGTACTCAAATTCCATCTGATAATAATTATTCTCTTTATTTATATAGGTTAATACAATATCCGCATCTCCTATTAAATGCTTGCGATGTTCAATAAAGGTAAGGGCATGATTAAACGCAACAGAGCCATCCCCTGCTTCACCGGTATTGGCAGGTATATACTTATACTCCAACACACCGTTATTGAAAAGCTTATATAGGTTTTCTGTATCAGTAAATAAAACACTGTCAGAGTTTTCAGAATATTGGGCACTTAAGCTTTCCTTCAGATTCAAAAGAATATTATCTTGTATATTGTAATTTTCTAAATTGGTACTATTAAGAATAATCGGTTCCGGGATACTCACTTTTATTGTGTCATAATTGTTACCTTGATCCCCTATCTTGGAAATATATATATCCTTCTCAGATACAAAGTTCGGATAAGAAGATAAAAGACTCTGCCCGGACTTGTTCTTATTTGAAAGTTCATCAGGCAACTTGGAATAGTAACTTTTAGGTAGAAAATCATTTTTTATATCTATCCGATATTGATAAATCTGTTTCCCATCATTTACATAGACTGTGTTGACCGATTGGTTAACATCTGCTTCGGGTATTATGGCGATGGATAATATGCCTTCAAACCCCTTCACTTCGCCAGGTTTGACGCCTTCGAACCAATAAACTATGCCACTGGGCCAATTAGTTGAAAAGTCTATTTTAACGCATCGTGAACCAGTTATATCCGCCCATTGTTCTTTAGGAAGTATGTTCTTAGCTTTTTGCTTAATTAGTAAGGGCAGATAATTGTCCCTTATATCATTCCAAACCTTATCATATTCTGAATCTCTATCATCAAGCCTCCAATGATTTGTGCCAATGGAAACTATAACTGCATCCGGTCTAAAATATATCTCCTTTAGAGAATCAATGTCTAATGATGGTGTTTTGCCTGTGTTTGCAAAAATTACGTTTATAAAACTAAATGGGAGCCCCTGAGTTTGCTTGTTCCAGTGGATTCCCATTTGAATAACGCTTAATATGACTAATAAAATAAGGATTCTGGTTTTTATTCTTTCCTTTTTTTCTGTTTTCATTGTGAGCTACTCCTGACCTTACGGAACAGAGTCTGGTGATTAGTTGAATATCTCTTTCAGCAAGTTAGCCGCTCTATCAAATAAATTCCAAGAACGTACCGAAATCTTTAGATCAGTTATTTGTAAATTTTCATCAGCAGTTAATTTTTCTACATCATTTTTCCTAAATACGATAATTCTTATATCGTTCACTTTATTGCTTCCCAAATACTTAAGATCAACAGTGGTTTTTAAACAATATGGCTCCTGAGTAACATGGGACCCGGTATTAACATCTACCAACGGAACATATATTCCGTCTACTTTGATGTACATGAGCATTATAACCGGATTAGTAGTCTTATCTATCTCCAGTGCCATACCTGTAAAAACATGACGCAACTCATGGGGATATACACGCTCACCAATTATCGGAACAATTTCCTTAGTTGATTTAACATCTCCAAAAAAGATATCTGCATATTTAATTTCTAAATCACTTATACTAACTTCAGGCGCAACTTCGGCCACGTTAGCTTTATCTTCTGTAAAACCGGCTTCGGGAGTCGCTGACTGAGGACCTGCTGCAAATGCTGTCACTGAAGCAATGAGCAGGACGAACATCATGACCAGCAGGAAGACAACCTTTTTTGCCATAACAATTCCTCCAGATTAACCATAGGCTTTACATCATGCCAAAAAAATAGGCACATTTCACCTTTAATCATACAATTAAAGTATACATGAAATTGTATTACAAATCCATTACGAAGGATTTAAAATGAAATTACCACCTAAAATACCCCTAAAGCGCTTGCCTCTGAGCTTTGTTCATAGGAAGTTCAATGGATACGCTTGTTCCTTTTCCCAGCTTGCTCTTTACAGAGATATCCCCTCCGTGCAAAACAGCAATTTCCTTGGCAATAGCAAGCCCAAGACCTGTTCCGCCCATTTGTCTGGACCGTGCTTTGTCAACTCTGTAAAAGCGCTCAAATATTCTGCTTAAATCTGGTGCGGGTATGCCTATTCCGTTATCTTCAACACTTATTATTATCTGGTCCTTTTCACAATAAACCTGAACTGATATTGTCCCTTTCTCCGGAGTGTACTTTATAGCATTACCAATTATATTTATTATCAACTGGTCAATTCTATACCTGTCCACCTTAATAATCGGTATACTCTGTTTTATCTTAAGCTTAAGGGATTGATTCTTAGTTTCGGCTTCCCTCTTTAATCTGGTTACACATGATGTCACAAGATCACTCAGGGAAGTATCCTCAAGATTAAGAGAGATTCCACCGTCATGTTGAGATAAAGTCAATAAATCTTTAACCAGACGTGTCATTCTGTCTGTTTCATCGTTTATAACGCTAAGGAACTGCTCGGCTGTCAGTTTATCCTGCAAAGCGCCATCCAATAAGGTCTCGGTATAGCTTTTTACTGAAGTAAGCGGCGTTCTTAGCTCATGTGAAACATTTGCTACAAACTCTCTTCTCATTTTCTCCAACTTCTGTTCTTCAGTAATATCCTGGATAACCGTAATAATACCATCAACCTGGTTATTTTCATCGGTAAATATAGCCAACTGTACTTTAAAGAATTTATCTTTATACTGAACTTTTTGAAAAGGCTCACAAGTACTTCTGTCTCTTGTAATTTGTTCTATTGTAAGCTCAGTACCAAGAGCCTTCATGAATTCATCAAAAGTAGCTATATCTGATACATTATTATATAAAAGCTTTTTTGCAGCAGGATTTATGTGTATTACATCGCCGCATCGATTATAGGCAATGATCCCGTCGTTCATATAATATAAAATGGTCTCCAGCTTTTTCTTTTCGCTTGTTATTTCAGCCAGCATCCCCTTGAGCCGCGAAGACATAAAATTAAAAGTCTTTGCTAGCTTTCCAAGTTCATCCTCAGACCTGACCTCAATAGCAAAACCGAAATCACCGTCCGTAATTTTTTCAGCCTTATGCATAATATCGTTTATAGGTAGAGTAATTGATCTTGATAGAATAGAACCAATTAAAACAGCCGATAGTAAAGCAAAAAAAGTACCGGTTAATATTATGGTACTGAAGTCGCTTAGTACCGTAAGCGCTCTTTCGCGTTTATACTTGAAGAAAAGAACAAATTCGCCGTCTTTTAAGGTTTGGGTTTTTACATAGGTATAAAAGTCCCCGCTTTCTGCCTTTGTATATCCTTGCTTTTCACCGATTGAATTTGGTTTGTTATTTGAAAGAACCGACAATAGGTTTTCAGATTTAAAAATCTCATTTCTAAAACTATTTTTATCAGCCTGATATAATTCATCAGAGGAATAAAGAATTTCTGCCGAACTTCTGTCCAGAATTGTATAACTTTTATCAAGCCCCAGAATAAAGCCAGCGATGATAGGATTAGTTCTTAAGTGGTTTAATAGTGTATTGTAGTCTGTTTCTTCAGTTATCTCCAGCGCTTTATAATTTGTCTCTATATTGTCTTTAAAATCAGAGTAAAATATTCTTTCCACTCTTGAGTTTAAAAACACCCACACTACTGACATCAAAACAAAAGTAGTGAGCATCAAAATAAGTATCAGACGCCACTGAATACTACGTAAAGACTCAGCTATAGAAAATAATTTTTTCTTCATATATACCTTTTCAATAAGAGCTTTGCCCGCTATTTAACAGATAAAATTAGACCTGCAGCTATAGAGATAAAGGACATTCTTTACTAGTTCATAATACAGGATTAAAATAGTAGCCAACGCCACGCTTTGTTAATATGTATACAGGTTTTGAAGCGTCTCTTTCAAGCTTCTCACGAAGTCTTCTAACTGTTACATCAACAGTTCTGACATCACCGAAATATTCATAGCCCCAGACCTTTTCTAAAAGATTTTCCCTTGAGAAGATTTGGCCTCGTTGCATACCTAAAAATTTCACCAGTTCAAATTCCCTTAAGGTAAGCTCTACAGGTTCACCATTTCGCCTGACCTCATACCTGTTTATATCAATTTCAAGATCGCTGTAACGAATGATTTCGTCCTTTTGTTGTGGAATCGATTCATCTATCACTCTTCTTAGATTAGCTTTTACTCTAGCCATTAGCTCTCTTGGACTGAAAGGTTTTGTAATATAATCATCAGCTCCCAGCTCCAAGCCAAGAACTTTATCCACCTCTTCTTCTCTTGCTGTAAGCATAAGTATAGGTGTCTGCGTTGTCTGCCGTAGCTTTCTACAAACCGTAAACCCGTCCATTTCAGGGAGCATAACATCTAAAATTATTAAATCTGGTTTCTCTCTCTCTGCAATTTCGAGAGCTTGTCTGCCATCATACGCTTCGAGAGTATCAAAGGATTCTTTATTAAGATTAAACTTCAGAATATCTACAATGTTCTTCTCATCGTCTACAATAAGAATTCTTCTTCTCATTCCGGATAACCCCCATTTAGGTTTATTTATGTATAATACCGTCAATATCATATAATCGTACACCAGATATGCTATGCCTATTATACCATAAGTTGTTTAGCAATTCATACCATATGACGTTGATTACTTAGTAACAAGGTTCCCGTAACCCATTAGCAATCTTTGATTGTATTAATGTGTAGGGTTCTTATTATATCATACTTCTAAAATTCATGTAGATAAATAAGGAAAAACAATGACAGGTATTGTTTTCCATAAAATTAATGCATGGTTTTTCTGATAATACTTATTATTAGACGTAACTGGATATAAAAGGTTCATAATTTTTAAAAAACAAAACCCTGAGCTTTTCGCTCAGGGTTCTGATAAAAATTCGGCGACGACCTATTTTCCCAGGCCGTTACCAGCCAAGTATCGTGGGCACTGGAGAGCTTAACTTCTGTGTTCGAAATGGGAACAGGTGGGACCTCTCCGTTATAGTCACCGAAAATCTTTTTATTGAATTAAGGCACCAGACTTTTTGTCTGCTTTACGAATCGTTCAAAGAACGCTCCGCGTTTCGAAGAATCCGTAGGATTCTTTGCGCCCTCAAAACTGTATAATGATCAACTCTGCCAATATATTCACT
>JAEYOK010000013.1 GCA_023411795.1 Bacillota bacterium
TCGACAGTGGTGAACGTGACACGATAAAGCTTTGAGTCGTGCATGACAAATGAAGCTACTGAAGCTGCAAGCCTGTTCATGGGCGTGCAGGAGAGGGAATGTTAAATCATGAACTGCACCCGGAGATTGCTCTTGTGAATACGGTTTCGGACGCGGGTTCAATTCCCGCCGCCTCCACCAATATTTCAAAAACTTTAAATACCATGTTGTGACAGTAAGCATAATTTTTCCCTTTGGAAAGGTTATGCTTCTTTTCTAGGATGGAAAAAATTCTGCTCCACTATATTTTATATATAAGTTTAAAATGTACGTTTTACTTAAAGGAAAGAGTTATTATCTAGGTAGGTGGGTTGATTATGGAATTTTACGATGCAATAGACAGAAGAAGGACAATTCGCGAATTTACAGGTGAACCGATTAATGACGAAGTTGTCAAAAGAATCTTAGAGGCAGGGATGAAAGCCCCATCCAATGACCACATGCGTGATTGGCAATTTATCGTTGTGAAAGACAGAGAAATGGTCCGTAGATTTCTTCAGAAAATACCTAAAGGGATATCGGAGCAGGATATGGAGGATTTGATTCGAGACTGGAATCTGAACGATGCCTGTCAGCAGGAATGCTATAGAAAAGCAGTTCCAAAACAGTACCGTATGCTTTCGGAAGCTTATTGCATTATTATTCCGCTGTTCAAACAGAAGACGGACATCATGCAACCGGAAAATCTTTCTCATCTGAATGGCTTTGCTTCCATCTGGTGCTGCATTGAGAACATCTTGCTTGCAGCAACAGCTGAAGGATTGGGCTGTTCTCTGCGTATACCATTGGGAGATGAAGCAGAATGGGCAAAAGAAGTGTTTGCATTTCCTGATGAATATATGACACCATGCTTCCTAGGACTTGGCAAACCGGATGAAAAAGCAGAGCCTGTCAGACAGATTAATCACCCGATAGACGATGTGATTCACATGGACCGCTGGTAGACCTGCTTCTACCATAGTGCAATTTACCCTATACAATCAAAATAAATTTCTGATAAGATCTGCTCCTGCCAAGAATGTACCTAAAGAAGCGCCTATATTAGCCATAAAAACAACAAGGAGTATTCGTAAAAATCTGTTTTTAAATAACCCTTTAAATGAAAATATGTCTTCAGGTATTCTTTGTATATCCTGAACCGTTGGCTTCTTTATCGTTGCTTCTACCAAGCCTGTAAACCACCCACAGGCGAGGACAGGGTTGATTGTAGTAAAAGGTGCTACGATTAAGGAGGTAATTATACTCAAAGGGTGTGCCAGTGACAGTGTTGTAAAGATTGCAGCAAGTATTCCCGTCCATAGAACCCATGCCGATAACTGCTCAAGTCCTGTTTGTATGCTTACAAAGAAGGCGTATGATAGCAAGACAATCACAGCGGCAGGTATAAGCCACCCAACTATTTTTGCGACCGGATTTTTAGGCGGAATGGTTGAAATACTATCCATGTCCTGCGAACGATAGATTTCATTCTTTACGCCGGGCACATGAGCACCACCAAGAATGGCTACTATTTTTTCACCGGGTGCTTCCTTAATTTTTGAAGCTAAATACTGGTCGCGTTCGTTGATTAAAATATTCCCAATCTTCGGGAATTGCTTACGCATGTCTATTAATAACGACTCAAGCATATCGGTCTTTAATAGCTCCTGTAAATCTTCATCTGAGATTTTTGTATCATCATCAAAGGAAAACAATAAACAAGCGAGCAGCTTTCCCTTTTCAAACAAGCTGAGTTTTCGCCATATGCGAAGGAAGGTCGTTTGAATTTTTCGGTCTACCGGAACAAGCGTTGCACCAATCGCTTTAGCGCTTTCGATTCCCTGTATCATTTCTCCACCAACATGTGTGCCTAGCTGCTTTGCAAGTCTTTTCTGATAAGAGCTCAGCACAAGGTTGGCCATGAGAAAGCCGACCTTTTTTGTCTTAATTACTTTAACTATGTCGGTGTTTTCCCATGCTTTGGGGTTTTGAATATTATTATATCTGTCTTCGTCGAGCTCAACACAAACACTGTCCGGCTGTTCTTCTTCAATCACCTGTTTGACAAGCTCTGCGCTTTCTTTGGATACATGTGCTGTGGCTATTAATATGATCCTCTTGTTTTGATAATCAAGGGTTATTACATTTTCGTTCAAATCATATTCTCCTTCCTAAGTTAACCTATTCAGATGTTTCAAAATTACTGTCATTTTGTTTATCATTTATTAATTGAAACATTAGTTTCTCTGTAAAAATCATGAACTGCTCTTTATCAAGTGAGAAAAAGTCCATAAAGCTATCTCCGAATAAACTGAGCATATGGAAAAAACCGTTTAAAAGGAAAATGGATGAGAATGCAAGTTGATTAGCCTTAACATCGGTTCGAATACTATGATCAGAAGAAGCCAGCTCAAAAAGTGAAATCACCTCTTTGTAGAGGGTTCGGATACAGTCTGAATATTTAATGTGGTAGGGAAGTGTGTTTAAATCCTTTTTAGTTTTTGTTGATTTTATTTCTGACATCAAATCGAACAAAAACCTGGAGTTCTTATAAAATTCAAAGAACACGTTGTAAACTGATTTTATTTTTTCATAGCCTGTATCACCATATTTGATCTTTTCTTGGATATTTGCAAGAAGTCTGGAGTGGCCTTTCAGTAGTACGGCATAATATAAATCTTCCTTGCAAACGAAATATCTGTAGATCGTTCGTTTAGTGTATTCACAACTCTCTGACAGCGCATC
Organism: Bacillota bacterium; assembly: GCA_023411795.1. Lineage (GTDB taxonomy): Bacteria > Bacillota > Clostridia > DSM-8532 > DSM-8532 > DTU059. Next base: position 2,764 of record JAEYOK010000013.1, read on the forward strand.
CATGGAGGTGTTTATGTATCCATAAATACTAAACAGATTTTCGGCGTGTTGTAATATAGTCTTTTCTATTTCAATTTTTTCTCTCTCCTGACGAGATAACTGTTTCTCCATTGCGTTGCCTCCTAATCTTGACGTAACAAGAGTATACATGTATAATGGCAGTATACATATAAGATTCTTTTTTGTCAACCTTCTTTAACCTTAAGTCATTACATAAATTAATTTTAAACCATATTGATGATTCTGGAGGAGTTCTATGAAAAAAGCGATAATTATCGGCGCAAGCAGCGGAATTGGAAACGAATTAGCAAGAATTCTTGCTAAAGATAATTATATATTGGGACTGGCAGCAAGACGAGTTGACTTGTTACTTCAACTACAAGAGGATCTAGACACAGAAACATACGTCAAACATATTGATATTTCAAGACCTGACGAAGCGATGACCAAATTGTCCGAGCTGATAGCTGAAATGCAGGATACGGACATGATTATCGTTACTTCTGGAACAGGACATATCAACCATGAACTAGATTGGCAAAAAGAAAAGGATACAATCGATGTAAACGTAAGTGGTGTTACATCCATGATAAACGTGGCATTAAAGTACTTTATTGAAAAGAAGGTCGGTCAGCTTGTGGTTATATCCTCAATAGCCGCTTTGAGAGGTGGAAGCGAAAGCCCCGCTTACAATGCCTCAAAAGCTTACATTTCTAATTATCTGGAAGGCATCAGATGCAAGATGAAAAAAGATAACCTGAATATAACCGTAACGGATATCAGACCGGGACTGGTCAATACCGAAATGGCCAAGGGAGAGGGATTGTTTTGGGTACAGCCGGTTGAAAAAGCAGCACAACAAATATATGCTAAGATTAACAAAAAGAAAAATGTTGCGTATGTAACCAAGAGATGGAGTTTGGTAGCCTTCTTAATGAAACATATCCCTGAAAGGTTCTTATACAGGTGACAAGGGGACGGGGTTATTGTCACGGTTATCATTTTTTCTTCTTCCGTGACATAATCAGAATCCCTAAGCTATAAAATATAATCGCACTTACTACAAGCAAGATAATACTGAACATAGTATCGGTTGTGTAAGATCCAATTTTGTATTGTAGTCCCATTTCTATCTTGAATTTATCTAAGAACTCAATATGATTATCGTCAAAAGCCATTCGCATTGGTACTTCCATCATAAGGTTTCTAAACAGCGATGCTGAGTGGGCCGGTGGGAAAAACTTTATTATCCATTGAACACCCTCAGGTAGAGATCCAATTGGGATATAGATACCGCACAAGAAGCCGATAATTGTACCAATTATTGTACTTGCTACACTAAAAGCACTAGGAGTCTCAATAAATGATACAATCAACAAAATAAAAGAACTGCTTGAAAGCACAGATATGAGCGAAAAGCCAATAAGCTTAATTATAGTGATAATAGGAAGGATTTCTCCTCCTCCTAGCACAATATAAACTTCAGCACATACTAATGCCAGCAATGTCATTATAAAACCGATAAAAAAGCTGCTTAGTATATATCCCCCTGCAATAACACTTCTCTTCAATGGAGCAGAATAAAAATCCTTTGTTTTTGAACGGATTTCATCATCAATCATATTTCCATAAGCTCCAAGGGTCGTAGTAATCGATGTAACTCCGAGTATACCTGCCATAATCCAGCTGTCCATCAAAAAGCGGGTCCCATTCATTCCAGATAGACTTGAGGTATATAAATCTCCCAGAAAAAATATGTACATACCAAAAGTTATTATGACAGATAGCATTGAGAAAAAGACAGTGCTTCTATCCCGGAAATAGATAAGCAAATTGCGTTTTACAAGATTTATCATTCCCTTATCTCCTTCCCAATGATATTTATAAATACATCATCCATTGATCCCCTTACAACCTCGAAACTCTTCATTTCATCTCTAAATTTATCAATAATGGGAATTGTATCAAGCGATATGTCAACCTCTATAGATATAATGCCCCCACTAGTATGGAAAGTGATAGGCATTTCCCTTAACTGAGCTTCCATAAGTTTAAGGTCAATAGGTTCAATTAGGATTCTATCCTTTGAAAATCTCTCCTTAAGTTCAAAAGGAGTTCCTTTTGCTGATAATAAACCTTCATCTATAACTACGACATAGTCAGCTCCAGCAGCCTCTTCCATGTAGTGTGTGGTCAGAAATACAGTAACACCACGTTTCTTTTGCAGAAGCTGTATCATTTCCCATACACTTTTTCTCGTCTGTGGATCCAATCCAGTTGTAGGCTCATCAAGAAATAAAATGCTGGGAGTATGAATCAATGCACGAGCAATATCAGCCCTCCGTCGTTGTCCCCCAGAAAGCTTGCCATAGCTTCGATTGATAAAGCTTGTTACTCCAGCAGCTTCTGCCGCCATTTCAACCGATTTTTTCAAATCCTGCTTAGATAAATTATAGAAGCGACCGCGTATGTAGAGGTTCTCAAGTACTGTTAGTTCATCGTCCAATATTGATTTTTGAAAAACTGCTCCAATAGAAGACCTTATTTTGTCATCTTCCTTGCCCAGAGAATACCCTGCTATTTTCACCTCACCCGTGTCTTGCTTTAGTAATGTGCAAAGAATATCAATTGTTGTTGACTTGCCAGCTCCATTGGGTCCTAAAAATGCAAATAAGCTGCCCTTTTCAACATAAAAATCTATTCCTTTTATAGCTTCTATGTTACCATAAGACTTTTTCAGTCCTTGAACCTCGATTATTTTATTCAATTACTCTCCACCTCATAACATTTGCCAGATATTTTTAAATTATCAGTATATTATAGCACATAAGGATGTATTGTGAATATCAAGGATCAAATCCGTAGGTGACAAGGAGGGCATTTAAAGTCTATTTTCTTGAAATGTTATTTGCTTAGTGTTACAATCACCTAAACAATAGGAAAACCGGATATTTATTTAGGTAAACGATTATAATAGTAATCAGTTATGAAAAAACCCCGCTGCCAGACGGTTTGATCCGAAAGGCAGGGGGGCTTTTTATACTCTTTAGCTAGTTTTTGGGTTATTCTGTTCTAAGCGCGACCACAGGATCTTTTTTCGCTGCGCTTCTTGACGGAATCAAGCCAGCAATAAGAGATAGCGCCATACTTATTAAAACTAAAATAGTTGCGGCTTTTAAAGGCAAAATTGCATTAAGGTTTGCAATGCCCGTTACTTTATGCAGAATTAGGTTAATTGGTATGCATAACAGATAAGTAACTGTTACACCCAGTAAGCCCGAGGCAAAACCTATAATCACCGTCTCAGCATTAAACATACTGGAAACATCGCCCTTGGAAGCACCTATTGCGCGTAATATACCAATTTCCTTTGTACGCTCCTGAACGGATATGAGTGTTATAACTCCAATCATAATAGACGATACAACCAAAGAAATTGCAACGAAAGCTAGAAGAACATAGGTAATGGCGTTAATAATTGTAGTAACTGAAGACATAATAATCCCGATATAATCCGTGTATTTTATTTGTGATAATTCCTCAACACCCTTGTTGTACTCCGTAATAGCGTCTTCGATGATATCTTTGTTTGCGAAGGAGGAGGCGTAGATATTGATTGCTGCGGGGGACTCCATATCCACATAACCCATTTTGGAAAGATTCTCTTCATAGGTGGATTCGGAAAACACCATGATTTCGTCATAGTAGATTGTTACTTGATCCTCTGTTGTATTGGTATCCAGTAATTGGTCCATCATTCCCGCAAGCTGAGTGGGGTTCATTTCTGAAAACTGCTGCTTGACTTGTTCAGCATATTGGGCTTTGATTTGCTCTTTAACCGAAGTGGTAAATAATTCATTTACTTCTTCGTCACTCATGTCTGAGATATAGGATTCAATGGTGGCTTTATCCACACCCATCTTCTCCGTTAAGGCCTGTATCATCGCGGTTTCCATTTCAGAGCGGGTATAGTTACCAATAGCATTTGCTGCCATTGCATTCAGCTGTTCCTCGGGGAGGATACTCATAATTTTTATATAAGCTGACGCCTTGCCCTTCTCATCCATATAGGACATATATTCTTTTAGCTCTTTTTCCTTCTCTGTGTTTGACAAGTTCTCTTTGTTTTCTTTAAAAGGGAGACCGGTCAAAATATCGGTGGCCTTATTCTCTATTTGGTCGGTAATAATTGGAGATTTTTTGGAATGGTCAACTACATATTCTGTAAGTTTATTTGTATAGGCGATTGACCCCGACAGCATAGCTGATTGGGCGTTTTCGTTGGGGCGGATAATTCCCGTAACCTTGAGGGTGAGAGCATTATCATACAAATATCGTAGACCTGCATCTGTCTGCCTTAGATCGGTATACAGACCAGTGCTTTCATCTTGTATATAACAATCGGGATTGAGAATAATTCGGAATTCAGTTTTGCATATATCTGCATATGACCATTTTGAATCGTTTTTTTCAAGTTCCGTTCCTTTGAGTGCAGCATCCATAATGGCATCAATGCTTTCCTTAGATTCTAATCCCAAAGCGTATAGCGTCATGTCGTCAAGCTCATTGTTTTTGTCCAGTACCAATACAACCTCATTGTATTCATTAGGCCAGGTTCCATAGACTACATCATATTGTTTGATTAACAGGTCGTTGACTGGCTCTCCATTCCTTCCTGCTAGCATTTCCTGCCACAGATTCATTGACATCATTCCCATGGAAGAAGCCGTTTGGGAGCGCATTGATTCAAAGGATGACATATTCCCAAAAAGGGGCGAGTTGTCGGGCATTGAGGAAAACGATGACATATCGGTGCCCATAAATGAGGATAACAACTCCTGAAGGAGAACCTGTGTGTCGGATTGAATAATCTCTCCGTCAATATTTTTTGTATATACAAGCAATCCCAAATCATAAGAATACTGAACACCGCTGATCGCTTGACTAAGTCCCTCATCAGCTTCGTCAACGTGGTATTCCTTCTCAAGATATTTTTTAAAGGACTTTAAATCATTATCAAAGCTGTCCAGGTTGTTCATTGCCGTTAAAATATCGTAGATTGCGGTTTTTTTATAAACCGCGTCCTTATCGTGATCTATATCTGAGGAGCGAACTTTCATGAATGTTCTCATAAGAGAAGTCATATCGACAGAGGTCTTTTCAATTGTAAGTGGATATGAAGAAAGTGCATCTTCCTGAACAGTGTCAATATATGTGGTTGTTCCCTTAGAAACCGCTAAAATCAAGGCGATACCCATAATACCGATGCTTCCGGCAAAAGCTGTCAATGTTGTACGGCCTTTCTTGCTAAACAGATTCTTAAGAGACAGCCGAAATGCCGTTCCAAACGACATGGATGGCTTTTTCTCCTTTTTTATCTGCGTCTTTGCCTTTAGGTCTTGTTTTAGTGCTGCTTGGTATTCATCTTCTGTAAGCCTTGCGGAATCATCAGTTATTTTACCATCCAGCATTTGAATGATTCTAGAGGAGTATTTCTCCGCAAGATTCGGGTTGTGAGTTACCATGATGACCAGACGATTGGCAGATATCTCTTTAAGGATATTCATCACCTGTACACTTGTTTCAGTATCAAGAGCTCCTGTAGGCTCATCGGCAAGAATGATGTCTGGATCATTGACTAGTGCACGAGCAATGGCGACACGTTGCATTTGCCCACCAGATAGCTGGTTAGGTTTTTTCTTTATTTGATCGCCGAGTCCAACCTGCTCTAGTGCCTCCTTTGCTCTTGTCTTTCGTTCGGATTTCGATACTCCGGATACTGTAAGTGCTATTTCTACGTTTTGAAGTACTGTCTGGTGCGGGATAAGGTTATAACTTTGAAACACAAATCCAATTGAATGATTACGGTAAGCGTCCCAATCCTGATCTTTGAAATCTTTTGTGGATGTTCCATTGATAATAAGGTCACCGCTTGTATATTGATCCAGTCCGCCAATTATATTAAGTAGTGTGGTTTTCCCACAGCCGGAAGGGCCAAGTATTGATACAAATTCGCTTTTGCGGAATTGGAGGTCGATGCCCCGAAGAGCTTCTACCTCGCCATTACCGGCGGGATAATTTTTTACGATTTTTCGTAGTTCTAACATAATTTTAAGCTCCCTTTTGTAATTGGTTTATATTCTTCGCTTTTAAAATGTATTTTACACCAATTTTATAAACTAAAGATTAACTATAAGTTAATAATGAAAGTATAAATTATACAAGTGCTTTTTCTCAACAATTAATATTTTTTGGTATATACCGTGACAAGGGGACGGGGTTACTGTCACATTTGATGAAAAAGGGGAAAAAAACATTGACACGAAATCACCAATATGGTAAATGATACCATAGGGGTGATTTTTATGCCAAGAGCGCCAAGAAAGAAAAGTGAAAGCGGTATATACCATATTGTCATGAGAGGAATTAATCGTCAGACAGTGTTCGAAGATGAAGAAGATAGTTTTAAATTCATTCAAACCTTGCGAAAATATAAAGAAATTTGTGGATATAGTCTTTATGCCTATTGTTTGATGGGTAATCATGTCCATTTATTACTAAAGGAGGGAAAGGAGCCTTTAGGGACCATGACGCGCAGGATATGTGGTAGCTATGTTTTATGGTATAACAAAAAATATAATAGAATAGGCTATTTGTTTCAGGATCGATTTAAAAGTGAGCCTGTAGAAGATGATAAGTATTTCCTTACTGTTCTGAGGTATATCTTTCAAAATCCAATAAAGGCTGGTATAGTAACACATATTGAAAACTATTCATGGTCAAATTATTCACACTATATTAAAGGAAACCATTGGACTGATATTGACTTTGCTATTGATATTTTTGATACAGATAGAAATACTGCGGCAAGAAGATTTATAGATTATATTAACAAAGAGAACACTGATGTATGCTTGGAGTTAGGTGAATGTAAAAAGCTAAATGATGGTGAAGCTATAAAGCTAATCAAAGATATTTGCAAGGTTGATAATGAGCAGGATTTACAGAAGGTTGATATTCATCGAAGGAATGTTTATATAAGAGAACTAAAGGAGAAGCACAGCTTATCCATTAGACAAATTGAAAGATTAACGGGAATTAGTAAAGGGGTTATTCAAAGAATATAATGTGACAGTAACCCCGTCCCCTTGTCACATTCCAAATGCATTATTGAGATCCGATATCAGATCATCGGCAGATTCCAGGCCGACAGAGAGGCGTAAAAGCCTTTCATGGATGCCTTTTGCCTCGCGCTCCTCTTTGGGAATATCGGAGTGGGTCTGAAGCATGGGATAGGTAATCAGGGTCTCTACACCGCCCAAACTTTCGGCAAATTGAATTAAAGTTACTTTAGAAAGCACCCTCTTTGCCGTCTCTTCAGAGTCGGTTTCAAAAGATATCATGGAACCGAAACCGGTTGATTGCCTTTTGGAAATTTCATAATTCGGGTGAGAAGGTAAACCGACATAATGCACCGCTTTAACTTTTTCCTGTGACATAAGCCATTGTGAAAGCTTAATTGCATTTTCCTGCTGTCTGTCCATACGGACAGCCAATGTTTTCAGACCACGGATAATAAGCCAGCTGTCAAATGGGGAGAGGCATGCGCCGATAGTTTTATAAATAAACCGAAGCTGTTCTGAAAGACCGCTATCGGCGACAACCAAGAAGCCGGCCAGAGTATCGTTATGACCACCCAAAAATTTAGTTCCGCTGTGCATCACAATATCGGCACCCAGCGCAAGAGGTTTCTGATAATATGGCGTCAAAAAGGTATTGTCCACGATAAGAAGCAAATTGTGACTTTTTGTAAGCTCCGCCACCCTTGCGATATCAGTGACATGCATCATCGGATTGGTGGGAGTCTCAATAAAAACAGCTTTAGTTTGGGGTCTTATTCGAGATTCGATTTGGGTAATATCCGAAGTGTCTACCAAGCTGAAAGTAATTCCGTTTTTCTGCGATATATTACGAAATAGCCTGTGGGACCCGCCATAAAGATCATCGGATACAATTATATGGCTCCCGGGCTGATACAGCTCCATTAACGCAGAAATGGCCGCCATTCCGCTCGAAAAAGCCATGGCATCCACACCGCCTTCTAAGTTAGCAACAGTTTTCTCAAGATGCTCCCTTGTGGGATTTTGAAGTCTTGAATAATCAAAGCCGGTGCTCTGTCCTACACCAGGATGAGCAAAAGTGGCAGTTTGAAAGATAGGTATGCTGACAGAACCGGTATTGTCATATTTATAGTCATTACCGTGAACGCAAAGGGTGTTGAAATCCATAAAACACCTCCAACTTTATATGAAAAACATTAATCCCTGACCTTTTTTGTTTTCTTCAACCTCGTTGACTAAATTATCTAGTGTTACGGTTTCCAAAGTACTTTTGATTGCGGAGTCAATGGCATTAAATACAGAAGATTGCATAGCTTCATCAATCTCAGGTGCTTTAATCCGTACTGTATCTTCTGCCGGTTCGAAAAGAGAAAGCTCAACAGCCGACAGGACATCCAGGACGGTTATCTGCCGGGGCATTCGGGCAAGTTGATATCCACCCTGAGCTCCTTTTACCGAGTTGACTATACCCCCTCTTTTTAAGAGAGAAAAAACCTGTTCAAGGTAAATCTTTGATATTCCAAGCTTTTCGGATATGCTGATGACGGTAATATATTCACCGTTATCGTAGCTTTCTGCCATATTAATTACTGCAGCCAGTGCGTAACGCCCCTTCGCCGATATTCTCATGTGTACCGTCCTTTCTCAGACTATTACTTTAATTCATACTTATAATATATAAATAATATGTTAAAACTTTCATACTGTCAATAACCTATAATTCATATAAACTTTGTGTGAATTATTCTATTTGGTCTATTGACAAAATCATCCTATGAGGATATAATTCATAGTAAACATATATGAATTATTGAGATTGTTCACAAGGAGGTTGTACCATGCCGAAAATTTATAAGAGCCTGACTGATCTTATCGGAAGAACCCCACTTCTTGAACTGACGAACTATGAGAAGAAACACGAACTTAAGGCCGCAGTTATTGCGAAGCTTGAATACTTTAATCCGGCGGGAAGCGTAAAGGACAGGATTGCGAAGTCAATGATTGATGACGCTGAAGCAAAGGGACTTTTAAATCCTGACTCAGTAATAATTGAACCTACCAGTGGCAACACCGGCATCGGACTTGCCTCTGTAGCCTCAGCACGAGGTTACCGTATTATCCTCACAATGCCCGAAACAATGAGTATTGAGCGCCGCAACCTTTTAAAAGCTTATGGGGCGGAACTCATTCTGACCGAAGGCTCAAAAGGTATGAAGGGCGCAATTGCAAAGGCAGAGGAACTCGCAAATGAGATTCCGAACTCATTTATACCGAGCCAGTTTGCGAACCCGGCCAATCCTGCCGTACATAAGGCTACCACCGGGCCAGAAATCTGGGATGATACCGAAGGTAAGGTAGACATTTTTGTTTCAGGTATAGGCACGGGAGGCACCATCACAGGGGCAGGCGAATTTTTGAAATCTAAGAATCCTAACGTAAAGGTTGTCGCTGTTGAACCTGCGGCTTCACCGGTGCTTTCAAAAGGGACACCCGGAGCCCACAAAATTCAGGGTATTGGTGCGGGCTTCGTGCCACAGGTGCTGAATACAAATATTTACGATGAAATCATCACCGTTGAGAATGAAGACGCCTTTTCTACCGGGAGAGAGCTGGCAAAAACCGAGGGCCTGCTTGTTGGTATATCCTCAGGTGCAGCACTTTGGGCCGCAACTGAGATTGCGAAACGTCCGGAAAACGTAGGGAAAAATATTGTTGTTATATTACCAGATACCGGTGAGCGTTATTTATCGACTCCGTTGTTTTCAGACTAAAGACTCACTTTTATATCGAATTATAGGAGATTCATACAAAGGCAGACAGCTTATTGAATGTCTGCCTTTGTTGTACACGCAGGCTTATCCATCATGCTTGTGGGATGAATGCTCTCATATCTGGAGGATGATTTATGAAAAACAGGCTTATTACCGGAATCCTATTTGTCATTTTAGGGGGAATTATTTCATTAGGCCCGCAAACGATTTTCCCGGTTTGTGGTGTACATACGGCAAAGCATGCTGAAACAGAAAACTCCCGAGAAATGGATGAGCTAAAGAACATGGGGGAAGAAGGACATAAAAATGATCAGACTACGGAGAACACCGGAGAAAACGCTCCCGCGACAATGAAGGCAAACACCGTGATGAGATGTCACTGGACTGCTCAGGCTGAGATTGGCCTTGGCATTGAAATAGCTCTACTCGGTTTTCTCCTGTTTGTTTTCCGATCCCGGCAGATAAGGCTTGGCCTGAGCCTGGCACTTATTCTAAATGGAATACTCACCATGCTGGTACCAACGGTATTGATTGGTGTTTGCGACAGTGAACATATGGTATGTCGCTCACTCACTCTACCGGCTTTGGTGATATTAGCAAGCACTGTTATCGTTATATCGGTAGTCAATGTGTTTTTTCTATTAAATTCAAAAAGCAAAGGAATGGTCGGGACATGAGCCAAAAGTCTTTATCAAATCGACAGTTGTCTGTGCAGAACTTAAGACGCAGACCGTTTCGTACTGCCTGCCTCATCATGATTGCAGCTGTTATGGCTTTCACTTTGTTCGGAGGATCTATTCTGACAAACAGCCTGAGAAATGGAATGGACAGTATGAAACAAAGACTTGGTGCTGATTTGATGGTGGTTCCTGACGGGTATGAGGCAAATATGGAAGGTGTTCTCCTGAGAGGTGAACCAAGTTACTTCTATTTTAGCCATTCAGTAGTCCAACAATTTGCACAGATTGAGGGAGTTTCCCAAATCACCTCCCAGTTTTTTCTTACTTCTCTTTCAGAGTCGTGCTGTTCATCCCAGGTTCAGCTTATCGGGTTTGATCCCAATACCGATTTTGTGATACGCCCATGGATTGCCAAGACTTACAGAAGCACTATTGGTGACGGATATTTAATTGCTGGCAGCGACATTATACTTGAAAGCGATAACACTCTGATGCTATTCAACCATTCCTATCCTGTGGCTGCACAACTTGAAAAAACTGCAACCGGATTGGATTCCTCAGTTTTTATGACCATGGATACTATGAAGTCATTGGTCGCTATGGCGCGTGAGGCAGGAATGAATTTTATTTCGGCAGAATATCCGGATGGGGCAGTTTCATCTGTCCTGATTGAAGTTGAAAAAGGCCAGGATGTGAAAATAATTGCAAAACAGATAACTTCTCTGATACCACAAATTGATGTGATTATTTCAAAAGACATGATTGCCGTGACATCAAATGCTTTGGATTCTCTCATTGTTTATATCCGTGCATTTTCCGCCATTCTTTGGGTTATTGCATCCGCCGTTCTGGTTGCGACTTTCTCTATTACGGTTAATGAACGCAAAAAGGAGTTTGCTGTTTTGCGCATGATGGGCATGACGCGAGTAAAACTGGTTGGCGTGGTCTTAACCGAATCACTCATTGTCAGCATGGCCGGAGGGGTTATCGGTTCTGCGGTGGCTTCAGCCGTGATATTTCCATTCAGCACCTATATTGGTGATAAACTTCAATTACCGTATCTTGGACTGAAGGCCGATGCTGCTTTCGGGATTCTGGCGTTAAGCCTGCTTCTTTCTATTGCCGTGGGGCCTTTGTCGTCCATTTATTCAGCGCTTAAAATCAGCAAGGCTGAAACTTATCTTACCATGCGGGAGGGCGAATAGCCGTGATATTAAAAGCAGATAAACTGACAAAGGAATATAAAAGAGGCGATAAATCTTTTTTAGCCGTAAACGGAATCAGTCTGAAGTTATCCCGAGGTGATTTTATAAGTATTACAGGCCGCTCCGGAAGCGGCAAGAGCACATTACTTAATCTTATGGCCGGGCTGTTAAAACCAACATCCGGCAGTATCGTAATTGAGGGAAGGGATATTTTATCCTTAAATGATAAAGAAATCTCTCTGTACAGAAATTCAATGATTGGATATATACCACAGGGGCAAAGCCTTCTTGCTAACTTAACAGTACTGGATAATGTGAGACTCCCGTTTTATTTCTTCAGACGCAAGGGTGACAGTATCATAAAAGCGATGTCATTGCTTGAACAGGTAGGAATACCACATTTAGCCCGGCTATATCCCAGGCAGCTTTCAGGAGGAGAACTTCGGCGGGTTTCCATTGCGCGGGCCTTGATCAATAACCCTGTCATTTTAATAGCCGACGAGCCTACTAGCGATCTGGATGCGCAGACAACAGCCGAAGTTATGGAATTGCTTAAGCGAATCACTCAAAGAGGAACAGCAGTGATAATGGTTACCCATGATTTAGATGCTGTGGATTATGAAAATCGCGTCTTTAGAATGGATTCAGGAATATTGACCGAACTTATTAATTGATGGATCAGGCTTAATGATAAAAGAGAGGCAATACATTGTACGCCTCTCTAATTTGTTCCTGTCACGGATTATATGATTCAATTATTAGATATTAGCAGAAAGCTCGGGCCGTATGCTTCCGGTTTCGAGGGCAAGCAAATAATCGCCCCACTTTGACGCCCAATCACGAAGCTCCTGTACGCCTAAGGGTTCCGGAGTTTTAGAATCCGTATGGCGGGAAATTTTTTCAGCAAGGCTTAAATATATCTTTGCCTGCTGCGAGTCCGGAGCCGCCTCAATCGTCGTTTTTCCCTGAAGCTCACATTGTGTTACTGTTACTGAGCGGGGTATATACTCCACGACCTGAGTTTTTGTCCTATCCACAAAATCGTCGATTATTTCTCTGGCATAAGGAGCGTTGATGGAGTTAGCGATAACCCCTCCTAAAAGTGCACCGCCAGCATTAGAATACTTCTGGATTCCCCTAAAGAGATTGTTTGCCGCATATATAGACATAAAATCAGCCGAAGAAACGGTGAAAACATGTTCTGCAATGCCTTCACGGATTGGTACTGCAAAACCGCCGCAAACAACATCTCCCAAGACATCATAAATTACGAAGTCGAGATCCAACTCCTCAAAAATGTTCTGCTGCTTAAAAAGCTCCACCGCAGTAATGATGCCTCGCCCGGCACAGCCGACGCCCGGAGCGGGTCCTCCGGCTTCAACGCAGTATACTCCGTTAAACCCTTCAAAAATTACATCGTGGGCATTTACCGTGCTTTTCTCACGAAGCGTGTCAAGAACAGTGGGAATATAGGTTCCATTGCGGAGGGTATTTGTTGAATCACTTTTTGGGTCGCACCCGAACTGCATAACCTTGAATCCCAGCTTCGACAAGGCGGCAGTGAGATTTGAGGTTGTGGTGGACTTGCCGATGCCACCCTTTCCGTAGATAGCTAATTGTGTTATTTTCTTTGCCATGTTTCATTCCTCCGGTTTTGTGAAATTAGTTTTTGTAAAGTATCTGGCCAGCTTTAGTAATGCGCTGTTGATATAATCGGGCTGCTCAAAAACAGAAATTCTGTTTTGCTCTAATGCCCTTTTAGCTGACGCACCGATTTGAGCCACTAATACGGCAGCACAATCGTTAAGCGCGGTGATTCTGTCTTCAATAGCTTCCTGCGAATGCTCACCACATACGCAAATAGGGGCCGCGGAACGTTTTTCAACAAATGTATATGTTCCATCCGAGGATAAATCTATGATAAAAAACTCCTTTGCCCGTCCAAAGTGTTCGTTAATAACCTTAGCATCCAGACTTGCTATGGCAATTCTCCAGACTCTTCTCATAACAGACTCCTTTTATCTCTATTTCTATTTATTTGTAGGGTAAATCTGCATGTAATGAAAAGCTGTTTTTTTGGAGAGCCTGGACATCTATGTCTTCATTGAGCATGCCTACGTCCTGAAGCTGAGCCGCAAGCAGGCCGAACATTTCATATGCCTCAATATAGGAAGGTATATAGTTGAATGTTTTGAGAACATCGGCATTAATCTTTGCGTCACCCGCAACCCATTTATTATCAACCTGAATCTGTGTGGTCTCGATTTTGTGCTCCTGTACCCATGCACTTGCTTCCTGCATGGCCCGTGTGTATTTCGCTGCAATATCAGGATGCTCCCGGGCTATATTCTCACGCACATAGGCCGCACAGCAGTACTGATCTTTATAGGGCTCGTCAATGGCCGAGTCGAAGATAACTATTAAGTTATTCTCATTTGCCGCGATAGTGGCGGTGGGATCGTTCATAGCGATGGCGTCAACAGCGCCCTTTTCCAGAGCCAACGGGAGATCGGCGGTTGAATATACGACAAATTCAACCTCTGAGCTTTTATCAGTCACATCCACGCCGTTATCAGCCAGGACTCGTTTTGCAAAGATATACGGACTTGAGGTGTAGCTTGGGACACCGACCTTCTTACCTACAAAGTCCTTTGGTTCGGTAATACCAGAATCAGGTTTCACAAGCACCTTATCGCAGCCTGTATGTAAGCCTGTTGTGATTTTAATAGGAAGCCCGTTTGAAAGTGGTTGGACAAGACTTGCGAGAAGGCCGAAGCATGCGTCAATCTGATTGGCGGTTACAGAGTCGAAAGCTGCTCCCGGTGCCAGCTTAATAAGCTCGTACTTAAGGCCTTCTTTTTCAAAGAAGCCTTTTTCTACCGCCATATGGAGCGGTGCTTCGCACAAGCTCCCTCCCCAGCCGATTCGGATAACATAATCTGAATCAGGATCGGTGGTTTGCTGTGCGACATTAGATGATGAAGGTTCGAGCGATACGGTAGGATTTGACGATAATGGTTGTGAAGAACATGCCGAAAACAGAGTTGATACCAAAGCCAGAATAATAAGAACAGACAAAAATAGTTTATTTTTTTTCATAATAAATTTCCTTTCCTATTAATTTGGTTATATTATGGTTACTTGTTACAGATAGTATTGGATTTCTTCGCGCTTGCCCGCGAAATCCAGAATCTGAAGTATCTTAGCTCGCAGCCTCAAAAAGTCGGGCAAATCCCTTCCTCGTGGGCGTCCTATTTCGACATTGATAATGCTTGCAATCCTTGCCGGTCGTGGTGACATCACAAAAATCCTGTCGCTTAGGTAAATAGCTTCATCTACATCATGAGTTACCATAACCATAGTCGTGCCACGCTCTCGCCAGATCTTTATCAGCTCATCCTGCATGTTCATACGCGTAAACGCATCGAGCGCTCCGAAGGGTTCGTCAAGTAGAAGGACCTTGGGATGGTTCACAAGGGCTCGTGCAAGAGCTACTCGCTGTGCCATTCCTCCCGATAACTGGTGAGGATAGGCCTTTTCGAAACCTTCAAGACCGACCAGACCGATGAAATCCTGTACATCCTTTTTCTTTTCATGGTAGATGTTCCTTATCTTTAATCCAAAAGCGATATTGTCATAAACCGTAAGCCAGGGGAATAGGGTAGGGTCCTGGAATACGAGCCCTCTTTCATAACCGGGCGTTGTGATGGGAACACCATCTAGTGTAAATGAACCATCGTCCGGTTCGGTAAGTCCTGCCAGCAGTCTTAAAAATGTTGATTTGCCGCAGCCTGAAGGCCCAATTAGAGAGACGAATTCCCCAGCCTCTATATTCACATTTACATTGTTTAGGGCCACGACCGTTTGACCATCAGGCCTGACGAATTCCTTTCTGAGATTTTCGGCAAGAATGCTGCCAGTTGACTGTTTTACCATTTGATGACCCCCTTCTGCCAGCCCAGAACCCGATCCCGTACTCTGAACATGAGCGTAATAATCATTGAAAATGTTATGGCAATTACGATAAGTCCTGCATAAACATTCGCATAGGAGAGCATATCCTTCTGCCAGTTGATATACCATCCGATACCATATTTGACTCCCATCATTTCAGCCGTCATCAGGGTGATGAAGGATGCACCCGTACCGTTGAAGATGCCTACAAAGATGCTGGGTGCCGCTGCGGGTAGGGCGACTTTTAGTATTTTGTGAAGTGCTTTTGCTCCAAGTGTGCTAGAAACCTCAAAATATGAGTTTTGAACATTAGATATGCCGGAGCTGGTAAGTACTGTGGTCGGGAACCAAACAGCAAGCGCTATAAGGAAAGTGCTAGCAGAAAAAGAAGTCGGAAATGATACAAGCGCAATGGGAACCCAAGCTGTTGAGGGAATAGGCCCGATGATTTTTATAAGAGGATTTACCCAATAGCTCCATTTCTTACTCCAACCAACGAGAATGCCGGTTGTCATACCTGCAAAAGCGCCTATAGTATAACCTGTCACCAATAGCCTGAGCGAGTATCCTAAACATTTAAGGATAAAGGCCCAGTCGTCGGCAAAAACCTTCAGAATACGGTCCGGATTGGGAAAATAGATGATAGGGAGAAGCATCATCTTCAGTGTGGCGATATTCAGAAGATTGACTAAAAAAATAGATGTTGCAATGAACCAAGATTTGTACGCATACCTGTCGCGTATTTTTTGTGAAAATAAGGATAGTATCACAAAGATTAAAGTTATGCTAATCACGACAATCAGGGCAATAGTGAAATACGGCAGGGATTTCAGCGTATACCTGGGGCTGTTTGGAATTAGCAGATGAACCAACAGTGTGAGGACGGCGCTCAGGGTAGGAACCAGGGTTCTCAAATCAAATCTTACCCGACTTAGATTTGTTATTTCCTTATCTTTTTGGTTGATTTTTTTCACAATAACACCTCCACCTCCGTTTCACTACGGCTTGCTTTTAATATAAGCGAACGGATCTTTTTCGTACCATTCCTTTTTAAACGGAAGTCTGGTATTTTGAGAAAGCCTTTTATTGAATTGATAGTTCCTTAAGATTCTGTTCAGACGTCTGGCCACCTCAAAAACACCCGAATAGCCCATATAGTTGTAGCTTGGGCCGAACAGGGGAAGGATGGGCAGGCCATGCTTTGCAGATATGTTATTGCCGCCGGTGTGTGTGATTAGAACATCAGGTTTTAATCTATTCAGAAGATTTGACTGCTCAAAGGGCTGATTGGTCGCAACACTTATAAGTACATCGTCAACATCCTTAAGAGTATCAAACATGGGTTCGATAAACTCATCGAAATGATGCGCTTTAAAGCCAACCACCTGCATTCCTAGATCCTGTAATATTTCTGCAGTTGCAACAATCCTGACCTCACCACCGGCAACGAACACACGCTTGCCCGATAGTGTTTTTCGGAATGGGTCAAGACTTTCATCCAGCAGCTTATTTTCCAGAGTGATAAGATCTTGTGCCTCTTTTTCCAGACCGAAATATCCCGCAATTTTTACAATCCAGCGATCTGTATTTTTCCTTCCGATTGGTATGGTGTCAATTAAAAATGGGATATCATATTTCTCTTTGATATGCTTGAGAAAATAGTCGTCATGTGTGCCGCAGATGCTAATATTAAGCGAGCTTTCCAGCGAATACTCAAAATCCTCCGGCTCTGAATAGCAGGGGATAAAGGTTACGTTCAGGCCAATTGCGTTGAGGAGCCTTTGAAGTTCCAGTTCATCCTGCCGGCTCATGGAACTGACATTCAGAACATTTACATTACGGCTGATTCGATATCGCTCCCTGAGCATTTCAAAATCCGGTTCAGTCACATAATTTCTTCTTTCAGGTTTTTTGATGTACTTTTTTAGGATACCGTGATAGACTGCGTCATAAGCTGTTGCCATAACCCTGGTCTTAAAGCCCTCACAGTGAATGGGCACAATACTGGCGGCAGTTTGGGTTTCAAGATCAGCCAGAATACTGTCAATATCATCACCTATTAATGCCGGCACACACCCGTTTGCCACAATTATGGTATCGGGCCTGAACTCACGGTCAGCGAAAAGCACGGCTTCACGGAGCTTGCGCTCACCACCACTTATTACATCTACCTCATCCAGATTGGTGGAAAGCCAAATAATGCCTTCGGCAGAAGGATCACGCAGTCGTTTAAAGGATTGGTTTACACCTGTATTACTGATAGTGCAGACACCGCAGCCGATTGGAGCGTGCATGATTACAACTGCATTTCGCAAGGTATTGAGGATGGCGAGACTTAAGGTAAACTGGCATCCCTGTGTTTGTGTAAACCGCCTATCGGCAAGGTTCAGACAACCGTTCTTCGAAAAGCATCCTCCTTTAATGCAGCCTTTCATTTCAGCGCAGGTACCGCCGAAAGCTATGTTTGCTTTTAACCTGTCTTCACGGGCGGGAGCAGATTTTGCATTTATGTAATCCATTTTTATTCCTCCTACCTTCCTGCAACCAGAACGCCGAATAAATCTTCTGCTAAGCTTAAAGCTCCGTTTACACCGGCATAGGCGCGGTTTAGTACTACCCGGTTTGTGACCGGATAAGAAACAGTCAATAACGGGAACCCGAACTCGGTTGCCAGATCTCTTTCATATATGCTTCCTATAAGCACAGTGGGGTTCATAGAATCGAAATATCGCTCATTTCTATTACGGGGCCAAATCTCAGTGATATATTTCTTAACCGACGAAGTATCGGTGTTATACCTTACTGATGGCTTAATGCCTGATTCGTAATTGTCAAAACGTTTGGCGATAGAACTTTGCACAGCTTCATCCAAAGAGTCGGTAATCACGACCAACTCAGGCAGCCAACCCAGTTCATCTGATAAAAATCGTGATATTGCCGGAGCGTAGTTTGAATCGCCCACTACCACAGCATAACGCTGCAGATCAATGTCGTTGTAAATGTCGGCGAGCCTTTCCAGATAATCGTAGTAAACCTGTTTTTCAGCTTCAATAACAGCTTCAACAATAGATTTTTCTATACCGAGTTCATCGGCTACTATAAGCAAAAACTCCCTGGTTGAATCCGGGCCTATCGGAAATCCGGTTGTGATGTAAGGAATGCTGTGGATTTCCTTGAATTTTCTTGCAGCATCAATGCCATAAACATCGGAGGCCACAATATTCAGAGAAGCTTTCCCGGAGTTTTTAATATCCTCAAGGGTTTCGCCTTCACCAAAAAATGTGTTGACACGAAGTCCAAGTCTTTCCAGAAGCCTTTTGATTTCTTTCAGATTTCCCTTCCAGAAAACATCCTGTGCCGGTACAATTCCAAGCACATTGACGAAGCCGGTCTCTTTTTGTGGTTGTCTTGTTATATATTTCTGAATCAGTGCACTAAGAATCAGTTCATAGCCTGTAAATGAGTTACCGCGAAAACTCGGTGTGCGTACGGCAATTACCTGTTTTTCACTTCCGGCAAACTCGGATACAATTGCATCCAGATCATCACCTATCATTTCAACCATGCAGCCGGTAAGCACCATGTAGAGGTCGCCGTCGATAATTTCAAGGGTGCTTGTAATTTGCTCACGAAGCCGACTCTCCCCTCCAAAGACAACATCACGTTCCGCAACGTTGCTGCTGGGCAGAGCCAGCCCGCCGCAGTAGCCGCCGCCTAAATATCCTGCTCCCTGATTGATGGCATTTTGGAGATTGTGTCCGCATCCCGCCGATGCGTGAATAATAGGTATGGCGCACGGTATGGCGCGGAGTGTAGAGAGAGCCCCGCCAAGGGCACAGGCATACCGTGGCCGGTCAATAAATTTACTCATATTATAGTTCCTCCGTCAAAGATTAACGTTAAGATAATTCATCCGTGAGAAAAGGTTTCCTCTATCCTTTGATTTTCGCCATAAAGAAGATGGGATAAATCACTTCGTCCGGGGATACCGCAGGCATCGGCACGGCAATGCTGGCAATGCCGGAAAACCGGCAGAAACTCTTCAGCCGCCCGCCTTGCTTCATTAAGCTCGGCGCAGGTGGGCGCTTCTATGTACGACATTTCATGCTGCGGAATAAGCGGAATTATATTAATTAGTGAAGCCCCGAGTTCGGCAACTGTCCGGGCAATCTCTGATATATGAAAATCATTCACACCGGGAATTAAAACAATATTGATTTTTACAACCGCTCCAAGCCCGGCCGCTTTCTGTATGCCGCGTTTTTGTGCTTCGATAAAAATCTTTGCTGCCTCAATTCCCTCATAGCGCTTTTCATCAATCAGCACATAAGAACATATATGCTGAAGAATTTCAGGATCGACCGCATTAACCGTAACAGTAATTGTGCGGACTCCTGCAACCAGGAGGTCTTCGGCATAGCGTTCCAGCAGGAGTCCATTAGTGCTTAGACAATTAATCAGCTCCGGATGGCGTTTGTGGATTAATCTGAAGGTATCCAACGCATAAGGCGTAGCAAGTGTGTCTCCGGGACCTGCTATACCGGCTACAGTAATTTCGGGGCACAGCATAAGAGCTTTATCCACGAGTTGCGCAGCCTGTTCGGGAGAAAGCAGCCGGCCGGTTACACCGGGGCGCTGTTCGTGTTTATTAAAGCTTCTTTTGCAGAATTTGCACTGAATATTGCAGGTAGGGCTGACCGGAAGGTGAACCCGCCCTTTATGTACATTGGCTCCTTTACTGAAGCATGGGTGAAGGTTGGAGATTTTTTCTAATTGTGTGACGATATTTGCTGTATCGCATGCCATTTTTGTGCCTCCTTTCGGGGGAACTATTTTTCAAGGCTGTCAAATAGAGGAGTGGAAAGGTATCGCTCTCCCGTATCGGGAAGAAGTACTACAACTATTTTACCTTCAAATTCCGGACGTCTGGCTATTTGGGTTCCCGCAAAGGCTGCAGCACCGGAGGAAATGCCAACAAGCAGCCCCTCTGTTCCGGCCAGTGCCTGTGCTGCTATGTAAGCATCATCAGTTCTTACCTTATACACTTCGTCAATAATGTTTGTGTTGAGGATGGAAGGGATAAATCCTGCACCGATACCCTGTATTTTATGAGGGCCGGGTGCCGAGCCCGAAAGGACGGCCGAATCATAAGGTTCTACCGCGATAATTTTTATATCCGGATTTTTCTCTTTAAGTGCTTCGCCTACACCCGTTATTGTGCCGCCGGTACCAACACCGGCAACAAAAGCGGCAATCTCTCCGTTTGTATCACGCCAGATTTCTTCAGCAGTCGTATCTCTGTGAATCTTTGGGTTTGCAGGATTGTTGAATTGCTGAGGAATAAAGGAATTTTTAATCTGGGTTGAAAGCTCCTCGGCTTTGCGGATGGCTCCCTTCATTCCGTCTTTACCAGGGGTTAGCACCAGTTCAGCATTCAGAGCTTTTAAGAGATTCCTGCGTTCCATGCTCATGGTTTCGGGCATCGTGAGAATCAACCGGTATCCTTTTGAAGCTGCCACAAAAGCAAGTCCTATACCGGTATTACCGCTTGTCGGTTCAATAATGACCGTCTCCTTATTTATAACCCCACGATTTTCAGCGTCGTTGATCATCGCAAGGGCGATTCGGTCTTTTACGCTCCCAAGGGGATTAAAATACTCCAGTTTTGCTATGAGCCGGCCTCTTACGCCATGAGTTTTGTTATAATCAGTAAGTTCCAAAAGGGGTGTGTTTCCAATTAGTTCTGTAAGCTTGTGTGATATTGTTGCCATAGTAATTCCCTCACATTCTTACAATAAATATATGTTTAGTATGAATTGAATTTAGTATTATTATATTCACGGGCTTAGTGGATGTCAATTTAAAAATCATACAATTCATATATTTTTACTAAATCACCAATGTTGAGATTAAATACCAAATAAATTTGGTGATTAATGCTAATACCCTCTTCTAACTTTTTCTTTGTATATTCAGTGTGTTAAAATTAAGTCGATAGATTTTTACAATAACAACATCAAAAGCTATGAAGGAGTAGAATTGTGACAAAACGCGAATTGTATGAAAAAGTTTACACGATGTTAGATAAAACAACGCCACTTCTGACTGATTGCGGAGAGTTGTGCAGCCATGCTTGCTGTGCTTCAACAGAAGAAGCATCGGGAATGTATCTTTACCCGGGCGAGGAAGAAATGTATTCGGATAATCCGACCTGGATTAGAATTGAACAATCATCTTTTACCTATGGGAATGGTAAGCCGGTTTCTATAGCAATTTGTAATGAACATTGCCAACGCTCATTAAGGCCTTTGGCATGCAGGATTTTTCCGCTTACCCCATATATGGATCATAACAGATCACTTACCATAAAAGTGGATTCACGTGCCGTTCCGATATGTCCTTTAGCAAGAGAGTCATCAACACATCAGCTTGAAGAGAACTTCATAAATACAGTTGCAAATGTTTTTAGATTACTGATTAAAGATAATGAAATAAAGTCCTTTATTCTGAGCTTATCCCGGTTAATGGATGAGCAAGAGGATTTTTTTATGCGAATGACCGGGACCCAAAGAGAGAAAAAGCAAAGAAGGGCAGTTAGAAGACGCTAGACCTAACTTAAATACTATGACTTTAAAAATATATTTGGGAAAAATGAACCAAAAGAGCTCCTCGTCGTCTAACTAAATGCATTAATAAATTTACAGAGGAGAACGCAATGAAAAAACTACTTTTATTATTACTTACAGTAACCTTGGTCTTTAGTTTCGCTGCATGCCAGTCGAAACCCTCCGGCACAGACCCTACCGGAGATGGCAAAAAGAACGAGAACCTTGAAGGCAGTCTTGAAGATATTTTAAATAAAATATATGATACTGCAGATTTAGAAAGTGATTTTACAGAAAGCTTGCTTGTTAATGAAATCAACTCAGAGAACTGTGCTTATCATCTCGGTAAAGAGGGTATCGAATTTGAATCGGCTATAGCTTCAGTTCCCATGATATCAGTCCATGCTTATGAGCTTGATCTTGTAAGGGTTAAAGAAGGTGCTGATGTCGAAAAAATAAAGACTGAAATAAAAGAAAACGTGGATCCCAGAAAGTGGATTTGCGTTGGTGTTGACCCTCAAAACGTAATTGTAGACAATATCGGTGATGTTATAATCGTAATTCTGAGCGATGATAACGGTAAAGCATTGCATGATGCATTTCTTGCGCTAAAGGGTTAATATGCTATTTTCCAGTATTAGTTTTCTATATTACTTCTTACCTATAGTATTGGCTTTGTATTTTTTATCTCCTTGGAAATTGAAGAACGGCGTTTTGCTGTTGGCAAGCCTCTTCTTTTATTTCTACGGAGAGCCGATGTATTCCGTTTTAATGATAGTATCCATTGTTTCGGGCTATCTTCACGGATTATGGATAGATAGGGCGAGGGGAAGCCGGTATGCTAAAATACCGGTTATCTCCTCAATAATTTTTAGTATTGGATTACTTATTTTCTTCAAGTACACCGATTTCATTATTGAAAATTTAAACTGGGTGTTAAATACAGATATACCCCTTACTAATATTTTATTACCTATCGGAATAAGCTTTTATACCTTTCAGATTCTATCTTATACAATAGATGTATATAGGGGCGAAGCAGATGTTCAGAAAAACTTACTTAACTTTGCAGCATATGTTTCACTTTTTCCACAGTTAATTGCAGGACCTATTGTGAGATATACTACCGTAGAAAAAGAGCTTAATGAGAGAACTCATTCTCTTTCAGATGCGGCATATGGAATTAACAGATTTATCATAGGCTTGTCTAAAAAGGTTTTAATAGCCAATACACTCGGAGAGCTGGTTGAGATATTTAAAAACACCGCAGAGAAGACAGTCTTATTCTACTGGGTATCGGCAATTGCCTTTATGCTGCAAATCTACTTTGATTTTTCGGCTTATAGTGATATGGCAATCGGATTGGGAAGAATATTTGGGTTTCATTTTCTGGAGAATTTCAATTATCCCTTTATAGCCAAGAGCATATCTGAGTTTTGGCGAAGATGGCATATATCCCTCGGAACCTGGTTTAGGGACTATGTATATATCCCCATGGGTGGGAACCGTGTTAATACCCTAAAGTGGATAAGAAACATCATTGTTGTTTGGTTTCTGACCGGATTTTGGCATGGTGCTCAATGGAACTTTATAATATGGGGGTTATATTTCGCTTTGTTTTTATCCCTTGAGAAGAATTTCTTTAAGAAGGTTCTCGAAAAGCTTCCGGCAGCGGTAAGCCATTTATATTTGCTGTTTTTCATTACAATTAGCTTTGTAATATTTAACGGAGATGGAATGAAAGAAAGCCTTACAAATCTGAAGGGGATGTTTGGGCTTCTTAATATACCCTTTTCCAATATGGAAACTATTTATTACATAAAAAGCTATCTGGTTGTTTTAATAATAGCGGTAATCGGAGCTACGCCGATAGTATCTGGTTTTATTAAAAAGGCCGGCGAGAATAAAGAATTTGGGCAAGTAATTAATTTTCTTGAGCCCATAGCCCACATTTTATTGTTGTTATTTGTAACTGGGTACCTTATTGATGGCTCTTTTAATCCATTTTTGTATTTTAGGTTTTAACACATGAGGTTTATATGAATAAACATGTAAAAAATATTGTAGTAATAATATGCTTCATCTCAATTCTTTCAGGCTTTATGCTAAGTAACGTTATCAAGGCTGATGCTGATTTCTCTTACAGCGAAAGGAGAAAGCTTGCACAATTACCTAAGTTTTCATTCCAGAAGCTTTTCTCGGGGGAGTTGTTTGAGGAGTTTGAGAAGTATACTCTTGACCAATTTATATTAAGAGACGATTTAAGGGGACTAAAGGCCATAGGTTCTTATTACATCTTAAACAAGAAGGATAACAATGGAATTTATATAATTGATGGGAATATAGGAAAAATCGAATACCCTCTTAATGATAAATCAGTTCTTAATGCAGCTAAAAAGCTTAATGAGGTTTATGAAAAATATCTTAAGGGTATGAAGGTTTATTATTCTATAATACCCGATAAGAATTATTTTTTAGCCTCAAAAAACGGATATCCCTCAATGGATTATGATAAGCTGCAAGCAATAATGAATCAACAGCTCGAAAGCATGAAATATATATATTTGTTTGGTTCCTTGGATATAGAGGGTTACTACAAAACTGATATTCACTGGAGTCAGGACAAAGTAATAGATGCGGCCAACGAGCTTTTAGAGAAAATGTGCACAGGAGAGCAGGTTGACAAAAATCAATATCAGGCGAAAGAATTGTATCCATTTTACGGATCATATTCCGGGCAGTTTGGACTAAAATCTACTCCCGACAAATTAATTTATCTCACTAATGAAATGCTTGAAAAAGCTGTAGTCTATGACTATGAAACAAAGATCTACAGTGGCATATATATGGTGGAAAAGTTTGAAGGAACGGATCCCTACGATGTTTATCTCTCAGGGGCAAAGGCACTTATAACAATTGAAAATCCTGATAGTGTGACCGAGAGGGAGCTAATATTATTTAGGGATTCTTTTGGAAGCAGTATTGCGCCGCTTTTACTCTCAGGGTACTCAAAGATAACATTAGTTGACCTTCGCTATATTTCAACAGACTTGTTGGATGAATACATTGATTTCTCTGAGAATCAGGATGTATTGTTTCTTTATAACACAATGATATTAAATAATAGTTATATGCTGAAATGAGTAAACTTTTTACTCATTTTTTTTATTACGCAGTAACAAGGTTCCCGGGACTGTGGGGTGGGGTTCTTATTGACAGGATACGGTAATGGCAATATAATGATATTAACAAAATGATAATATCAAAAAAACAATAACATACCAGAGATGAGGTGGCATAATGCAAGATAGCATAAGAAACAAGCAAGGTCTCACAGAAGAGCAATTCCTAGCCAAATATGACGCCGGTAAATTTGACAGGCCTTCAGTTACTGTTGATATGCTTATTTTTACTGTGACTAATGGTGAAAAGGAGAACTATAGAAAGCTCTCTGAAAAAGAGCTGAGACTACTGCTGATTAAAAGGGGAGAACATCCATACATGGGCAAATGGGCTCTTCCCGGCGGGTTTGTTCAAATGGATGAAAGCCTTGATAAAGCGGCGTTGAGGGAATTAAAAGAGGAAACTAACATTGATGACATATATATGGAACAGCTTTATACATGGGGTGACGTAGGCAGAGACCCGCGAACAAGAGTGATAAGTACTTCATATATGTCATTGGTAGACAGTTCCTCTCTTAATATAAAAGCAAGTGATGATGCTGATGATGCGAAATGGTTCACAGTATCTGCAAAAACCTTTCAGGAGCAAAAAAATCTTACCGAGGACGGATATATTCTTCAGAAATTAATCAATTTAAGTTTATCGAACGATGAAGATGATTTGTCTGCTACTATAAAAATCGAAAAACTTGTTGAGGGAAAGGTTACTAAAACAAGAAGAGAAGTTATCGAATCAAATGGAATAGCTTTTGACCATGCTAAAATGATAGAATATGCTCTTGAAAGATTGAGAAATAAGATTGAGTATACAGATATTGTTTTTAATCTAATGCCGGAGCTATTTACCCTGACTGAGCTCCAACAGGTGTATGAGGTTATACTGGACCAGGAATTGCTTAAAGCAAACTTTAGAAGAAAAATAGCCAGTATGGTCGTTGAAACCAATAATTACACCAGGGATTCGGGACACAGACCGTCCAAGTTGTTTAAATTTAACCCAAACTGGGTTGGAATAACAGAATAAGAGGAGGATTAATGATGGTTAATAGAAATATTGAAAGCTTAAATGAAATAAATAATATGCTGGAAAAGCTGCCGGGAATAAGGCTTGAGGATATAAACGGTGAAAAGTCAGCCTTTGTTATCGTAGATATGATAAATGGGTTTATTAGAGAGGGCGCAATGATGAGCCGAAGAGTGGAGGCAATCATACCCGCAATAACAGAACTATCAAAGAAGTGTGACCTATTTAATATGAAAAAGTTAGCTTTTGCTGACAGTCATACCGATGCGTCACCTGAATTTGGTTCCTATCCGACTCATTGTATAAAAGATACCAGCGAAAGCGAGATAGTTGATGAAATCAAAGAAGTGGGCGGATATGTTCTGATTCCTAAAAACTCTACAAATGCCTTTTTAGAAGAGGCTTTTCAAAAATGGCTTAATGAAAACTCTCAGATTGATACCTTTATAATCACGGGCTGTTGTACCGACATTTGCATTCAACAATTTGCAATTACCCTAAAGACCTGGTTTAACAAAAATAATAAAAAGTCCAGGATAATTGTTCCTATGAATGCCGTTGAGACCTATGATTTGGGTCCTCATAACGGAGACCTAACAAACACGATGGCGCTGTACAATATGATAATTAACGGAATAGAAGTGGTTAAAGGGGTGGAATAAGTGAATAAAACAAATTTGACCATGCTGACTGATTTTTATGAGCTTACAATGGCCAACGGTTATTTTAATAATGACATGAAAGATAAGATTGCATACTTTGATATGTTTTTCAGAAGAGTTCCCGATGGTGGCGGCTTTTCCATTATGGCAGGAATTCAACAGTTAATTGAATATTTAAAAGAGTTGAAGTTTGAGGATGAGGACATTGAATTTTTAAGAGGCAAAAACCTGTTTACCGAAGAATTTTTACAATACCTCAGGGACTTCAAGTTTACCTGTGATGTTTGGGCCATACCCGAAGGGACTCCTATTTTTCCTAATGAGCCAATGGTGATAGTAAGAGGTCCGGTTATCGAGGCTCAATTTATTGAAACCATGGTGCTTCTGACTATAAATCACCAAAGCCTTATTGCAACTAAAGCAAATCGCATAGTAAGAGCTGCACAGGGAAGAGCTATTATGGAATTCGGCTCCAGAAGGGCACATGGTGCAGAAGGAGCTATAAATGGCGCAAGAGCTGCCTATATAGGCGGATGTATCGGTACAGCCTGTACTATCACTGATAAAGAGTTCGGTGTTCCAGCATTGGGAACCATGGCTCATAGCTGGGTGCAACTGTTTCCTACTGAATTGGAGGCATTCCGTGCTTATGCAAGGACATACCCGTCTGAATGCACTTTGCTGGTTGATACCTATAATGTTCTTAAATCAGGAGTACCAAATGCCATAAGAGTGTTTAAAGAAGAAGTTGTTCCAAAGGGGTTTCGACCTAAAGGAATCAGAATAGATTCGGGAGATATCACGTACCTGTCTAAAAAAGCAAGGAAAATGCTAGATGAAGCAGGTTTCCCGGATTGTAAAATAGTGGCATCAAATTCTCTTGATGAGTTTGTTATCCGAGATATGCTCATCAATGGTGCCCGTGTGGATTTCTTTGGTGTCGGTGAACGCCTTATTACGTCCAAATCCTCGCCGGTATTCGATGGGGTATATAAGCTGGTGGCTGTTGAGGAAAACGGTGAAATAATCCCCAAAATAAAGATTAGCGAAAACACGGCTAAGATAACAAATCCCGGATATAAGGTGCTTTGGCGTTTATCTGACAAGGAGAGCGGAAAAGCAATAGCCGATGTCCTTACTGAGCATGATGAGATTATTGATGAAAATTTACCCTATGAACTGTTTGATCCTGAATTTACATGGAAGAGAAAGACTGTGACAAACTTTAGGGCCAAAAGGCTTTTGACCAAGATATTCGATAAAGGGAATTGTATATATGAAAGCCCTGCACTAAATGATATTCAACGCCAGTGCAAAGAAAACGTTGATATGCTGTGGGATGAAGTGAAGAGATTTGAAAGCCCCCATAATTATTATGTTGATTTATCTCTGAAACTATGGTCAACAAAAGAGAGGTTGCTAAAGGAAAACTCATAGATATATTATTAGTGTAGGGGTATGCATTGGGCGCCAAATATATGCCGCTGGCCCTAATGGCAAAATAAATACTGTGAGGTTATTATGCTGCGAAAACAATAAAAATAGTTTGATATAAGCTATTTAAAAGGATATAGTTAACTTAATAAAGAGACCGTTTGAATGGGAGGAATGTGATATGAATTTCAACCCTAATAGCAGCTTTTTATATCTTGTGGCAGTTTTAGTTATTCTCTTTATCCTTGCTCAGTCCCTGTTCTTTTTGATAAGGGCATACAAGAGGGGAAAAGAAATTGGGATGGAGCCAAAGAAGCTAAGAAAAACCATAACCTCATCCGCTATCTTTACAATTGCCCCCGCTATTTCGATACTATTAGGTGTGTTAACTTTATCAAAATTCCTTGGTCTGCCTCTGCCATGGATTAGGCTAAGCGTGATAGGAGCCATTACATATGAATTGCCCGCCGCAACTTCAACGGCTTCCGCTCTGGGAGTATCCCTCTCTGAAACAATTACCGACCCGAAAGTTTATTCAGCAATCGCATGGGTTATGACTCTTGGAATTTTGCCCAGCACCATTCTGGTTCCAATTCTATTAAAACGTATACAGGGCGGCCTTGTATCCATTAAGAACAAGGATAGCAAATGGGGGGACCTATTAATTACAGCAATGTTCCTAGGTATGATATCCGCATTTATGGGCATGGTTTTTTCCAATATACGAAACGGCTTGACCGGTTGGATTCCTATCTTTGTTATGGTTTTCTCAGCCTTGCTTATGATTATATGCGGGCTTCTTATCAAAGTTCTCAAAATTAAGTGGCTACAGGACTATGCCTTGCCCATATGTATGCTTGGTGCTATGGTCTTTGCGATAATAATCACGCCTATTATGGCTTAAGGGGGGTATAAGTATGAACGGTAAGACTTATGATGAGGGCACTCATTACTATGGAAAGTTATGGATATGGACCGCGGCTGTCATTTTCCTCCTAGTACCTATTTCAGTATGTGTATACTATAATGCATGGCCACCGTTTACATCGGTTTTCAAGGGACTTTTAGGGGTTGCCCCAATATTCTGGACAGTAGGCGCTATTGAGGTTATAACCTTTACTCCTATGTTAGGCACGGGAGGCTCTTATCTTGGCTTTGTAACAGGCAATCTGACTAATCTTAAAGTACCGTGCGCAATTAATGCCATGGAGATTAATGATGTCAAGTCAAACACAGAAGAAGGAGATGTCGTTTCCACTATCGCAGTTGCTACATCCTCAATAGTGACAACGTTTATTATAGCAATCGGAGTGCTTCTTCTTGGAACCTTAACACCGATACTTAATTCACCCACTTTAAAACCGGCATTTGATAATATACTTCCGGCGTTGTTTGGCGGATTGGGTGTAGTATATATCAGTAAGAACTGGAAATTAGCAATAACACCTATGTTATTTATGATAATTTTATTTACTTCGGCACCCTCCCTTGCAAGCTCAGTAGGCATCCTAGTGCCGGTTGGAGCCATAATATCCATCTTAATGGCAAGGTTACTCTATAAGAAAAACATAATATAACGGTGAGGTGCTTTCCTATGGATATAATTATTGGTTTGTTGCTATTTGCTTTTATCATATTTGTTAGCTTAATAATATTTCGTGCCGTAATGTTTAAGCCCGATGCTGAGGCGCCATCAGTCAAAAAGGATTTGATGCTGGACGAGGAAAAGATAGTTAGTGATATGGTCGAAATGATTAGATGCAAGACCGTATCTGACAGGGACGAAACTCTTATTGATTTCAGTGAGTTCGATAAGTTCAAAAATGTACTTAAAGAACGATTCCCCCTAATTCATAATAATTGTGCCCATGAGTACATAGGGAAGACGGGGTTATTGTACCGTTGGAAGGGAGAATCATCACTTCAGCCTTCAGTACTTATGGCCCATTATGATGTCGTCCCCATAGATGAAAAAGGCTGGGCTAAACCTGCTTTTGATGGAATAATTGAGAATGGTGAAATATGGGGAAGGGGAACTCTTGATACAAAGGGCACTCTGTGTGGTATTATGGAGGCCACTGAACAATTGATAAAGGATGGTTTCAAGCCGAAACAGGATATTTATTTTTCCTTTTCCGGAGAAGAAGAGATTGATGGAGATACCTGTTCCGAAATAGTGAAAGTATTGGAAAACAGAGGAATTAAGCCTGCTATGGTACTTGATGAAGGAGGCGCAATCGTAGAGAAAGTATTTCCCGGTGTTGATAAGTCCTGTGCTCTTATTGGAATTGCGGAAAAGGGTAGCGTGAATATTAAGTTTACGTTGGAAAGTCAGGGAGGGCATTCTTCGACGCCGCCAAAACATACAATTGCCGGAAAGCTTGCCAAAGCAATAGTTGAAATAGAAAAGCATCCTTTCAAATTCCAGCTTACTAAACCTGTTAAAGAGATGTTCAACACTCTTGGAAGATACTCAAGTTTCCCGCTTCGTATCCTTTTTGCAAATCTTTGGTGCTTTAAGCCCATACTAAAAATCGTCAGTAAGGTATCCGGTGCCGAAATGAATGGGTTAATGCATACCACTTGTGCCATAACAAAAATGGAAGGCAGTAAGGCTTTTAATGTTTTACCGCCAAAAGCCTCATTTGGAGCCAACCTTCGTCTGCTGGGAAGCGATAATATGGATTCGGTAAAAGGAAGACTGAAGAAACTTATTAAAGATGATAATATACAAATCGATATAGCCACAGGCATGAACCCTTCAAAGTGCTCTGATATAGATTGCGAGGAATGGATAAAATTGAAAAGGGTCATAAAAAGTATCTGGCCCGATGTAATTGTATCTCCCTATTTGATGTTAGGCTGTAGCGATTCAAGACACTATTGCAGAATAACCGATAAAGTATACAGATTCTCAGCAATTGAGCTTTCAAAAGAGCAAAGAAATATGATTCATGGGCATAACGAAAGAATCCCTGTTACAGCACTTATAAAGGTTGTAGAGTTTTATGTAAACATAATGATGGAATTGTAAATATGGTTCAAGAATATTTGGGGTTAAGCTTTTATATCAGCCGTCACAGTTGCCTGGCAGGGCTTTAATTTTGACTGATACATGAGGCTGTCCACATGAACTAAAACTTCATCAATGCTTAATTTGGAGGAAGGATCATATAAATCATAACCGATACTGACACTGAGCTTCCAAGGTCTGATATTCGTCTTATTAAACAGTTCAACTGAGTTTTCAAACCTTTTAACTGCTGCGGTTATATCATCTAAGCAAGTCGCACCCATCACAACAATAAATTCATCCCCGCCATAACGGGATATAAACTCTCCTGAGCGGAAAGATGACTTAAGAAGTTTTGAGTGAGCTATAAGAACCTCATCGCCCGTTGCATGGCCCCATCCGTCATTTATCTGTTTAAACTGGTCGATATCCATCATTATGATTCCGAATTTTTCATCGTTTCGTCTACCCCGTATACGATTCGTTAAAAACTCATTTAGCTGGCGTCGATTATTAAGGTTTGTCAGATAGTCAGTTCCAAGACGTTGACTTTGTATGAACAGGTATATTATAAAAATTGCCAGTGTTGTTCCAACCCAACTTAGGGCTATGCCATATACCAGGATTGCTAAAAGACTGATAACTATTGTGGGCACTACAAAGAAAACCATTGGGGCGAAATGGTCAGGTCGGATGCTCTTTTTCTTATATAAAATCATAAAAAATGTAAATATGAGAATTGAAAAACAACCCAATACATATGGATAGAACAAAGGGCCACGGTGGTAGCTGTTGTTTTCATCTAGGAAGAAAAGAAAACGTGTAAAAGTGTTCAGGATTATTATGACTGCCCCTAAAAATACAAGGGGCTTCATAAGCTTCTCATACTTTGCAAGTAAGGCCTCATCTTTATATATATTTAATATTACATAAAGAAACCAGGTATAGGTCAATATGGGTATGGCTATAAAAGCAATTG
Organism: Bacillota bacterium; assembly: GCA_023411795.1. Classification (GTDB taxonomy): domain Bacteria; phylum Bacillota; class Clostridia; order DSM-8532; family DSM-8532; genus DTU059. The sequence goes on from JAEYOK010000013.1 coordinate 35,397, forward strand.
AAGAAAAGGCATGATTTAATATAATATTAAATGTGCCAGGAACCCTTTCTAATGACCAGGCAATTGCATCACAAAAGCAAAGGGTTATATTTGTGTAGACCATTATTAAAAAAAGCCGTTCTCGCGGTAGATGCCTGTTAAACTGCTGATTTTCGTTTACTGCAATAACAATGAGGATGGCAGCAGCAAATAAATTTACTATAACCTGCAGTATTGTATCTATGGCATATTCCCCCAATATTTAATAAATAGAGCAATAACATTATAATGAATAAGCTGTAAAATAACAAGCTATCTTATGCCCTTCTATAACAATTTATGTAAAAAAATATTGTAAAAGTCGTGAAAAAATTATACATTTTACACAGAAGTAAATTAATAAGATTTATTAGTAACAATGGGTAAATAATAATATAAACAGATATGAGGTTAAATTGTATGTTGCTTTGTAGAAATACTTTGGAAAATGCTGCCCATAACGCTTTATGGATAGAAGAAGATAAAGACGGTTTTTTGTTCTTTAGAAGATTCCTGCCGGCTCAAATGGAAGTCTATTCGGAAGACTTGATACCTTGTCTGATGACCAGATGTTCAACAGGTGTATACCTTCTTTTTCAAACAACGGGAAATAAGCTGAGACTAATTTGCAAAAAGACCTCTGTTATTGAAATTCTGCCTACCGTGCTGAAGGATTTAGGCATATCTAAGTTAATTGAGATGGGCAAGGAACTGAAAGAAAATGTTAAGAATTATGGAAATGGGCAGATTTCCGTCGAGGATTCGTTCGATGTTTTTGTTGATGGAATAAAGATAGCTGAACCTAAACCGAAATCAGGGAAGATAAGAATTTCCTTTAAAAATCCAAAACATAAATTGGTAACAGTAAAGATTTGTCTTCCGATCTTTGCTGAAATAGGAATCAAAGAGATCAAATGTAATGGTGTAACAAAGGCCGGTGATTCAACTAAAGAGATTATGTATTGTTTTGGAGACTCAATAACACAGGGTTTTGTAGCCGGATCTCCATCATGCTCATATACTGCTTTGCTATCCGATGCCCTAAACATGGATGCCTTAAATCAGGGGGTGGGGAGCTATTACTATATGGCTGAATCATTAATCGGCCTAGAAACCCTCCCTGTACCAAAACTGATTACCGTTGCATATGGTACAAATGACTGGACCATGATGCCTGATATTGAAACAATCAGGACTAATGTCCAGAAGTATTTTAACAGACTGAATACGCTTTTTCCCAATACACCCATCTTCGTCATCACACCTATTTGGCGAGGAGATATGGATGTGAAACAGCCAAGTGGCTTTTTAGAGGATGTTATAGAACTAATAGAGAATGAAGCTCTACAGTATGCTAATATAAAGATTATAAATGGGCTAGAGATATCATCCCATAAATCAGAGGATTATGCCGATGGTTGGCTTCATCCCAATAAAGAAGGCTTTGCTGTTATGGCTAAGGGTATACTGGACAAGATTAATTCCTATCAAATTTGAAAGCTTCTCTTTAAAGCAAGACTTTGTTATTTTATTGACAATTTAACTGAGTCTTAATATAATCAAGTTAGAAAATAATATTGTGGATCCTGACGCATTTGGGTTAGTCCCGGATGGAAAGGTGACGGAATAATAGGAATACATCTTCCGTACCTTTTGGTACGGATTTTTTAATTCCGGAGGGTTCTTATAATTTGGGAGGTTTTATGGAAAGCAGAATATCTGTTATCAGCATAATAATTGAGGATACCGAAGTGTCTGCCCGAGTAAATGAGCTTCTCCATGACTTTGGCCAATATATGGTGGGAAGAATGGGTATACCATATAGGGACCGCGGAGTTTCTATTATCTGCGTAGTTTTGGATGCGCCAGGGGATGTGACAAGCTCCTTATCAGGCAAGCTGGGAATGCTCAAGGGAGTAAGCACAAAGACAATTATTTCAAAAAATAAGGTTGAGAAGGAAGGACAAATATGAAAAAACTATTATCTATACTACTAATCACAGTACTTTTAGGCACCGCTTTGGCAGGATGCGGTAATGTTTCAAAAATACCAAACACTACAAATTCCGCAACCCCAACAGTGACAATTGAGGCTACAAGCTCACCCGAGCCTGAAGAACCAAAATATGAGGCTATTGATATACGTATAGCAGGAATGACCGGCCCTACATCAATGGGAATGGCCAAGCTTATGGAAGATGCTGAAGCCGGTAGTGCGAAAAACAATTATATATTTACTATAGCAGGTTCTGCAGACGAGATTACGCCAAAGCTTATAAAGGGCGAACTGGACATAGCGGCTGTTCCTGTAAATCTTGCATCGGTTCTGTATAACAATACCGAAAAGAAAATCAAACTTCTGGCAGTAAACACACTTGGAGTTTTGTACATTGTTGAAAAGGGAAATGAAATAGAGAACTTTACGGACCTGAAGGGGAAAACTATTTACGCAACCGGTAAGGGTTCTACTCCCGAATACAATCTAAGATACCTTCTGGCACAGAATGGAATTGATCCCGATAAGGATGTCACTATCGAATGGAAGTCGGAGCCAACCGAAGTTGTCGCACTTCTTAAGAATAGTGAGAGCGGTGTTGCGATGCTACCGCAGCCATATGTAACCGTTGCTCAGACACAGATTGAAGGCTTACGTACAGCGGTTAATCTTACTGAGGAGTGGGATAAACTGAATAACGGCAGCACTTTGGTAACAGGTGTTGTTATTGCAAGGAGCGACTTCGTCGATAATAATCCTGAGCAGATAGCCGCATTTTTGGATGAGTATAAGCTTTCTGCCAAGTATGTAAATGCAAATATAGAAGAGGCAGCCCAATTAATTGATAAATTTGGTATATTTAAAGCAGCCGTTGCCCAGAAAGCTCTTCCTTACTGCAATATAACCTTTATTGAGGGAGAGGAAATGAGAACAACTGTAAATGGTTATCTCAATGTTCTTTTTGAGCAAAATCCAAAAGCCATAGGAGGAAGTCTGCCTGATGAAGGCTTCTACTTCGCCAGATAAACTCAAAATTGAAAATATTGCCGCCATAGCTTTTGCTCTGGCGGTATGGCAAGCAGGGGCGATGCTCCTGGGTGAAAGTCTTCTTTTAGTCACACCTTTGAATGTGATCAAGAGGCTTTTTACCCTGATGCCTGAGCCGGACTTTATAAGTGCCGTAGGATTTTCTTTCATGCGCATTGTTTTGGGTTTTTTACTGGCATTGACAGTCGGTACAATTCTGGCAATAGTAGCGGGAAGATTTCACATAGCAGAGGTCATGCTCCGGCCCTTTATAATTACGATTAAATCGGTTCCGGTGGCCTCATTTATCATTCTATGCCTTATCTGGCTTAACTCGAAGAGCCTTTCAATATTTATATCCTTTTTGATGGTGCTGCCTATTATCTATACAAATCTGCTTCAGGGAATAAAAAGCACAGACCACAAAATGCTTGAAATGGCCGCCCTTTTTCGTGTGGGCTGGCTAAAGAGGCTTAAATATATATACCTGCCGCAAATAAAGCCATTCCTTATCTCTTCCAGTAGTGTGGCAATCGGTTTGGCATGGAAATCAGGAATAGCAGCCGAAGTTATAGGTATTCCCGATGGCTCCATTGGCGAGAAGCTATATGAAGCAAAGGTCTACTTAAGCTCCGGTGATTTGTTCGCATGGACTGTTGTGATTGTTGCTTTAAGCATTTTATTTGAGAAATTTTTCCTGTATCTGTTGAAAATACTCTTTGTAAGATTGGAGAGATCATAATATGGATATTGTTATTTCCGGCCTTACAAAAAGCTTTGGAACAAATATAGTACTTAAAGACTTTAGTGCCATAATTCATGAAAAGAGGACGACCTTTATTATGGGTCCTTCGGGCTGTGGCAAAACAACACTTATTAACATTCTTATGGGCTTTGTGACTCCTGACAGCGGTACAATATGCGGTGTTCCTGATCTAAAAAGCGTGGTCTTCCAGGAGGACAGGCTTTGTGAAAGCTTTAATGCCATTTCAAATGTTCGTCTTGTTTGTGATAAAAAGATAAAGAATTCAACAATTATTGAGCACCTTGAAAAGATAGGGCTTAAGGATAGCCTTTCAAAGCCGGTATCTGAATTTAGCGGAGGAATGAAAAGAAGGGTTGCTATTGTTCGTGCCATACTGGCAAAAAGTGAAATACTGTTCCTTGACGAACCCTTTAAAGGACTGGATACCGAAACCAAAAAGACAGCAATGGAATATTTGAAAGAGAATACAAAAGGCAAGACAGTTATAATAGTAACCCATGATATGGATGAGGTAAAAACGTTTGACGGTGACATCATAACGCTTTAGTCGAAAACTTTCACAATATAAACATGTAGCATATGTATTGACACAATATGTGGTATGTGATAGTATCTATACAACTAAATATTGGCTTACAGATGACTGCTTAGGGCAGTTTAAAAGGGAAACAGGTGAAATTCCTGTACGGTCCCGCCGCTGTATTGGGGAGACATTTCATGGTAAGTCCACTGGATAAATTCCGGGAAGGAATGGAGTGTCGGTGAACCAGAGTCAGAAGACCTGTCTGTAAAATTGTACTATAAACTCTACGAGCGATAGAGGGGTGCTGGATACTTTATAAGTATTCTAATTACTGTAACCTCTTTGCGTTTGTCGAGAGGTTTTTTTATTACAAAATACTATAAAAATCTGATTTATGAGAGGGTGCAAATTTCAATGATCACGAAAATACGAAAGAGAGACGGAAGAGAAGTTCTTTTTAATATTGAAAAGATAACTAATGCCATATTCAAAGCAACCAGAGCCGCAGGAAATGAAGATTATGAAACCTCTGTGGCTTTGGCAGAAAAAGTAGGAGAGCAGTTACATAAAGACCCGATGAAAAAAGTTCCAAGTGTCGAGGAAATTCAAGATATTGTAGAGAGAGTTTTAATTGAAGAGGGACATACAAGAACCGCCAAGGAATATATATTGTACCGAGCTGAGCGTACACGTGTCAGAGAAATGAACACCCGATTAATGAAGATATATGAAGAATTAACATTTATAGAATCCAAGGATAATGATCTGAAAAGAGAAAATGCAAACATTGATGGTGATACTGCTATGGGAACCATGCTTAAATATGGTTCCGAAGGAGCCAAGCAGTTTTTTGAAATGTTCATATTAAAGCCCGAACACGCCAAAGCCCATAAAGATGGTGATATTCACATACATGATTTAGATTTCCTTACCCTTACCACAACCTGCTGTCAAATTGATATTCTCAAGCTCTTTAAAAATGGATTCAGTACGGGACATGGGCATCTGAGAGAACCAAACGATATCCACAGCTATTCAGCTCTTGCTTGCATAGCTATTCAATCCAATCAGAATGATCAGCATGGAGGACAAAGTATACCTAATTTCGATTATGGAATGGCTCCGGGTGTCGCAAAAACATTTTCTAGACATTACATACAAAATATGGTCAAAGCGTTGGAGTTGTTGACTGGTAATGAAGATACCGCAACATTGGTTAGCGCTGTTTCACAAACGATTACAAAGGATAAAGCTTATCCAACTCTAGGTCCTAATGAAAGATATTTAGAACTGGAGCAAAAATACCTCATGGATTTTATATCAGATGTTGATATTATCCATAAAGCGCAGGCTTTTGCGTCAGAAAAAGCACTGACAGAAACCGACAGAAGTACATACCAGGCTATGGAGGCTTTTATTCACAATCTGAATACAATGCACAGCCGAGCAGGAGCACAGGTACCTTTTAGTTCCATAAATTATGGAACCGATACCTCTCCTGAAGGTAGAATGGTAATTAAAAATATTCTCCTAGCTACAGAAGCAGGTCTTGGGAATGGAGAAACACCGATATTTCCTGTACATATATTCAAGGTTAAAGAAGGAGTAAATTATAATCCAGAAGATCCAAACTATGATTTGTTTAAGCTTGCTTGCAGAGTAAGCGCTAAAAGACTGTTCCCTAACTTCTCGTTTCTTGATGCACCTTTCAACCTTAAATATTTTAAGCCTGGACAACCTGAAACTGAAATAGCTTACATGGGCTGTAGAACGAGGGTAATAGGCAATGTATATGATCTTTCCAGAGAAATAGTAAACGGAAGGGGAAATTTGAGTTTTACGACTGTCAATCTACCTAAGATTGCATTAAGAAGCAACAAAGATATCAATCTTTTCTTTGACGAGCTTGATAAGATGATAAATCTGGTAATTGAACAGCTTGTGGAAAGATTTGAGATACAAGCTCGAAAAAAGGTTAAAAATTTTCCTTTCCTAATGGGCCAGGGCGTTTGGATTGATTCTGACAAGCTTGGTTGGGATGATGAGGTAAGAGAGGTGCTGAAGCACGGGACCCTAACAACAGGCTTTATCGGATTGGCAGAATGTTTAAAGGCTCTTATTGGTGTGCATCATGGTGAGTCAGAAGAAGCACAGAAACTTGGTCTTCAGATAATAGGGTACATGCGAAAACGTATGGATGATGCGAGTAAAAAATACAAGATGAATTTCTCCCTTATTGCGACTCCTGCTGAAGGTTTATCAGGCAGATTTGTCAAAATGGATAGAGAAAAATTTGGTTCCATTGAAGGTATTACCGACAGAGAGTATTATACAAACAGCTTCCATATTCCGGTGTACTATAAAATAAGCGCTTTTGACAAGATAAGGATTGAAGCCCCCTATCATGAACTCACCAATGCCGGGCATATTACATATGTTGAGGTGGATGGAGATCCGACACAAAACCTTAAGGCTTTTGAGAAAATTATCAGTGCTATGAAAGAAGCTGGTGTCGGATACGGTTCTATCAATCACCCAGTTGACAGGGATCCGGTATGCGGATTTACCGGTATTATTGGCAATACATGTCCTTTATGCGGCCGAGAAGAAGAGGATATCTTATTTGAAAGAATAAGACGTATTACAGGATACCTAGTAGGTTCAGTAGAAAAGTTCAATAATGCAAAAAGAGCAGAGGAATGTGACAGGATAAAGCATATGTCATTCTACAAGCAGGTAGATTATTAGATTTGTGTCGTTCAAATTTTTCTTATAGAATATGGTGATTTTAATGGAAAATCATATACGAATAGCAGGAGTAATTAAGGAATCAATCTTGGATGGACCGGGGATACGAATGGTGGTCTTTGCACAAGGCTGTAGGCACAAATGTCCTGGCTGCCACAACCCGGAAACTCATTCCTTTGATGGAGGCACAATTATAACAGTTGGTTCAATACTTGAACAAGCCAAAAAGAATCCACTCCTAGATGGTATTACATTCAGTGGAGGTGAACCCTTTGAGCAGGCCGAGGCCTTTTCTGCTCTTGCTAAGGGAGCAAAAATACTAAACCTAGATATAGTGACTTATACCGGATACACTTATGAATATCTTCTGGAGAACTCATCTAGATACAGGGGATGGGATGCCTTGCTTAATCAAACCGATATACTTGTGGACGGTAGGTATGATGAGAGTAAAAGAAATATTCTCTTAAGATTCCGAGGTTCTGAAAACCAAAGGGTAATTAATTTAAATAGGACAAGAATAGAAAACCGAATTATTATTATGGATTAGCAAAATTCCGACCCTTCCGCAGAACGTTGTAAAATTAAATGCCGTAGATAATAGAATAGAAGACTCATGGTAATCCAATGTATAATGTTTAACGACGAAGAAAAACATTGCAAAGGAGAACCATGAGTCACAAATGAATAATAACAC
>JAEYOK010000015.1 GCA_023411795.1 Bacillota bacterium
AGTGAATATATTGGCAGAGTTGATCATTATACAGTTTTGAGGGCGCAAAGAATCCTACGGATTCTTCGAAACGCGGAGCGTTCTTTGAACGATTCGTAAAGCAGACAAAAAGTCTGGTGCCTTAATTAAATAAAAAGATTTTCGGTGACTATAACGGAGAGGTCCCACCTGTTCCCATTTCGAACACAGAAGTTAAGCTCTCCAGTGCCCACGATACTTGGCTGGTAACGGCCTGGGAAATTAGGTCGTCGCCGAATTTTTTATTCCTCAATAGCTCAGTCGGTAGAGCATGCGGCTGTTAACCGCAGGGTCGTTGGTTCGAGTCCAACTTGGGGAGCCAAAGCAAAAGACCATCCATGTGGATGGTCTTTTGCTTTGGCTCTATATGTTTTATTCTATTCAACGATCCTGCGGTTTTTTTAAAAGGGTCGTTGGTTAGCGGCTTTGCGAAGCAAAGACGTTGCGATTCATAACGAAGTTAAGTCGCATGTCCAACAGCGCCGAAGGCGCGACTTGGGGAGCAAGGAGTCCACAGGACTCCTTTTTACTTTAACTCTATATACTGACTTTAATTATTCAACGATCCTGCGGTTTTTATTTAACTTTATAAGCTTTATCAAACAATCTCATCAAGAGTGTTAATAAATGGCTGTTGTAAACACACGAAATATTTGGTAAATTGGAACTATGCCATTTAAAATCGCACATAATGCGTTAGGGAAGGAAAGAAAAATGCTTAAAAAAAACCTAGGAAAAACAGCAATTATAATTATTGCTTCAGTGATTTTTGCTTCATGCTCTGCAAATACACCAAATGAAACAAAAATACCGGATCAAACTGCTACGGGAACCTTGTTGCCCACCCAAACACCGGATCAAACACCTGAACAGACACCTACTCCAACCCCTACCCCAACGCCAACACCCACGCTTACTCCTGAGCCAAAAGGCCCTATAAAGGTTAAAGCTGTTTATTTATCCGGTGGAACTGCTGCAAAAAGTATTGATCATTATATAGATTTAGCTAACAAGACAGAGCTGAACTCATTAGTCATTGATATAAAAGAAAACGGATATGTTAATTACGAGTCTGAAGTACCTTTGGTTAAAGAGCTTTCTTTAAGTAAGAAGGTCTATAATGCAGAAGAGATATTAAAAAAATGCCATGATAACAACGTTTATGTTATTGGGCGTATAGTAGTTTTCAGGGATAATGGTCTTTCAAATAAAATACCTGAATATGCTATTAAGAAAGCAAACGGGAGTATATGGAAAGAAGGAAAGATGGGTTCATGGACAAATCCATATATTCAAGAAGTTCTTGACTATAATATCGATATAGCAAAAGAAGCCGTAGCCCTCGGCTTTGATGAGATACAGTTTGATTATGTTAGATTCCCTACAACCAGCGCAAAAGAAGTTGTCTATGGCGAGAATGTTCCTTCAAAACCAGAAGCAATTAACGGATTTTTAAAGAAGGCGACAGAAGAAATAAAGAAGGTTAGAGATATACCTGTATCGGCTGATATTTTTGGAATCGTTATAGAAAGCGATAGAGATGGAAAAGCTATCGGACAGCTGTTTAATGAGGTCGGAATGGATATAGATTACATCTCTCCGATGATATATCCTTCCCATTACGCAAATGCATCAAAAGGAATGTTCGGAAATGGGGTAGGCCAAGCTATTAATGGAGTTTTATTCACCGCTCCGGACCTTGAACCATACAATGTTATTTATCAAGCTCTGCTGAAAACTAAATCCAGAATAAGTCAAATCGATGGATATAAGGCAAAAGTCAGACCATATCTACAGGACTTTACTATAAAAATGAATGAAGGCTATTATCAGAATTACGGAGCAAAGCAAGTTAGGGAGCAAATTCAGGCCGTTTACGATGCAGGATATGAGGAATGGATATTATGGGACGGCAGTAATACATATTCAGAAGATGTCTTTTTGCCAGAAGAATAGGAACGGAAGTTGATTAGTAATGGATGTATTTATAAATACCTCTGAGAATTACAGATTAGACAGAGTTATTGCATGTCTTGAAAAAATATTTAATGATATGGGCGGTCTTGAGAAACTCATTAAGCCAGGTATGAGAGTTGCAATAAAGCCTAACCTGCTAATGCCAAAAAGACCGGAGGACGCGGCTACTACCCATCCTGTAGTGGTACATTCGGTTATTAAACTGGTACAAAGGGCGGGCGGAATAGCGACTATAGTTGAAAGTCCTGGGGGCCCTTATAATATCCCCATGTTAAAAATGCTATATACAAGGACAGGAATCGAAGAGGTTGCCGACGATACTGGTGCGGAGCTTAATTTTGACCTAAGAGTAGAGAAAACAGAGAATTCGGAAGCAACATATTTAAAGTCTTTAAAAATATTAAAACCTTTATATGATGCCGATCTGATTATAAATCTTGCAAAGCTCAAAACACATGGATTTATGGTGTACACCGGAGCAGTAAAGAATATGTTTGGATCTATCGCAGGGCTGGAAAAAACCGAATACCATTTGAGAATGAGTGATAGCCAACAATTTGCAAATTGTCTAATTGATATATTTCAAGCAACGAAACCTAGAATTAACATAATAGACGGTGTTATTGCAATGGAAGGGGATGGCCCAAGCGCCGGAGTACCTAAATATATTGGTGCTATTATAGCTTCGACTGATGCTTTCGCCTGTGACTATGCGGCATTAAAGATAATTAATGTGGATTATAGAAAAATACCTGTAATGAAAGCCGCAGAAGAAAGAGGTTTGTTTGATAAAAACCAGGTTAGTATTCTTGGTGTGGATATTGAAAGTATAAAACCTAATAGCTTTGACATACCGGCATTAAAACATAATAAAAATATTTCACGGTTTAGCTTAGGGCGTTTCTTAAAGAACAGATTCCGTCCGCAACCTGAGATACTTAATGAAAAGTGTATCAGATGCGGGAAGTGTGTCGAAGTTTGCCCCCCAAAGGCAGCTACCAGAGGTGAGGACAAGAAAATTTTTATAGACTATAAGAAATGTATTAGTTGTTTTTGTTGTCATGAGTTTTGTCCGGAGAAAGCAATAAAGATAAGGAAAAATACATTGCGAAGATTTTTAGAGTATAAGCGTATTTCTTAAAAAAACATTGAAAACTTGTATTTAGCTATAAGCTTTATGGGTATAATAGATAAAAAAGAATAATTAATTGTGATATTGATTACTTTTATGCTATAATATGCGCAGCATATAAAAATGAACAAGTTGGGTGGAGCCATACTGGTTCTGTGGTAATAATACTTAACATAATAGTGATACTTCTGAGGAGATGGCCAATGAATGTAGAATATATTAATCCCTTTATTGAGGCAAGTCAATCAGTCTTAATGATGATGACAGGGAGTAAACCGGAATTAGGACAAGTTTACATAAGAAAGTCCCCGTTTCAGAGCGATAACATTGCTGTTATAGTCGGTCTGACTGGAAGAATTAGAGGACAGGTTGTTTTATCGTTTTCAAAAAAATCTGCTCTTTCAGTTGCTTCTGCAATGATGGGAGGGATGACAGTATCAGAATTGGATGAAATCTCTAAGAGTGCTATTTCAGAGCTTGCAAATATGATTATGGGTAATACGGCTACCTTATTGGCAAGCAGAGGAGTGGGAATCGAGATTACACCTCCGTCGCTCTTAATGGGTGAGAAGCTGATGATAACTCCTGCTAACATGAAGACTATTTGTATACCTTTGAATATTGGCGGGGATAACTTAATAGATATTGACGTTTCATTGGAAGAAAAAAGTAGATAATATTAAGGGTCTATCAGGGGAGTAAGGTTTAAAAGTGAAAATAAATATAGTTTTAGTAGAGCCGGAAATTCCTCAGAATACCGGCAATATTGCACGAACCTGTGCTGCTACAGGGGCCGCACTTCATTTGGTGGGGCCCTTAGGTTTTTCTATAGAGGATCGTTTCTTAAAGCGAGCAGGACTTGATTACTGGAATCAAGTTAATTTATCCTATTATGACAGTATTGATGAATTTTTCACTGTAAATAACAGAGCCAGTTTTCTCTATTGCACTACAAAGGCTGAGAAATCTTATCATGAAATAAATTATCCCGATAATTGCTTTATACTCTTCGGTAAAGAAACGAAGGGATTACCCGAGTCGCTATTAAAGGATAACTACAGTGATTGCCTACGCATTCCTATGTTAGACACAATACGTTCGTTAAACCTTTCAAATTCAGTTGCTATAGTTCTGTATGAAGCATTAAGACAAAATGGTTTTATTGATATGAAGCTAAAAGGACATTTGAACATTTAGTAGTTTTTATAGAATATCATATTTTATGTTATGTGCTACAATATGATTATTACAGATGAGATTTGGATTACTTAAACTATAAATAATTTAAGGATGGTTATTTATGAACGGACAACGGAAAAAAATTGGTATATTGACCGGAGGTGGGGATTGTCCTGGACTCAATGCGGTTATTAGGGCAATCGTAAAAACCTCAATCAATATATATGGCTATGAAGTAATCGGTTTTATAGACGGATATATGGGATTGGTAAATAACCGGTTTAAAAAACTTGGACTGGGTGATGTATCCGGACTTCTTGATAAGGGCGGAACTATTCTTGGTACAACTGACAGCTTTGATCCTTTTTCTATGATTGTAGATATTGATGGTGAAAAGCAAGAAAAAGATATGAGTGACAGAATAGTTGAAAATCTCAAGATGCATGACATAGACGCACTTATAGCCATAGGAGGAATCAATACCATAACCATTGCTGATAAACTTTCACAAAAAGGATTAAATGTCATTGCCGTACCTAAGAATATCGATAATGAGATTGTCGGCACCGATGTTACCTTTGGTTTTATTTCAGCAGTCAATACAGCGACTTATGCACTTGACAAGCTCCATTCCACTGCAGAATCCCATCATCGCGTTATGATACTGGAGGTAATGGGCAGGCAGGCCGGATGGGTGGCTTTAGAATCAGGTATTGCAGGAGGAGCAGATATAATTCTGATTCCGGAGATACCCTATGATATAAAACTTATTGCGAGGAAAATTCTTGAAAGAAAGAACTCAGGAAAGGGATTCAGTATAATTTGTGTCGCAGAAGGCTGTAGACCCATTGATAACAAATTCGAAAATGATCAAGATAACAAGATAAATAATAAATCTATTAAAGGTATCAGCTCTCGTATTGCGGTAGATTTAGAAAAGTTAACAGGTCTGGAAACTCGAGTTACTGTATTAGGGTATCTACAAAGAGGTGGAGAACCATCCCCTTCCGATAGAATTCTGACAACCAGGATGGGTGTGGATGCCGTTAATATGGTTGCACAAGGTAATTATAATAAGATGACAGGCATAGTTAATAATCAGCTTGCACCGGTGGATTTATCAGAAGTTGCCGGGAAGTGCAAATATGTTCCTGTGGATGGTGAGCTTGTTAAGATTGCCAGAAATATGGGAGTAAGTTTTGGAGATTGAAATAAATCGGGAGATATGACCCTTTTATGAATATTTTTAAACCAGTAACAATAGAAGAACAGATATTGTTTAGTGATATATTTAGTAAAGTAAATCCAATAGCATCAGAGTTTACATTCGCATATCTCTTTATGTGGAAAAGGGACTATAACCTCAGCTACGCGATTGTTGAAAACCATCTTTGTCTTATATCACAGTCTAAGGTATATAAGCCATACAGTTTTTGTCCAATACCAGTGAATGGTGAATACGATTCTGATAGCTTTGCAAAGGCATGTAAAAAAATCGAAGAGTACTTTAATGAGTTAGGTTTTCAGCTCATGTTTGCAAGAGTAAGCGAGAGCTGTCTTAATCACCTTATCAATGTCTATGGAAGCAGAGCAAAGGTTCAGCCTCTTGATAATACTTCTGATTATGTATATAACACATCAGATTTAATTAATCTTTCCGGGAAAAAATTTAGCGGTAAAAGGAATCATATACATCAATTCAATCGTATTTATGGGAATTATGAATATGTACGGGTAACCGAAGATAATCTCGGAGAATGCAAAAGAATCCTTGATGCTTGGGCTGACAGGCATGAGTCTGATTGTGATCCCGATAATAGCGAACGGCTCGCTTGTTATGAGCTACTAAATAATTGGGGTAGATTGTCTCTAAAGGGTGCAATGATTAAGGTCAATGGTAATTTTGAAGCTTTTACTATTGGTGAGCTTCTGAATTCTGAAACTGCCGCTGTGCGAATTGAAAAGGGTAATGCTGATATTCACGGGATTTACACAATAATAAACAGAGACTTTTGTGCCAATGAATGGAGCCATGTAAAATATATTAACCGGGAAGAGGACTTAGGTATTGATGGGTTGAGAAAATCTAAACTATCCTACAATCCTGCGTTCATGGTTAACAAATTTTTAGTGAAGGTTTAACATTGACTTTGATTTTTAATTTCTATAGTATGAAAAATGGGAAATAAAAGTTCAAATATGGGTTGGTTTATTCCAGCCCGTTTTACGTTATTTCATCTATTTGCAAAAAAATACCGGAGGTAACGACTATGTCGAGACAGCCTAAAGTTGCCATTATAATGGGAAGTGATTCAGACTTTCCTGTGGTTGAAGGCGGAATTAAAATCCTCAAGGAATTTGGGGTAGATTTTACGGTAAATGTTTGCTCAGCTCACAGAACACCAGATAAAGCTGCTGAACTTGCGAGAAATGCAGAGAATAACGGTTACGATGTTATAATAGCCGCTGCTGGCAAAGCAGCACACCTGCCGGGAGTATTAGCGGCATATACAGCTCTTCCTGTTATCGGAATTCCGATAAAGTCATCGACTTTGGACGGTCTTGACTCTCTTCTTTCAATAGTACAAATGCCTTCAGGAATACCTGTGGCGACAGTTGCCATCAATGGCAGTGAAAATGCAGCTCTTTTAGCAATACAAATTCTTGGGGGAGCCTATCCCCATCTTAGACTTAAAACTCATGAGTATAAAGAAAAAATGGCACAAAATGTTGATATAAAAGATCAACAGCTTCAAGAAAAATTGAGAGGTACGTTATAAATGGATAAGAGGGCTCTTGACTTCAGTGGTTTAAATGAACTTAGCGATGAAATTCATGAGGCTTGCGGAGTGTTTGGTATAGATAATCAAGATGATTTCGATACTGCCCAAATAATGTATTTCGGCCTTTACGCCCTACAGCATCGGGGCCAGGAAAGCTGTGGTATAGCAATAAGTAATAAATGTGAAATAACTGGACAAAAGGGAATTGGCCTTGTTCCGGAAGTCTTTACTGAAAAAATTCTTGACCGTATGGAAGGTAGCCGTGCAATTGGCCATACACGATATTCGACCACAGGTGGTTGTTCAATTGAGAATTGCCAGCCCCTGATATTTACTTATAAAGGAGGGAGAATAGCCCTTGCTCACAACGGAAATCTTGTTAATGCTTCAAAAATACGTTATGAGCTGGAAAACCAGGGAGCTATTTTTCAGACTTCAACCGATTCTGAGGTAATTGCAAACTTAATTTCACGTAACGGACTTAAGTGTAATGACCTTGAAGAAGTCCTTATAAAGACCATGGATGTCATTCAAGGTGCCTACGCTCTTGTTATTCTGACACAAAAGAGACTTGTGGGAATACGTGATCCGTGGGGACTACGCCCATTATGCATCGGTAAGATTGGAAAATCATACGTGTTGTCGTCTGAAAATTGTGCATTTGATGCAATCGGTGCCGATTTCATAAGGGATGTTGAACCGGGCGAGATTATTTTCATCGAAGGTGAATCTTTAACCTCAATAAAAACACAGTATAATAAACCCCGTCGTTTTTGTATTTTTGAACATATCTATTTTGCCAGACCCGATAGTTTTATAGATGGAGCATCCATATATAAATCACGTTTGGAAGCAGGAAGACTTTTAGCTATTGAGTCACCTGTAGAGGCCGATTTGGTTGTAGGAGTTCCTGATTCGGGTATTACGGCTGCAATCGGTTATTCGAGGCAATCCGGTATTCCATATGGAGAAGCACTTATTAAAAATCGTTATGTGGGCAGAACCTTTATTCAACCCACACAACAGCTCAGGGAGCGGAGCGTCGGAATAAAGCTCAATGCCCTTCGTGAACAAATCGAAGGGAAAAGAATAATTATTATAGATGACTCAATAGTTAGAGGAACCACCTCATATAAAATCATTCAAATGCTCAAAAACGCAGGAGCAAAAGAAGTTCATATGCGAATCAGTTCACCGCCGGTCTTAAATCCATGTTATTTTGGTATAGATATTTCTTCAAAAGAGCATTTAATAGCTGCAAATTATACAATTGAGGAAATTAGAGAAAGTATTAATGCTGATACCTTAGCTTTTTTAAGCGTGGAAAGTCTTTTGAAGACACCTATTGGCGCTCCAGTAAACTGTTTCTGTACGGGCTGTTTTACCGGAGAATACCCTATGGAGGTTCCTAAACAAGCAGAAGGAACTTTATTAAAGAAAGGTTGTTAAAGCTATAAAACTACTTGTGAAAGGATGAATGCAAAATGGCTAATTACAAAGAAGCGGGTGTCGACGTGGAAGCCGGTTATAAAGCCGTCAGTCTTATGAAATCTCATGTTAAAAAAACCATGCGTCCTGAGGTACTGACTGATATAGGTGGTTTTGGAGGACTATTCAGTCTTGAGAATATGAAATATGAAAAACCTGTTTTGGTTTCGGGCACCGATGGAGTAGGCACAAAGCTCAAAATAGCATTTTTAATGGACAAGCATGATACAGTGGGAATAGATTGTGTTGCCATGTGTGTTAACGATGTGGTATGCAGCGGTGCTCAGCCTTTGTTTTTCCTTGACTATATCGCTTTGGGTAAACTGGAACCTGAGAAGGTGGAGCAGATTGTAAAGGGTGTATCGGAAGGTTGTATTCAAGCCGGATGTGCACTTATAGGTGGAGAGACTGCTGAAATGCCGGGTTTTTATCCAGAAGATGAATATGATTTAGCTGGTTTTACAGTTGGTATTGCTGATAAGGACAAGCTTATCAATGGAAAAAAGATTAAACCAGGCGATACTCTTGTCGGATTTGCGTCATCGGGAATTCACAGCAATGGGTACTCACTGGTAAGAAAAATATTTGATGTTAATGAGCAGATTTTGAACGAGTTTGATGAAAGTCTCGGAAAGACAATAGGAGCAGAGCTCCTTACCCCTACAAGGATATATGTGAAAACAATAATGTCTCTTATTAAAAAGTATGCTATTAAGGGGATAGCGAATATAACAGGCGGGGGATTTATTGAAAACATTCCCAGGATGCTGCCCGATGGTTTAAAAGCTGTAATTCATAAAGGTACATGGCCTGTTCTTCCGATTTTTAAACTGCTTCAGAAAAACGGTGATGTTTCTGAACACGATATGTACAACACCTTTAATATGGGGCTGGGAATGGTTATGGCCGTATCACCTGAAATAGCTCCGTTCGTAGTGGCAGAAGCCAACAGCTTGGGTGAGAGGGCATATATAATTGGAGAAGTGGCAGAAGGACAGGAGAAAATAGATATATGTTAAGAATCGGTGTCATGGTCTCAGGAGGGGGTACAAACTTTCAAGCTATTATGGATAGTATTGCCGAGGGGAAGCTTCCCGGTTGCAAAATTGTTACAGTTATCTCAAGCAAACCGGATGTTTACGCTCTTGAACGCGCAAAGATTAATGATATACCTGCTAAAGTTATATCCAGAAAGAGCTTTGATTATTTTGAGGCCTATGATGATGCGATTTTGGCTCATATGAGAAGTTATGATGTCGAGCTTGTTGTTCTGGCTGGTTTCTTAAGTTTACTGGGGGAGAAATTCGTTACCGAGTATAGAAACTCAATTATAAATGTTCATCCTTCACTTATTCCATCATTTTGTGGTAAGGGATATTATGGGATTATTCCCCATCAGAAAGCCTTGGAGTATGGTGTTAAGGTAACCGGGGCCACCGTCCATTTTGTAGAACCGGAATATGATTCAGGTCCTATTATACTTCAAAAAGCTGTCGACGTTATGCCGGATGACACACCCGAAATTCTTCAAAGAAGGGTTATGGAACAAGCGGAGTGGCAACTTCTGCCCGAAGCCATAAGGTTATACAGTGAAGGTAGGCTAAAGATTAATGGCAGGCATGTAGAAATTATTCAGGGGTGAATTATGAAAATTCTTGTTGTAGGCAGTGGAGGCAGAGAACACACCATACTATGGAAACTTAAGCAGAGTCCTAGGGTTACAGGATTGTATTGTATTCCTGGAAACGGCGGTATATCTGATATAGCCGAATGTGTACCTATTAGCGCTATGGATATAGAAGGAATAGTTTGTTTCGCTAAGAAGGAAGGCATAGATTTGGTGGTTGTAGCTCCTGATGATCCTTTGGCGGCAGGTATGGTTGACGTTCTTGAAAAAGAGGGAATACGTGCATTTGGCCCAAGAAAAAACGCAGCAATATTAGAGGCCAGCAAGGTTTTTTCAAAGGATCTAATGAAAAAATATAATATACCTTCAGCTGCTTATGAAAGCTTTGATAACAGTAAAGCCGCTAAGGAATATGTAAAATCTGCAAAAATGCCTTTAGTGGTTAAAGCTGACGGCTTGGCTTTAGGTAAAGGAGTACTTATTTGTAACACTTTAGAGGAAGCCTTAGATGCAATTTCATCTATTATGGAGGATAAAAAATTCGGGACAGCAGGTCAAAGAATAGTTATCGAAGAATTTATGACAGGCCCTGAAGTGTCTGTACTGGCTTTTACTGATGGTAAGACCATAATTCCGATGGAGAGCTCACAGGACCATAAGAGAGCACATGATAATGATCAGGGACTAAACACTGGTGGAATGGGAACTTTTTCACCCAGTAGAGTTTATACAAAGGAACTTCAAGATTTGTGTATGGAAACAATATTTATCCCGACAATCAATGCTATGAGCCTTGAGGGAAGACCATTTAAGGGTGTTTTGTTTTTTGGTTTAATGCTGACACATGAAGGACCTAAGGTACTGGAATATAATGCACGCTTTGGAGATCCTGAAACTCAAGTGATTCTTCCGCGCCTTCAAAATGATTTGTTGGATATTTTTGAAGCTGTTATTGATGAAAAATTGGATACAATAAAATTATCATGGATGCAAAATACCGCTGTTTGTGTTGTAATGGCATCTGGCGGGTATCCTGAAAAATATATAAAAGGGTATGAAATTAAAGGTCTTGATTCGGTTGAAAAAGATATAATGATTTTTCATGCAGGAACCAAAAAGGAGAATAATAAATATTATACCAATGGCGGTCGGGTTCTTGGAGTAACCGCGCTAGCTGAGAATATTGAAAAAGCACGGGAGAAAGCTTACAATGCAATTGCTGCCATTGAGTTTAAAGATGCCCACTATAGAAGAGATATTGGTATTAAATAGATTTTTTGGGTTATCATATTTGGCATAAGCACACTCATCATAACCAATAATAATATTGGAGGTGAGTTTAAATGAAAGCAAATAGATCAATTGGTTGCAATGTAACAGAATGCAGATTCCATGCAAAGAGCGAGCAATTGTGTAGCCTTGATAACATTATGGTATCAAAAGGTACTACACAAATTGTTTCAGATGAAAAAGATACCGAGTGCGCAACTTTTGAAAAAGAGTAGTCATTATTTTAGGGCCGGTTTTACCGGCCCTGATTATTTTTAAAACAATGAGTATCATTCTATTTTGCTAACTATTCGCTCTGAGATAATTATACGATAACGATTAAGCCGATTTGTATGATATTAAAGAATGTTTGATATCAGGAGATACAAGATAATCTTAATCTTTCTTTTACTATTATTTTACTAAAAAAATCAAACATAAATAGAATTTAATTTAACAAAAGATAAAAAATACCAATAAATGATGATTGCACATGTAATAATTTCACAAATTCCCTCATATTACATGTGCAAAATTAACAAAAACTGTTCAATTGGATGGAATTTATAAAAAATGCTATTGCGTTTTTATGCAAATTGATATATTATGAAATTACGAAAACGATTAAGGAAACATTTGAGTCGGATCTACGGGGGTATACAGATGGTTTCGATGAAGGATATCGCAAGGCGTTGCGGAGTATCGGTGGCGACAGTGAGCAAAGCTTTGAATGGGCAACTGGATATCGGTGAGGAAACACGGTCTAAAATCTGCAGTATTGCAGACGAGATGGGCTACCTTGCTAATTCGGCTGCCAGAGCGCTGAAAACCAACCGTACCTTCAATTTAGGCGTTCTCTTCGTCGATGAGCGTCGAAGTGGTCTGGCTCATGAATACTTCTCCGCCGTACTGGAAGGTTTTAAAGCTGAAGCTGAAGCTCATGGATACGACATCACCTTTATTAATAGCAACATTGGAGGTAAACCTACCACCTACCTGCGACACTGCCAGTATCGGGGTGTTGACGGAGTAGTAATTGCTTGTGTCGATTTCAACGATTTCAGAGTCCGGGAACTTGTGGACAGCGACATCCCAATGGTGACAATCGATCATGTGTTCAATAACCGCTTGGCAGTGGTTTCCGACAATGTTGGCGGCATGGAAGCACTGGTCCGCTTTGTATATGGAAAGGGCCATCGCCGAATCGCTTTCCTCCACGGAGAACGAACCGCCGTTACCCAAAGCCGCCTCACCGGTTTTTATCGTGCCTGTGAAGAGTTGGAACTGGAGATTGACGACAACTATGTGAAGGAATGTGTTTATCATGACCCTGATCGTTGTGCCCAAGCCACCCTGGAGTTATTCAACCTACCTGTACCACCCAGCTGCATATTTTTTCCTGATGACTATTCCTACATCGGCGGCCTGCAGGCCTTAAACCAGATGGGTCTGCAAGTGCCATACGACGTTTCAGCAGTTGGCTATGATGGCATCAACCTGGCAAAAGTCATGGGCTTGACTACATATTCTCAGAACTCAGATCAACTAGGCAGGACCGCCGCTTCTCAATTAATCAGTCTAATAGAGCATCCCAAAACAACCTTAGTAGATCGAATTTTAGTGTCCGGTAAACTTATGGAGGGCGACTCAGTAAGGGAGATCTGACATCCTTTTCAATGGATGATGACTGCCATAGGCAGTTATTATAAAAAATCAATTATAAGGAGGAAACACAAAATGAAAAGAGTATTATCAATTCTGTTGGTTCTGACTATGGTGATTGGTATGTTTGCAGGCTGCGGTACAAAGCCGGTCGAAAACACACCAGCAGTAACTCCTGGATCGGCTACAACTCCCGACGCATCAACTCCGACTCCCGAGAAGCCCGCTGAAGGAAAAGTTTTCAATATCTATGCATGGAACGAAGAGTTCAAAGGTTTCTTTGAGAAGTATTACAAAGTTCCCGATGGCGTAACTGTCAATTGGATTATCACTCCCAGTGATGGCGGTGCTTACCAGGATAAGTTGGACGCTGCTCTGATGGCACAAGAAAGCGCTTCAGCTGATGATAAGGTTGACATGTTCTTAGCAGAAGCTGACTACATTCTAAAATATGTAGATTCCGACTTCACTATGGATGTTTCCACCATCGGCGTTACCGCTGCTGACACAATGTATCCCTATACGGTCGCGGCTGCTTCCGACTCCAAAGGCGCATTGAAGGGTGTTTCCTTCCAGTGCTGTCCTGCTGCTTTAATCTATCGTCGTTCAATCGCTAAGGATGTTCTGGGCACTGATGATCCTACTGCTGTTCAGAATGCACTGTCCGATTGGGCTAAGTTCGACGCTGTTGCTGCTCAAGCTAAAGCTAAGGGTTACTATATGACAGCTTCTTTTGTTGAAACCTACCGCACATTCTCAAATAATTGCACTATTCCATGGGTCGATGCTAACAACAATCTTCAGTTTGATAACATGATTCTGGAATACATAAAGCAAGCTAAGACATATTTAGAGAAGGGCTACACTCTTCCCGCTGGTATTTGGGATGATGAGAAGAATCAGCAGATGTTTGCAAGCGGCAAAACCATGACATTCTTTGGTCCCGCTTGGTACTACAATTTCTGTATGGGCAATGCTATGGATCCTGAAAAGGGATGCAGCGGCGACTGGGCAATCATCCAAGGTCCTCAGGCTTACTTCTGGGGTGGCACATGGCTTCTGGCTCCTAAGGGCACAGATAACCCCACTATGCTAAAGGATATAATGGATACCTTTACCGTCAACGAAGATGTTTGCTCTAAATTGGTTAGCGCTGAAATGCAGTTCTCCAATAACACTGCTGTGAACCAGAAATTTGCTGACGATCCTAACTATGGTAACGCATTCTTAGGCGGACAAAATGATACAGCAGTATTCGTTGGATTGGCTAAGAACATTAAGTTCGAGAATAAGACAATATATGACCAGTTACTTAACGAGCAACTCTCCGGTATATTCAAGGATTACTTCTCTGGAATTATCACTGAGGAGCAGGCTTATGCTAACTACTATACATATGTTAATGAAAAGTATCCCGCCATTGTAACTCCTAAATAATTAAACTAATTTCACCGGCTGCGGAGAGGCTTAGCCTAACCGCAGCCGCAATATTAATAAATGCATTTACGAGGAGGGAACCTCCAATGACTAATCAAACGAAACTAAAACCGTCAATTCGGCACAAATCCATTAGCTATGCCAAGTGGGGCTATCTGTTCATAGCGCCCTTTTTTATTGTATATATATCCTGTACTCTTATCCCGCAATTTTTGACAGTTTATAATAGTTTATTCGAAAACTATATGGATGGTCTGAAACATGTAGGCCCAACTTTCGTGGGCTTAAAGAATTACATCAAGCTTTTTACCCCCGACAAAAATGGTGTCATCGGAATTATTGATTATGCGAAAAATACCTTGATTATATGGTTTATGGGAGCTGTGCCTCAGATACTTATTTCCATGTTACTGGCACTATTCTTTACCAGTTATCGATTGAATATTAAAGGTCAACCTTTTTTCAAGAGTGTAATATATATGCCTAATCTTATTATGGCTTCAGCATTTTCTATGCTGTTCTTCACTCTGTTTTCCAATGTAGGCCCGGTTAACCAGCTGTTACTCCAAACAGGAATGATCGACCAAAGGATTGACTTTTTCAGTAAAACCATTTTAGTTCGATCTTTGATAGCCTTGATGAATTTCCTTATGTGGTTCGGTAATACCACCATTCTTTTTATGGCAGGTATTATGGGTATTGATCAGGAGCTATTTGAATCTGCAAATATTGATGGGGCCAATTCAAGAAAAGTATTCTTAAAAATTACTCTACCTCTATTAATGCCTATTGTGGTCTACGTGGTAATCACAGCCATGATCGGTGGTCTGCAGATGTTTGATGTCCCACAGGTTCTGACCAACAGGCTTGGTAATCCCGACCGTACCGCGATGACTGTGGTTATGTTCCTGAACAGCTATCTAACACCAAGTAAGAATTACGGTATGTCAGGTGCAATTTCTGTGGTCCTCTTTATGCTCACAGGACTTCTCAGCATCTTTGTATATCGAAGCATGGTTAGACAATACAAAGGAAGCATACGATGAAAGGAGGAACCATATATGAATGACTATTACTACTTAAATGATAATGCCGAAAGCAGAAAAGCACGGTTAATGGTCAATATAAGCCGAGCAGTGGTATATGCCATATTGATTTTTCTGACGGTTTTGTGTCTGTTTTCGTTTTATATGCTTATCATCAATTCCACCCGTTCCAATTCACAGCTTCAGGCAGGATTCCGTCTACTACCCCAGGAAAACTTTATAAATAATTTGCGTAATGCTTGGACAGATGCTTCCATCAATATTCCCGTGGGTATGAAAAATAGTTTTGTAGTTGCTGCTCTTTCAGCTATCCTAACTACATATTTCTCAGCCCTGACAGCTTACGGCATCCACGCTTACAACTTCAAAGGTAGAAAGTTTGCCTTAATCTTTATCTTGGCTGTTATGATGATTCCGCCTCAGGTCGGCGCAGTGGGCTTTATCCAAATCTGCTTCAAGCTAAAGCTTACAAATAACTTCCTACCATTGATTTTACCCAGTGTTGCCGCACCGATTGTATTTTTCTATATGAAGCAATATATGGAGTCAGTACTATCTCTAGAAATTGTGGAGGCAGCAAGATGCGACGGTTCCAATGAATTTCGTACCTTTAACAGGATAGTTCTACCGATTATGAGGCCGGCAATTGCTGTACAAATGATCTTTTCTTTCGTTAGTTCATGGAACAACTACTTTATTCCGGCTTTACTTCTTGACAAGGCTGAGAAAAAAACAGTTCCGATAATGATAGCCCAGCTTAGAAGCGCCGATTACTCAAAGTTTGATATGGGCAAGGTATATATGTTCATACTATTGGCAATTCTGCCGGTTATGGTCGTATACTTCTTCCTGTCAAAACTCATTGTCAGAGGCGTAACCGCCGGTGCTATCAAAGGATGATATAAATTTGCTAAGAAATGATCCTGTACCATAAATTTTTCATTCCTTCCCATTAAAAACTCCCTTCGGGGAGTTTTTTTTAGCTTATGATTAATCATTTCCTTTTACTTGATAAACCTAGACGGAAAGGTATAATAATCTTTTATTTAAAATTAAAAGATAAATATAACGCTTAATGCCATAACTGCCATACCGAGCATTAATCCTAAAATTGATAGATTATGTTCACCATACTCCCTTGCTGTCGGCATGAGTTCGTCCAGTGAAATATAAACCATTATACCCGCTACCATACCGAATATAATACCAAATAAGGCATCTGATATTAGAGGCCCCAAAATAAGAAAAGCAGCTAAGGCTCCGAGTGGCTCAGACAAACCGGAAAAAAGTGAATATAAAAAAGCTTTCTTTTTACTTCCTGTTGAAAAATAAATAGGTATTGATATTGCGATTCCTTCAGGAATATTGTGAATCGCTATGGCTAAAGCTATTGAAAAGCCAAGTATTGGGCTTTTCATTGCTGAAACATAGGAGGCGATACCCTCCGGAAAGTTATGTATTGTGACTGCTATAACCGTAAAGATACCTGTTCTCAAGAGCTTATTAGGGCCATTTTTTTTGGGGCTGAATCCGTTGCTTTCATCATAGGACTTCTCTACTTTTCTAATGCGGTGAGGACGATCCGGTTCCGGAATAAATTCATTAATAAATGCCATAAGTGTAATGCCCCAAAAAAATGAGAGAACAGTCATTATTTTACCGTTTAACGCACCATAGGCAAGACATAGATTAACCTGCGCCTCCTGGTAGAGCTCGATAAATGATACATATATCATAATGCCTGCTGAAAAGCCGAGCATAACAGATAAAATTTTGGTATTGGTCTTTTTAAGTATCGCCACTATTAATCCACCTATACCGGTAGACAAGCCGGCAAACATAGCCAATCCAAGAGCAAAAAAAACTCCATCCGCATTCATTATAACAATTCCTTTCCGGTCTGGTGTAAATTTGAAACGAAGTTTTGTCCCGTCATATATGTATGTTGTTCAGCATGGCTGCATGTGGACAATTTATGGTAAAACCTAATTATTATGACTTAGTGGTGATTGTGTGAAAAAAACAGCTATGCTATAATAGTCTAAAAATCTTTGATTTTTAGACTATCTTGGTTTAGTTTTTATTTATTCAGGCATCATTAATTATGTAGATTAAGTCATGCTATTTGAGGTTTAAATATGGGGAATGAAAGAAAGAAAAAAATACGCAATTTTTGCATTATAGCACATATTGATCACGGAAAATCTACGCTAGCCGATAGATTGCTTGAACGAACCGGTGTATTGACAGCAAGGGAAATGGACGAGCAGGTTCTTGACAATATGGATATAGAAAGGGAAAGAGGCATCACAATTAAAGCACAGGCAGTGAGGATGGTATATAAGGCATCTGATGGTGAGGAATATATCTTGAACCTGATAGATACTCCAGGACATGTGGATTTTAATTATGAGGTTTCAAGAAGTATAGCTGCTTGTGAGGGTGCTGTCCTGGTTGTTGATGCATCACAGGGCATTGAAGCTCAGACTCTTGCCAATGTTTATCTTGCTCTTGAACATAATCTAGAGATTATGCCTGTTATTAACAAGATTGATTTACCCAGTGCAAGGCCAGATGAAATAATTCATGAGATTGAGGATGTTATAGGAATCGAAGCACAGGGTGCGCCTAAAGTATCAGCTAAAAATGGCTTAAACATCGACAGCGTTCTTGAAAAGGTCATTGAAGTTATACCACCTCCTAAGGGAGATGAGGATTCTCCGTTAAAAGCCCTTATTTTTGACTCCTATTATGATGCTTATAAAGGCGTAGTAGCATATGTCCGCATTATGGATGGGAAAGTCAACCTAGGTGATACAATTCGTATGATGCATACGAAAAAGGAATTTGATATTACGGAGCTTGGTTATTTAAGGCCCGGTGGGCTTATTCCTAGTGATACTCTTCTTGCCGGTGATGTTGGGTTTATATGCGGTAGTATAAAGAATGTTAAGGACTGCCGTGTGGGAGACACAATAACTTTAGCTGATAATCCGGCGTCAGAACCACTTCCAGGATATAAAAAAGCTGTTCCAATGGTTTTCTGCGGAATTTATCCTGTTGATGGGTCCAGATACGGAGATTTAAGAGATTCATTGGAAAAGCTTCAGCTAAATGATGCCTCATTAATGTTTGAACCTGAAACCTCTATGGCATTGGGTTTTGGCTTTCGTTGCGGTTTTCTTGGGTTGCTTCATATGGAGATAATTCAGGAGCGGCTTGAACGGGAGTACAATCTGGATTTAATAACAACTGCTCCAAGTGTTATATACAAAATTATTAAGACTAACGGTGATGTAATTGAGCTTGATAACCCAACAAATATGCCTGATGCAACAGTGATTGAAACTATGGAGGAGCCCATAGTAAAAGTTACAATAATGACGCCCACCGAGTATGTGGGCAACATTATGGAACTTTGCCAAGAGCGGCGAGGCATTTATTTGGGCATGGAGTATATGGAAGCAACCAGGGTTATTCTTAATTATGAAATGCCGCTAAATGAAATAATATATGATTTCTTTGACGCATTGAAGTCCAGGACAAAGGGCTATGCATCATTGGACTATGAGTTGAAAGGCTATAAGGAATCCAACTTGGTTAAGTTGGATATAAGAATGAACAATGAGATAGTGGATGCCCTCTCATTTATTGTCCATGCCGATAAGGCATATGCGAGAGGTCGTCGCATGGCGGAGAAGCTAAAGGACACAATTCCGAGGCAGATGTTTGAAATCCCAATTCAGGCCTGTATCGGCAATAAGATTATTGCCAGAGAAACGGTAAAAGCCTTTAGAAAAGACGTATTAGCCAAGTGCTACGGTGGAGATATATCCCGGAAGAGAAAGCTCCTTGAAAAGCAGAAGGAAGGAAAGAAGCGCATGCGCCAGGTAGGAAACATCGAAGTTCCTCAAGAAGCGTTTATGAGTGTTCTTAAGCTGGATACGTAAGATATAGAGAAACACAAAGAATTGTCACTTTGTGTTCTAGAGGTATTAAATGAATCAAAAACAATTAGGGCTATATATTCATATACCCTTCTGCAAGCAGAAGTGTTATTATTGTGATTTTTCATCATACCCGGGGATGGAGAAATACTGGGGAGATTATACAGAAGCGCTGGTATCAGAGCTTATAGCAAAGGCAGAAGAATACGACAATCCCTTTCTTAAGATCATTTTTATCGGAGGCGGGACCCCGTCGTTAATACCATCAGAATACATCTCAAGGATACTGGAAACAGTACACAGATACTACAAGGTTTCTAAGGACTGCGAATGTACAATTGAATCTAACCCCGGTACCCTTACAGACGATAAACTTAAAAATTATAAGGATTTTGGTATAAATCGTTTGAGTATTGGCCTACAGGCTTGTCAGAATGAACTATTAAAAAAGCTTGGTAGAATTCACACTTACGATGATTTTTTATATGCATTAAAACTATCACAAAAGCATGGATTTGATAATATAAATGCCGATATAATATTTGGTATTCCAAATCAAACCTTATCCCAGTGGATTGATACCGTTTCCAAGGTAATCTCCTTTGGTCTTACCCATATATCTTGTTACAGTATGCAAATAGAAGATGATACAGAATTCGGAAGATTAAAGCAATCAGGTCAGCTTGAGGAGATTGAGGACGAACTTGATAGGTCAATGTATCATTATGCGGTAGATGCATTTAGCAAGGCAGGTTTTCCACAATATGAAATATCAAATTTTTCGAAACCACACTTTAAGTGCCGACATAATATGAATTATTGGGAGAGAGGCGAATATTTAGGAGCCGGAGCAGGTGCTCACTCTTTCGTCCATAGCAGAAGGTTTGCTAATACAGCCGGTGTTATGGAATATATTGAAGGGATTAAAGAGAAGAAGCCTGTACTTTCGGAAGATAATTATCTTTCTAGGGATGACGGAATAAAAGAAAGCATCATCCTAGGGCTTCGACTAAATGAAGGTGTTGATTTTACTAAACTTTCAAAGCAGTACGGCTTGGATTTGATGAGTTTGTATCAGAAAGTACTAAATAAGCTTTTATCGTTAAATCTTGTTGAGTCTAAAGGCGCTGTGATAAAATTGACTAGAAAAGGTATGGATCTTGCCAATAAAGTTTTTGTTGAGTTTATTTGATGGTTTGATTTTGAATTAAAGGGGAGGAATCAGGATGAAAATTAATGATGAAAAAGATATAGCCCTTACAGTACCCGGCCTTTCAGAAATCAGCAACAGCTATATGGAGGACTTTCTTGGCGAGATAAGAGAAATCTTGGAAGATATAGAGCTTGAGCTTGTGAATCTTGAGATGGATCCAGGCAATAAGGAGAGCATTAACTCCATTTATTGCAGTTTCCATACCATAGGAGGACTCGCCGGGCTTTTAAATGATACAACAAGTGTAAAAATAGTTGCAGCCACAGAAGAGCTTCTTGAATCTGTCAGAAAATACTGTCCTGTTATTAGTAAGAGCATCATTAATAGCATTCTGGATTCAATCAGCTTTATTAAGAAGTTAAATAATAATCCCCAGATTACAGAGGATAACAAGGTTTCCGGAGAGATTGGAAGGCATATTAAGAACCTTCAAGCTAATAGAGATGACATATTATTAGAAGTTAGACAGCCTTTGGAGAGAGAATCCCGTATAGGTGAGATTTTAGTACGTGAAGGTGCGATGGCCCAATCCGAAGTCGAAGACATATTAAAGAAACAGACAAGCACAAAAATGAAATTTGGTGAAATCGTTCTTCGGGAGAAGAAGGTTGATGCCTCAGATATAATTAAAGCAATAAGAATGCAAAAGGTACGCAACACCGGAACTGTGGACCAATATGTGAAGATACCTCTTGAGAGATTGGACCAGATAATTGGAATTATCCAAAATGTCAGTTCTATTTATGATTCAGTAAAAGATGAGGCAGTTCTAAGATTTGGAAGTAACGATGCTTTGACAGTTGAATCTAACAAGGCTTATCACCTCATTACAGATATTCGTAATATTTTAAAAGAGCTAAGAATGGTAACATTACAACAAGCATTCCAGAAGCTGACAAGATATGTCTGCTCAATTATTGAAGAAAACCATTTAGAAGTAATGTTCTCCACCTTGGGAGAAAATATTGAAGTGGACAAAGAAATCGCTGATAGAATAGCCCATCCTTTGGGAGAATTAATCAGATTAATTCTGGAAAAAGCATATGAAAGCGATGAGGATAATGGTAATAAAGCGAAAGAAAGGCGAATAGGAAATATCGAAGTCGTCGCCTATGAAGATGCAAATATTGTACATATAGATATAACCGGTGATTCACTGGTTGATTTGGATGATATAAAAACGGACAGCAGCTACATAGATATAGTACAAAAGCTAATGGACTTAAAATGTCATACAGAACTTGATGATATTAATTCAGAAGGTATAAGAATTTCAATATCTATGCAAAGGTAGAAAGCATGGATTTTTATTAATCACAGTTGTGCCATCGTTTGGTAGGACGAAATTGGAAAACGCAACAGGTAACGATTACACAACCCAATGGATTTTAACCGGGGGTTATTATGATTGCGTTAATTCTAACAGGCTCATTAATTGGGCTAACGGTTCTATTCTCTGCTATTATTGGGAGTCTTGGATGGCGTGGTGGCTGGAAACGCGGAGTTCGGATTTTTGCCTTTGGAGTTTTAGCACTTATCATTTCATTTTTTATAGGGCCTATTTTAGCACGGGAGATATCTAGCTGGGAAAGTATACAAAATCTTAGACTTCAGGCTTCGAATTTTGTTTCATCATTTGGTATTAATGGTCTCTTGTTTGAGCATATTCTTTCCTCAAGCATAATAGGGATAGTTAGTATCCCTTCATCTATCGCCGTATTTATCTTCATATTCATTTCAGAATGTTTACTTTGGTGCGGAATTAAAGCATTTTTAAAAAGAGAGCCACAAAAACAGTCCAGACGTTCACGTTTTATTGGTCTGATTCTTGGGATAACAATGCCGGTTCTAATATGTCTTTTTTCAATCAGTGTACCAAGGATAAAACTTATAAACGAAGCGCTTAACTGTGATAAGGTTATCGATATCGCGCCCACTGCATTAAATAACCCGATTGATGCAATTCCACTGATTGATATATACTTCAACACTCAAATAATCAAGGCATCGGAGCAGGAGCGGCTTGAATTGATAACGTATTCCATTAAGTCATATGTAAATTTAAAGGGTGATGATATTGCCGGTGAATTTATTCGGGATATAGATTACAGTACTTATGAGGCACTTAGTGCTGATATGACAACAATATCCGAATTATTAAACCAACTGGGTGTGGTAGGTTCTTTCGAAAATATCTTAGATACCATTTCAAAAATTCCCAATAAGAGAGATTTTGCAGATAAGTTGTATTCATTGCAATTTTCAGAACCGCTTGTGAGAATGATTATGACTTACGCTGTTCAGAATATTTCCGGTAATAATGCTTTCATTTATCCAAATGATGTTGTTATCGAAGGAACCCAGATGGATTTTGCAAAATTTCTTGAAATTATCCCCGAATTTTCAAAAGAAGATACAACTCTGATGAAAAAACTTGTTGAGATAAAAAATTCACCGCTATTGCCCCCGGAGGTTTATGCGGCAATCTATAGGAACATAAGGTGAGGATATTATGATGAAACGTATAATTTCTATTTCGCTCCTGCCTCGGACACAAATTTGAAAAATATTACACTACCAGTAATTCGAAAAAGAAAAGCAAGAAAGGCCGGAAAAGATTAAAAACCTCAAATCCGTGTAGAAATACACGGATTTACTTATTAGTGAAGTGTTTCCTGAATAAACTTAGCGAGCACTTGACAAAGATAAACTACAATGCTATTTTAGTATTAGCACTCATTGGGGTAGAGTGCTAACAAAATACAGGAGGTGAAGGTCATGGTCTGGGAAAACGAGCTTAACGAACGAAAACGTACTATACTTAAATCTATTATAGACGACTATATTGAATCAGCGCAGCCGGTAGGCTCGAGAACAATAGCCAGAAAGCATGAGCTTGGCCTCGGTTCCGCTACCATACGTAATGAGATGGCTGATTTAGAAGAGTTAGGATATATAACACAGCCCCATACATCAGCCGGTAGAATACCCTCTGATAAAGGTTATCGCTTTTATGTGGATAATCTTATGCAGATACACAGCCTTGCCCAAGAAGAAATGATTAAAATTCGAAAAGCTATGGATGAACGAATTGAGGAAATTCATAAGCTGTTCCAAAGGGCAAGTGTTATAATTTCAAGTATTACGGGGTATACATCTGTTGTAGTTTCGCCCAAGCTTTCAAGAACAATAATAAAGTCAATCCAGCTACTCAAGGTAGACGAAAAGAGTATACTGGTTGTTGTTGTGGCAGGAGGCGGTATAGTAAAAAATAAATTAATAATTCATAATCGAATAGTTGAGGAAGCTCATTTAGCCAGACTTAATCAAGCGGCAAATTTGATAATGGCCGGCAAAACAATTGACCAGATAACAATGCCTATGGTTATTGAGCTTCAGAGAGAAATGAACATACCCACTGATGTCATAGTGGCAATACTGGAATCGGTAGAAGAGTGTGTCAGAAAAATTGAAACAACCGATATTTATTTGGAGGGCATTACTAATATATTAAACTATCCTGAGTTCAGTGATTTGCTAAAAGCAAGGGAAGTATTAGATTTACTAAAGGAAGAAGAGATAATAACAGATTTGGTTAAGTGTGCAACACAAAAGCAGCAATTTGACTTTAGAATTGGCAGCGAGAACGTGATTGATGAAATGAAGGACTTAAGCATTATAACAACCGCGTATGGAAGAGAAGGCAAGGATATCGGAACCATCGGAGTTATAGGTCCCACGAGAATGGCATACGGAAAGGTTGTTTCATCTATAAAATACATCAGGGAGCTTTTAGACAGGGAGATAATCCGATTGTTCGGAGACAGTACCTGACATAATGAAAGGAAGTAAAAGAGATGGTTAAAAAGGGCGATGTTGATCCAAAGGAGAAGTTGGATTACTCTGACGGGGTGAATGGAGATGAAAACTTAGAAGTCAACCCTGAAGAAGAAACTTCTGCAACAGGCAATAATGCCGATATGGATAAACCAAATGATGAACAGAATGCAGAAGACATAATTAAAAAGAAGGAAGCGGAATCAAAAGAATTGTTGGATCGTATGCAGCGATTGGCAGCAGAGTATGATAATTTCAGGAAACGGACCCTGAAAGAAAAAGAAAGGATATATGCAGACACTTTATCCGATGTTGTAGCGAAATTCCTTCCTGTTGCAGACAATTTGGAAAGAGCTCTGAAGGCGGCTGAAAAAGAAGAAGGTCAAGGGTTGAAAGATGGAGTAACTCTTGTTTACAGACAATTGATTGATGTTTTGGATAAACTCGACGTAAAGCCCATAGAAGCTGTAGGAGCGCCTTTTAATCCGGAGCTTCATAATGCTGTTATGCATATTGAGGATGATACACTGGATAATAATATAGTTGTTGAAGAATTTCAAAAGGGCTATATTTATAAGGATGAAATAGTAATTCGTCACTCAATGGTAAAAGTGGTAAACTGATAAAATGAATTTTCTTTGATCTTAAATAAATTAACAGGAGAGTGTTTTAAATGGCAAAAGTTATAGGAATAGACCTCGGAACAACAAACTCGTGCGTCGCTGTTATGGAAGGCGGCGAGCCCGTAGTTATCGCTAATGCTGAAGGCAATCGAACAACACCGTCAGTCATTGCATTTTCAAAAACCGGTGAAAGGCTTGTAGGCCAAGTGGCAAAGCGTCAGGCCATAACCAATCCAGAGCGTACAATCAGCTCTATTAAAAGAGATATGGGAACAGACAGAAAAGTAAAGATTGACGACAGGAATTATACCCCTCAGGAGATTTCTGCAATGGTTCTACAGAAATTAAAATCAGACGCAGAAGCTTATTTGGGAGAAACGGTGACACAGGCTGTTATAACTGTTCCTGCATACTTCTCTGACGCTCAGCGTCAGGCTACTAAGGACGCAGGTAAAATAGCAGGTCTGGAAGTACTGAGAATTATTAATGAACCTACTGCTGCAGCACTGGCTTACGGCCTTGACAAAGAGTCCGATCAGAAGATACTTGTATTTGACCTTGGTGGTGGTACATTTGATGTTTCACTTCTTGAAATAGGGGATGGTGTTTTTGAAGTTTTGGCAACCCACGGAAACAATCGTTTGGGTGGCGATGATTTTGACCAAAGAGTAATAGACTGGCTTGCTGATGGCTTTAAGCGTGAAACCGGGATTGACCTGAGAGCTGACAAAATGGCTATGCAACGTTTGAAGGAAGCCGCTGAGAAAGCTAAAATTGAACTTTCAGGCGTAGCCCAGACAAATATTAACCTACCCTTTATTACTGCTGATGCAACAGGTCCTAAGCATTTGGACATGAACTTGACAAGGGCAAAATTCGATGAACTGACTGCAGATCTCGTAGAAAAAACTATGGGACCTACCCGTCAAGCTTTATCTGATGCTGGACTTTCACCGAACCAGGTTGACAAAATCCTGCTGGTAGGTGGATCCACACGTATACCTGCGGTACAGGAAGCAGTTAAGAAATTCCTTGGCAAGGATCCTTTTAAAGGAATTAACCCCGATGAGTGTGTAGCTGTAGGAGCAGCTATTCAAGCTGGAGTTTTGTCAGGTGAAGTAAAGGATCTGCTCCTTCTTGATGTAACACCGCTGTCACTCGGTATTGAAACCCTTGGAGGCGTATTCACAAAGCTTATAGATAGGAATACAACCATCCCTTCAAAGAAAAGCCAGGTATTCTCAACTGCAGCAGATGGGCAAACCAGTGTTGATATCAAGGTGTACCAGGGCGAACGTGAAATGGCAGCCTACAATAAGCTTCTGGGGAATTTCCAATTGACAGGTATTCCACCGGCTCCTCGTGGTGTTCCGCAGATTGAGGTTACTTTTGATATTGATGCTAATGGTATTGTCCACGTATCGGCAAAAGACATGGGTACCGGTAACGAACAAAAGATTACAATAACAGCCAGCAGCAACCTTACAGATGCAGATATCGATAATGCGGTCAAAGAAGCGGAAAGATTTGCTTCCGAAGATAAAAAGCGGAAAGAAGAAATAGAGACCCGCAATGAAGCTGATACAATGATTTATCAAACAGAGAAGGCCTTAAAAGAGATGGGCGATAAGTTGAGCTCTGAAGATAAGTCTACAATTGAAGCTGAAATTAATAAGGTTAAGGAAGCCTTGAAGGGTACTGACAACGCAGCTATTAAACAGGCTACCGAGGGCCTGACCCAAGCATTCTATGGTATATCTCAGAAGCTATATCAGCAGAATCCCCAAGGTGGGCCGAACCCTGGTGCAGGTTTTAATCCTGGGGCAGGCTTTAATCCTGGTGCTGAGAGCGGTCCACAGGATAATGTTTACAATGCTGATTATAAGGTAGTAGACGAAGACGATAAATAATGAATAACATGGGGAAATCTAGTAGAAGTAGAGATTAAGGTTGTCCCAATTAAGCGTAAAGAAACGGTACGTGTTCCTATTATGTTATTATAGGACATTTACCGTTTTACGCTTGTAAATAAACGGTCTAATTTGGAGGGTTTAACTTGGCGGTAAAGAGAGACTACTATGAGGTGCTGGGCGTATCAAAGCAAGCTACCACAGATGATATAAAGAAGGCATACAGAAAGCTTGCTAAACAGTACCATCCCGATATGAATCCTGGTGATAAGGAAGCTGAGGCTAAATTTAAAGAAGCTAATGAAGCATACAGTGTATTGAGTGATGATCAAAAACGGTCCACTTATGACCGTTTCGGACATTCAGCCTTTGACGGAACCGGTGGCGGTGGTGGTTTCGGAGGATTTGAAGGCTTCGGTTTCGGAGGATTGGATGATCTTTTCGAAAGCTTTATGGGCGGCGGATTTGGGCGTAGCAGCAATCGAAATAAGAAAAATGAACCAATCCGCGGAAAGGATCTTCAATATGCCGTTGAAGTAACTTTCGTAGAGGCTGCATTCGGTGTAACAAAAGAATTGCCGATTACAAGATTGCAGACATGTAATACCTGTAGTGGTTCAGGTGCAAAGGCCGGAACTACGGTAGAAAACTGTAAGAATTGTCAAGGTACAGGTCAGGTTCGTTATACCCAGGCAACACCCTTTGGCCAGTTTGTCAATGTGAAAACCTGTGATGTTTGTCGTGGTGAAGGAAAAATAATAACCCAACCCTGTGAGACCTGTCACGGAAAAGGCAGAGTCTCTAAAAACCAGAAGATAAGCCTTAACATACCGGCCGGAATTGATGAAGGCCAGACTATATCGTTAAGAGGTGAGGGTGAATCAGGTCTGAGGGGAGGACCTGCCGGTGACTTGTATGTTTCAATACATATCAAACCTCATGATATATTTAAGCGTGAAGGCTACGATGTGGTTTGCGATGTGCCCATATCATTTACACAAGCAGCTCTTGGAGCTGAAATTGATATTCCGACTATTGATGGAATTATGAAGTATACAATACCTGATGGAACACAAACATCAACAGTATTTAAACTTAAAGGTAAAGGGATAAAAAGATTGAGGAGTAATTCCCGTGGAGATCAGTATATAAGAGTTATTGTTGAGGTACCGACAAAGCTATCTCAAAAGCAGAAGGATCTCTTGCGTCAGTTTACCGATATCAGCGGTGATGAAGGACTTGATCAGAAAAAAAGCTTTTTAGATAAAGTCAAGGGCTTATTTAAAGAATAGGATTCGCACTCCTAAATTAATGAACAATATGAATTGAAAGAGAGTACTAAATGGAATGGATTGAACTCGCTGTTACAACAAGTCAAGAGGCTTCAGAGATTATTGCCGATAAGCTCATGGAAATGGGTGCCAACGGAACCGAATTGATTGATCCCGAGGCATTCAGGCAGGTTCTGGAAAACAATAAATATCTGGATTATGCTGATGACGGGTTTATAGACCAATACGGGCATTATGTTGTTATAAAAGCATACTTTGCCATTGACCGCGATCCGGTAAAACTTTCGCAGGAGCTACAGATTGTACTTTCCAATCTTGCAAATTATATAGATATAGGACCCGGTGAGATTAAATATACAGATAGAGATGATAAAGAATGGAAGGATGTATGGAAACAATACTTCAAGCCTTTCTTGTTTACTGGAAAAATAGTGATTAAGCCCAGCTGGGAAGAATATAACCGGAAAGCCGATGAAATAGTTATAGAAATGGATCCCGGTATGGCCTTTGGTACCGGTACTCATGAAACAACCCGCATGTGTGCTCTCCTTGGTGAAAAATATGTAAAAAAAGGAGATAAAGTGCTTGATATAGGTTGTGGTACTGCTATTTTAGCTATTTCAGCAGTAAAATTAGGTGCTTCATCTGCCTTTGCATTAGATATTGACGACGCTGCAGTTAAGGCTGCACAAGTTAATGTTAGCAATAACGGAGAATCGAGCAAAATCGAGGTAAGATGCGGTGAACTGAAACATATAGAAAAATCACCTTATGATTTGATTTTTATGAATATTATTGCCGATGTTGTAATCTCATTATCAGAAGAAGTGCGAGATTACGTTAAAAACGGAACCAATATTATTCTTTCCGGGATTATTAAGGAACGTAAAGAGGAAGTAAAGAAAGTATATCTCCAAGCAGGCTATAATTTAATAGATGAAATGAATATGGGCGAATGGGAGGCAATGGTTTTTCGTGCACAGATTCATTGTTGACCCGAACAGTATTCAAAACGGCCAAGTGAAGCTTGAGGGGGATGATCTTAAGCACTTGAGAAAAGTGCTAAGGTTAGGACCAGGAGATTTGATTAATGTATTCGACGGATGCGGTAAGGAATATGAGGCAAAGGTACTTAATGTTGATAAAGCTTGTGCAATTGCCGAAATAGTATCCTCATTTCTAACAGATACTGAACCTCAAATAAAGCTAACTTTATTTCAAGGCCTCCCTAAAGGTGAAAAAATGGATCTAATAATCCAAAAAGGAGTGGAATTAGGGGTTCATAGGTTTATTCCGGTTATTACGGACAGAACGGTAGTGCAGCTGGATAGGAAAGATGGAGAGAAAAAAGCCGAGCGATGGTCTAAAATAGCAAGAGAGGCCTCAAAACAGTGCAGGAGAGCATTGGTACCGGAAATATCCGTGCCTCTGAGTTTAGATGAAGCTATAAGTGAATTTGAGAAGTATGATGCAGTTTTATTACTATATGAGAATGAATCAAAAAAATGTTTGAAAGAAACACTGAAATGTTATACTATTAATAAGATTAAAGACATTGCGCTTTTTGTGGGACCTGAAGGCGGTTTTACGCCATACGAAGTGGAAAAGTATACAAAATTAGGTTTTGATATTACCAGTTTGGGTGAAAGGATATTAAGAACCGAAACGGCAGCAATATCTGTTATTTCAATTATTATGTATGAGATGGGTGAACTAAATTAATGAAGAAGATTACTTTTGTTATTACTGACGATGCTATATTTATGCGCACTCTTCTTAGGAAAATTATAGAACAGAACGAAGAATATGAAGTCTTAGGTGAGGCATCTAATGGTCGAGAAGCTATAGAAGCAGCGGAAAAATATCAACCCGATATTCTGACATTAGATATAACAATGCCGGAGATGGATGGAATTCAGGCTGTTAAAGAAATTCTTAAGGTAAGCCCCAATACCCGAATAATAATGGTCTCGGCAATGGGACAGCAGTCCATGGTAATAGAGGCAATAAAACAGGGAGCAAAGGATTTTGTCGTAAAGCCTTTTGATAAATCCAGAGTTTATCAGTCTATCAGGAATGTTCTTGCGATGGACAATTAACAGCATTCATTGAAACTCGATGCTAGGGATATTCTTGTTATAAGGAGTTTTATTTTTGATGTTAAGAAGTATGACTGGCTTCGGCCACTGTGAATACACCGAAAATGATATCACTTTTACTGTTGAGATTAAAACGGTTAATCATCGTTACTCAGATATTTTTTTAAGGATGCCTAAACAATTATCCGCATTGGAAGAAAAGATTCGTTCTTTGATTAATTCCAGGATTCAAAGAGGAAAAATAGATATTTACATAACCTACGATAATAAATCCACTGAAGCTCAAGAAGTTATTCTCGATGAGAAGCTAGCTAAAGCATATTGTGATGCCTTAAGAAAAATATCGGAGGAGCTTGGTCTAAGAGATGATATCTCAGCAACCTCACTTTCCAGGTTTCCTGATATTCTGAAGGTCGAAAAGCAGGACAAAGATGATTTGATTGGCGAAATATTAGAAAAGGCTGTTAACCTGGCTATAGATGAACTTCTCCAAATGCGTACCAGAGAAGGGGAGAAGCTTAAGGACAGTCTTTTATTCAATCTCTCAGAAATAGAGAAATATACCGGACAGATTCGGGATAAAGCACCTCTTGTAGTTAAGGATTATAAAGAGAAGTTAGAGAATAGATTATCTGATTTGATTGATTTACAGAGGATTGATCCGGGAAGAATAGCCGCCGAGGTTGCTTTATTTGCTGATAAATGCAGTATTGATGAAGAACTGGTGAGACTAAAGAGTCATATAATGCAGATGCGAGAAATGTTGGATAGTGGAAGCCCGGTTGGTAAAAAGGCTGATTTTCTGATACAGGAAATGAATAGAGAAGTTAATACCATCGGCTCAAAAGCAAGTGACCTGGAGATTACGAGAAATGTTGTTGAGCTTAAGAGCGAAGTGGAAAAGCTTAGGGAGCAAATTCAGAATATTGAATGATTATGGCTTGAAAGTGGCGGATGATTTCGCGCTGTTTCAATGGCCACAAAATCGGTAGACAACTGTAACCAAGTGGAGGTTATTTAATGAAGCTAATCAATGTTGGTTTTGGAAACATGGTTTCCGCAAATAAAATTGTAGCGATTGTCAGTCCTGAATCTGCTCCGATAAAGAGAATTATTCAAGAAGGAAGGGAACGGGGAGTTTTAATTGACGCCACCTATGGCAGACGAACCCGTGCTGTGATAATTACTGAAAGTGATCATGTTATTCTCTCAGCATTGCAGCCTGAAACTGTTGGACATAGATTAGAAGAACCGGAAGCTATTTCGCCAATTGATTCAAAGTTAGAACAGGGGGAGGAATTATGAGCCCCGGGCTGCTGATAGTTGTATCCGGACCTGCCGGAGTTGGCAAGGGTAGTATAGTTCGTAAAATTGTAGAATACGATGATAATGTTGTATTATCGATCTCCGCAACCTCCAGATTACCCAGAGCGACAGAAATTGAAGGTGTAAACTACTTTTTTAAGACCAGAGAACAATTTGAAGAGATGATAAAAAATGATGATCTTATTGAATGGGTAGAGTACTGCGGAAACTACTATGGAACTCCAAAACATCTGGTTTGCAAAGAAGTCGAAAAGGGTCATGTAGTCATCCTTGAAATTGAGGTGGAAGGAGCCCATAATGTAAGAAGGTTGTTTCCCGATTGTGTATTATGCTTTATAATTCCCCCCGATTTTGATGAACTGGAAAAAAGGCTCAGGGGCAGGGGAACAGAGAGCGAGGAATCTATAAAGGCAAGATTAGCCAGAGCTAATGAAGAATTTAAGCTTATTGATAAATATGATTATTTGATTATAAATGACAGTATTGAAAATGCTGCAGAAAGATTTTTCAGCATTATACAATCTGAACGTATGAGGACATCAAGGAATCAAGTAATAATAAATAATTTTAAGAATTTAAATAGGAGTGAATAGACTATGATTTATCCCCCGATGGCATTACTGTTAAATAAGGTAGACAGCCGTTACACATTGGTAATTGTAGCCGCAAAACGTGCGCGCATGCTGACAAATGGAGCTATGAAGCTCACAAACGTAAATTCGGAGAAGGATGTTACTCTGGCTATCAACGAGATTGCCGAGAATAAGATTACTTACCATAAGGTTAAAAAACAGTATCCGACTCACGAAAATATGGTCGAGGCCTCGCTGAACAGTGTTGAGGACCAAGTCTAATTCTAGGATTAGCATGCAATAGGAGGAATATAAAAATGCAATTTGAAAAAACCATGGAAAAAGTTGTAGCGCTTTGTAAAAACCGTGGGTTTATCTATCAGGGTTCAGAGATCTATGATGGACTTGCCAATACATGGGATTATGGGCCTTTAGGCGTTGAATTTAAGAATAATGTTAAAAAAGCATGGTGGAAAAAATTTATTCAGGAAAATCCATATAATGTAGGTGTGGATTGCGCTATTCTGATGAATCCCCAAGTCTGGGTAGCTTCTGGTCATGTTGGGGGTTTTTCTGATCCCTTAATAGATTGTAAGCAATGTAAAACAAGGCATAGAGCAGATAAGCTTATAGAAGATTTTAATAAAGACAATAACATAGAAATGGCCGTAGATGGTATGGCAAACGATGCCATGACAGCATACTTAAAAGAAAAGAATATTCCATGCCCTGATTGCGGTGGTCATGATTTTACCGAAATAAGAAAATTTAATCTAATGTTTAAGACCTTTCAGGGTGTTACCGAGGACTCAAAAAATGAGATTTTTTTAAGACCGGAAACAGCTCAAGGAATATTTGTTAACTTCAAAAATGTTCAAAGAACGACTCGTAAAAAAATACCTTTCGGTATAGGACAGATTGGTAAATCTTTCAGGAATGAAATCACTCCCGGTAATTTCACATTCAGAACCAGAGAGTTCGAACAAATGGAGTTGGAGTTTTTCTGCGAACCGGGAACCGATTTGGATTGGTTCTATTATTGGAAGGATTTTTGTAAAAATTGGCTATTAAATCTCGGAATTAAAGAAGAGAATATTAAAATGCGGGATCATGCCAAGGAAGAACTTTCTCATTACAGTAAGGCTACTACTGACATTGAGTTCAAATTTCCATTCGGTTGGGGCGAGCTATGGGGTATAGCCGACAGGACTGACTTTGATTTAAAACAGCATATGGAACATGCAAAAGAGGATTTATCTTATTTTGATCCAAATAAGAACGAAAAATATGTTCCATATTGTGTTGAACCGTCACTTGGGGCTGACCGTGTGGCATTGGCGTTCTTGTGTGACGCATATGATGAGGAAGAAGTTGCAGAGGGAGATGTTAGAACTGTACTAAGACTCCATCCGGCTCTTGCCCCTGTTAAAGTGGCAGTGCTTCCTCTTTCAAAGAAGCTGTCGGATGAAGCCTTTAAGGTATATGAGAACTTGAGCAAGGAATTTGTCTGTGAATTTGATGAGACAGGTTCTATTGGTAAACGATACAGAAGGCAGGATGAGATAGGAACGCCATTCTGTATAACCTTTGATTTTGATTCTCTGGAAGACAGTTGCGTAACAATACGCGAACGTGATACAATGCAACAGGTTAGAATTCCTATTAAAGAATTAATAGATTATTTTAAGGATAAGTTAAGTTTTTAATTATTTATGGAGCGTTTGCTTCTAATATACAGGAGGTTGAATTAAATGATCAAATATGTATATCTCTTCAGCGAAGGAAATGCTTCGATGAGGAATTTACTCGGCGGAAAGGGAGCAAATCTCGCCGAGATGACAGGCCTTGGGTTGCCTGTTCCGAGAGGATTTACTATAACAACTGAAGCCTGCACAAGATATTACCAAGATGGTAAGATGATTGGTAAAGATATCGAGGATGAAATTTATCAATATCTGAATAAAATGGAACAGATAGTAGAAAAGCAATTTGGAAATCCCGAGAATCCTTTGCTGGTATCTGTACGCTCCGGTTCAAGAGCATCAATGCCCGGTATGATGGATACAATTCTTAACCTTGGTCTTAATGACGTAGTTGTTGAAGGTCTTGCAAAGCTCACAAACAATCCAAGATTCGCTTATGACAGCTATAGAAGATTTATGCACATGTTCAGCGATGTTGTTATGGGTATCGAAAAGAATAAGTTTGAGCATATCCTTGAAGACATGAAGAACAAAAAGGGTGTTCATCTTGATACCGACTTAGATGCCGATGACTTAAAGGAATTGGTAAAGAAATATCAAGAGCTTTACAAAAAGGAAATGGGAAAAGGCTTCCCACAGGAACCAAAGGAACAGCTCATGGAAGCGGTGAAAGCGGTTTTCCGTTCATGGGATAATCCTCGTGCAAATGTTTACAGACGTCTTAATGATATTCCAAGTGATTGGGGTACTGCCGTTAATGTACAGGAAATGGTATATGGTAATATGGGTGAAGACTCAGGTACTGGTGTTGCTTTTACGCGTAATCCTTCAACCGGTGAGAAAAAACTCTATGGTGAGTTCCTAATGAACGCTCAGGGCGAAGATGTTGTTGCCGGTATACGTACTCCCAATACCATTGATCATCTTAAAGA
Organism: Bacillota bacterium; assembly: GCA_023411795.1. Taxonomy (GTDB): domain Bacteria; phylum Bacillota; class Clostridia; order DSM-8532; family DSM-8532; genus DTU059. Next base: position 35,073 of record JAEYOK010000015.1, read on the forward strand.
GATTAACCCAGCAGCATATGAGCAGTTTGTAAACATAGCCAATACCCTTGAAAATCACTATCGTGATATGCAGGATATGGAGTTTACACTTGAACGTGGTAAGTTGTTCATGCTTCAGACCAGAAACGGTAAACGTACAGCTCAAGCTGCTTTAAAAATTGCTGTTGATTTAGTTGACGAAGGTATGCTGACAAAGGAAGAAGCAATTATGAAGGTTGAGCCAAAGCAACTTGATTCATTGCTCCATCCTAATTTTGAAGCTAAGACCTTAAAAGCCGCAGCACCTATTGCAAAAGGACTGCCTGCTTCTCCCGGTGCAGCAACAGGTAAGGTATATTTTACAGCCGAGGATGCAACGAAAGCCTTTGAGAATGGCGAAAAAATGGTTATTTTAGTACGTCTTGAGACATCACCTGAGGATATTGAAGGTATGCATGTATCGCAAGGTATCCTGACTGCTCGCGGAGGTATGACATCCCACGCTGCTGTTGTAGCTCGTGGTATGGGTAGATGCTGTGTAGCAGGTTGTGGTGAGCTTACAATAAATGAAGCTGAAAAAATCTTTAAAGACAAAGCAGGAAATGTATATAAAGAAGGCGACTGGATTTCTCTTGACGGTTCTACAGGTAATGTTTATGCAGGTCAATTACCTACTGTTGCTCCTGAGCTTACCGGAGATTTTGGTAAATTTATGAGTTGGGCAGATGAACTCCGCGTGTTGAAGGTAAGGGCAAATGCAGATTCTCCCGTAGATGCAGCTCAGGCTTTCAATTTTGGTGCTGAAGGAATCGGTCTGTGCCGTACTGAGCACATGTTCTTTGAAGGTGAAAGAATTAAGGCTATGCGCGAAATGATTGTTTCCCGCACAGAGGAACAGAGAAGGAAAGCACTTGATAAGCTTCTTCCTATGCAGAGAGGAGACTTTGAAGGTCTTTTCCGTGAAATGAAGGGCTTCCCTGTTACCATTCGTTACTTGGATCCACCGCTACACGAATTCCTTCCTCAAGAGGATGATGATATAGCAAACTTAGCAAAAGAAATGGGTATGAGCTTTGAGGATTTAAAGGCAGTTGTTATTAGCCTGCATGAATTTAATCCTATGATGGGCCATCGTGGATGCCGTCTAGCAGTATCTTATCCGGAAATTGCAGAAATGCAAACCAGAGCTGTTATAGAAGCGGCTATCAACGTTAACAAGGAAGGTATGAGTGTTATACCTGAAATTATGATTCCTCTTGTTGGCGATATCAAGGAATTGAAATATGTTAAAGAAATAGTTGTTAAAACAGCTGATGAGATAATCAAAAATGCTGGTGTTGATTTAAAATACATGGTTGGAACCATGATTGAGATTCCAAGAGCCGCATTGACAGCTGATGAGATAGCTACTGAAGCTGAATTCTTCTCCTTTGGAACCAATGACCTCACTCAGATGACTTTCGGCTTCTCCCGCGACGATGCAGGTAACTTCTTGGAAGATTACTATTCTAAGAAGATTTATGAGTCAGATCCATTCGCTAAGCTTGACCAGACCGGTGTAGGCAAATTGGTTGAATTGGCTGCTTCATTGGGAAGAAAGACCCGCCCGAATCTCAAGTTAGGTATCTGCGGAGAGCATGGAGGCGAGCCTTCATCAGTTGAGTTCTGCCATAGAACAGGCTTAAATTATGTATCCTGTTCACCATTCCGCGTGCCGATTGCACGTCTTGCAGCAGCACAGGCAGCTGTACGTAAATAGAATAATATTTCGATATAGTGATGAACAAAGACTGTCGATTGACGGTCTTTGTTTTTTACTGACATTAAAATCACCTAAGATTTATGTATATTTTAATTTAAAGTAAGGGTAAAATAATATTATACCAATGTTGACCAATTGAATAATTACGTTAACAGCTAAAAAGAAGGAGGGATTGTTTTATGCGAAAAGCAGGTTATGGAACCAAAACAAATCTAAGAAAAGCGACTTCGTTGTTACTGGTGTGTGCTCTATTAATTGCATCATTTAGTTTACAGGTATTAGCTGCTGATGAAACTCTTTTGGGGACCACTAATCTTTCAGGCAAGCTAGTCATCATACATACCAACGATACCCATGGGGCGGATGTAGCCGTTGAAGGCAAATCACTTGGAACGGCAGGTATAGCACAGCTGGTGAAGGATTATGAGGCATCGGGTGCTGATGTACTTTTAATATCAGCGGGAGATGTAATACAAGGAGATCCTCTGGTTAATCTGAGTAAAGGCTTAACTGCTATAGAATTTATGAATCTTGCAGGTTACGATCTGATGATACCAGGAAATCATGAGTTTGATTTTGGTTATGACAATCTATTAAAACTCAAAGAAGAAGCAGATTTCCCATTGATCTCAGCTAATATTCTGGATAAAACAAGCGGGAAAACTGTTTTTGAAGGCTCCATGATTTTTGATACCAAAATAGGAAAGGTAGGATTCTTTGGATTGACTACTCCGGAGACTATGACCAAAGCTAATCCTCTGAATGTTAGTTCTCTTAATTTTCTGACAGGTGAGGCAATGTATAAATCTGCTCAGGATCAAGTAGATCAGTTAGTGAAGGCAGGGGTTAAATACATAATCTGTGTGGCACATCTTGGAACTGATGAAAGCAGTAAACCCAACAGATCAACGGATCTTATAGAAAACGTAGAAGGAATAGATGTCCTGATTGACGGTCATAGCCATAGTGTTATTGACGGAAATGAAGGAGACACTACGATAGTAGCTTCTACGGGATCAAAACTTAGTAATGCAGGAGTTGTTATTATTGATGATAACAACATTGAAGCAAAGCTTATCTCAGCTGAAGAATATATGAGTGTGGATAAGGATATTAATGACGCAATAAATAAAGTTGCTGCGGAAATAGATCTTCAGCTTTCTGATGTTTTCGCCAAGACAGAGGTTCTTTTAGACGGAAATAAAGCACCCGGTGTTAGAACTCAGGAAACCAATTTAGGCGATTTTTCCGCTGATGCAATTCTATGGGCTGCAAAGCAAGCAACAGGCGGAAATGTTGACGGTGCCATCACAAACGGAGGAGGTATTAGAGCTTCTATTACGGCCGGAGATGTCACTATGAAGGATATGAAAACTGTATTCCCCTTCGGTAATACTATTTCGACTGTTAAGATAAAAGGAAGCCAGTTGTTAGAAGTTCTTGAAGCATCGTCTAGTGCTGCCCCCGAATCATTAGGTGCATTTCCTCAGGTTTCGGGAATTGAGTTCACTATAGATACAACGATTCCTTATGCTAAAGGAAACCAGTACCCTGACTCTACTTATTATGCCCCGGCAAACCCCGGCGCACGTGTTAAAAATGTAAAGATTGGCGGAGAAGCATTAGATCTTAATAAGACATATACCATAGCCACCAATGACTTCCTTGCAGCAGGCGGTGATACCTATTACTTACTTAAGAGCTTGGAGAGTCATAATACCTATGTAGCACTGGAAGATGCTCTTGTAGATTATACTTCTAAAGTATTGGATGGTGTTATAAGTAAAGAAAAGTATGGAGAGCCGGCAGGACGTATAAATATTATAGTTCCTGTTATTGAAGAATCGGAAGAAAACTGGGTGACATACACAGTAGTAAAAGGCGACTGCTTATGGATGATAGCAAAGAAATACCTCGGTGACGGAAGACGATATGTTGAAATATATGAGCTTAACAAGGACATAATTAAGAATCCTAATCTTATTTATATCTCTCAAGTTCTTAAAATTCCGGTAAAATAGATTAAGCTCAAAAAAGATGCGACAGGGGAGATTCCTCTGCCGCATTTTTATTGCAATTTTTATATACATTTAATGGTTTATTAAGTTAATGTTGTTATAAACAATAAATATATGATAAAATAAACAAGTAATATATGATAAAATAAACAAGTAATATATGTAAATAAAGATAATATTTAATAACAGGAGAATGCTAATGTCGGAACTTAATGTACACGAAGGGCATCGAAAGAGAGTCAAGGAAAGATATCTGCAGGAAGGTCTGGATGGCTTTTCCGACCATGAGATTATAGAGATGCTTTTATTTTACTGTATTCCAAAGCGAGATACCAATGAACTTGCTCATAGGATGGTAAATGAGTTCGGAACTCTTCATGACCTTCTGGAGGCAGATCCCAGAGATATTGTCAGGCGTTGTAAGGTTAGTCTTAATATAGCTACATTAGTGTCGTTGGCTGCTCCACTATCCAGGAGATATCTAAAGCAGAAGTGGGGTAACAGGCCTATTGTAAATTCCTCAACTATAGCAGGAAACTATGCTCTATCCCTATTCGCAGGACGCGTGTATGAATGCTTTTTTATAATCTGCCTTGATTCACAAAACCATGTTAATCATGCCGCCCTTGTTCATGAGGGAACAATAAATGAAGCGCCGGTCTATCCCAGAATTATTGTAGAAACGGCACTTCGTCACAAGGCAAACAGTATAATTTTAGCTCATAATCATCCTGGCGGGAGCCTTAAGGCTTCAAACGCCGATATTGATGTGACTCGAAAAATATACCAGGCTATGAAGCCGATTTCTATTAATGTAGTTGACCATATAATAGTAGCAGGGGACCGATATATCAGTCTTGCCGAGCAGGGCCTACTAGACTCATTAATGATATGAGTTCAGTTAAATCACGGTAAAATCAATTCATAATTGTCTATTCAGTTAAATAAGTACAAAAGTCCAGGGGTTTGGGGAGACATTCCTAATTATACCGGGACTTTTTTACTATTAGTCAATTTTACCAAACTTTTCGCCAATAAAAATTTGTCGAGGTTACTTTTATTTGTTAATACTTTGTCGATGTGAAAAAGAAAACATACTAATTTTTTTTAATCGGCTTATAGCCAAGGTTTTGGGCATTTTGACGATTATCAATAAAGCACAATATGTTGTATTTATGTCATTACAATTAAGCAATATATAGGAAATTGTCGATAATAAAATTAGGTTCAAAGTATTGGTACGACTCGTTTCCGTCATATTGCACAAAAAATATGGAAAAAGGTAGATTGACACTATATATTGTGTATGATAAGATTGTTGACGTCGAGATGTTGACTTATCTAACAAAAGCAGGAGGCAATCGGGTATGATTGAAAAGATACGCAAGAGAAACGGTAGTATTGAGAAATTTGTGCCTGAGAAAATTACATCTGCTATATTTAAGGCAGCAGTAGCTTGCGGAGGAAACGATTTTAACGTAGCGCGACAGCTAAGTGATGAAGTTGTTGCTATGGCAAACGAAAAGTACAAAGGAAAAATACCCGAGGTTGAGCAAATTCAAGATCTCGTGGAGTATGTACTTATAGAGAACGGTCACGCAAAGACTGCCAAGGCCTATATACTTTACCGTGAAAAACGAAAAGGAGCCCGAGAGCTAAATGCCCTCATCGGGGCCACTATTAATATGTTTGGCAACTATTTGGGTGATAAGGATTGGAAAATACAGGAGAATGCAAACACACAAAAGAGTGTAAACGGATTAAATAATTACATAAGAGAAATTTTCACTCAAAACTATTGGCTTCATGAGATTTACCCTACCGAAGTACGCGAGGCTCACGAGAGCGGCGATTGTCATATTCATGACATGGGGTTTTTCGGAGCTTATTGTGCCGGGTGGGATTTAAAGCAATTGCTTTTTGATGGTTTTGGCGGTGTACCCGGTAAGGTTGAAAGTAAGCCTGCGAAGCATTTAAGAAGCTTTTTAGGACAGATTGTAAACTCAACCTTTACAACACAGGGTGAAACAGCCGGAGCACAGGCTTGGTCTAGCTTTGATACATATTGTGCACCATTTATCAGATATGACAATTTGAGCTTCACTCAGGTTAAGCAGTGTCTTCAAGAATTTGTTTTTAACATCAATGTTCCAACAAGAGTTGGCTTTCAATGCCCCTTTTCCAACCTTACCTTCGATATAAAGGTTCCCGGAACATTAAAGGATGAGCCTGTAATATGCGGAGGAGAATATACTAACGATAAATATGGAGACTTTCAGGCTGAAATGGATATCTTCAACAAAGCCTTCTGTGAGGTCATGGTTGAAGGGGATGCAAAGGGTAGAGTGTTTACCTTCCCTATTCCCACAATTAACATTACAAAGGATTTCGATTGGGATAGTCCGGCTGTTGATGGTTTCATGAAGATTACATGCAAGTATGGTATACCGTATTTTGCTAATTACGTCAATTCAGATCTTTCCCCTGAGGATGCTGTATCAATGTGTTGCAGGCTTAGGCTTGACACCAGCGAACTCAGAAAAAGGGGAGGAGGATTATTCGGCAGTAATCCTCTCACCGGCTCTATCGGTGTCTTTACAATTAATCTGCCGAGAATCGGGTATTTAAGTTCAACAAAAGATGAGTTTAAAAATAGGTTATTAGAAATCGCTAAAATAGGAAAGACCTCCCTTGAAATCAAAAGAAAAATAGTGGAGCAACAATCGGAAAAGGGGCTTTATCCTTATTCAACACATTATCTTCGAAATGTTAAACAAAGAACAGGTTATTATTGGTACAATCATTTTTCTACAATCGGTATAGTCGGTATGAACGAGGCATTGCTAAACTTCATGGGCAAGGATATTACTACTGTTGAAGGTCAGCAATTTGCCGTTGAGATTATGAAGTATCTGCGTGATATTATGGTGGACTTCCAGAAAGAAACCGGTAATTTTTATAATCTTGAGGCAACACCGGCAGAGGGAACTTCCTATAGACTTGCTAAACTTGATAGACAACGTTATCCCGATATCATAGCGGCTGGTGAGGAGACACCTTACTATACCAATTCATCACAGCTTCCTGTTGGCTTTACAGACGATATCTTCGAATGCATGAATCTTCAGGATGAACTTCAATCGTTATATACGGGCGGAACTGTTCAGCATCTTTATCTCGGGGAGAGTATAAAGGAGATAGAGGTTTGTAAGAATCTTATTAAGAGGATTTTTGAGCGTTATAAAATGCCGTATATTTCAATAACACCAACCTTCTCAATTTGCAATACCCATGGATATATACAGGGTGAGCATTTTAATTGCCCCACCTGCGGAGCCGACACTGAGGTATGGTCCAGAGTGGTAGGTTATTTACGTCCAGTTGCGAACTACAACAGAGGAAAGAAAGAAGAATACTTTACCAGAAGAAAATTCGTGTTAAAAGAACATGCCGGATAAAGGTGAGCCATGATAATAGCAGGTTTACAAAAGAACTCCATGGTGGATTTTCCTGGAAAGATATCAGCGGTTGTTTTCACACAGGGATGTAATATGAACTGTGGTTATTGCCACAATCGCCGTCTTATAGGTTGCTCCATGAATAATGAAATATTAGATGATGACAGCATCTTGGCCTTTCTTGAAAAAAGGCGCGGATTGTTGGATGGTGTTGTTGTTTCGGGCGGAGAGCCGACACTCCAAAAGGATCTTCCTTGTTTTATAGAACGTGTTAAAAAGATGGGATTTAAAATAAAACTGGATACAAACGGAACCAATCCCGAATGTTTAAGAAAACTTATTTTTTATAATCTTTTGGACTATGTGGCTATGGATATAAAAGCTCCCCTCTGCAATTATCGAAAGGTTTGTTGCTCACCTGTTGACACCGACAAGTTATCTGATAGTATAGATATATTAAGAAGCGGTTTTATAGAGTACGAATTTAGAACAACTTACACTCCCGAGCTATGTGATGACGATCTGATGGATATTTCTAAGACAATCAAAGGTGCTAAGCGTTATGTGCTTCAGCAATACAAGGAAGTAGACAGGACGGAAGGTACATATACAGGCTACATTGAAAGAAGAAATATACTAAAAGACATTACGGCAGAGTTGATGAAAAGTGTAGGTGTATTGCAATTCAGAGGAGAATTCGTATTGATATAGAACTTGAAAAGAAGGCTAAAACGACGGGGTTTCCCGTCGTTACTTATATGAATTAAATTAAGGTGGTTTGAAATTTGTATAAAGAGTATATCCTTGATAACAATTTAACGGTTATATACGAATGTCTGAGTCATTTAAAATCCGTTTCCTTTGGATTATGGGTCGGAGTAGGCTCCAGGAATGAAACGCGTCATAATAATGGGATATCACATTTTATTGAACATATGTTATTTAAAGGAACAAAAAATCGCACAGCTAAAGATATTGCTTATTCAATCGATAAAATCGGTGGAGAAATAAACGCTTTTACCGGGAAAGATTGCACCTGTTTTTATACAAAAACTTTGGACAGCGATTTGGAAACTGCTGTTGAAATTATTTCTGATATGGTTATAAATCCATTATTCAATGATGCTCATATTGAAACAGAAAAAAAAGTTGTTCTTGAAGAAATAAGCATGTATGAAGATGATCCGGAGGAATTCGTCCATGACTTGTTAACAGAACAAATGTGGAGCGAAGGTCCTTTAGGTTATCCGATTCTGGGTACAGCTAAATCTCTGAGTAATATCACCAGAGATGATCTCTATGATTTCATGTCATGCTATTATGTACCCGATAATTGTGTTATCTCAGTGGTGGGTAATTTTAAGGAAAACCAGTTGCTCGCTATTATTAATAAATACTTTAGTAGCTGGAAGTCACTGGGCTATTGTCGGTTGTCTGAAATAAGACCTGATTCTAGAAGCCACTTTCTCTTTAGAAAGAAAAAGACTGAACAGACTCATGTGTGTTTGGGTTTCCGCGGTTTATCAATGATGGATGATAGACTGTATGCTTTGATGGTTCTCAATAATATAATCGGCGGAGGAATGAGCTCCAGATTGTTTCAAAATATACGAGAAGATCGCGGCCTTGTTTATTCTATTTATTCTTTCCCGACAACATTTCGTGATTGTGGAATGTTCACAATTTATGCTGCTGCAAATCCTGATAAGGCCGATGAGGTAATCAGATTAATCGGCTTAGAGATACAAAATTTATTAGAGAATGGTATTACAGACAATGAACTGATGATAAGTAAGAACCAGCTAAAAGGTAACTATATTTTAAGCCTTGACAGTACAACCGGTCGGATGAGCGCAAATGGTAAGTCTAAAATAATAACGGGTGTGGTCAACTCTCCTACAATGGTATTAAGGCAGATTGAGAATGTCAGTAAAAAGAATGTCATAGAGCTTCTTACTTGGATTTTTCAAGAAGAGAACTGGATGGTGATACTCGGTGATTCATCAGTATCCCCTAAAACTCTGGATTATCTTGAGTTTTGAATAAGGTTTTATTGATTCACAGCAGCCTCTCATTATTGAGAGGTTTTTTTATTGTGAAAACAACAAGTGTTCCCAGAGACTAACCTTCGTTTGATACACAACAATACTTTGGACCTCATAAAATATATTATTAAGTGACAATGCGGGAGGTTTGTAAAATGCACAGACGAAAATATGCTATCATCGGGGGTGATATGCGTAATATCTATCTGGCGGAGCTGTTAAAAAAGGATTATCAATATGTTGAAATATATGGTTTTGATAAAAGTGGGAAATCCTGGGCCGCTAAAAATTCTCCATTGGACATTATTTTTAGCGAAGCACAGGTTATAGTTGGCGGAATTCCTTTTGCCACAGATAATGAATATCTATTCACCCCTTTCTCTGATGTAAAAACACCAATTAATGAAGTTATTGAAAAAGTATCAGAGAAATCATTATTTATAGCCGGAAAGATTAGTGACAGCATTATAAGCCAGTTAAACCAAAAAAATGTGAAGTGCGTTGATATTCTTAACAGAGAGGAGCTTGCAGTTTTAAATGCGGTTCCTACTGCAGAAGGAGCAGTTAGTATTTTGCTTGAGGAATTGCCAATCACCTTGATGGACAGCAGGGTTTTAATTGTTGGGTATGGCAGAATAGGAAAGATTCTGGCAAAGATGTTACAAGGCTTTGGTTCTGAGGTATGGGTTGCTGCGAGAAAGTACTCGGACATAGCCTGGATAGAAGCTCAGGGCTTTAAACCAGTCCCGATGCATCAACTGGCTAGGTATGTATCCGATATGGATGCAATAGTGAATACCGTTCCGGCATTAGTAATAACAAAAGATATTTTAGTCAAGACGAGAAATGGGTGTTTTCTTCTAGATCTTGCCTCAGTCCCCGGAGGGATTGACTTCAAGGTAGCTGAAACCTTAGGGTTTAAAGTTATGTGGTCACTAGGTTTACCAGGCAAAATAGCACCCTTGACGGCTGGAGATATTATCCGCCGAACTATTTATAATATTATCGAAGAAGAAGGGGGGGTATATTGATGGATATTAGAGGTAAAAGAATTGGTGTTGCTATTACGGGCTCATTTTGCACTATAGATGAAACTTTAATAGAAATTGAACGATTGCAATTTTTAGGAGCAGATATTATACCTATATTGTCAAATAACGTAGCAACAATAAATTCACGCTTCGGCAAAGCTGAGGATTTACGAAGTCGTTTGAAGCTGATTTCAGGTAAAGAGTGCATCGAAACCATTGTTGATGCTGAACCCATCGGCCCGAAGCGGTTGCTTGATCTGATTCTGGTCGCTCCATGTACTGGAAATACACTGGGAAAGATAGCGAACGGTATTACTGATACCCCTGTAACCATGGCAGTAAAAGCGAATCTGAGAAATCAAATGCCTGTTGTACTTGCAATTGCTTCAAATGATGGCTTGGCAGGTAGCGCAAAGAATATTGGGAGCCTAATGAACACAAAGAATATCTTTTTCGTACCCTATGGCCAGGATGATCCAATAAAGAAACCCACAAGTCTTGTGGCAAAGTTTAATTTAATTGTGCCGACTGTCGAACAAGCATTGGAGGGAAAACAAATTGAACCGGTATTAGTCTGATACAATAAAAAACCTGCGTGATGCAGGTTTTAACTTAATATTAGGGCCTAGATACTATTTAGTATGTTTGCTTTTTGCAACTACTAAGTTAATTAACTCAGTAGAAACAAACATTATGAGAGTAAAGGCGAGCAGGAAATATGGCAAGATCATGATGCTTGTTTTACCTGCAATAAATCCTAAAACAGGGGGCAAAAATGCACTTCCCACATATGCAAATGCCATTTGCAGTCCCATTATTTTTTGAGAATTAGCTTTACCAAACCTATAGGGTGTTTCATGTAGCATTGAAGGAAAAATAGGAGCACATCCAAGTCCTATAAAAATAAAACCTGCAAGGGAAAATCCTATGGGTAGCGGTAATAGCAATAAAACAGTGCCTATAATAGCTATAGCCTGTCCTGCGCGTATTAAAGCCCGGCTGGTTATCTTCATTGTGATAAAACCGACAATTAATCTGCCTATTGTGATACCTGCATAATAAATAGAAATCCAACGAGCGGCATCAGCATGAGACAGATTCTTAATATTTACAAGAAAACTGCTTCCCCATAAACCTGTGGTTGTTTCAACACCACAATAAAATAAAAATGCCATCAATGAAAATTTTAAACCTTTAATGCTAAATACGTTAATTGAACCTTTCTCGTCATTTGGGTTGTCATCTTCAGCATTATCTGAATTTGTGTTCGCCGAAATCCTGTTCCATAATGGAATTGAAAAAAATAATATTATTACTAGAATAAACTGGATTATACTTATAATAAAATATCCGCTTCGCCAATCGTTATTAATAAGCAACCCGCGAGATAGGATAATAGGGCCGAGAGTCGCGCCCACTCCCCAGAAACAATGAAGCCAGCTCATATGATGGGCCTTATAATGAAGTGCCACATAATTATTTAATCCTGCATCCACTGAGCCTGCCCCCAAACCCAAAGGAATAGCAAACAAAATCAACCAGAAAAATGAGTTGGACAAAGAAAAACCAAGTAACGCTATAGCGGTAGCCAATACACTTATGAAAGTTACCTTTCCGGTACCGAAGCGTTTGATTAATTTTTCACTGGATAGGCTAGAAACAATCGTTCCTATAGTTATAATCATAGATATAACTCCCGCTGCTTCCAGCGATGCGTTTAAGTCAAGCCTCATAGTCGGCCAGGCCGACCCTAAAAGCGAATCAGGGAGTCCTAGACTAATAAAAGCTATATAGATAATAATTATAAAATACTTTGCCATAAGCGTTGAATTTCTACTCCCTTTTATTTAAATGATTACTTATTTTAACATGAGTAGCCAGGGATAACAAGAATACCCCGAATACCTGTTAAAGATATATCTGTCGGATTATAATTATCCCTTGCAGAATAGATAGAGGCAATGTATAATTAAAACATAAACGCGCGTTCATAATGAGGTAATAATGAAGAGTGAAGAAATAGCAAAAATTGCCGGAGTTTCAAGAAGTACTGTTTCAAGAGTTATGAACAACTATAGTAATGTTCCGGAAAAAACCCGAAATAAGGTTATGAAGGTTATAAATGAGTATAAATTCGAGCCTAATATTTCAGCAAGAGTGTTAGCGGGTAAAGGTACAGATACAATAGGTCTATTTCTTTTTTCTGTCTATGATAAAGAGAATCCTCAGAGGGTTTACGGTAACAGTTATTTTGGACCATTTGTAGAAGCTGTTGTAGATACAGGGAACTATAAGGGGTATTATATTTTAATTCATACAATATATGATCCTGCAGATTGCTGGCGTATTCAGCAAACCTTTTCACAAAAGAGAATTGATGCCGGTATTATAATCGGAACCGAGCGCAATGAAGAGATAAAATCAGTAATATCTGAGATAAAACATCCATTGGTTATTGTGGATTATGATCCAAATGAAATAGACAAACTCATATCGGCTGATTCTAAAATTGCAGTTATAAATTCCAATGACAGAAAGGGTATCAGTCAGTGTGTTGATGAATTAGTTTCTTTAGGGCATAAAAAAATAGGATTAATTGAGGGCCGTGATACTACTTATTCAGGTTTCATCCGAAAAGATGAGTTTATAAAAAGAATGGCCTTTCATGGGATACCAATTAATAAGGAGTATTGTGTTAAGGGCGATTTTATTAAGAGTAAAGCCGAAAATGAAATCGAGAAGATGATAAAAGCAAATAAGTTGCCGACAGCAATTATTTCTTGTAATGATGAAATGGCATTGGCCGCCATGGAAATGTTTAAACGCTATGGAATTAGTGTTCCGGAGGACATTACTATAATAGGCTATGATGATTCACCCATAGCTTCGGTTGTTCGGCCTTCCCTTACCACCGTTAAGATTCCTTTTTATAAAATGGCACAAAAGGCAGTGGAAGCTGTGTCTGAAATGGTGGAGGAAAAAATATTCGGTCTTAACAAATATGATGTTGAAGTCGAGTTTATAAAAAGAGAGTCATGTGCGAAAGCATTAGGAGGTAGGGTATGAAATTCGGTTACTTTGATGATTTAAACAGAGAATATGTGATTGATACTCCCCAAACACCTTATCCATGGATTAATTACCTTGGAAATGAAGGCTTCTTTAGTCTGATTTCAAATACTTCAGGCGGATATTGCTTTTATAAAGATGCCCGCTTAAGAAGAATAACAAGATATCGATATAATAATATTCCCATCGATAACGGCGGCCGTTATTTTTACATAAACGATGGTGGAGATGTCTGGACACCTGGTTGGATGCCTGTCAAAAAAGATTTGAGTTCATATGAATGCAGGCATGGGCTTGGATACACTAAAATTAAAGGGGAGAGAAACGGATTATCGGTTAGCCAACTGTCTTTCGTTCCGCTGGGCTTTAACGCAGAGGTAACTAAACTCACAGTAAAGAATATTTCTTCAAATAATAAGAAAATAAAGCTCTTCTCTTTTGTGGAATGGTGTTTATGGAATGCTTATGATGATATGACAAACTTTCAGCGCAATTTTTCTATAGGTGAAGTGGAAATTGAAGATTCGGCTATTTATCATAAGACTGAGTATAGGGAACGTCGTAACCATTATGCTTTCTATTGGTCAAACACTTCCATTGACGGCTTTGATACAGATAGAGAATCCTTTATAGGTCTATACAACGGGCTGGAGTCACCGAAAGCAGTTGCCGAAGGTAAAGCATATAACTCAGTAGCATTAGGCTGGCAGCCAATTGCATCTCATTATTTTAGTATGGATCTGGAACCGGGTGAAGAGAAAACCATTATTTTTGTTCTAGGTTATGTGGAAAATGATGACGCGGAAAAATGGGAAGCTCCGGATACAATAAACAAGACAAGAGCAGTGGAAATGCAAAATTGCTTCAGAACATCGGAGCAGGTTAATCAGGCTCTAAATGATTTAAAGCAATATTGGAATGAGCTTCTTTCTTCTTATACCTTAGATAGTAATGATGGTAAGCTAAATAGGATGGTTAACATATGGAACCCGTATCAGTGTATGGTAACATTTAATATGTCCAGAAGTGCGTCATATTTTGAATCTGGGATTGGTCGCGGTATGGGGTTCAGAGATTCTAACCAGGACCTTTTAGGTTTTGTTCATCAAATTCCCGAAAGGGCTAGAGAAAGAATTCTTGACATAGCTGCTACGCAATTTATTGACGGGGGTTGCTATCATCAATACCAGCCACTGAATAAAAAAGGCAATAATGATATAGGTGGAGGCTTTAACGATGATCCTCTTTGGCTCATCTTAGGAACATCGGCATATATAAAGGAAACGGGAGATTACGGGATTCTTAATGAACAAGTTCCTTTTGATTCAGATCCCAATAATACCGATACGCTTTTAGATCATTTAAGGCGTTCTTTTAATCATGTAACTGAGAACCTGGGTCCCCACGGGCTTCCATTGATTGGACGTGCTGATTGGAATGATTGCCTCAACCTCAACTGTTTTTCTACAACACCGGATGAATCATTCCAGACCTATGGTGATCCGGATGGACGTGTAGCAGAGAGTATTTTTATTGCTGGACTTTTCGTTTTTGTAGGCCCTGACTATTCTTATCTGATGAGATCGAAAGGCTTCACAGAAGAGGCAGATAAAGCGATCACATTAATTGAAGAAATGAGACAGCGGGTATATAAATATGGCTATGATGGCGATTGGTTCTTGAGGGCATACGATGCATTCGGTAATAAAATCGGAAGCCGTGAGAACCAAGAAGCACAAATATTTATTGAGCCACAGGGTATGTGTGTTATGGCCGGGCTAGGATTAGAAAACGGCTATGCGCAAAAAGCCTTGGATTCCGTTAGAGAGCGCTTAGAATGCGAATACGGTATAGTACTGAATAATCCTCCATACCATAAGTATGACAAAAACATAGGTGAGATTACCTCTTATCCTCCGGGATACAAGGAAAATGCAGGTATATTCTGTCACAACAATCCTTGGATTATTTGTGCCGAAACTGTTCTTGGCCGTGGTAACAGAGCCTTCGAGCTTTATCAAAAAATCACTCCGGCATATATTGAAAATATCAGTCAGATACATAAAACCGAACCATACGTATACTCACAAATGATTGCGGGAAAAGATGCGAAAAAGCCCGGCGAAGCAAAAAATTCATGGCTTACCGGAACTGCTGCGTGGACTTTTACGACAATATCCCAGTGGGTTTTAGGAATACAGCCTCACTTTGAAGGTCTGATGATAAATCCATGTATACCGTCTCAATGGAGCGGCTATACTGTTAGACGCAGATTCAGGGGCTCAACATATATTATCAAAGTTAGCAATCCGCTCCATGTAGAGAAGGGAGTAAAATCAATAACAATTGATGGAATGCCTATTAAAGGCAATATACTTCCCATTTTCAATGATGGCTTAGAACACGAAGCGGAGATAATTATGG
The DNA here is from genome assembly GCA_023411795.1 of Bacillota bacterium. GTDB lineage: Bacteria > Bacillota > Clostridia > DSM-8532 > DSM-8532 > DTU059. Next base: position 50,859 of record JAEYOK010000015.1, read on the forward strand.
GTTAAATGTTATGAAGCCGGTGTTAAGGAGCATGAATGAATTATCGTAACATAATTAAGGCACAATTTATTGAAAGACCGAATAGATTTATTGCAAAGTGTGACCTCGATGGAAAGATAATTATAGCCCATGTTCGCAATACGGGAAGATGCCGGGAGCTTTTGGTTCCTGGTGTGACAGTCTATCTGGAAAAGATGGATAATGGTAAGCGAAAAACTGAATTTTCATTAATATGTGTTGAAAAGGGAGATAGACTTATAAATATTGACAGCACAGCACCTAATAAGGTTTTTAAGGAGGCTCTAGAGAACGGAACGCTAGAGCTTCCTGATTTAGATTCATTAACGCTAATAAAAGCTGAAAAACAGTATTTGGAGTCCAGATTTGATTTTTATCTGGAAACAGGCACCAAAAAGGCTTTTGTTGAAGTTAAAGGGGTTACCCTGGAAGAAAGCAATACTGCCCTTTTCCCAGATGCCCCTACAGAGCGCGGAATTAAGCATATGAAGGAGCTAGTTAAGGCTGTTTCTGAAGGCTATGAAGCATATATGGTTTTCATTGTCCAGATGAAAGGGGTTTCTTCATTTTCACCAAATATCAAAACTCATCCTGAATTTGGTTATGAGCTAAGAAAGGCATATGAGGCCGGAGTTCATGTCCTATGTTATGATTGCTTTATTGGAGAGGCTTCTATTTCTTTAGGAGATTATGTACCAACTGTAATCTATAGAGGCAGACTTCCCTCACATAGTATAATACGCTAATTATGTAAGCGGCTGATATTTCTTCTTGACAACAAAAGAAACGGACAATATAATAATGAATAAATATACAAAACGCATTGATGGAGAATAGTAGCGAACTCTTTCAACGATAAAGAGAGCTGCCGTAAGGTGAAAGTGCAGACTTGAAAGAACGTGAATCTCGCTCCGGAGCGGACCACTGAAGTAAGTAGTCTTTATTGTTAACAAGCTACTTGTTGTAGGTTGGTACGGTAACAGCCGTTATACTGTCAGGCATTGAATGATGCTGGTATGAGCGGACACATTTGTGTCAATTAGAGTGGTACCACGGAGTATAACCTTCGTCTCTTAACAGGAGATGAGGGTTTTTTTATTTTTATTTTAGATTTTAAGGAGGTAATTGCATGGACGACCTTATGAATTTCACCGTAGGCGGTTTACTGGAGGATGTTGCCAAGAAATACCCTGACAGGCTAGCTGTAAAATATACCGACCGGCCATATGAGAGAACATGGAAAGAATTTAATGAGGAATCCACAAGGATTGCCAAAGGCCTGTTAAGTATGGGCATTACAAAAGGAGATCATGTAGCAATCTGGGCTACAAATTATCCTGAATGGCTCCTTTTGCTTTTTGCAACTGCAAAGATAGGTGCAATTCTGGTAACGGTAAATACCAACTATAAAATATTCGAACTGGAGTATTTGCTTCGCCAGTCTGATTCAAAATGCCTTGTTATGATAAAGGGTTTTAAGGATTCAGACTATGTTGGAATAATAAACGAGCTTTGTCCCACCTTGAAGGATAGTAAGCCCGGTGAACTAAATAATCCTATGCTTCCATATTTGAAGGATGTTATCTATGTCGGAGAAAATTGCCCTCCAGGTATGCATTGGTGGAATGATTTATATACCATGGCAGACAGTGTTACTGATGATGAATATTTAAGCATATATAACTCACTTTCTCCACATGAAACAATAAATATGCAATATACATCAGGTACAACGGGCTTTCCCAAGGGTGTTATGCTATCCCATTTCAATATTATTAACAACGGCAAATGTATTGGTGATTGCATGAAGTTTACCGAAAATGACAAGCTTTGTATACCGGTACCATTTTTTCATTGCTTTGGCCTTGTACTGGGCATCATGGCTTGTATAACTCATGGTACGTCTATGGTTCCGCTGGAATACTACCAGCCTCTCAAGGTAATGGAGGCAGTACAAAATGAACAATGCACCGCTGTTCATGGAGTACCGACCATGTTCATCGCTATGCTGGAACATCCGGAGTTTAAGAAATTTAAGTTTCCGCAGCTAAGGACCGGTATTATGGCTGGCTCCCCGTGTCCCATAAAAGTAATGCAACAAGTTGTTGATGAAATGGGTGCAAGTGAAATAACCATAGCATACGGTCAGACTGAAGCATCACCGGTGTGTACACAAACAACTACATATGACTCTATTGAAATCCGTGTGTCCACAGTTGGAAGAGTTCTGCCTAATGTGAATGCAAAGGTCATAAATCCGGAGACAGGTGAAGAATGCCCGCCTAATGTTCCCGGCGAGTTTTGCACCAAAGGTTATCATGTTATGAAAGGGTATTATAAAATGCCCGAAGCGACAGCGTTGGCTATCGATAAGGATGGATGGCTTCATACCGGAGATTTGGCAACTGTTGACGAAAATGGTTACTATAAAATTACCGGTCGTATTAAGGATATGATTATTAGGGGAGGAGAAAATATCTACCCGAAAGAGATTGAGGAATTTCTCTATACATATCCTAAAATTAAGGACGTTCAGGTGATAGGGGTTCCCAGCAAACAGTATGGTGAAGAAATCATGGCCTGCATTATATTGAAAGAGGGAGAAACTTCTACAGAAGAAGAGATAAAAGATTTGGTCAGAACCCATATGGCAAGGCACAAGACACCTAAGTATGTTAAATTTACAGATAGCTTCCCAATGACGGCCAGCGGAAAGATTCAGAAATACAAAATGCGTGAGGTTGCCATAGAAGAATATAGTCTGCGTGACGATGCGGCCATTGAAACTGCATAAGGCAGTGGGGTATTATATAAATAGTAGTGCCCATTTATTACTATAGAAAGGACGATGTTTATTATGAAATTAGCATTCTCCACATTGGGTTGTCCGGGTTGGTCATGGGAAGAAATCTATGCTACTTGCAAAGATCTTGGTATTAACGGAATTGAAATAAGAGGTATTGAATCTGAAATTTTTGCACCTAATACCAAGCCTTTCAGAGAAGAAAATATAGAGAAAACATTGAGTATATTAAAAAAGCTGAATCTTGAGATACCCATGCTTACTTCTGCTGCATATCTTTTTGATGAAGAAAATGAGGAAGACGCATTAAATGAAGCCAAAGCATACATAGACTTAGCACAAAGAATAGGTACTCCATATATTAGAGTACTCGGAGACAAGGATGGTATGCCCGGTCCGGAACGTAACCTTGAGTTGGTAAAAACTCAATACCAAAAGATTTGTGACTATGCTTTAGATAAAAATGTATCGCCTTTGATTGAAACCAACGGTGTATTAGCTGATTCTAAAGTTATGGCAGCCTTTATCAAAGCTGTTGATCGGCCTAATTCCGGTATACTTTGGGATATCCATCATCCATACAGATATTTTAATGAAAGTCCCGAGGCTACCCTTAATTATCTAGATGGAAAAATAAAATACCTCCATATAAAAGATTCGACTATTAAGGATGGTGTAGTCGTTTATCGTATGCTTGGTTATGGAGATGTTCCGGTTATGGATTGCCTAAAGCAACTTAAAAATAATAGTTTTGATGGATATGTTTCATTGGAATGGGTGAAACGCTGGTGCCCTGATCTACAGGAGCCGGGTGTGGTGTTCTCTCATTATGTCAGCTATATGAGTTATCTGTTAAGACAAATTTAAGAAGGATAGAGATGTATAGAATTATTGACTTTCATTCCCACGCCTTTCCCGAAGCAATTGCACAGAAGGCGGTAAACCATATAGGTAGTCACTATACTATAAAAATGTATGGTAAGGGGATTATAGCAGATCTGATAGCGAGTGCTGACGAAGCAGGCGTGGATTATGTGGTTATTCACTCTACAGCAACAAAAGCATCTCAAGTCAGGAATGTAAACGATTGGGTTTCTAGCAATGCAACTGGAAGGTTAATTGGCTTTGGCACTCTTCATCCCGATATGGATGACATAGAGGGTGAATTCGAAAGAATAATCTCTCTGGGGCTTAAGGGTATCAAGCTTCACCCTGATTTTCAAGGGTTTAATGCCGATGATCCTAAAATGGATAGAATATATTCTGTAATCGGAAACCGGCTTCCTCTTCTTATACACGCAGGAGATGAGAATCTGGACAGCTCATCTCCTAGGAGGCTTTCCAATGTATTGGATAAGTATCCTGACCTTACAATGATTGCGGCGCATCTGGGAGGTTTCAAGAACTGGAGGGAGGCCATGGACTGCCTAATCGGAAGAAATCTTTATCTTGATACCTCAAGCGCCATTCAGTATATGGATAAGGATTTTGCCACCAATCTTATTAAAGCTCACGGAACAGATAAAGTGGTTTTTGGAACCGATTACCCCTCCATGTATCATTCTATTGAGCTGGAAGTATTCCATAAGCTTGGTTTAAATAATCAGGAAAAAGAGGATATACTATACAATAATGCGGCGAGGATACTTGGACTTGAATAAATGATATGATAGCAATATCGAACTATTAAAAAACATGTACAAGGGCTGTACATGTTTTTTTAGAATTACCGCAGGAGACTACTGTGCCTGCAGGCCGCCGCTTAATAGCAATTTGCTTAATTAGGACTATACTAGTCATTGCCCATTATTTTTGGTACTATATAGTAAGATGTTTATTACATATGTTCGAAAATGGGGGCATAAGGGCTAGCATGCATTTAAATAAAAAAAATGAAATAGATGAAAATAATATTCCAAAGCATATTGCTATCATTATGGATGGTAATGGCAGATGGGCTAAAAAAAGAGGCCTTTCCAGAAGCATGGGCCATAAAGAGGGCTCGAGAACTCTCAAAAAAATAGTTGAAGCCTGTTATAAGTTAGGCGTTAAATATCTTACCGTATATGCTTTTTCTACAGAAAATTGGTCCAGACCTAAAGATGAAGTAGATGAGCTTATGAAGCTTCTTTTAGAGTATCTTAGAAATGCGGAGCGGGAATTAAAAGGGAAAAATGTTCGTATTAAAGTCATAGGCGAAAAGTCTAATCTACCCCAGGAGATTATTAAGGAAGTTGAAAGGGTGGAGAAGAACACAGGACATATTCAAGGCCTTGATTTTATTATCGCGTTAAATTACGGTGGTCGCCAGGAACTTGTAGAGGCTGTTACACGAATAGTTGAAGATGTAAAGACCGGATTGATTTCAGAAATAGATGATAATGCCATATCCAATAGGCTTTATACCAAAGGCATACCTGACCCTGATTTACTAATCCGTACAAGCGGGGAAATGCGGTTAAGCAATTTTTTAATTTGGCAGTGCAGTTATTCCGAGTTATATTTTTGTGATGTCTTGTGGCCTGATTTCAGCGAAAATCATCTTAAAGAGGCTATTTTAGCATATCAAGGAAGACAAAGGCGTTTTGGAGGTATCAAATGCTAACCAGAATTATCAGTGGTATTATCGCTGCGGCTGTATTAGTTGTAATATTGATTTTACCCCCCTATGTATTGGCTGCAACAGTGATGGCAGCCAGTATAATAGGGCTGTTTGAGTTTAGTAAAGCACTAAAAAATAAGAATACTAATATTGATTTACCTGTCAGCATAATAGCAGCTATTGCTATATCTGGAAAGGCCTATGTCTCTACATTGCCACTAGGTCTTTACCCGGAACTATCAGTTTTTTTGAAAAGAGTATTTGCCCTGGAAAACCTTAATGCATTACTATACATCCTGATTGTTTATCTTTTTTGCAGGGTAATATTTGACGGTGCTCGTTGTCGTTTGGAGGACATGGCCTATACTTTAGTAGGGATTATATATATACCTTTTTTACTTTCTTTCGCCATTATGACACGTAATTTGGAGAAAGGTCTTGAATCTATCTGGATTGTTCTGATTGGATCGTTAGTAACAGATATATTTGCGTATTTTGTCGGAGTAACTATAGGAAAAACTAAAATAATTCCTCATATAAGCCCCAAAAAAACTGTCGAGGGTTCTATAGGAGGCGCTGTAGGATGCATGCTGGTTATGATTCTCTACGGTGCTGTATTTATAAACAGAGCGGGTTTTACCCCAATACCTCTTTATCATTTTGCAATTATGGGATTGCTGTGCGGTGTGGTGGCGCAGCTTGGAGACTGGGCTGCTTCAGCTATAAAAAGGAATACCGGGATAAAGGATTTCGGTAATTTAATACCCGGTCACGGAGGCATCATGGACAGGGTTGACAGTGTTGTTTTTGTAGCTCCACTGATTTATATCTACATGAGCCTGTTTATGATAGTATAAATAACTAAGAGAGTACCTCATATCCAATACAGAAAGGGAACAAAAAATAATTATGATAAATGGATTATCCATCCTAGGTTCAACCGGGTCTATAGGGTTACAAGCCTTGGATGTGTGCAAAAACCTTAATATAAAAGTTGTTTCATTAATTGCAAATTCTAATGTAAAAGTGATGGAGGAGCAGATTAGGCAGTTTAAGCCTAAGATTGCCGCACTTTATGACGAAAAGGCTGCTGAAGTATTAAGATTAGCGGTAGGGGATACCAAAACCAAGGTTCTAAGCGGAATGGAAGGAGTTCTTGAGGCTGTTACCCATATTGATGCTGACACGGTATTGACTTCCGTTGTCGGAATCGCAGGACTTATACCCACCGTTGCAGCAATTGAAGCAGGGAAGAATATTGCTCTATCCAATAAAGAAACCTTGGTTACAGCCGGGCCTATAATTACTGATTTAGTAAAAACAAAGGGTGTAAAGCTTTTTCCGGTAGATAGTGAACATTCTGCAATCTTTCAATGTCTTGCCGCAAACAGACATGAGGATGTTTCAAAGCTTATATTGACAGCATCGGGAGGTCCGTTTAGAGGGTATACAAAGAAAGAGCTCGAAAATGTCACTGTTGAGCAGGCGTTAAACCACCCTAACTGGTCTATGGGGAGTAAAATAACAATAGATTCAGCCACTATGATGAACAAGGGACTGGAAGTTATAGAAGCCATGTGGCTATTCGATGTACCGTCCTCACAGATTGATGTAATTGTTCATCCCGAAAGCATAATTCATTCTATGGTTGCGTACAAGGACGGTTCCCTGATGGCGCAACTTGGGGCGCCGGATATGAGAATTCCAATTCAATTGGCTCTTTCATGGCCTCAAAGGGTTGATAACCCATATAAAAGGGTAAACTTTGAACAGTTGACAAAATTGACTTTTGAAAAACCTGATTTTGAAACCTTTGAATCATTGAAATTAGCCTACGAGGCAGCGGAAATCGGCGGCACAATGCCATGCGCAATGAATGCTGCAAATGAAGTTGCCGTTGAGCTATTTTTGAAAGGGAAAATTAAGTTCCTACATATTACCGAGCTTATAAGACAGGTAATGAAAGCACATATTGTGAATAGTAAGCCTGTACTTAACGATATAATAGATACTGACCGGGCATCAAGAGAATTAGCCCGAAGCATTTTTAATGGGGGTTTTTAAATGGGCATATTGGTAGCATTAATCGCATTGAGTATTTTAATATTTATCCATGAGTTGGGACATTTTATGGTAGCGAAAGCTGTCGGCATAAAAGTTCTTGAGTTTGCGCTGTTTATGGGGCCAAAGATTTTCTCTTTTCAAAAAGGAGAAACTGTATATTCTCTAAGACTCATACCTATGGGCGGCTATTGTAAAATGGAAGGTGAGGGTGAAGCATCTGATGATTCCAGAGCTTTTTCCAATCAAGCAATTTGGAAACGCGCCCTTGTTGTTGCGGCAGGTCCTATAATGAATATTTTGACGGCATTTATTTTCGCATGCATAGTTTTACTAAATTCCGGTTTTTATACAAATAAGATTACCGAATTTATTGAAAACTCTCCTATTGAACAGGCTGGAGCTGAGATTGGAGATAAATTTATATCCTACGACGGGAAAAAGATTCAGGATCCCGCATGGGATTTGAATATTTTTATGTATGGCGAGGATGGTTCTGCAAAAGAGTTAGTTTATTTTGATGTAAGCCGGAATGAAAAGGTTACAAAGGTAATAGTACCAGGCAAAACTGAAACCCGTTACAGGCTCGGTTTTTCAGCAAAGGTTATAGATGATACCGGAACAAATATAATAGAGATGATTGAGACAGATTCTCCCATTCAAAAAGCAGGAATGAGACGTGGGGATAAAATAATTAAGCTTGACGATACATCGGTAAACTCTACTGTTGACATACAGAATTATTTAAACAAAACACGCGAGGATAAAACAGCTCCTGTTACCATAACTGTTGAGCGAAATGGGAAGGTTCTAATATTTGAGAATATAATTCCTTTTTCAGATTTTCAATATACCTTGGGTATTGATTTGGAACATAAAAAAGGAAACATTCTGGAAGTCGCAGGAGCCTCTTTCAGGTACTGTATATCAACGACAAGATATGTTCTGACAACACTAAAATGGCTTTTTACAGGAGTAATCTCAATGAAGGAGCTCTCCGGTCCCGTTGGAATTATTGGAACTGTCAGTAGTGTGGTAGAGACCCAAAAGACTATTGGTGATGCTCTACTTAATCTGATTTCTATAAGTGGTTTAATAAGTATAAATCTTGGAATTATGAACTTAATACCGTTTCCGGCTCTTGATGGCAGTATGCTTCTGATCCTTCTTATAGAGAAAATCAGAGGAAAGCCAATCCCTCAGGAAAGAGTCGGGATAATATCCTTTGTCGGTTTTATTCTTCTTATCGGGGTACTTATAATTACGTTGTTTAATGACATCCCCAGATTATTTTTCTAGGTGGTAAAATGGATAGCTTTAATGTACGAAAGAAAACTAAAAAGGTAAGGGTTGGGAATCTCTATATTGGCGGTGATGCCCCTATAAGTATCCAATCCATGACTAATACAAAAACCTGCGATGTAAAGGCTACTGTAGAACAAATTCAAGCGCTGACTGAGGCCGGATGCGATATCGTCAGAGTGGCTGTACCTGATATGGAGGCTGCTCAGGCTATTAAAGAGATTAAGAGTCAAATAATATTACCTCTAGTAGCAGACATTCACTTTGATTACAAGCTTGCTTTAAAAGCTATGGAAAACGGGGCCGATAAAATCCGGATAAATCCGGGTAATATCGGTTCAGTTGAGCGCGTTAAAGAGGTCGTGCAAATGGCCCAAGAAAAGGATATTCCTATTAGAATCGGAGTTAATAGCGGCTCTTTGGAGAAAGAGCTGCTGGAGAAATATGGACATGTATGTGCCGAAGCTCTTGTGGAGAGCGCTTTGGGACATGTAAGAATTCTTGAGGACCTAATTTTTTATAACACTATAATATCTATTAAATCCTCAGATGTACCGATGTCAATTAAAGCTCATCAAATTCTGTCTGAGAAAACAGATTATCCTCTCCACATAGGTGTGACCGAAGCCGGGACACCATACGGCGGGGCAATAAAGTCAGCGGTTGGCATCGGTGCTATGCTACTTTCCGGGATTGGTGATACAATAAGGGTTTCACTTACCGGAGATCCGGTTCTGGAAATAAAAGCTGCAAAAGAGATTCTAAAGGCATGCGGGTTATATAAAAAAGGTATAGTGTTTGTTTCATGCCCCACCTGCGGGCGCACTCAGATAAACCTTATTGATATTGCCGAAAAAGTGGAAAAGGCTCTTGAACACATTGATAAACCCATAAAAGTAGCAGTTATGGGCTGTGTTGTCAATGGCCCCGGTGAAGCACGGGAAGCTGATATTGGTATTGCCGGAGGTAAGGATTCGGCAGTAATATTTAAAAAAGGCCAGATACTACGCAAGGTTTCAGAAAGCGAGGTAGTAGATGCCCTTTTGGATGAGATTAAAAAGCTGTAATCCCATTATTCTTCATAAAGTGATTTAACTGAATGATCCAACTGTATAAACGGGATCTGGAAGTATACTTTTTGCTCAAATCTTGATGTTGTTTCATCATACTCTCAAGAGTTTTTAAATTTAAAAGATATTTAATCGGTGAACAAGGATCCAGAACAGTTTCGGAAAGCATGCTCTTAATTTTTGCTTCATATTCTGGGTCAAGACAATGGGGATAGGGGGTCTTTTTTCTTTCAAGAATATCCGATGGCAAATAACCGCGCATTGCTTCTCTTAATAAGCCTCTATCTAAATTATTAAAGCGTTTTATGTCTTGTGGAATATTCCAGAAATATTCGGTTAATCTGGCATCACAGAAAGGAATCCTAATATCCAGACCACAAGCCATACTCATTCTATCAAGTCTATCGAGCATACAGGGAAGGTTCCAGTAAAGACTGAACCACTGTGCTTCATTTTCCTTTTTAAGACTATTTTCATTAACAGCAAACTTTGGATAGTCAGCCAAAGCTTCCTCGTAGCATTTTTCGATAAACTCATAGGGTTTAATTGAATCTATGACATCGTTTTTGAATATTGATATTTTTTCGGCAAGATTTGAAGTCCAGGGCAGGCGCTTTCTACCTGAAGTAAAATACTCATTTGTGCGAGAACCGCTACCAAAGACTTCATCGGAACAATCTCCTGACAGCACTATACTGAAATCTTTCTGAATTTCTCTAAAAAGCAAAAGTAAGGAGGTGTCGTAGTCAGCCATACCCGGATAGTATCTTGCTTCTGTAGCTTCAATAAGAGAATCGGTCAGATCAGTTGGTGATAAAACTATATAGTGCTGACGGGTTCCGGCTCTTCTGCAGACCCAGCGAATCCAGGGCATATCGCTCTCATTTGCATGAACTCTTTGCTTAGGTAGAAGATTGCTTTTCTCAAAATCCACTGACCACGTGTTGAAAATATTATTGTTTAAGAGCATTGGATAATCTGCTACTATGGCTGTAATTAGGCTTGAGTAAAGTCCCCCGGATAATAGCCCGCAAAGAGGGACATCGGACTGCATTTGCCTTTTGACAGAGTCAATAACAAGCTCACGGACGGTTTCCAGAGTCTTGACCATATCGTCATCATGTTCCTGCTTATCTATCTTCCAATATCTAATTGGTTTTAAGCCTTCCCTTGAATATTGGATATAATGCCCCGGCCTAACTTGATGTATGCCCTTTAGTACGCCGGAACCGGGAGTATAGCGGGGGCTTAGGCAAATAAGTTCAGACAATCCTTCAACATCTAAAGTAGCTTCAAAAAAGGGTTGACATGTTATACCTTTAATGTCCGAAGCAAAGATTAAGGTCTTATCTACAATAGTATAATATAAAGGCTTTGAACCGTGTTGGTCCCTTGCCAAAATTAATAGATCATCCTCCTGTATCCAAAGAGCTAAAGAAAAGCATCCATTGAGCTTTTTAATAAAATCTTCTTTCCACTTTACATATGCATGAATTAAAACCTCAGAGCAGGAAAGCGACCCCAAGCATAGCTCACTTGAATTTATATCCCTGCATAATTCTTTTTGATTATATATAGTGCCGTCCAGAATAAGCACATAGGTTTTGCCTTCAATAACCAGCTCACTTACAAAGGTATTGCCATGTATGGGATTAACAATTCCAACACGTCTTATAAAGGCAGCGTGGGGCGAAATAAAATGTCCGGCACCGCTGGAACCTCTTGCACGGATGGCGTCGGACATGGCACATATATTTACGCTTTTTTGCAAAATATCCTCAAATGGGCTAACCATTCCGGCTATTCCAGCCATAAAATCACTCCGGGAGTAGTATTCACTCATATACTATTCAAAGCCACTAGTGGTTGTTACGGGAAATTTGAATTGCTGTAATTATTTGTTGATGCCTATTTAAGTAAATGATGAAGTTTTTTTCGGGCTATAACGTTATTTGACATAAAATTATTCCTTATATCTTTATAATTAGCCTTACTTAAAGGATTTGTGAGGCTACATCCATTTTAAGACTTACTATCATAATAAAAGAGGTACCCCCATAAGATTTAAGTGGAACTTTTAAAAACATGAGGGGAGATACGGGGTGGTTGTATACGCAGATATATTATTCTTTGAAAATCTATTGGCTAACTGTCTAATACTTAAGCTAACAAGCGCCATATCGGGATTTGCCCTCAAAACAATAAGAATGATACTTGCAGCATCTCTAGGGGCTTTATACGCAGTTCTTGCAGTTGTAATGCCAAGTACAGCCCTTCTGTCAGCACTGGGCACAAGAGTGATTGTATCGGTTTTAATGGTTCTTGTCGCATTCAAGATAAGAACACTCTCCGAGTTCTTGCGTCGGTGGGGAATGATGCTGCTTTCAGCATTCTTGTTAGCCGGATGTACATATGCTTTGTCAAGTGTTATTGAGGGTGGGGCTGTTACTTATGGAGGGCTGATGTACATAAGTCCTCAGGGGATTTTGAAAGCGTTTTTATTCTCAGCGGGGCTTTGTATAGTTCTTGTAAGACCGATCGGCAGAATACTGTCGGGAAAAGCATTTAAAGAAGGATCAATAATACCTGTATACGTAAGAATGGGAGATAAGTCAGCTCGTTTTTATGCTTTGGTTGATACAGGAAACTCTTTGATAGACCCAATAACCGGATACCCTGTTATGGTTGTTGAAGCTGAGTCAATAAAGGCAATTTTACCACCGGAAATATACTCATCGGTAGTTTCCAATAATATTGGATTCTATACGGAAAACAATGAACAGAACGATAAAAACTCTTGGTTCAAGCGTGTTCACCTAATACCGTTCAAATCAATCGGTAAGGAAAACGGAATGCTAACAGGGTTCCGTCCGGACACAATTCGGGTTGGAAAAGAGGGTTCGTTCAAAGAAATAAATGATGTGATTGTCGGTATATGCGGAATCAAGCTTTCAGGTAGTGCCAAATATTCCGCACTGGTAGGACCGGCAATGTTATCAAAAATTTAGCATCATGGCAGCGCAATCGCTCAATTGATATGCAACCGCTAAGAAGGGAGAATATATTATGTTTGAGAAGATGTTTGGATTCATAATAACTCTGGTAAAAAATCCAAGCCAGGGTGTTAATGAAATTTTCTATATAGGAGGTAATGAGGTCTTACCACCCCCACTTCAGGCAAATGAAGAGGCCATGCTTCTGGAAAATCTGGAAGGCGGGGATTTGTCGGTAAAAAGAGTTCTGATTGAACGAAATCTAAGACTGGTAGTATACATAGCCCGCAAATTTGAAAATACCGGTGTTGACATTGAAGACTTAACCTCAATAGGGACAATAGGACTTATCAAAGCAATTAATACATATAATCCCGGTAGAAATATTAAGCTTGCCACATATGCATCGCGATGTATTGAAAACGAAATATTAATGTATCTCAGGAAAAACAGCCGCGCAAAAAGCGAAGTATCCTTTGAGGAACCACTTAATGTTGATTGGGATGGGAACGAATTACTTTTATCGGACATTTTAGGAACTGATAGTGACATTATTCAAAGAAATCTTGAAGAAGAAACAGATAAGAAGCTTCTGGTAAGTGCCATGAACAAACTAAACGGAAGAGAAAAGAGAATCATGGAGCTGAGGTTCGGTCTCAACAACCATTTGGAAAAGACTCAAAAAGAGGTTGCCGATATGCTCGGAATATCCCAATCATATATTTCGCGCCTTGAAAAGAGGATTCTCGGGCGATTGAAAAGAGAAATATGCAGAATGCTATAATCCGCTTGTCAAGGCCTTTTTAAAATATTTAAATTATGAAAATCAGAATAAAACACACCTTCTGAGATAAGACTGTTAACTGTAGAGAATAAAAGACAGTTGAAGAAAGGTGTGTTGATTTTTTATGAATAAGGTGGAAATTTGCGGTGTCAATACATCGAAGCTGCCCCTACTATCGAGCAGTAAAATGGATGAGCTTTTTAAAAAGATTCAGAAGGGTGACAAGAAAGCCAGAGAAGAATTCATTCATGGAAACTTGAGATTAGTTCTTAGTGTTATTCAAAGATTTGGGAACAGAGGGGAAAATGCGGATGATCTTTTTCAGGTAGGTTGTATAGGTCTTATTAAAGCTATTGATAACTTTGACGTCACACAAAACGTTAAATTTTCCACTTATGCGGTACCCATGATTATAGGAGAAATAAGAAGGTATCTAAGAGACAATAATCCAATCAGGGTAAGCAGATCTTTAAAGGATACTGCTTATAGGGCATTGCAGGCAAGAGAAAAATTTGTAGGGAAAGAGTCAAGAGAACCGAATATTTCAGACATAGCCAATGAACTCGGGGTCTCAAAGGAGAACGTCGTTATGGCTTTGGATGCCATTCAAGAGCCGATTTCCTTATTCGAATCGGTATATCACGATGGTGGTGACGCCATATATGTTATGGATCAAGTAAAGGATGAAAAAAACACTGATGAAAAATGGCTAGAAAATATTTCTATCAGTGAGGCGATGAGTAAACTTAGTGAAAGGGAGAAAAAAATAGTAGACTTACGTTTTTTTCAGGGACGTACTCAAATGGAAGTGGCTGATGAGATAGGTATATCTCAGGCCCAGGTTTCAAGATTGGAAAAATCAGCATTGAAGCATATGCAGAAATATGTCTAAAGCTGTATTAATAATGTTTGCTTGCAGGTGGGACAAGGGGACAGGTACCTTGTCCCACTTTGTCTAAAGTTGAATTAATAATGTTTGATATCAGGGGTGGTGTATACACCGCCCTGTTTCATAATATTTAGTTTATGTGATGTATCTACACTGTGGTGCCTGTAGAGTTAATCACAGGCACTAATTACCTCGAAGTAGTAATGAGACGGGCATTGCTCGTCCGTTCGGGCAACTATTTTTCGTCAATATTGACATTATCATGATTGGGTCTTAAAGGCGGATACAAGGTTTCTCACGGAAGGAAATTCGGCAGTCTTCG
>JAEYOK010000017.1 GCA_023411795.1 Bacillota bacterium
CTTGTAGTAGACACCGTCTTCGATTCCGGTGTCGATGTCGCAGCAGTAGACAACTTCATAGTTGCTCTGTCCGCTGACATAAAGTCCATCCGGAGTCCAGGTCTCGCCATCATATGCGACCGTGTCAACCAAAACAAACGTCTGAGGAATTGCATTATCCACAGCATGATTGCTGATCTCATAAGCATGACGGGGAGTCTGGAAGCATGTCATGAAGGTATAACCTTCGGTACCGGCAATTACATTGACAGAAACTTCATCTCCGTACCAGATATTGCCGGACTCCAGAGTCTCCTCGGCAAAAGCATGTATGTTGAGCATGCTGGTGCACATGCTTACAATAAGAAGAAATAGGTAGAATTTTTTAAAAAATTTTGCCATGTTTTCAGCTCCTTTCATAAAGATAAGTGTCATCGAAACACCGGCAACCGGGCTATCATGTATTTCGCTTTAAATCCCACGGCTTTGCGTCCCATGCTTTCACATGGTTTGCCTTTTTCTCGCATCTCATGGAAATACACATAACCTTTCGCCAAGCATTTTATGGTCGTCAGACTATGTGTTATCAATAAAAGCAGGCAAACTGTCTGTGACCAGTTTACGCTCCTTCTAATATTAGAATACCAGTAACACCTTCTTGTGTCATGAGAAAGATTCTGGAAGGGATATGCCCTAGGAGTTATAACCTAGATAACTACATCCACATACTGGGCAGTTAGCCCTTCCACTTGCCGTGCGATGACAGATTAGTAAGCAGTTTATCCTTGATGAGTAACAAAACACATACACCAAGAATTAGAACTAGTCAATGAGCAAAAGAGCCTTGTAACTCAAGGCTTTTTATAATATAATGAAAAAAATTTACGAGCTATTTCATATGTTTATCTTAGTTTCGGGGTGTATCCTATTGATAAGTAACCATTAACTCCGGTTTTAATTTACTCACAGGGAGGCGTAATTGTGAAGTTATTATACGCTGAAGATGAACCGGCTCTTTCCGAAGCTGTTGTTGATTATCTAACATACCATAAATATATCGTTGATGCCGTATATGATGGCGCAGATGCTTACGATTACGCTGTATCCGGTAAATATGATGGCATTATTCTTGACATTATGATGCCGAAACGGGATGGCTTGGAGGTACTTTCTGCGCTGCGTAGAAATGGCTGCAGAACACCTGTACTTTTGCTGACTGCAAAAACACAGGTGGAGGATCGGATTCGTGGTTTGGATACCGGTGCGGATGATTATCTGCCTAAACCCTTTGACATGGGTGAGTTGATTGCCAGAATTCGTGCTATGCTGAGACGGCGGGAAGAATTTCACCCCGATTTAATATGTTTTGGTGACTTGACGTTAAATATGCAGTCCGGAGAGATTAGCGTGGTAGATATGTCCTTCCAATTACCAAAGCAGGAATATCGCCTGATGGAGCAGCTCATGCTGAATCATACAATGTATCTTTCCACAGAGGATTTGCTGGTTAAAGCATGGGGATATAATGCAGAAACGGACATAAACAGCGTATGGCTGTATATTTCCTATTTACGGAAACGTCTTTCTGCAATGAACTCCAAGGTAGAGATCATCTCAAAACGGAATATCGGTTATAAATTGGAGCTGCAATCATGACGAAGACATTAAAAAGACGATTTATCATCTTCACCATGACGGCAGTTACCTGTCTTTTGGTATTCATTGTACTTGCGATTAACGGATTGAACTGGGTGATGTTGGAACGTCAGTCCGATACGGTTCTGGATATACTGGTAGAATCGGAAGGCGCATTTAATAAAATGGATTTTAATCGTCCGCCGCCCTTATTTCGTCCAATGGATATGGACAGAATGCGTTCTTCACGATTCTTTATCGTGCGAAGTGATGAGAACGGCAATATCATGAATGTGATTACCAATCAAATATCCTCGATAGACCATGAGACTGCAAAAGGCTATGCCTTGACAGTATTGAAAAAAGGCAAGGAATCCGGACGAGTGGCCGGATACAAATTCGTTGTAAAACAGAAGGGACCGAATTGGCTCACTTTTTTTATTGACACATCGGGGCAGAGCGAGAGCTTCTATATGGTTTTGGTTACTTCGAGTGCGATAGCGGTGCTTTGCTGGCTGATTCTACTGATCATTGTTATCCAGCTTTCAGGCAAGGTTATTCGTCCCGTTCTTGTAGGTATAGAAAAGCAAAAGCAGTTCATCACCAATGCAGGACACGAGATGAAAACACCGCTTGCAATTATTCAATCGAATAACGACACGATGGCACTCATCCACGGTGAGAATAAGTACAATGTGCATATCCGCACACAGACAAAACGTCTTAATGTGCTGATGTCAAATCTACTGACCCTTGCAAAGCTGGATGAGGAAATTCCTCTACCAAAGGAATTAGTAAATGTAAGCGAGGTTACAAAAGAGCTACTGCCCGTTTATCAAGATGATGCCAAGAAACGAAATCTTAATTTAAATGTTCAGATTGAGTCGAATATTACAACACAGACTAACAAAGAGGGTTTTCGCCAGGTGCTGACAATCCTGCTTGATAACGCTCTGAAATACACCCCGGACAATGGGGATATTCATTTGTCGCTTACAAGAAAAGGAAGATATATTCAAATCATCGAAGAAAATACCTGCGATCCATCCCTTGAGCCAGACCCGGAGCGATTGTTTGAACGGTTTTACCGTGGAGATTCAGCACGGACACAGGGTAAGGAGTCCTCAGGCTACGGAATCGGGCTGTCCGCCGCCCGTGCCATGTGTGAGAATTTTGGCGGAAAGCTGACAGCAGAATATCCCTCTACCGAAAGTATTCGTTTTACTGCCAGATTTTAAGAATCCAATAAATGTTCACAAAACTTCTTATGTTTGTTCATAAACTAGGAGGTTTTTCTTATGCAAATCATAGGTTCATTTTTTATAATCTTGGAGTAGAAAGGAGGAGTACTACTTGCAATTCAGACATGAAGTTAAGCATGAAATCAGTAATCACGATATGCTGATCCTGAGGGGGAGACTACGAGCCGTGATGAAACCGGACAGTAATGCCGTAAACGGTAAATATGAAATACGAAGTTTATATTTTGACAACCTTGATGATAAAGCTCTCAGAGAGAAGCTGGACGGTGTGAATATCCGTGAAAAGTACCGCATTCGCTTGTATAACAACGATCCTTCCACAATTCATCTTGAGCGCAAGTTCAAATACGGAGGACTTGGTTATAAGGACTCTGCCAATTTGACACCGGATCAGGCACAGGCGATTGTGGCCGGTGATGTCAGTTGGATGGCTACAAGCACGGATGAAGTAATCCTCGGCTTTTATACCCGCATCCGCAACGAAGGACTAAAAGCCAAAGTCATTGTGGATTATATCCGTGAGCCTTTTGTTTTTGCTCCCGGCAACGTCCGTGTAACGCTGGATTATGATATTCGCTCAGGCATGAGCTGCAGGGATTTTCTGAATCCGGACTGTGTGACTGTCCCCATCAAGGATTCCCCAAGTATTCTAGAAGTGAAGTGGGACAATTATCTTCCCGATGTGATTCGGGATGCTATACAGCTTGACGGCAGACGCAGTGCGGCCTTTTCAAAATATGCCGCTAGCCGCATGTATGATTAAGATAATTCTAAGAAATTAAAGGAGTGACCAAAACTATGAGTTTCAATGATATTTTCAAATCAAGTTTTATGGAAAATATATCTTCAATAAGCATTCTTGATATGGTGCTGACTATCGTATTATCCTTCGGCATTGGCCTGTTTATCTTTCTTATCTACAAGAAAACCTACCGTGGCGTGATGTATTCGGCAGGGTTTGGCACAACGCTGATTGCTTTAACCATGATTACCGCAACCGTGATTCTCGCTGTAACTTCCAATGTGGTTTTGTCTCTCGGTATGGTCGGTGCTCTCTCTATTGTTCGTTTCCGTACTGCCATCAAAGATCCTCTAGACATTGCCTTTTTGTTCTGGTCAATCGGCGCAGGCATTATCCTTGCAGCAGGCATGATTCCACTGGCAATCATTGGCAGTGTCTGTATCGGTCTGATTTTACTGGTATTTGTCAATCAGAAATCCAATACCCGTCCCTATATGGTAGTGCTGAACTGTGTAAATCATGATGCGGAAGTAAAAGCTAAGGAATTTCTTACAAAGAATGTAACCCGCACCACGGTCAAGAGCAAATCTGCTGTAAAGGGTGCAATTGAAATGAACATTGAAGTCCGTCTGAAGGAGGACGATACCGATTTTATCAATATTCTCTCAGAAATGCCCGGTGTGAACAGCGCAGTAATCGTCTCCTATAACGGCGATTACATGGGGTGAGGGCTATGTCGGGAAGTAAACATTTTGACAAAATTGCATGGATAGTCACAGCATTAATTCTGGTCATTACCATTCTGTTTATGAATAGCGGTGCTCTTGGTCTTGAGGCTATGGTGCATACCATGGGATATCAAAATCGTCTGTTTGACAATACTCGTGTGCATACCATAGATATTGTCATGAACGATTGGGACGATTTTATTGATAATGCTACGAGCGAAGAATACTACACAGCGGCTGTAGTGATTGACGGAGAAGCTTATAAAAACGTTGGTATTCGTGGAAAGGGCAATACATCACTTACCACAGTTGCTTCCATGAACAGCGACCGCTACAGCTTCAAGCTGGAATTCGACCACTACGACAGTTCCATTAACTATCATGGTCTTGACAAACTGTGCTTGAACAATCTTATCCAGGATTCCACCATGATGAAGGACTATTTGACCTACACTATGATGAACGAGTTCGGTGCGACAACTCCCCTTTGTAGCTTTGTGTATATCACCGTCAACGGTGAGGATTGGGGCTTGTATCTAGCGATAGAAGGCGTGGAAGAGAGTTTTCTTGAACGGAATTACGGCTCAAATTACGGCGAACTATACAAGCCTGACAGCATGAGCTTCGGCGGTGGTCGAGGAAACGGTAAAGATTTCAACATGGATGATTTTATGAATCGTGAGGAATCTTCTGATGGCTCTGATCAATCAGATCAAGGTATGACTATGCCACAAAGGCCGAATATGGGCAATTTTGATCCATCTCAGATGCAGGGCGGTTTCGATGGCGGTATGCCTGACATGGGAAACTTCGACTTTTCTCAGAATCCCGGAAAGACACAGGATAAATCCGATTCTGAAAACAGAGATAAGTCCTTTGGAGGTGGCAGAGGTGGTTTTGGTGGTATGGGATCTTCTGATGTGAAGCTGCAGTATGTCGATGATAATGCCGACAGTTACACTAACATCTGGAACAATGCCAAGACCGACATTACCGTAGCCGATAGGACACGATTAATCGAATCATTAAAAAAGTTGTCAAGCGGCGAACAGATTGAATCGGTCGTAGATATCGAGCAGGTCATCCGCTATTTCATAGTTCACAACTATGTATGTAACGGAGACAGCTACACCGGCTCCATGATACACAACTACTATCTATATGAAGAAAATGGACAGATGGCAATGATACCTTGGGACTATAATCTCGCGTTCGGCACATTCCAGGGCGGAAATGCACAGAGTACGGTAAATACGCCCATTGATTCCCCTGTGTCCGGTGGTTCCGGTGAGGACCGCCCCATGTGGAACTGGATTGTAGCAAATGATGAATATACCGAGCTGTATCATAAGTATTATACAGAGTTTCTAAACACGGTGGATATCAGCGGCATCATTGACAACACATACAATATGATCAAATCCTACGTAGAAAAAGACCCCACGGCATTCTATACCTACGAAGAATTTGAAACCAGTGTGGAAACCCTGCGTCAGTTCTGCAGCCTGCGTTCCGAAAGCATCTCCATGCAACTCGCAAACAATGAAACCACCAGCACTATGAGCTATGTGGATGCATCTGGTCTGACATTGTCTGACATGGGTTCCATGGGAATGGGTGGCGGATTTGGTGGCGGTGGTATGCCGGATATGGATGGAAATAAAGGCGACTTCGGTGGTCAGATGCCGGAAGGTTTTGATCCTTCGCAGATGTTCGGCGGTGAAATGCCCGAAGGATTTGACCCCTCACAAATGCAAGGTGGCTTCGGTGGTCAGATGCCGGAAGACTTCGACCCCTCGCAGATGTTCGGCGGTGAAATGCCCGAAGGATTTGACCCCTCACAAATGCAAGGTGGCTTTGGTGGTCAGATGCCGGGAAGCTCAAATGGCGGCTTCCCCGGTCAATCGGCCGATGGGGCAGAACAAACACCACCGGATAATTCAAATAGCACAGATTCATCGGGAAACAACAATCGTCCTTCCCGTGGCAATATGCAGATACCTGGAGGCGATTTTAGTTTCAATATGAACGGTATGGGTAATACTGCTTCAAGCAGTACTAGCTTGATATGGCTCTCCGTATCCGTGCTTATTCTAATAGCAGGCATAATTATTGCAAAGGTGTATAAGCATTAATAATTAATAATTAATAGAAAAACCGCTGCAGTTTTCATCCAAGCAAAGGATGGTAGTTGCAGCGGTTTTGTATTTTAGGAGGAAGGAGGCAACATTTCGAATTGCCTTAGTTTTATCATTTCTGAAATCTGCAATAGTATGAAAATCAGGTGTTAACCTATTAGGAAGATTAATAAGCTCATTTAGATATCAATTAACTTTTAAAAGTACTTGGCAGTAGTGAAAAGTATAATATAATAGGAATTAGACGGTACTTTAGTGGACAACCAAAAGGATATTTTAAATAAAGCTAAACGAGTTGATGTCCCTTTTAATTATGTTGTACTAAGAAAAGACAAAATTAAAAAATATGATTCTATAAGAAATCAACAACTTTATGTAAAATTAGCCGACTTAAATAAATACATTAATATGCAAGTAAATGATATTAATAGATTATTAGGAGGCATTTTAATGTCATCGCGTAAGTGGGAAACGGTTAATATAGATACTATCGATGGGAAAAAGCAAGGAATTGCACCAATTATTATTTCTGCAAGTAGATCAACTGATATACCAGCATTTTATTCAGAATGGTTTATGAATAGGTTAAGGGAAGGATATGTTAAATGGATTAATCCCTTTAATAGAAAGCCACAGTATATTTCCTTTGAAAAAGCCCGCGTAATAGTATTTTGGACCAAAGATGCTCAGCCAATAATTCCTCATCTTAAAGAGATTAACAGGATGGGTATAAATTATTATTTTTCTTTTACATTAAATAATTACGAAAAAGAGGGATTTGAGCCAGGGGTACGAGTGCTTGAAAAAAGGATAAATACGTTTAAAAAACTATCATACAAAATAGGTAAAGATAAAGTTATTTGGCGATTTGATCCCCTTATACTGACAGATAAATTATCCGTGGATGATTTGCTAAATAAAATATATGAGATAGGAGAGCAAATTTCAAGCTACACAAATAAACTTGTAATTAGTTTTGCCGATATCTCTTCCTATAGTAAGGTACAAAATAATTTACAACGAAAAAATATTTACTACAAAGAATTCACTCCTGAAACGATGGAAGCAGTAGCAAAAGGATTGAATCATATTAATAAAAATTGGGGATTAGATATCGCAACTTGCTCAGAAGAGATTGACCTAAATAGATATGGTATTAATAAGAATAAGTGCATCGATGATGATTTGATGATTAATATATTTTCACAGGATAAAGAGTTAATGAAATTTTTAGGCTGTGAGAATAACGATAATGGCTCGATATATGAGGAAATATCATTATTTGATTTTATTGATAACAAAGATAATTTCCCTTCAGAAATGAGTAAATACAATAGTTCTGATAGATCAAAAAAGTTAAAAGATAAAGGACAGCGAGAATGCTGTGGGTGTATAATTAGTAAAGATATAGGTCAATACGATACTTGTAACCATCAGTGCATTTATTGTTATGCGAACAGTTCACCAAAGATTGCTTATAATAATTTTCTAAAATACTTAAGGTCTGATAAAAATGGTGAGTCAATCACTTGAAATAAAACGAATTTATAATCCGTCACTTATCGGCATTCAATATTAAGGGTTTAGTAATGATTGAAATATGTTTATAATCAATAGAGACAACAAACAATCGAAAAAAATTGAAGCGATCACTTTCTCATCGTTAGGTTTGAAGGAAAGAGATGATTTGCAGGAATGGATAGTCAAAGAACCTACCATTTTGCGTTGGTCCCTAGAATATCTTGCCAGTTTACATAATTGATATCTCCTGATAACATAAAAATACAGTCTTAAAAAGGTTTCTACCTTGTTAATAAATAAATATAGGGGTTTATATGCTATGTGGAAAAGACACTTGGTATTAATTCATCTTGCATTTCAACTGGCATTATTGTTGATATTATCTAATCTAAGTGATAATTCGATTTTTACTACGGGACAAGACCGGGAATATAATGTGATTGGAATAAACGATGCAGAAGAAACCTCAAATTCTCAAATATTGACTAATACACCTACACCAACACCTTTACCAGAGCCTATACCAACATCAACATCGACACCACCAACAACTGAGGCACAAGCTCCAAAACCGTATCTAAATCAAGAATCAGAGCAAATACATACTCCACCATTATCAACACAATCACCGGTACAGAAGCCAACGATACAACCTAAACCAGCACCGACATCAATGCCTACACCAGCACCAACACCAGCGCCGACTCCGGTTCCCGCAGCGGGAGGAACAAAAGTTGTCGGCTATTATGCCGCATGGTCCGCATATTCGGATTTCAATCCTGATAAAATCGATGCAAGTAAACTGACACATATAAACTATGCTTTTGCTAATATTGGAAGCGATTTGAGAATAAAAATGGGTTATCCAGATATAGATCCATCTAATTTCAGCAAACTTAATGCCCTGAAGAAGGCCAATCCGCATATAAAAACTTTAATATCTGTAGGTGGATGGTCCTGGTCGGGGAAATTTTCTGATGTGGCACTGACCGATGAATCAAGAACAGCTTTTGCAGACAGTTGTGTGGATTTTATAGTAGAACACGGTTTTGATGGTGTTGATATTGATTGGGAATATCCTGTCAGCGGTGGTATGTCAGGAAACTCAAAACGGCCAGAAGACAAGCAAAACTTTACGCTACTAATGCAGAAATTACGTCAAAGACTTGATGCAAGAGGCTTAATCGATGGTAAGAGATATCTGCTTACATTTGCGGGTGCATCCGGCAGTTGGTATTTAGATAATGTAGAGCTTGAAAAGCTCCACCAATACGTTGATTTTGGCAACATCATGACCTATGATATTCATGCTACGTGGGATAAGTACACCGACCTTAACGCCCCGCTCTATAATAACAGCGACTACTCTCCTCAGAAGAAATGGAGCGTAGATGCAAGTGTAAAGGCTTGGTTAAAAGCCGGGTTTCCCTCGAATAAGTTAATTATGGGTGTTCCGTTTTACGGGTATCGGTATACTTCGGTATCGAATAAAAATAATGGACTCTATCAGACCCATACAGGAGGTTCATCTGTTGCATACTCTGATCTTGCAGCAAATTACCTTAGCGATTCAGGATATTTAAGGTACTTTAGTAATGAATCCATGGTACCTTGGCTGTTTAACGGTTCAACCTTTATTAGCTATGATGATGAGCAGTCCATGGGATTAAAGGCACAGTATATAAAGAACAGTAAACTTGGTGGTGCTATGATATGGGAGCTTAGTCAAGATCCCAACAGAGTTTTGTTGAATGCACTTTACCAAAACCTGAAATAAATCCGATATTAACTAGACTGTCAGCATTATGACGAGGGTATAGTGTCGGTAAATCTAGTTATCCATTGATGATTCAATTGTTGCTACAGGGAAGGTAATTTTAAAGGGGTCCACTTTAATTGCAACAAGAGGTTTAAATCCACTTATATCAGGGAAGAGCTGGGAGTTAATACGGACATCCTTTAGTTTGGCAAATTTGCCGGTTCCTTTGCCTTGGAATGTTGTGTAATAAAACTTGCCTTCATAGTGCTGAACTAATGGGAAAGGCAATAACTTAGTGTTGACCGGAAAAGTTAGGTTACCCGATTGTAAAGTGAATTCAGCAACAGTATTCCCATCTGAACAAATGGATACTTTTTCGGTGTGAGAGTCTGTGCTTTGAAAGGAGAAGTCAGCTTGTTCCTTTGGAATTCCCCAATTTCTCCGTCCATTTTCTACACTAGCCATAGTGGAAACATATATTTTGCTGATGGTATCGAACTTTTTACCCTTGTGCTTAAATTTGCCGGGAATTAATAGTAATTCACCATAAGGACCTGCATCAGAGGTGCTGTAATCCACCAGCATTAAAGCGCCTAGACCACCTGCAAAATTGCCCTTTAAAAACTCAGGTACATTAGTTTTCTCTTCCACAAAATCTTTGGAAAATTTATAGAGTAGAATGTAGCCCTTCCCGGATAAGTTCCAGGGAGCCGGATATAACTTTTCCATAGGAACCTCCTTAAATTAATCATTCTTTGTTGGTTAACCATTGTTTAAATTTCTTATACTCCATATAGGCATAAATCCTGAAAATGAAGGGGAAAACCCTGTTAAGTATAGCCATAACATGAAACAGCCTGGAAGGATAAATGCTGTTGCGGTTTTTCTTAATACCTTTAAGGGTTCTTTTAGCCACAACTTCAGCTTCTTGAGTGGGCCAAGGTATCGGGCTGTCTCCAGCATTTTTAAAGAACTTTGTTTTAGTTGCAATGGGGTAGACTACCTGAAAGTATTGCTCCCTATCCAGTTCCCAGCGGTATGCTTCGGCAAACCCCTTAAGCGCTGCTTTTGTACTGCTGTATAGAGCATAACCGGGTAAGGGGAGAATAGCCATCCCGCTTGACGTGGTAACAAAATTAAAGGGTTTACTGCCATTAACCTGTTTAATTTTTTGAGCGCTGTAAACTACCGATTTATAATTGGTATTGAAAATAGAGGAGATATGCTCCCAATCGGCTTCCCCTAACTTTTCATAATAGGCAAAACCTGCATTGGCAACAAAAACATCTATATAGCCTAGGGTTTGTAGGGCATAGGCAAACAGGTTATCTACTCCATCCGGTGTAGAAAGATCACCTTGGAAAGGGTAGAAACCTTCGAGACCAAGTAAATCTTTATTGATGGTTCTGCTTGCGGCCACAACACGGCAACCTTTTGATAAAAAGCCTTTGACAAGCACCAAGCCAATGCCGGAAGATGCACCGGTGACAACGATATTCTTATTCTCCCAATTCATCTATCTCACTCCTTCTTTATTCTTTTAAACCTAGTAAAATATCCAAGTTTCCTATAGAGTTCATTAGGATTTGTACTTCATTTCTACCTAGTGAATCAATATTAGCGAGTATCGTATTATAATTGAAAGTTTCTATTTGGTTAATCTTATTAAGTCCTTGTTGAGTTATGAATACTTCTACTATTCGACGGTCATCGGCGGATTGTTTCCTAACTATAAGATTTTGATCAGCCAAACGCGTAATCATCCTGCTAGCAGTAAAATTCTTAACCTTGAGCTTTTTAGCCAATTCTGTAACTGTCATCGGATTTTTTCTCGCTAATAGTTGAAGGAGATACACTTCATCCCATGACACGGAGAAGAGAGAGGCTTCTCTACTTTCAAAAAGATATACACTTTGAAGAAAGTTGAAGAGGATTTCATTTACCCGCTCTTGGTTAAGTTCTATATTTGCCAAAATTAGTATTCCTCCATTTAATTATTTGCATATTGCAAATATATTTTATCAAAAATCATTGCATTCTGCAACTAAATTATTAATACCAAAATATCCTCAAATATGTCGAGAAACTTTTTTCTAATTTGATATACTTAAGATACTTCATGAAGGAAAATAATGGTGGTGAATATGGACTATTTTTTGACGGTCAGTTCAATTATCATTTTTATCGAAAATAGAATTCAGGAGAGAATTGACTATAATGAGCTGGAAAGAGCAACTGGTTTCTCGATGGCGCACATACGAGATATTTTTGTGATGAGAACGGGTATGACTCTTTCAAAGTACATTCTCACCCGAAAAATTGCTAATGCTGCATATGAGATTCTTTACAACCACCACAGTATAATCACTATTGCTTCAAAATATGGTTTTTCTAGTCATGATACCTTTACTCGTGCATTCAAGCGTATTACTGGCCTCACACCATCAGAATTCAAAAAAAAGCGGCCGCCTGTTGGGAGAGTAAAGCTCTGCGCTTGCGTGTATGGTATAGGATTTCTTAATCCGGTAAAAAGAAAGGAGAATGAATATGGATAAAAAGATTATTCAAGAAAATAGTGTTGTGTTATATGGAATTTCAAAAGTCCAATATGATGAAAGTGGGTGTACACCATATCCGATGTGCCTGAAAAGCTGTGCGAATTATCTTGGGCAAGATGTAAGCCTAGATTTCACAATGGTAGCTACAGGAGCGGCTTTCCGATTGACTTGGGACACAACCTCATGGAACGGTGGAAACGTGGATGTTATTCACACTTTTGATAATCCTGAAGAAGTTTATAGATTAGGGGTTGAAGCTTTAGGACGTGATTTCCAAATAATAACAAGAGCAAACACACCGTGCGAGGTAAAGTTATCAAGCAAATATATTTCTGATAAGAAAAGTGACTTTATAAACTTTATAAAGAACCGTATTGATAAAGGCTTTCCATGCATTGCACTTGGTATAATCGGGCCACCGGAAGCATGTATTATAACCGGGTATAGAGATAATGGGGAGACATTGTTAGGATGGAACTTTTTTCAGGATGCAGCTGAGTTTGCAACAGATGTTAAGATAGATGAATCCGGATATTTTGTATCCGAAAAATGGTGGGAAAATAATGATACAATTGCTGTAATTTCTCTTGGAGAGAAGGATAAACCACTCATATCATATAAAGCAATAGTAGAAAATGCAATAAAAGTAATGACAGGGCGCCGCCTTGAGATGAAGTCAGGCACAACTCTCGCGAAGGGAATAATGGCTTATGATGCATGGAAAAAAGCTGTCTTAACTGAATCCGATTTTCCTGCTAATGCAATTTTCCCTATTCTAGCCGAACGCCTTATGTGCCAGGGAGATGCAATGGATTGTCTTATTGATGGTAGGCGAAATGCAGTAACGTTTATTAAAAAATTATCTGAGGATTTGAAGGAACATAGCGAGACCTGCAAAATAATAGAAGAGCAGTTTTCAAAAGTTACAAGACTTGTTATAAGAATGACAGACCTATTGGGTGGATATGAAAGAAATGAGAAGCAGATGCTTAACCTCGCAAAGTCAGAAGTGAGGCAACAAATCGCAGTGTTGATTGATGAGTGTAAAACTGCTGATGAAAAAGCATTGGAAGCATTAGTAGTACTTGCAGCTTCGCTGTAATTTATTGTGGTTTCTCGATAGAATGGTAAAAGCCTTGGAAACTCTTTGTTCCAAGGCTTTTATATATCTTGAGGACAAGATTAATATCAGTTATGCAGAAATCTGCTCCTTTACGGTATGGAGTTCCTGTAATTTTTTCTTGCTAATAGGATATATAAAGATTAACACAGCAAAGATCAGAAAATACATAATTGCAGGTAATAATGTTGCTATGCTGTACATATCATTATTTGCTTTCTCTGTTATTTGGACAGGATCATAATTGATAAGAACCAAGGTATAGGTAGAGAATAGACCCGCCAGCGTTTGGCCGAGCTTTCGCGTAAAGCAGAAGAACGAAAAACAAGTACTTTCTTCACGACGCCTGGTTCTACGTTCATGCTCATCAATAGTATCTGTTACCATTGCCCATACTTCCATAGCAAAGAAGGTAATTCCGAATCCGCTAATAAAACAGAAAATCAGGAACATATATGGGTTATTGACTTTTAATATCCATAATATGAAATTGGATACCATTGCGATTAAAGCTCCCACACCACAAAGCTCTTTTTTCCCAAATCGTTTTACCAGCTTGCCCATAAACGGTAATAGTAATACGGTTGGACCATAGGTGGCCATCATAACAAGACTATATAAACCAGGTTTTTCAAAGTAATTTTTAAATAAATAATTATAAATAGTTTGAGTGTATATTTGGCTTGCAATAAGTAAGATAGAAGCGATACAAAGTGAAATAAATGCTCTATTTTTCACCAATGCTATCATGGTTCCAAATACATCTGTTTTTGGAGGCTTTTCAGGAGAAGGTACCCGTTCTTTTATCATATTGAAGCTTACCCTATAGATAATCAAACTAATAACTGAAAGAACAGCTACACATAAAAAAAGCTTTTTACTATCAAGAATCTTTTCACTGGTTGATAATGCGGAATAAACTAAAAATGGCAATATGATACTTGCAGGCAATCCACCTAAAATAGAACCAACAGAACGAAAAGCCGATAACTCTGCACGTTCGTTTTCATCACTGGTTATAACAGAAGCAAGAGAACCGTAGGGGATATTAACAGTCGTATACATCATGTCATATAAGATATATGTAATATATGCATAAATTAAATATTGTGTAGGGGTTAGACCAGGAATTTTGGTAAACAATAATAATCCGCTAATAGCCAGTGGGATAGAGAACCATTTCAGGTATTGTCTGTACTTACCATGCTTCGAAGGCTTGCGGGAATCAATATAAACACCCCAAATTGGATCGTTAATTCCATCCCAAAGTCTCGCAATCAGAAATAAAACCATTACACTTGAAGCATTAATTAATAGAGTATCGGTATAAAACATTTGAATAAATGGACCAACTAAACCAAAGAGTAGGGTTCCTGCTCCGTCCCCAAGAGCGTATCCAATTTTGTCTTTCATTGTAATACCGGAAGTGTTCTTCTTTAGTATGCCAGATTGTGCCTCAACCATGTTGCTTTCCTTTGAATTAATCATAATATTTTCGCTCCTTGCACTATAATTTTTATTGGCAAAGTAAATACTAAAATATTGATAATAAATGGATTGCTTTTTGCGAGGTTATGTTAGTAATTATAGTATAATATTTGACATTAAAGCAACTAATTAATTAAACTAATTAATTTATTATTATGTTAACCATTACATAATGTTGCAAGAGGCTTGATTTTTCTGGCAGCACCCCGTGGACGGCAATCCTAATGGGAATAGCAATTTAATTGACTTTTGAGTATTTTTGCATTATAATTTATGTATTATTATTCCAGAATGGAAGCACGAAAGGAGCTGTTTTTGATGACTGTCATTTGTGAGGTGACATTAGACTAAAACAGAATATCGGGCATGGTAATATTGGTGGAGGTTTTTTGCACTCCTTATTATTCTATGCCGCTTTGAGTATCCTTTCGTAAATACTGTAACAGGCTTGTGAAGCAAGACTATTTAACGGGCATATCGAACAGGTATGCTCGTGTTTTATTTAAATATCCATAGGATGTTTGTAATGAACCGGTTTGGCGATAGCCGAACTTGTTCTGTTGGACTCGTGCATTATCTGTAAAGAACCGCTGTTTGCAGCTTAAGAAGGCTGCTTGCTGCGGTATTTTTATGCTCAAATTCTGTGATGTGATTTACAACGAAAGGAGTTGTTTATTTATGGCGTTATTGTTTTATACACGAGTACTATTAACTGAATTGGAGGAAGAAAGAATTGAACCTGATAGAATATGGATTTATTCCAACAATGATTAACCCAATTGATAGGCCACAGACAGAATTATCCGCCTATACCCTTGAGGTAATGGCTATTCCCGCAAGGGTAACAGCTGTTCACAAGGAACGTTATGAGATTGTCTGTGAATATGGTCAGACCTTCGGTAGATTAAAAACAAGTGTATATTTTGCTGACGGCAGAGAAAGCTTCCCGACAACAGGAGATTTTGTACTGATTAACTATAATCAGATCGGGGATAGTCAGATAATAAAAACATTACCCAGAAAGTCCTTCTTTTCCAGACGAGACCCGGATATCGGGAGAGGGGAGCAGGCGGTTGCTGCGAATTTTGACTATGTTTTTATCATGCAGTCACTTAACTTTGATTTTAACCTGAAGCGCATGGAAAGATATGTTACCCTTGCATGGCAATCGGGAGCAATGCCTGTGATAATCCTTACAAAAGCTGATTTGGTTGAAGATTTTTCCGAAAAAATAAGAGCTATCGAAAAGGTAGCGGCCGGTATTGGAATATATGCGGTCAGCTCAGTAAGTAGTCAGGGCCTCGATGCGCTTTCAGATTACCTGAAACCCGGTAAAACCATCGTTTTTCTTGGTTCGTCAGGGGTTGGCAAATCAAGCCTGGTTAATGCGTTGGCTGGAAAGGATATTATGTCTGTCAACGAAATAAGGGAGGACGATAGCAAAGGTCGGCACACTACTACCCATAGGCAACTCATTAGGCTACCAAGCGGTGCGATGATAATTGACACACCAGGCATGCGCGAGCTTGGGATGTGGGATGTAAGTCAAGGGCTAGGAGAAGCGTTTGGTGATGTTGAGCAGTATTTCACAAAATGTAAGTTTAGTGACTGTAAACATCAAACCGAGCCGGGTTGTGCTGTGAAAGCCGCTATTGAAAATGGCGAGTTACCGATAGAAAGATGGAACAGCTATATCAACCTAAAGCATGAGGCAAAATATTCTGATGACAAGGGTGCTTATTTGCGTCAGAAAGAGCAATGGGGTAAGGATATTGCTAAATTGAGCAAGCAAATTAAGAAAAATAGGCTGTGAGTCATACTCACAGCCTACTATTAAGACAGAAGAAGTTAGCGGTAGAGGCTACCGCTAAGATAAAATTATTATAATCCTCATTATGTATAATGTCAAATACTTGTATTAGAGCCTGATTACTGGTATTTCTTATTTAAAAAAAGAATGGTATGATTTTATTTGAAGATAGTAGAATATAAGAATCTTACTTTGGACGACAGGATGTAAAGAATCATGAAGCGATTCAAAAAGATATATATAGAAATAACCAATGCATGCAATCTTGCATGTGATTTTTGCCCAAGGACAAAACGAAAAGTAGAGTTTATGAACGTTGAGAACTTCAATAGAATACTTGAGCAAATAA
Source organism: Bacillota bacterium (assembly GCA_023411795.1). Lineage (GTDB taxonomy): Bacteria > Bacillota > Clostridia > DSM-8532 > DSM-8532 > DTU059. The sequence continues at coordinate 17,090 of JAEYOK010000017.1, forward strand.
AAGAGTATACTGATTATATCTATTTTCATGTAAAAGGTGAACCTCTTCTCCATCCTGAATTGGATAAATTCCTAGATCAAAGCTATAGAGCGGGATTTAAGGTTAATATCACGACAAACGGAACCTTGATTAATAAAGTTAAGGATATGATTATTACCAAACCTGCATTGAGGCAGATTAATTTTTCATTGCACAGCTTTGATCAAAATGAGATGTATAAAGGTAAACAAGAATACATTGGCAATATTTTGGGTTTCACAAAAGAAGCACTGAGCAGCTCTGAGATAATGATTTCCCTTCGACTTTGGAATTTGGATAAAGACAATGAGGTTAATCAAAGAGAAGAAAAAAATGATGATATATTGAGGATGATTGAAAAAGAATTTTCTCTACCATATAAAATACAGGAGAAAATCATAACCGAAAGAGGAATTAAAATTGTTGATAGATTGTATTTAAATCAGGATTATCAATTTAAATGGCCGGATATAGAAAATGACGAAGATGATGGAATCGGATTTTGCTACGGGCTTCGTAATCAAGCAGCCATATTGGTTGACGGAACCGTGGTGCCCTGTTGTCTGGATGGGGAAGGGATTATTAATCTTGGGAATATTTATGAAACCAGCTTTTCTGAAATACTAGAAAGTTCCAGAGCTTGCAACATTGTGACCGGCTTTACAAGAAGGGAAGCGGTGGAGGAGTTATGCAAAAAGTGTGATTACAGAAAAAGGTTCCAACGATAAAGGATAGATAAAATTTAGATTGGTTATTTTTAAGTTGTCTTATTTGTGAGATAATAAATAAGATAATTTGTAGTGTAAATACTATCACTTTTTATGAAAAGGGGAAGATGATGAAGGGTTTATACTGGCACAGGTTTGTTTATAAAATACTCCGAATAGTTATAAATCCAATACTTAAGAAGAAATTGAACTATTCTTATGTGAAATATTTCCCAACAAGCCGTCCTTATATCGTCTTAGCAAATCACAATACAGACTATGATCCTCTATTAGTGAGCTTAGCTTTTCCAGATCAAATCTACTATGTGGCTAGCGAACATATATTTAGATGGGGACTTATAAGTAAAATCATAAATTTTCTTGTTGCGCCTATTCCCAGAGTAAAAGGAACCACAGAGATTCAGACTGTTATGAGTATTTTAAAGAGGCTAAAAGCAGGAGCAAATGTCTGCATGTTCGCCGAAGGAAATCGTTCGTTTAGCGGTGAAACTGATCAAATACCTGTTTCGACCGGAAAGCTTATTAAGAAAAGCGGTGTTTCTCTAATTACATTCCGCTTTGATGGAGGATATTTTACGAGCCCTCGTTGGTCAAAATTCCTACGAAAGGGGAAGATGGAGGGTAGAGTTGTAAGAGAATACAGCCCCGAAGAGTTAAAATCAATGACCGCGGAAGAAGTGAACTCAGCAATAAAAAAGGATTTATATGTGGATGCCTATGAGGAGCAGAAAAAGAATCCCATTTCATATGAAGGAGAAAATCTGGCAGAAAATATTGAAACGGCACTTTATTTATGTCCAAAATGTGATAGGATAGCAACCATTAAAAGTGAAGGGGATAATCTTTTCTGTGATTGTGGTTTAGATTTGAAATATAATACTTATGGTTATTTGATATCTAATAATAATGATAAACCGCCATTTGAAACAGTTTTGGATTGGATCAGATTTCAGGATACAAGGCTAAAAGAGGAGTTGGAAAGAATAAAGAACCGGCCACCTAACGAAATAATATATTCCGATGAAAATCAAACCCTATGGAAGGCTGATCGGGGAAAAAACAAGCTTATAGGAAAAGGAACACTGTGTTTATATAACAATCGTCTAGTATTTAACAGTAAAGATGAGGGAAAATACACATTTGAATTTAAAGATTTATCGGATTTGGGGGTTATAGGTCAAATGGTTATTGCTTTTGCTACAAATGATAGACAAGCATATGAAATAAAATCAGATCACCCAAGAAGCGCATTGAAGTACCGGGAAATTATAAAATACCTAAAAGGCCAAAAACAATAAACAAAAGGAGTGTAAGTTATGGATTTTTCTGCAGCAAATTCAGGTTTATGGAATTTTATTATTCAGTTTGGTATGTTAGCCGGAATTTTAGTATTTGCTAATATCCTGTGTCGGAAGCTTAAGTTTATTAGAAAGGCTATGATTCCAACGGCTGTTTTGGGCGGATTTATTGCTTTATTCTTAAGAGAGCTCAATATACTTCCTTTAGACGGAGTTTTCTTGGAGAAGGTTACCTACCATACTATCGGAGTTGGCTTTATTGCACTTTCACTTAGAATTCCTACAAAATACAGCGAGAAGGAAAAAAGTGATTTGGCTGGTCTTAAAAGCGGAGCATTGATTGTAAGTACTTATTTGGTTCAAGGGATTTTAGGTCTGATTATTTCCATTGGACTTGCATATACAATAATGCCCGATTTTTTTAAAGCCTCAGGAATTCTTTTACCAATGGGATATGGTCAGGGCCCCGGTCAGGCCAATAATGTAGGCTCTTCATATGAGCAACTGGGCTTTGTCGGTGGACAGTCATTTGGACTTTCGATTGCGGCGGCAGGCTTTATATGTGCTTGTGTAGTCGGTATTATTTATATTAATATAGCTAACAAGCAAAAGAAGACTAGATCACACGATTTGACTTATGTATCAGGCTCGGTGACTGTTGAGGATTTTCAGGACGAAAATGAGATTCCAATATCTCAATCGGTTGATAGATTTTCAATGCAATTTGCATTGGTTCTGATAATATATCTGGCTACATATTTAGTTACACTTGGGATAACAAACCTACTGGCAGGAGTATCTCCGGGACTTTCAAAATCTTTGTCTCCGATAATATGGGGCTTTAACTTCATTACAGGCTCACTTCTGGCAACAGGATGCAGGGTGGGCTTCGATTTCTTAACCAAAGCGAAAGTAATGACTCGCCAATATCCAAATAATTACCTGTTGTCCAGAATATCCGGCCTGTCCTTTGATTTCATGACCATTGCCGGAATTGCTACTATAGAATTTAAAGAATTAAAAGGACTATGGATTCCTTTTATCTTAATGGCAGTTCTTGGCGGAATCGTAACATATTATTATCTCAAGTGGTTGTGTAAGAAAATATATCCCGGTTATGAACATGAAGGTATGGTTTCTATGTACGGGATGCTGACCGGAACCATTAGCTCAGGCGTTGTTTTATTAAGAGAAATTGATCCTTCTTTCAAAACTCCCGCAGCAAATAATTTATTGACAGGTAGCAGCTTTGCCATTGTATTAGGTGCTCCCATGCTCTTATTTATTGGTCTGGCACCGGAGTCGGACTCTATGTTATTTGTTACGCTGGGCCTTCTGGTAGCATATATGATACCGTTGCTGTTTATAATGCTGAAGTTCGGCCGCAAAAAGGCCAAAAATAAATAAACTTCGCACTTGTTTAAGAGAACAAGTCGGTGGTAACCGCACTTGTTAAAGAGAACAAGTCGGTGGTAACCGCACTTGTTTAAGAGAACAAGTCGGTGGTAACCGCACTTGTTCTTTGTTATAATAAAATTAAAAAAACGAAAAGGAAAAATTTATGAAACAAAATATAACCATTGAAGATTTAAATTCTCTAACATTTAGTCAGAAACAAACTCTTAAATCCCTATGGCTACCGGCTAAATATGATAGGGCTATTGCATCTGTATGTAAGGATGCGGAGAATGATATTTATGAGGACCTGGAGTTTGTGGTGGGGGAGGTTGTTTTGTCCCATGGAACAACAATAACCCTTAAAAGACTAAGATTACCGGATGATTTTGTAGTAGACGAAGAACTTCCTGTACATGATGAAGAATCTACAGAAGAGGATTTCTATGATTGCGCATTTGATCCGGGGGATTATTTTCTGAAGGAAAATTGCTTGCCTTTGCTCAATATAGGCCAGTTGATTACCTTCATAAGAAGCACAAAAGCTGGACAAGACGGCTTTAGCCTGATTATTCCTCCAACAAACGGGTTTGAATCCGAACAGGGCTTCGTCATTAATGATCGGTTCGGTGAAGTAGAACGAGCTGATGAGCTTGTTGACCTTCTATTTAAAATACTAAAAGAGCAATTGTGATAGCAACTTTACATAATAAAAAAATTTAAGAAAAGGGCAGGAATACTGCCCTTTTAAAATAATTCAGAGGAATGATTACTTTACCTGGATTCCGTTTAGGAGTATTTGAAAGTGAGACAGGGCTTGTTCTTTTAAATCAAAGTCAGGATATCTGATACACCATTCATAGCATAAACCTCGTATAGACATCACGAAATGTCTGGCTAGTTCATCAACAGATAATTGGGAGCGAAATTCTCCATGTTCAATACCCCGGTTTAGCACTTCAGAAAACATTTGAAACAAATCCCTGTTATATCCCGTAATAGCGCTTTTGTTAATATTTTCACTTATTAATAATTTATATACAATTCTCATACTCGTTACACCTATTGTATCTTTAAGGGTGTCAGAAATCTTACCTATTAACCCCAATAGCATTTGAGATGTAGATGTATCGACAGGAAATGAGCCAAGAAAAGCCCGGTAATCTTTATCAACCATGTTAACATAGTTGGATATATAGGTAGCAATAAGTGCATCCTTGGATTCGAAATATATATAGAATGTGCCTTTGGCTACACCTGCTATTTCAACAATTCTATCCACAGTGACGTCTCTAAAATCGTACTGCTTGAAAAGCATAACTGCGGAATCGAATAGTTTCTGCTTCGTTTTTTCACCTTTAATCTTCTTTCGGCTCGATTCTTTATTTGTCATATGCCTTACTCCATTATTGAATAGTATTGGCCAATCAATGCGTAATAATCAGTTGGCTCATGCATATTTTATGTCATATTATAAATACTGTCAAAAATATGAGGCATAGAAAAACAGCCAGTCGATATAAGAGACTGGCTGTTTCTGTTTCGCTGGCGTGCCAGAGATGATTCGAACACCCGACCAACGGATTAGAAGTCCGTGAAAATGCTTTTTTAATGTTTTTGGACTTTTCTGAAAGCCTATCAAATAAAAGATTTTAGCATTGAAAGTATTAAAAGTTTAATAAAAATATTGGGGACTATTTTAACTTATAGTCCCCAAATAGTCCCCAAGAATTTGATAGGATTTATGCTCTTTTTGATTCTGATTTTGCATCTCCTGAAAATATGTTTTCCATCAAGTCGGCTGCTTGTGAATCTGCAGATTGAAAAGCATGGGCATAGATGCTTAATGTGGTATTTGCATTTGCATGACCTAACCTTGAAGCTATAGCCCTCACATTAAGACCTCTATTGATTAACAAAGAGGCAGCACTATGCCTTAAAGAGTGGAATGTAATATTGGGTAGTCTATATTGTGGCTTATCTTCTTTCTTAATCGTTTCATCATCTTCGATACTCTTATTGAATTTCTTTATAAAGCTAGCGAACCAACCAGAAGCACTATCCGGATGCATGACATGACCGTCCCATGTTGTGAATACCCATTCCGGATCAGTCCATGCTTTATCCTGAGCCTTTTTCTCATCAGCAAGCCATACATCTCCAATCTTTGCCTTTTGCCCGTTTTGAGCAAGCTTATAAGCCCTTAAAACTGAGATTGTTGACGGTGGTATTTTTATTACTCTCACAGAACTTTTGTTCTTTGGCTGCTTTGTGGAAAGCCCTTCACCAACAATATACTGAATACTTCGGGTTATCCTGACTAATCCTTTTTCCATGTCAATATCAGGCCATCTTAATCCAATTAGCTCGCCTCGTCTGCAGCCTGTAGCAAGTGCAAGGTGAACAATTGACTGGTACTTTATTTCTTCATTCTGAATAGCTCCTAGAAGTATTCCGGCCTGATGCTCATCTAAAAACTCAATATCTTTCTTTTCGACTTTTGGAGGCTTAACCTTAGATGCAGGGTTATAGGGTATAAGCTGCCATTGCATAGCGTCAGTAAGCATTGAAGAAATAGCCCTATGATAATGCTGGATAGTGTTATTGGATAGTGTTTTATCCTCGCTTGAAGGGGTAAAGAATTTATCAATTTTAATATTAATCCTTTTGTTTTCTTCGTTATCAGAGAGAATATCACTCAATGCCTTACATATCTTTTTTGCTGTAGTTGTGGCGTTTCCGGAGAGAACACTTGGCAAGGTCCTTGATGATATACCGGCAACATCAGCGATCCTTTTAGTATCTATGTCATTGGCCTCTATAAATTCTTTTAATTCAGGCTTAGCAACATAGCTTATATCGTCCCTAACTCCGCTATCTTGAAGGTTATCATAAAACTGAATAAGGTGAATAGGTTTTAATTCTTGGAGTTTTTTATGTCCTAGAGCTGAGCAAAAGCGGCCTTTTAATAATTCCTTATATCTTACACGTGTTTTATCCTGTAGGTTTTTATCAGCATACTCAGAAAGCCATTTATCAACAAAATCCTCAACAGTATACTTGCTAGGCTCTATATAGTCGGTTTTTTCAACCTCAGCAAGAAACAAAGCAAGCTCACGTTCAGCAGCTTTACGGCGTGCATCAATGGTCCGGCCTTCAACATGTACAGTCTTTTTATGTCGGTCTTTTTTACCTTCTTTTGTATATCCATTGCAAACAATAAGCCTCCACGAATAGCCTTCCTTATCACGCATTTCAATTGAACCTTTACCGCTTGACATATTATTCACTCTCCTTATATCTAAATTCTCTAAATGGAGAAGGTTCATTAGAGGCAATTATCTTATGTTCGTCTTTGCTAAGTTCAATTCTATAAGTATTAACACCGTCTTTGGTATTTAAATAGTATTTCTCTATTACCATGGAAATTAGTTCTTGTGCTTGAATATTTGTAAGCCATAGCTTATATCCGTATCTACTGGATATATCACTTGGAAGCTCGCTTATGTTAGTAGTTTTAAATAATGGCATAATTTCTTTTATAGAAAAATAGTCATTTGACAGTTTAGCAATAAGATGGATAAGAGCCATAAGGCCTTCAGATTGTAATATTTCCGACAAAATATCTTTTGGCTCTTTGGTAAATTCGACTACTACTTTGTTTGTTTCTTCATCGAAAGTTTCTTTATAGTTATACATCATGCTTGTAATAGCGCAAATATTTTTTATAGCATTCTCAGGTAAACCGGTTATTTCGTGTATGGCCTGCATCTCAATATCAGGAAACTTAACGTCTGTTCTACCAAGTAAATAATCAGAAGAAACATTGTAATAATCTGCAATTTTATTTAGGGCATTTATATCAGGAGAAGTGATGCCGTCTTTCCATTGTCCAATTGATTGCCTATTTACCCCAACAGCATCAGCAAGTTTACCTTGTGTTTCCCCGGGGGTGTCTAAAAGCTCCCTTAATCTTGTAGGAAAAGGCATATAATATGCCACGCCTGAATTTATTGATTTTTTTACTTTTGCCACAAAAACAACCTCCAAATGTCGATAAAACTTGCAGTTTATTATTATGTATCTATTATACTTGCTATTACGATTTCGCTTGCGTTATACTAATCATAGCAAGTAAAATCGACAAGGTCAAGCGAAAAATAAAAATAAAGGAGTGAAAAATATGGATACTAAATATGAAAAAAGTCTTGAAAGGTTAGTGATAGAGGAGAGACGCGATTATTTTCGCAAATGGAGAGCGGAAAATCCTGAAAAGGTTAAGCAGCACAACGCTAACTATTGGAGAAAGAGGGCATTAAAACGAATTTCAAATGAAAAGGAGGCCTAAGTATGCGTAGAATGTGCAAATTAAAAGACATTTCAACAAAGACAAACGGTCTTCTAAGCCCATACAAAGCAAGACTATTGTTCTTACAGGGTGAAATTGCAGGGGTGAGAATAGGCAATAAAAGATCTGCAGTCTTAATCGATCTCGATTTTCTATCTGAATGGGTGGAGAAACAATCGTTATCAAATGTAAGGCAGTTAGAACAAGAAGAGCCAGGGAAAATCAGGCGTATTAACTAAAGGAGAGGCTATGGCAAATGTACAACTAGAAAACGGCTATACGAAAATAGCAAATGAAATATTAGAAGCTCTTGCTAAAATGCCTTTGAACGGTACGCAATGGAGAATACTTCTCGTTGTTTTTCGTTATACATATGGCTTCTCACGTAAAGAACATGGTTTTTCATTATCGTTTTTGTCGGCTGCTACAGGCATACATAAGCAAACAATAAAGCGTGAATTAGACTCGTTAATAGCAATGAATATCTTAACAGTTGTTCAAGATGCAGGATTTAGTACATCAAGGGTAATAAAATTTAATAAAAATCATGAAACATGGGAGAGTAAGCTAAAACGCTTACAGTCTACCAATATAGTAACAGTAAATAAAACAGGTGATTCACAGTCAGCCAAAAGGCTAACACCTACAGTAAGCCAAAACGCTTACCAAGAAAGAAAGAATAAAAAAAATATATATACTGCTGATTTTGAAAAATTCTACTCAGAATATCCAAGACCTGAAGACAAACGAAGAACCTTTAATAACTGGAAAACATGTTTAAAGGATTATTCTATTGATGATATTATGAATGCTTGCATTAACTACAAAGCTATTAAAAAAGGTACTGAAAGGCAATACTTAAAGACTTCAGCAAACTTTCTAGGAAGGGAAAAACCATTAGAGGATTACATAAATAGCACCATAAAGCCAAACAACACAGCGTCTATACCAAAATCAGATTTTACAGCTGATGAACTTGCATTCATTGAAGGTATGAAGGGATAAAAGCAATGGATTATGAAAGAATACCACCGCATTCAATTGAAGCTGAAAAAGCAGTTGAGGGAGCTGCTATAGTACATAAGGAAGCAAGACCTATTATATATGAAACGCTTAAGCCTGATGATTTTTACCTTGAAATTCATAAGGAAATAGATTTTTGCGTTTCTGAGATGTTCTTAATGGGAGAGTCAATTGATATTGTGACTGTTGCCGATGCCTTAAGGAAGCGAGGCACATTGGATAAGGTAGGTGGGTTTGATTATTTAGGCGAATTGTCAAATAAGGCTGCTCTTCCTGAATCGGTAAAACATTATTGCTCAATTATCCTTGAAAAGTCATTACTCAGGCAAGCAATTAGCGTAACGTCCGACATACAAGACAAGGCATTTAACGAGGCTGATTTAATTAATATTAAGCAAATGACAGAGGGATTTTTACAGGAAATAGACGGACGGACAGAGAAGAAATCAAGCAATATCACAAGCTCAGTTGAACAGGTAAAACAGGCATTAAGCGAGAGAATAAAACAAGGCGGAGCAATCCCAGGCATTCAATCGGGATTCAGATATTTTGATTACATAACAGGCGGTTTAGTGCCATCACTTCTATATGTTATAGCTGCAAGACCTTCAATGGGTAAAACATCGATTTTATTATGCGTTATCTCGTATGTTGCCGGAGTATTAAAAAAGCCGGTGTTATTCTTCTCACTTGAAATGAGCACAGAGCAAATTATTGAACGCTTAGTCTCAATAAGGACTGGCGTACCACTTCAGAATTTAAAGATAGGTAGAGTGACGGTAGATGAGCAAAAACGCATTGACGGAGCTTTTAAACATATTAGCGAATGGCCTTTGATTATAGACGATAGACCGGGGCTTACGCTACAAGAGGTTAATTCACGAAGCAGACAAGCCGCATTGAAATATAAGGAGCTGGGGTTAATCTGTTTAGATCACTTAACAGAGATGAAACACCATGCAAAAGATGACCGGTCAGGAATAACTGAAAACGTCCGGGGCTGTAAGCGCCTTGCAAAACAGTTAAAAACACCGTTTATACTCTTATGTCAATTAAATAGGGGTGTTGAGGGCAGAGAAAACAAAAGACCTGTTTTGAGTGATTTAAGAGAGACAGGAGCCATTGAAGAAACCGCGGATTGTGTCGGTTTCCTATATCGTGAAAGCTATTATATAGAAACCGCTGACAAATCCGAAGCAGAACTAAACATACTGAAAAATCGAGATGGAGAAACAAAAGGTATAAAACTCCATTGGAATGGGTCAACGACATGCTTTTCCACACCTGAACGTCCATTTTAACGAGGTGAACTATGAAAGAACTGAAAAAACAATATAATGCACTCTTAATGAGACACAACCGGGCGGTTTCATTCCTTGAAGATGATGCAATACCAGCAGAAGAACGAGAACAGCACATACCGGCATTCAGGCAGATTATAGCTGATATGGAGGTCATTCTTAAAGGTATTAAAGCCAAAGGTCAAGAAGCTTCTGAGACAGAAATATTGCAAGGATTTAAGATTAGGGGGTGAATAATGGCAGAAATAACAATCAAACTTCCGAAAATGCTTTTGATTCTGAATGAGAATGAGCTCATACAGGCGTTGACCGCCTCCCCTGAAGTATTAAGAAAAGCAATTGGGAAAGGCAAAAGATACAAAAGGGCAATGTCCACACAGGAGCGGCTTGCAGAGGGCTTTGACCGTTGGAAATTGTATGAGGTTTTGAAGAGCAATAGATTGATTGATAAATGCACATATGACTGGATAAAAGGCATGAACCATACAGAGCTTGTTGAAGGTGTCATTGCGTATCTGGAAAGGCTAAAACATATGTGAAAATTTATTGAGATATCCTCAATTTTATATAGAACTACCCAACAAGGATGAAGGTAAAACCAAATAAAGAAAGGACGAGGACCTATGGAAATTAATTTGAAACCAATTCACGCACAATTTAAAAAAGAGCTTCAAGCTTACATCAAAGAGATTGCAGAAAGGCATGGTATTAATCCACTGCAAGCATTAGAAAGGTTTATTGAGGCCGTATTTGCTGATGATGATTGCTGGGTTGAGCAAATGGGGTTAAAACTCCATCAAGACTATGAAATCAACACAGAGACAGCATATGAGTTTTTTGAGGACTTCAAATCAAGTGTGTACGACTTTATATGCCCGAATTGGAACAGCACTATTGAAAACCAGTCCTTTAATACATACCTAAATAGGCGCCTCAAAGAAGAAGGATATGAGACCATTCCTTTTGAAACATTGGATTTCTTGTATGAAGAGTTCCAGCAGACTAAGGTTATGGAGGTTGATTCTGGGGGCATCTGAAGAGCATTGAGGCCAAATGACAATGTTTGTAAATAGGAGGAGCGGTTAATATCCCCGCTCCTTTACGAAAGGTGAAATTATGAATGTACTTTTTTTACTTGTAGGGGAAAATAGTATTAATCACGTGAGTGAAACAAAACTATCAACCCATAGAACAGTATTATATATGATAAGGCTTTTAAGAAAACATGGACACAACGCTACTTATTATATGAAAAGCCTTGATAAAGTTGATTATGACTATTTAGACAAATGTAAGCCGGATATAATATGCCTTGAGTCTGGACCAGATGAGAATTTGATTACTTGGGCAAAAAGTACAGGTGCAATAATAGGAATGGGAACTGGAACCTTCCCAGGAAAAGAAGTTGCAATGAAGTTCCTTGAGGCTTATGATTGGTTAAACTTTGTTGTAATTGGTGGAGAACCCTACAATACATGGATTGAAGTTACACGAAGTATTGAGGCTGAAGAAGGGTTCAAAAATATAAAAGGGGTAGCCTATCGTGATGGGTCTGAAATAAAAATTAATGATGGAAGATATGATTTTGACATTAATGATTTTGACGATACTGATATTCTACTGTCTCATGGCTTAAGCTCAGCAATAATATGTACATCATTGGGCTGTATTGGGAACTGCACGTTTTGTAGTGAGAAACTAGAGCACAAAAAGTGGCAAGGTCGAAAAATCGAAAAGGTTATAGAAGAAATTAAAAATTATACTGATAAAGGGTGCCTCTTTTTCCAATTTGCTGATACTGAGATTGAAGCTCCTGATATAAGGTTGGAACGGCTAACAAAACTATGTAAAGGAATGATTTCATTAAATCAGCCCATTAGTTACCAAGCTATGTTTAGACCAGATTTTGCGAGGAAGACAACCCCTGAGATAATGGACCTATTAATAGAATCAGGCCTGTACGAAGCATTTATTGGAGCGGAAAGCGGCTGTCAAAAAGACCTGGATTTGTTTAATAAAAGGTGTAGCGTTCAGGATGTTAAAGACACTATAAACCTTTTTGAGTCTTATGGAATTCATACAAAGATAGGTTTTATAATGTTTCACCCATTTAGTACTATTGAAAGCCTTGAACAAAATGTTGAGTTGCTTGAAGACTTAGGTAAGGCTGATTTCAATACAATTTCTAATATATACTATGCCAATGGGAATGATCGGCTGACAATAAAAACGGATGAAGAAGGTTTATATTGCAAGGATAATAATAAATGGAGTTTTAAAGACAGCAAAATAAGTTCTTTATTCTTCTACATATATTATTTCTTTAACACAATGAAGGATACTCTTGTTAGATACGATGGAGTAGTTTCGTCATATGGGTGGTACCGTTCTATATATGGGTTGTATGAGAATAATATTGAAAAAAGAAATGCTTTGCTTGCTTATTATAAACGTGTCTCTTCAACAATGCAGTTCATAAGTACAATTCTTTGCATTTGGTTCAGAAAACTCATTGAAGTAACAAAAGAGGGCTTTACCGATGAAAAAGCGGTAAGTGTGTCTCTGAGTTTTTTGAACAAAGATTTATTAAATGACGTAACAGATTATCTTGAGCGTGAAACAAAGAAGCTTAACAAAATTATTAGTGTTAAAGAATCTGAATAAAAGACAGAGGCAATGCTTTAGAAATAGCGAATTGCTCATCAATAAACCCCAATTAATGAAAGGTAATGAAACACCATGAAAGAAAAAACATCAAATTTTGAACGTAAAAAGGAGCTAGCTTTATCTGCTTTATTGACTGAATCAACCTTGCAAAATGCCGCCAAAATTGCCGGAGTAAGTGAAGTAACACTGTACCGATGGCTAAAAGATAAAGACTTCTCAGAGGCATATAGAGAGCTTAGAAGAGAAGCGGTTGAACAAGCAAAAACACGGCTGCAACAGATCAGTTGTAAAGCGGTGGAAACGCTTAAATCAATAATGGAGGATAATAAGACTCCAGCTACTGTTCGTGTAAGTGCTGCAAAGTCAATTCTCGAAATGGCATTTAAAGCTGTTGAGCTTGATGATATTAACAGGAGAATTGAAGAGTTGGAGGCGATTGCCGATGAACAAAAGCAGGCTAAATAAGTTGAAAAAGGCTTTAAAACCAGATGTAAAGGCTTATTCTATTATGGCAATGACAAACGAGGCAGAGCCAGAGAATAGCACTTACACCATATGGAATGGTGTCTGGGGCAGTGGTTATAAAAAAGTAGCTAAAGAAGAATTTGATAAGCTAAAAAAGCAGCTACCGGTCAATAGGGTTACTACGATTGTTGATGATATTTCAAGAAAGCGAGGTTAGGGAAATGCAGATAAAACAAAGACTTGTAAAGTTAAGCCGGAAATTAAACAATCATAAACCACATGAAACCATAGCCAATAATATTCAGAATATGACCACAGAAGAAATCCAGGCAAGAATCAAAGAATTGACATGCAAAGCTCTTAGAATGAGCGCTGAAGAGTACGATTCCTTAACAGAATCAGAAAGACAATGCCTGCATTTTGAAATGCATACGTTCTTAGAGTATTTGAAAGAAGGAAATTCTATTGATACTGCATTACAAAAATTAAAAGTCATACGACCAGATTATAGAAAGGAAATTGAACGATATGTTGCAAAGTTGGATGAGTGATAAAGGAATGCTAAAAGACGAAGAACTACTCAATGCCAGGGAATTACTTTCTGAAAAATTATATCGTGTAATTAGAAGGGTTTGTACTCTCTCAAATGACGATCTTATAACTAATTTAAAGAATAACACTGATTTTCTCAATACGGTAAACCTGATAGCAAGATTACAGAAAGAAATTCATGATAAGACCCTCTAAAATCGATTTAGGGGGCTTTTCCATTTTAAAAGCATATTCTTTATTACCGCAATACAAAAACTCCTTAGAAACGTCAAAAGAACGTTTGTTCTTAATTGAAAAAAACTTTGATATTTTTGTTTTATTGTTATATAATTCCAGTGGGTGATGGAAATGAAAACCTCAAAGGCTATAATAATAGCAAGCGTGATATTTCTTGTCGGAATAGTCTTTTATTCGCTTTCCAACAGGTTTTATATCGACACTTCAACAAAGTTGGTTGTGGATAGACTTACAGGTAAAGTAACACGTCCTATAGTGCAGACATCTGACCAAACGCCGACACCAACATCAACCTATACTGCATCGGATTTTGAAGTTGATAAGGGCGATTTTTCGAAAGTAGTATTAGCTGGCGATTCTTATACCGTTAACTCTGCCGTATTTAAAGTGACTTGTACCGTAAAAAATAATGATTCAATTCCGCATTCTTTATCAGTAAAATGTATTTTCTATGATAAAAATAATAAAC
>JAEYOK010000052.1 GCA_023411795.1 Bacillota bacterium
CCCGACATCCGGCTTCCTTCAGATTCCACCTCACGATGGACACCCTTGCCTTCGGCTATATCCTTCCCACTACCGGGCGGATTAGGGATTTGCACCCATTGGAACGTGCGCCCGCCGGGCGCACATATAAATAAAACTGTCCCGCATGTTATGCGGGACAGTTTTTGTTATTGTATCAAAATTCTATTTTCTCACATGTTTGAGTTTCCATCATTGATGTCTAACTCAACATCACGATATTTTGACATTCCGGTTCCTGCAGGTATCAGCTTACCAATAATGATGTTCTCCTTTAGACCAATCAGAGGATCGATCTTACCCTTTATAGCTGCCTCTGTCAGAACTCTGGTTGTTTCCTGGAAGGATGCTGCAGACAGGAAGGACTCGGTTGCCAATGAAGCCTTTGTAATACCAAGCAGCGAGCGCTTGCCTTCAGCTGGACGTAAACCTTGCTCTTCAGCCAACTTGTTTTTCTCTTCAAATTCAAACATATCCACCAGGCTACCGGGTAGCAAATCTGTATCTCCGGCTTCGTCAATCTTAACCTTTCGGAGCATCTGCCTTACTATGACCTCTATATGCTTATCGTTGATATCAACACCCTGAAGTCTGTAAACTTTTTGAACTTCCTGAAGCAGATATCTCTGA
Organism: Bacillota bacterium; assembly: GCA_023411795.1. GTDB lineage: Bacteria > Bacillota > Clostridia > DSM-8532 > DSM-8532 > DTU059. Next base: position 649 of record JAEYOK010000052.1, read on the forward strand.
ACAGCCTGAACTCCCTTGATTTTCAATATATCATGGGGGTTTACAGAACCTTCTGTAAGTTCATCGCCGGCTTCGATTATATCGCCATCCGCTACCTTGATTGAAGAGCCGTATGGAATCAAGTAAGTCTTTGCTTCACCTGTTTCATTGTCAACAACTTCGATATCACGTCTCTTCTTTGTATCCTTGATAGTTACTTTACCGGCTATCTCAGATACTATAGCCAAGCCCTTAGGTTTACGAGCTTCAAAAAGTTCTTCAACACGTGGAAGACCCTGTGTAATGTCGTCACCGGCAACACCACCGGTATGGAACGTACGCATTGTAAGCTGTGTTCCAGGTTCACCTATGGATTGAGCCGCTATAAATCCTACTGCTTCACCGGAATTACATTCCTCACCATTTGCCAGGTTTATTCCGTAGCATTTAGCACATACACCCACGCGAGAACGGCAGGTTAGAACGGAACGAATTTTCATCTTGCGATAGCCGGCTTTTTCAACCTTCTCAGCCAAATCCTCAGTGATACGGGTATTAGCATTCACTATGATTTCACCGGTATTGGGGTCAACAATATCCTCAGGAGCATAACGTCCGGTAAGGCGCTCTGCCAACCCTTCTATTGTCTTACCGCTTATAACAATAGGAGCTATTTCTATACCGTCAGTTGTACCACAGTCATCCTCACGAATGATAACATCCTGAGAAACGTCCACAAGACGTCTGGTGAGGTAACCTGAGTCAGCCGTACGAAGAGCTGTATCTGCAAGTCCTTTTCTGGCACCATGGGTTGAAATAAAGTATTCCAAAACGTTCAGACCTTCACGGAAATTAGAACGGATAGGAATTTCAATGGTTTCACCTGATGTATCGGCCATTAGTCCACGCATACCACCCAGCTGTCTTATCTGGTTGATGTTACCACGGGCTCCTGACTGGGACATCATGTAAACAGGATTAAAGCGATCAAGTGATGCAATAAGGGCATTCTTGATATCCTCAGTTGTTTTGTTCCAAGCAGAGATTATCGCACTCTTACGCTCTTCTTTATTATATAGACCATTCTTATAGTGTCTCTCAATTTCATCAACTTTTTTATCAGTATCATCCAAATACTTCTGTTTAACCTCAGGAATTGTCATGTCTGTAATACCTATGGTAACAGCGCCTTTGGTGGAATACTTAAAGCCCAGGGACTTTATATTATCAAGAACTTCTGCTGTCTTATTTGTTCCGTTTACTCTGATGCAACGCTCAATAATCTTACCCAGTTCTTTCTTTCCTACAAGGAAATCTATCTCAGGGTTAAACATGGTTTCCGGATTAGTTCTGTCCACATATCCAAGATTTTGAGGAATCGCTTCATTGAATATTATCTTACCGACTGTAGTACTAACAAGTCTGAAACGAAGTTCTCCATCAATTTCTTTAAAGATACGTACCTTTATGCGGGAATGCAGGTCAATAACCCCGTTTTGGTAAGCCATAACAGCTTCATCTGAATTAGCAAAAACCTTACCTTCACCTTTAACACCGTTAATTACATTACCGGCCTCATCCTTTTCAGCCAACTTCTCGATGGTCAGGAAATAGCTTCCTAATACCATGTCCTGAGTAGGCACTGTAACAGGCTTACCATCTTGTGGCTTTAACAGGTTGTTTGCAGATAACATTAAAATACGGGCTTCAGCCTGTGCTTCTGCTGAGAGAGGTACGTGAACAGCCATCTGGTCACCATCGAAGTCTGCATTATAAGCTGTACAGACCAGAGGATGAAGCTTAATTGCACGACCTTCAACTAATACTGGTTCAAAAGCCTGAATACCAAGTCTGTGAAGAGTCGGAGCACGGTTTAACAGGACAGGATGACCTTTGATAACTTCCTCTAAAACATCCCATACCTCAGTTTTAACCTTTTCGACCATTCTCTTAGCACTCTTAATATTGTGAGCTAATCCTCTTTCAACGAGCTTCTTCATAACAAAAGGTTTGAAAAGCTCTAATGCCATTTCCTTAGGAAGACCACATTGGTAAATCTTCAACTCCGGACCAACAACGATAACCGAACGGCCTGAGTAGTCTACACGTTTACCTAGAAGGTTCTGACGGAAACGACCTTGCTTACCCTTTAACATATCAGAAAGGGATTTCAGAGGACGGTTGCCAGGACCTGTAACAGGGCGTCCGCGACGACCGTTATCTATAAGAGCGTCAACAGCTTCCTGAAGCATACGCTTTTCATTTCTGACGATTATTTCAGGAGCTCCCAGATCCAATAGTCTCTTCAAACGGTTATTACGGTTAATAACTCTCCTGTAAAGATCGTTAAGGTCAGATGTGGCGAAACGTCCGCCGTCCAATTGAACCATGGGTCGAAGTTCGGGTGGAATAACGGGAACAACGTCCAGTATCATCCATTCAGGTTTATTACCTGAACCTCTAAAGGCTTCAACCACCTCAAGGCGTTTAATTGCACGAATCTTTTTCTGACCGTTTGTACCTTCAACTTCCTCACGCAGCTCCTTGGAGAGACTCTCCAAATCCATGGATGACAAAAGCTCTTTAACTGCTTCCGCACCCATACCTGCTCTAAAGTTGCTGCCAAACTTTTCTATACTTTCACGGTACTCTTTTTCATTTAACACTTGTTTTTGTGAAAGAGGAGTACTACCTGGATCAATAACTACGTAAGAAGCAAAGTAAAGTACCTTTTCAAGAGCTCTTGGGGACATGTCTAAAAGAAGTCCCATACGGCTTGGTATCCCTTTGAAATACCATATATGTGAAACAGGAGCCGCAAGCTCAATATGGCCCATGCGCTCTCTGCGCACCTTGGAACGGGTAACTTCAACGCCACAGCGATCGCATATTATGCCCTTATATCTGACACGCTTATACTTACCGCAATGACACTCCCAATCTCTGGTAGGACCAAAAATCCTTTCACAGAACAAACCATCTCGTTCCGGTTTGAGTGTCCTGTAGTTAATGGTTTCAGGCTTTTTAACTTCGCCTCTTGACCATTCACGGATTTTTTCCGGGGAGGCAAGACCTATTTTTATTGCATCAAAATTGTTTAATTCAAACATCGCCTGTCACCCTCCTATATTTCATCATCGTCAGTGATATCTTCGTCTAGACCGAACAAATCACCGACAATGTCCTCGTTGAGCTCGTTACCTTCCGAAATATCACCGATATCCAGAGAGTCAATCTCAAACTCTTCATCGATAACATTCTGTCCATCTTCATCATCAAGATCAAGATAGGACAAGGACTCATCCTCACGGCCTTCGATATTTACATCAAGCTCCTCAAGGTCATCATAGACGGATTCTTTTATTTCAATTTCTTCATGCTTATCGCTAAATACCTTAACATCCAGCGCAAGGCTCTGAAGCTCCTTCATAAGAACTTTGAATGATTCCGGAATACCCGGTTCTGGTACATTTTCACCCTTTACGATTGCCTCATAGGTTTTAACACGACCCACTACATCGTCGGATTTTACAGTTAATACTTCTTGCAGCGAATAAGCTGCTCCGTAAGCTGCAAGAGCCCAAACTTCCATTTCACCGAAACGCTGGCCGCCAAATTGAGCTTTACCGCCCAAGGGTTGCTGTGTAACCAGTGAATATGGACCGGTAGAACGGGCATGAATCTTATCATCAACCAAATGCGCAAGCTTGAGATAATACATATAACCCACTGTTACACGATTATCAAAAGGTTCTCCTGTACGTCCGTCATATAGAACCGTCTTACCATCTTTAGGAAGTCCGGCTTTTTCAAGGGTTTCAAAGATGTCTTCCTCTCCTGCACCATCAAATACAGGGGTCGCAATCTTCCAGCCCAAAACCTTTGCAGCATAACCAAGATGTACCTCAAGCACCTGCCCGATGTTCATACGGGAAGGAACGCCCAGAGGATTCAACACAATCTGTAATGGTGTGCCATCAGGTAGGAACGGCATGTCCTCCATGGGCAGAATTCTTGAAATAACACCTTTATTACCATGACGGCCGGCCATTTTATCACCCACAGAGATTTTTCTCTTCTGGGCGATATACACGCGAACTAGTTGGTTAACTCCGGGAGGTAATTCATCTCCATTTTCACGGGTGAATACCTTAACGTCAACTATAATACCTGATTCACCATGAGGTACTCTTAATGATGTATCGCGAACTTCTCTGGCTTTCTCACCGAATATTGCTCGAAGCAGTCTCTCTTCTGCAGTAAGCTCGGTTTCTCCCTTAGGTGTTACCTTGCCCACCAGAATATCTCCCGAGCGAACCTCTGCACCAATACGGATAATTCCTCGCTCGTCCAAATCCTTTAATGAATCCTCACCTACATTAGGAATGTCACGGGTTATCTCTTCAGGTCCCAGCTTTGTATCACGGGACTCGGATTCGTACTCCTCGATATGAATTGAGGTATATACATCATCGCGAACAAGCTCTTCAGATATCAGAATAGCATCCTCGTAGTTATAACCTTCCCAGGTCATAAAGCCTATGAGAACATTCTTGCCCAGAGCTATTTCACCGTTGTCAGTAGACGGACCATCGGCCAAGATATCACCTTCTGTAACCTTCTCTCCCTTTTTAACAATAGGTCTCTGGTTAATACATGTACCCTGGTTGGAACGCTTATATTTCAGTAATTTATATTGATCTTTCTGACCTTTTGTATTCCTAACGACTATTTCACTGGCTGTTACCTTCTCAACAACACCAGAGTTTTTAGCAACTATACAAACACCGGAGTCCTTAGCGGCGCGGTATTCTATACCTGTTCCTATCAGCGGAGCCTGTGGTTTAATCAACGGAACCGCCTGACGCTGCATGTTAGAACCCATAAGGGCACGGTTAGCATCGTCATTTTCAAGGAATGGAATCATGGCTGTTGCAACAGATACAAGCTGTTTTGGCGAAACGTCCATGTAGTCTACTTTATTTCTATCAACCTCCAGGATTTGATCCAAGAAGCGGCAACCAACACGCTTGTTAATAAAATACCCATCCTTGTCCAGAGGCTCATTGGCTTCTGCAACCATGTAGATATCTTCAACGTCGGCTGTCATATAATCTGTCTGGTCTGTAACACGCCCATGCTCCTTGTCAACCTTACGATAGGGTGCCTCAATAAAACCGTAATCGTTAATACGGGCATAGGTACTTAATGAACCTATCAAACCTATATTAGGACCTTCAGGGGTCTCAATGGGGCACATACGTCCGTAGTGAGAGTGGTGAACGTCACGAACTTCAAAGCTTGCACGGTCACGGGAAAGTCCGCCAGGACCCAATGCGCTTAAACGACGTTTGTGTGTCAGCTCAGCCAGAGGATTGGTTTGATCCATAAACTGAGACAGCTGGCTTGATCCAAAGAACTCTTTAATAGCAGCCGCTACAGGACGGATATTAATAAGAGCCTGAGGAGTAACCGCGTCTATATCTTGAATTGTCATTCTTTCTCTGACAACTCTCTCCATACGAGCAAGACCTATGCGGAACTGGTTCTGAAGCAATTCGCCTACAGAACGGAGACGACGGTTGCCCAGATGGTCAATGTCATCAGTATGTCCTATTCCGTGGTCCAGATTTAAAATGTAGTTAACAGAAGCTACGATGTCTTCCTTGGTTATGTTCTTAGGCATCAGATTATCACGGTTCTCTTTGAGAATCGCAATTAATTCAGATTCTTTAGCGGCTTTATTCTCTTCTAAAATAGCCGTTAAAACATCATAACGAACCTTCTCGTTAATCTCTGCCAAAGCGGGATCAAAAGAAATATAATCATTGATATCAACGGTTAGATTTCCGATAACCTTTACCGACTTGCCTTCGATATCAACGTACACAACATTGACACCTGAATTTTGAATCTTCCAGGCTGTTTCTTCGTTTATCTCTTCGCCGGCTTTGACAAAAACCTTCTTGCCGTTTAAGCTCTTTACATCCTCCGCAGCTATTTGATTTCTGATGCGGTTAGCTAAAGCAAGCTTTTTATTAAACTTGTAACGCCCTACATTAGATAAATCATACCGCTTAGGATCAAAAAACAGGTTATTAATTAAAGTGGTCGCACTTTCCTCCGTTGGAGGCTCGCCGGGACGAAGGCGCTTATACACTTCAAATAAGCCTTCTTCCCTACTTTTAGTTCCGTCCTTGACAATTGTAGCCTGGAGCTTTGGCTCTTCTCCCAGAAGGTCAATAAGCTCAGCGTCGGTACCAAAACCTAAAGCACGAAGGAATTGTGTGATAGGCAATTTTCTGGTTCTATCTATTCTTACATAAATAACTTCCCCAGAATCGGTCTCATATTCGAGCCACGCACCACGATATGGAATAACTGTATTAGAATAAAGGTTATTCCCGTTTTTATCTTTTTCTCTAGAGTAATACACACCCGGAGAGCGCACCAACTGGCTTACGATAACACGCTCAGCTCCGTTGATAACAAAAGTTCCGGTATCGGTCATGAGAGGAAAATCTCCCATAAAGATTTCCTGTTCTTTAACTTCACCTGTTTCTTTATTGATGAGACGTACCTTGACCTTTAATGGTGCTGAATAAGTAGAGTCTCTTTCTTTGCACTCTTCAACCGAATATTTTATATTCTCGGTTTCAAGAGTATAACCGATGAACTCCATTATCAGATTACCTGTGTAATCGGTAATCGGAGATACATCTCTTAATACTTCCTTTAAGCCTTCCTTAAGGAACTGATTGTAAGAATTCTTCTGAATCTCAATCAGGTTCGGCATGTCAAGGACTTCGTTGATTCGGGAGTAACTCATCCTGGTAGTTCTTCCCATTTGCACTTCATGAACCATTGATAATCACCTCGTATGAATTGCATATTTTGGTGGAATAGACATAAAAATATAGACAGGGAAAATATCCATTCTGGTTTGCATAAATCCAGTCAGGTTATAAATTTAAGTAAATAATTCCAATATATCATTCTCCCGATCTATATATTTTCATCTAAAGATTATTGACACGTATTGTATCATTCATACAATTGTGCTATTATAATATAGGAAATATCGTAAACATGCACAAAATTAAAGTGGAATACAATACCTGCAAATTTAATAATGCAGTTAATAATTTTAACACAGACAAAACCCAATGTCAACAAAATGCATTGGGTTTTTATTAAATGATTTTTTCAATTTTATTATATTATTATAACTTAAATTCTTGGAAATTCAGTATAAATCAAGCTGATTATTATTAATATGTTTTTTGGGTAATTTTATCCCGCCCGTAATTAAGTTATTCTAATTTAATTTCGAATCGTTCAAACATGACCGGATTAAAAAACTGATCTGCGTTAAATGATGTCCTCCTAAACCTCACATACTCACGGGTATTCTTTGTCAACCATATAGGAACATCAATGGCAAGGAGAGCACATAAACCCAAAAGGCTTTTTTCCAATCTGTCCTGATAGGTCCCTTCACTGTCGTCAATCTCAAATGTTTTTTCTATTAATGTCGTGGTACCTTTTATAAGCTTTCCGCTCATCTTCATAGTATTTCCCCTCAAAACAACCTGCAGTTTCTCACAGTCTGACGTGGGTAATAAAGATCCCAATCTCAATAGTAAACCTTCATAAGATATAATCCCCCGGGTGGGGCAGTTATACCTATTAAATTCCGATTTCCGCTTTCTATGGCCTCGGAAATAATTCCAGGCTTTAATCTGCCTTTACCTATGTCAGCCATTGTTCCAACCATAATTCTTACCATATTATATAGGAAACCGTCACCCTCGGTGTCAAATATAAATAAATCTCCGTCTTTTCGCCATTCTGACTGAAATATAGTTCTATCAAATGTTTTTACACTGTGACCTGAAGCACAGAACGCTCTAAAGCAGTGATGGCCTAAAAAAAGTTTAGCTGCTTCATTCATAACCTCAATATCAAGGTTTTCCCTAATATGCCACGCTCTATTTGCCCATAACGCTGACTTTTGAGGTCTGTTAATGATAATATACCTATAATGTTTACCCTTGGCTGAAAACCGGGCATGGAAGCCCTCGTCAACTTCCACCGATGATACTATGGAAATATTATCAGGTAAAAAGGTGTTAAGCGCAGGAGTAAATTTTTCAGCCGGAATATTTGAGGCAGTATAGAAGCTGGCAACCTGGCCATATGCATGGACACCGCAGTCTGTTCTACCCGCCCCGTCAGGAACTATGTCCTCTCCGGTAAGCTTTTTAATAGCTTTACTTAAAACCTCCTGAACACTAAGGGCATTTTTTTGGTACTGCCAGCCGTGGTATCCATATCCGTCATATTCAATTATAAGCTTAATTTTTTTCATTATTACCTGACTGATTAATTTACTTTAGATATAAAAGCCGCTCCAACAATTCCGGCATCATTTCCCATTTGGGCTACAACAATGGGGATTGAAGGCAGCCCATCACTACCGTAGGTTTTGCCTCTCATTTTCTCTTTTAACGGTATAATAAGATTATCGCCCTCTTTTGAAACTCCTCCTCCGATTACAACCACGTCTGGTTGAAATATGTTAATTATATTGGAGAGAGCTTCACCAAAAATACCTATATAATTTTCTATAACCTCGATACCGGCTTTATCGCCTGTTTTTGCTGCGGTAAAGGCCATTTTCGCATCTATATCGTCCAAATTCCCACCACAGAGCTCATGTATTATTGATTCTGGGTTCTTCTCTGCTGCCTCTCTTGTCTGTCTGATAAGACCCGGAGCTGCCGAATAAGCTTCCCAGCATCCTTTTCGACCACAGGTACACATTTCTCCGTTAATACTAACCACCATGTGGCCTAACTCAGCGCCCATACCATTAGTTCCTGTAAAGAGCTTTTTATTTATAATAACCCCGCCACCAATACCTGTTCCAATAGTTATTACAACCGCATCATTCACACCTTTGGCAGCTCCGGCAACGCTCTCCGCTATCGCAGCACAATTTGCATCATTCTCAAGATAAACAGGCACATTTATAAGCTTTTGAAACGCCTCTTTAACATTGACATTTCTAAAGCTGAGATTATTGTTATATAGTATGATTCCATTTTCCCTATCATGGGCGCCGGGGCTTCCGATCCCTATACTGTATATATCTTTCTCGGTTAATCCGGCATCTCTCATCAGGCCAATCACCAGCATACACATATCATTTACTATTTCATCCGATTTCCTGGTTCTGCCTGTTTTTACGTTTGCCTTTTTTAGTATCTTGCCATCATCATCTACTATTCCTGCAGCAATATTTGTGCCTCCGAGGTCAATACCGATATAATACATATTTTCATCCCCCTAAAGCGTTTTACAATAATCCAATTAATCGTATTTATGATATAATAATCCTTGGAGTATAGTCAAGTAAAAGGCTATTTTAACGTTTATGAAAGGATTAATATGATATACGGAAAGAATGTAGTATTGCGAACCGTATACCCCCATGAGGTTGATCACGTCTACGAACTTGTAACTTATATAAACGCAAAAGGCAGGTTCTGGCATTTATCTATTCCCTCATCAAGCGAGTTTACAAGAGAGTTTAACAGATCTGGTTTTTGGAGCACAGATGAGGGTCGCATGTTGATTTTATCTCACCAGGGTGATTATATAGGCGAAATCCTCTACTTTAAGGGGCTGGACTACCAATCCGGATATGAGGTAGGGTATGAACTTTTTGATGAGAGATTCCAAGGTCATGGGTACATGAGTGAGGCTCTTCTGCTTTTTTGCGCTTACATGTTTTCTATTCGCCCTATAAATCGAATTCAGGTAAATACAATGGAAGGGAATATTGCAAGTGCCAGAGTTGCTGAGAAATGTGGCTTCACCTATGAAGGGACTATGAGAAAGGCAACCTTCAATCAGGGCGAATATCATAACCTAAAACTCTATTCTCTTTTAAGGGAAGAATGCCCTTCCTTGGACAGTCTTTTAAATACAAATTAATTCTGCTTTTCATAATGTATAAATAGGCTTAGAAGGACAAAAATACTATTAAGTAATCTACTATATCCACAATTGAGAGGTTAGCATATTCTATGTTACCCCTGACAATAGCTAAAACAGTTTTAATGTATCTGGTAATAATAATATCGATGAGGTTGATGGGAAAACGCCAGATAGGCCAGCTTCAACCTTACGAATTTGCTATTGCAATTATGATTTCTGAGCTTGCTGTCATTCCGTTAACCGATGACAGCAAAAATTTACTACACGACTTAGTCCCAATAGCAGTCTTGGTAATATGTCAGGTGCTTTTATCCTATTTATCCATAAAAGGTGTACGAGTAAGAGAAATTATATGCGGAAAGCCAATGCTCCTTATAAGAGATGGGAAGCTTCTTGAAAAAAACATGCGTAAAGAAATGTACACAATAAATGATCTCAACGAGCAACTTAGGTCTTACAGCATACAAAGCATAAATGATGTCGAGTATGGTATTTTAGAAACTAATGGACAATTGAGTGTGATGCTTAAAAGTGAAAAAAGACCGACCACTCCTGAAGATTTCGGTATAAAGACAACTCACGAGAAGTTCAGCCATGATATTATTATAGACGGTAAGCTTATAGGAAGATCTCTGGAACGTTTGCATATAAAGCGAGCGTGGGTGGATGAAGCTCTGAAGGAATATGGTGTAAACGATTATAAACAAGTGTTTTATGCATATATCGACAGTAATATGAAAATTAAAGTGCAAAAAAAAGGAGAATATTTGGAATAACCCCATTACAACCGTTTCGCTGAATTTATGAGTAGGAATTCCACAATGGTCTTCATTATTTCCAGCTCTATTTGTTTGATATTGATCTTATCAATAACATTATTAATAGTATCAGGATACTCCATATTAACCTTCGGCGGTTTTCTGGATACTGAAATCAACTCATTTTTAAACCTGGTTACTCCGTCATCATAAGTTACTTTAATTACAAAATGTGGGTCAAAGCTCTTTTCCTTGACAACCTCCGCTTTAATATTAATTTTCAAAAATAAACCCCCGCTTACTAAACATAATCTTAATATTAATATTATCGTCCAAGTTATATAATAAAATTAGTATCAAGACATAATCAATAAATAATCCTAATTCCAAACAGGAAAACCAGAAATATAACGCCAATTATCGTAACTATCCCATCTATTGATGAAAAATGTATTGACTTCAGTCGTGTTCTGCCCTTACCGCCTTTGTAACATCTGGATTCCATTGCCTCTGCCAACTCATCAGCTCTCTTGAAGGCACTGACAAAAAGCGGAACTAAAACAGGAATAAAACTTTTTATTCTCGAAAAGATACTACCCGTGTCAAAATCAGCTCCTCTTGACGCCTGAGCCTTCATTATTCGTTCAGTTTCCTCCATCAGTGTAGGTATGAATCTTAGTGCAATTGACATCATCATTGCAATTTCATGAGCAGGCACCCCTATTTTTTCAAAAGGTTTTAATAGTCGCTCAATTCCGTCAGTCATGGTCATAGGAGTGGTGGTTAGGGTCATAAGCGAAGCGGTAATAACCAGCATAACCAATCTGAAAAAAAGCTTAATTGCAGATATAACACCCTCGTAGGTTATGTTGACAGGCCCGATGGTTATAATAGGATTCCCTGGGGTCAGAAATATATTTAGAAGGGCAGTTATTGACATAATTACCACTAAGGGCTTTAAGCCTTTCAATGTCTGATTTAATGGAACACTACTTAATAAAAGGAGAGCTATGGTTAATGAACCCATCATGACATATTCCTGCCATGAATCTATCATAAATGTTGCAACCATTAGAATTCCGGTCCATATTATCTTCGTCCTAGGATCAAGACGATGGAGTATTGAATTGCCTGGAACATATTGTCCTAATGTAATATTTCCAATCATTGGACGCCACCTCCCACAGGCTTTTTACTAATCCCTTCTATATAATGACTGGCCTGATCAATAGTCAGTATTGTTGGAAGGTCATACCCTAAGTTTTCAAGTTCCTTAAACAGCTTTGTTATCTGAGGAATATCCAGATCATATTTATTTAGTTCAGTATCTTTCTTGAAAACATTACCGGCGCTATCACACATAACGATACTACCCTCGCTCATTACAGCAACCCGGTTGCAAAATGCGGCGACTTCTTCCATGTTATGAGAGATAATGATTATAGTCGTGCCCTCTTTTTTATTTAAGCTTGATAAAATCTTGAAAACTTCTAAGCTTCCTTGAGGATCAAGGCCGGCTGTAGGTTCATCAAGAATCAGGACCTTAGGCTCCATAACCAGAACACCTGCAATAGCCACTCTGCGTTTCTGTCCTCCCGATAGTTCAAATGGTGATTTTTCTAGAAGCTCAGGAGCTATGCCAAGCAGATTAATGGTGTGAAGAACCCTTTCCTTTATTTCATCCTGACTCAGGCTAAGTTTATTAAGACCAAAGGTAATATCCTTATACACCGTCTCTTCAAAAAGCTGATGCTCTGGATATTGGAAAATTAAGCCCACCTTTTTACGAAGAGCCTTAAGTTCCTTACCCTCCGCCCTCAGGCCATCCACCTCAATAGTACCCGAATCAGGTTTAAGAATGCCGTTAAGATGCTGAACCAAAGTTGATTTTCCTGAACCGGTATGGCCTATAATACCCAATATATCGCCGGTGTTTAATGTCAGGTTTATATCCTTAAGTGCTTTCCTTTCAAAGGTGCTGCCTGGCATATAAGTATGGCTAAGATTCTGAATTTTTACGATGGGATCCTTATTAATTTCTTCAGGCAAATAAGGTTCTTCTTCTAGTCTAAGTATATCGAGTGGTGTTTTTTCTTTTCGGCGTAAGTCGGATCTCGGATTATTATCCAGTAGTTCTTTCATTAGCTCAAGCATTTCTTCCATTGTTACAGGAAGTCTGTCCATTTTAAAACCGCTTAGTCTCATCCTATATGCCAGAGCGGTAATCTGAGGAACATCAAGTCCTGCACGTCTAACTTCTTCTACTTTCTCAAATATCTGTCTCGGTTTTCCTTTAAGTATAATCCTTCCGGCTTCCATGACTAATATCTGATCTGCATTTACAGCTTCATCCATATGATGAGTGATTAGAACTATAGTAATCCCCTTATCCCGGTTAAGGGAACGTAATACTTCCATAACTTCTTTGCGTCCATTTGGATCCAGCATGGATGTGGCTTCATCAAGTACTATGCACTTGGGCTCCATAGAAAGAATTCCTGCTATAGCAACTCTTTGCTTCTGGCCTCCTGAAAGCATATGAGGAGAAAATTCACCAAAGCCTTCCATATCTACGAGCATAAGTGATTCGTCAACCCTTACCCTGATTTCTTCGGGTGACACGCCTAAATTCTCGGGACCAAATGCCACATCCTCTTCAACCGTTGTAGCGACTATCTGGTTGTCAGGATTCTGATGAACCAAACCCAGTGTTTTTCTTATATCCCATATCATTTCACCGTTGCTGGTACTAATTCCGTCAATAACAACAGTACCTTTTCTGGGCAGGAGAAGCCCATTAAGTAGCCTAGCAAGAGTAGATTTACCCGAACCGTTTCTTCCTAAAACCACAACAAAGCTACCCTTTTCGATAGATATGGAAACACCGCGAACAGCTTGAACTCCAAGCTCATCATCGCTTTGAGACATATATTCATAATAAACATCATCTGTTTTTATCATCTCATTCATTAAGTTCACCATAAAAGATAATGGAGAACGGTGTAACCCGCCCTCCATTATCTTACGCTTAAATAATCTCTGAATTATACCAATTCAAGTACAACCACATCGGCGCCATCGCCACGTCTTGCCCCAAGCTTATAGATATGGGTGTAACCACCTTTTCTATCCTTGTATTTGGGGGCAATATCGTTGAACAATTTGTTGGTCAGGCTTATTGTATTGCCTTTTTCATCCTTAACCTTGTAGACCCAGTTCATAATGAGACGTCTTGCTGCTAGGCGAGAAGGAGCGTCAACCGTTTTTAACTCGGTCTTAGTTTCTCTATCCACAACCTCATACTTGTTACCGTTCTTTGATGTTACGGTTTTAAGTATCTTGCGACCTTTGCTATCTACAACCGGAGCGCTAATTGTTACGTTTTTAGGAGCAGTATAATTATCGCACTCTTTAACAGCTACTGTAATAAGCTTTTCAACGATATCCTTAACTTCCTTTGCTCTGGTTTCAGTTGTCTCAATACGTCCGTGCTGGATCAGAGAGGTTACCAGTCCCTTTAACATTGCCTTACGCTGGTCTGTAGGTCTCCCTAATTTTTTATTTGCAGGCATTTTGCTTCCTCCCTTAATAATCCATTATTCTTAATCTTCATTCGTAGCAAGCTTTAAATCTAAAGCTTCAAGCTTCTGAACTACTTCTTCAAGTGATTTGCGTCCGAGATTTCTAACCTTCATCATTTCGTCCTCGGTCTTACTGATGAGATCATCAACAGTATTTATACCTGCTCTCTTCAAGCAATTATAAGAACGAACTGAAAGGTCAAGTTCTTCAATTGTCATCTCAAGAATCTTGTCCTTAGCAGGTTCTCCCTTTTCTACGAGAATCTCGGTATTCTTGGCTCTATCTGTCAAGTCAATAAATAGATTGAGATGATCGCTCAGAATCTTAGCGCCAAGACTAATAGCTTCATCAGGTGCGATGGAACCATCTGTCCAGACCTCGATACTCAGTTTATCATAGTCAGTTACCTGCCCTACACGGGTATCCACTACCGAATAATTCACCTTAGTAACAGGTGTATAAACGGAGTCTACCGGGATAACGCCTATCGGTTGATTCGGAAGCTTATTCTTTTCAGCTGAAACATATCCGCGACCATGACTAACGTTAATTTCCATGAAAAATCTGTTATTCCCACTGATTGTGGCAATGTGCAAATCAGGATTTAATATCTCAACATCTGAGTCGGCTTTGATATCTGCAGCCGTTATTTCGCCTTCTCCCTCGTAATCAATATACAAGGTTTTAGATTGCTCACTGAAAAGCTTCAAGCGAAGCCCTTTTATGTTGAGAATAATCTCGGTCATGTCTTCAACAACACCGGGAACAGTAGTAAATTCATGAAGCACACCGTCAATCTTAATAGATGTAACAGCAGCTCCCGGTAAAGAGGAAATAAGAATCCTCCTCAATGAGTTACCCAATGTCGTGCCATAGCCTCTTTCCAAAGGTTCTATGACAAACTTTCCATAATTATTATTCTCTGTGCTTTCAGTACATTCAATCCTCGGCTTTTCCATTTCGATCATCAGTCAACCCTCCTTGGGTTATTTTATTATGAGGGTAATCGTATATTGATTACTTGGAGTACAACTCTACTATGAGGTGCTCCTGAACGTTAAGGTCTATATCCTCACGGGCTGGTAATGCAACAATCTTACCCTTAAGATTTTCCTGATCTACTTCAAGCCACTTTGGAACAACTTTTGCGCCTGTTATGTCAAGAATCTCTTTAAAACGAACAGACTTTTTGCCTTTTTCGCTGACATCAACAGTATCCCCTACTTTAACTAAGTATGAAGGGATATTTAATCTCTTTCCGTTGACTTCAAAATGACCGTGTGTTACAAGCTGACGAGCTTCAGCTCTTGTTGATCCGAATCCCATTCTGTAAACAACGTTGTCAAGTCTGCTTTCAAGTAATTGTAACAGGTTCTCACCTGTAATACCTTTTTTGCGGTTTGCCATTTCGAAATACTTTCTGAACTGGCTTTCCAATAAACCATAGAATCTCTTAGCTTTCTGCTTTTCACGAAGCTGAATGCCGTACTCTGATAGTTTTTTCTTTGTAGCGCCATGCTGTCCGGGCGCATATGGTCTTCTACCAATAGCGCACTTATTTGAATAGCATCTCTCTCCCTTTAAAAAGAGCTTTTGCCCTTCTCTGCGGCAGAGCTTGCATGATGCGTCTGTATATCTTGCCATCTATCCTTACACCTCCATTAAACCCTTCTTCTCTTAGGCGGTCTGCATCCGTTATGAGGAATAGGGGTTACATCCTTAATAAGATTAACCTCTAATCCGGCCGCCTGGAGTGCACGGATTGCCGCCTCACGGCCGGCTCCTGGTCCTTTTACATAAACCGATACTGTCTTTAGGCCATGTTCCATCGCTGCCTTTGCAGCTGTCTCAGCAGCTTGCTGAGCAGCAAAAGGAGTACTTTTTTTAGATCCTCTAAAGCCAAGTCCTCCTGAACTTGCCCATGATAGAGCATTTCCCTGGACGTCGGTTATAGTGACGATGGTATTGTTAAAGGAAGAACGAATGTGGGCTGCGCCACGCTCAATATTTTTCTTTTCCTTTTTCTTCCTTGATCTTCTAACAACTTTACCTGCTGCCATTTTATATATCGACCTCCCGATTACTTCTTCTTGTTGGCAATAGTCTTTCTGGGTCCTTTACGAGTTCTTGCATTGGTCTTTGTTCTCTGACCACGAACCGGTAATCCCATCCTATGCCTGATTCCACGATAACACCTTATTTCCACAAGGCGCTTTATGTTAAGCGCAACCTCTCTTCTAAGGTCACCTTCCACGGTATATGCCTTTTCAATAATGTCTCTAAGCTTCGTGATCTCATCATCAGTTAGATCACGTACGCGTGTATCGGGGTTGATACCCGTTTTAGCCAAAATTTCATTGGAACGGGCTCTTCCTATCCCGAAGATATACGTAAGGCCGATTTCTACTCTTTTTTCTCTCGGCAAGTCAACACCTGCAATACGAGCCAAATTACTACACCTCCGATTGGTATTGTGTTAAACCTAATTATTTTTAATATAAATGTTCTATATAAAACTCTCCTCAAATCCCAAAGAAATCTACTTTCTAAAAAAACACCTTCTCCAGATTACATTCACCTCTAATTACGATCCTTATATGAAGTGAAAAATTCCTAAGAATTTTTTTCCAGAGAAATTCTCTATACAAATGAATTTCTTTAGGCAGCCGCTTTTCAGAGAATTTGTGAGCGGATTCCTGTGCCGGTAACTTAAAAATGTTACCGGCGACAACATATCTTAACCTTGTCTTTGTTTATGCTTTGGATTTTCACAGATAACCATAATACGGCCTTTTCTGCGAATGATCTTGCACTTTTCACAAATCTTTTTAACCGATGGCTTTACCTTCATGATTGACCCTCCTGTTATTTATGGCTTACTTACCTCTCCATGTAATACGACCGCGAGAAAGATCATATGTTGACATTTCAACAGTTACCTTATCACCCGGAAGAATTCTAATGTAATTCATTCTTAATTTACCTGATATATGTGCCAGAATTTCATGACCATTTTCAAGTTTAACTTTGAAATTGGCGTTTGGAAGAGCCTCCAACACTGTTCCTTCCAGCTCAATTACGTCTTCCTTTGACAATAATATACCCCCTCGCTATCAAATGGATGTAATTTACTCATTATAGTATTCAATAGCTCTTTTAAGATCGGAATCCAGAAGCTTCTTCTTCATCGATATTATAGTGCATATCTCTTGGGCAACCCTGTCCGTTATCGAAAGATGCTTAAGCTTCTTTTTCTTAGGGTTACTCACTGTTCTTAAAATTCCGTCTGCCACAAGGACATGCTCACTATCCAAAATACCAATGATAATTAATAAACGGTCTTTATCCCGACCCGATTTTGACCAAACATAACGGCCAATAATGGTATCCAAGTTTTTCTCTCCTATGCACCTTTGCCCCTTTATCCGGAACATTAAGGTTGCTATCGAACTAAACACTCATTACTTAAGGCTTTGAAGTAATATTAAATATTAAAATGGATCAGCCACAACTGCGCCAAGTATATATTTTATAATAAAATCACACTTATTTCAAGATTCTTAACGTAATTCGTGAATTTTAATATAATCTGGTCAATATTTCCGGTCCATTTGTAGTTACAGCCAGTGTGTTTTCATGATGGGCCGAAAGTTTCCCGTCATTTGTGACCACAGTCCATTTATCATCAAGGACATGAACCTGCCAAGTTCCGATATTAATCATAGGTTCTATAGCAAGTGTCATCCCAGGACTCAATCTAACACCTTTTTCACGAGTAACGTAATTAGGTATCTGAGGTTCTTCGTGCATCTCGGTCCCAATTCCGTGACCGACAAAATCTCGTACTACCTTATATCCCTTGCTTTCGGCATATTCCTGAACAGCTTTGGAAATATCCACTACTCTGTTCCCCTCAATTGCCTGAGCCATACCCCTATTAAAGGCTTCTTCAGTGTGGTAAATCAAATCTCTGGCTTCATCAGATACATTCCCTACGGCAAAAGTCCTAGCTGCATCACCGTGGAATCCATCGAGTATGGCACCGACATCAACACTGATTATGTCTCCTTCATTAAGAACTGTGTTGTCGGGAATTCCATGAATAACCACATGGTTTATCGATGCGCATATCGAACCGGGAAAATCCTTTCCCCCATAAGCGCAAGGATATCCTTTAAATGACGGAATGGCTCCCGCCTTTCGAATGATCTCTTCAGCTACCCGATCTAGCTCTTTTGTTGTCACTCCGGGCTTAACAATCTCAGATAATCTATTATGAACCAAAGCGACAACCTCGCCGGCACGTCTCATTTTATCAAGTTCACGCCGGGATTTAATAAAAATCATTTTTTTACTTAACCTTCTTTTATCACTTTATCAGACATTCTAATATCTCACGAGTCGTAACTTCTATAGGTTTTGTTCCATCGAAATTCATCAGAAGTCCTTTTTTTTGATAATAATCAACAAGTGGGCTGGTCTGCTCGTGATACGTTCTGAGTCTTTCCTTTATGGTTTCCTCTTTGTCATCATCCCTGATATATAGCTTATTTTTGCATACATCACAGATACCTTCAACTTTCGGCGGATGGTTATCCACATGATATGTTCTTCCACAAGAACACATCCTTCTGCCTGAAAGTCTCTTAACAATCACATTATCATCAGCTGTAATATTTATTACGGCTTCAACGCCTGTGTTATGTTTAGTAAGCATTTCATCAAACATCTCAGCCTGAGGTATAGTTCTGGGGAAACCGTCCATTATAAATCCGTTTCCACAATCCTCATTTACCAGTCTGCTACCAACAATATCAATGGTGACATCATCAGGCACAAGTTTTCCTGAATCAATATAACTCTTTGCCAACAAACCCAGAGGCGTACCTCCTTTAATATTGGCTCGAAAAATATCACCAGTGGATATGTGAGGTATTTTCAATGTTTCAGACAAGACTGCAGCTTGTGTTCCTTTACCTGCACCAGGAGGTCCTATAAGTATCAATCTCATAATATCTAACCCTCTATATCGACCTATCTAAGTAATAGGTACAAAAAGCGGATGGTATTAGACATCCGCTGGTGGTCAATGGGAACGACTTTTGTAAACCACCTTATGGTAATCCAGCGGTTCACAAGAAACATCCCCGTGAACCACTGTACCAATCAAAACATCTATTCGAGAAATCCTTTATAATGCCTCATCATAAGCTGTGATTCAATTTGTTGTGCGGTTTCAAGCGCAACACCAACCATAATCAGCAGCGAGGTTCCGGCAAAACCTATCCTTACTTGAGTAATCAACTCCAATAAACTAGGAAGAATGGTTACTATCGCAAGGAAAAGCGCTCCAAACCATGTAATGCGGTTAAGTACCTTTGTAATGTAATCACTTGTAGGTTTACCGGGACGGATACCTGGTATAAAGCCACCATTCTTACGTATATTATTGGCAACTTCTACCGGATTAAACGCCATCATTGTATAGAAGAATGTAAAGAATAATACAAGTAAAGCCATAATTAGCATATACAACGGATTGCCGCTAAAATTCTTCAATGCAATAAGGAATTTACTTGTGGTATTCGGTGCAACAAACGATATGATAGTTGGAATAAAAGACATAATGGACGATGCGAAGATAATAGGCATAACACCTGCCATATTAACCTTCATCGGTATGTGTGTGCTTTGCCCGCCGTACATCTTACGACCAACTACACGCTTTGCATACTGAACGGGTAGCCTTCTCTCTGCTTGTGTGACAAAGATTACAAACACAACAACGGCTAAGAATACCAGTACAATAGCAAGTACAATCAACACTCCGACAGCAAGCCTGTCTTCACTCATATATGCCTTTATAATATTAAAGAGAGTACCGAAAGCTGAAGGAGCTCTGGAGATTATGTTTACAAAGATTATCAACGAAATACCGTTACCTATACCATACTCATTTATCTGCTCACCCAGCCACATAATGAATGCTGTTCCGGCAGTAAGAGAAAAAGTAACAGTTAAAAATGCTAATACACCTTTATTTGCTACTGCATTACCAAAACCAATATACATGAATGTTGCCTGGAGGAAACCTAGCATAACAGTTCCGTATCTGGTCCACTGAGCCAGCTTCTTTCTTCCTTCTTCGCCTTCCTTTTGCATTCTTTCAAGAGCAGGAATGGCAATTGTGAGAAGCTGTAAAATGATAGAAGAATTGATGTATGGTGTGATTGACATCGCAAAGATACTTGCGTTCTCAAAAGCACCACCACCAATTATATTCATGTAGCCAAAAAGACCTCCCTGCTGGGCAACCATGCCTGCAAGAATAGATCTATCCATGCCGGGGATGGGGATGTAGACACCTAAACGGTATACTATCAACAAAAGAAACGTTATCAACAACTTTTTTCTTATGTCAACTATACGCCAGGCATTTTTTATCGGAGCAAAAATACTCTCCATCCTAAATCACCTCAGCCTTTCCTCCCAAAGCTTCTATCTTTTCGGAAGCTGTCTTTGTAAATCTGGCAGCTTTGACAGTAAGCTTCTTTGTAAGATTACCGTTCCCGAGAATAACAATTCCGTCATTTACTTTTTTGATAACACCGTTCTGTTTTAATAAATCAGCAGTAACCTCTGTACCGTTTTCAAATCTTTCAAGATCTGAAAGCCTTACCTCGGTATATTCTTTTCTAAATTCATAGTTATTGAAGCCCCTCTTAGGAATTCTTCTGAAAAGAGGCATCTGCCCGCCTTCGAAACCAGGCCTTACACCGCCGCCTGCTCTGGCATTCTGACCTTTATGGCCCTTACCTGCAGTTTTGCCGTTTCCGGAACCATGGCCTCTACCTTTACGTTTTGGAGCCTTACCGGGTGCTCCAGGCTTTAATTCAAACAAGTTCACTGGTTGCACCTCCTTTATATTTCTTCGACCTGAACAAGATGTGATACTTTATTGATCATACCACGAATTTGGGCATTGTCTTTTTGTTCGACAGTCTGCCCTATTTTATGAAGACCAAGAGCGGCCACTGTAGCCTTCTGATCTACTTTGGATTTTATTGTACTCTTCTTAAGAGTGATTTTCAAATTGCCCATGAAGGCTACCTCCTATCCAAGAATTTCGTCGACAGTTTTCCCTCTGAGTTTTGCAATCATCTCCACGGTCTTCAACTGAGAAAGGCCTTCCATGGTAGCACGTACCATGTTGGTCGGATTGTTGGAACCTAATGATTTTGTATATATATCGCTGATTCCTGCAAGCTCTAAAACCGCTCTTACAGGGCCGCCAGCGATAACACCGGTACCCTCTTTAGCAGGTTTAAGTAAGACCTTACCGGCGCCATATACTCCCAAAGAATCATGAGGAATACTGGTTCCTACTTTAGGAATGAAGATTAAATTCTTCTTTGCATCTTCTATACCTTTACGGATAGCATCAGGGATTTCTGTTGCTTTTCCGCTTCCAACGCCTACATAGCCGTTTTCATCCCCAACTACTACGAGCGCGCTGAATCTGAAATTTCTACCGCCCTTAACAACCTTTGTTACACGGCCAATATTTACAACCTTTTCTTTAAGGTCCAGAGTACTTGGATCAATTTTCTGCAATTTTTTCCCCTCCTTCTACTTTAGGACGTGATCAGAATTCGAGGCCGGCTTCTCTTGCGCCGTCTGCGAGTTCCTTGACCCTTCCGTGATAAAGGTAGCCACCTCTATCGAATACTACCTGCTTAATTCCCTTGTCGATTGCTTTAGTTCCTAAAAGCTTTCCTACTTCTTTTGCGGCTTGTTTATTGCCTGTGTAATCAAGCTTTCCTTTGAGAGCCTCATCCAAAGAGGATGCTGCAACCAGAGTGGTGCTGCTAACATCATCGATAATCTGGGCATATATGTGTTTTGAACTCCTGAAGACACTTAGACGTGGTGTCTGTGCAGTTCCGCTTATTTTTTTACGTACGCGAACATGCTTACGGAGTCTGATTTTGTTTTTGTCGATACGTTTAATCATCTACACTCACTCCTCTCTTTATTTCTTACCTTTAGCGCCGGTCTTACCTTCCTTACGGATGATAGTCTCGCCAACATACTTAATTCCTTTGCCCTTATAGGGTTCAGGAGGACGTTTCTTGCGAATTTGGGCTGCTACTTCACCAACAAGCTGCTTATCTGCACCTTTAACTATAATCTTATCCTGAGAAGGAACCTCAATGGTAATACCCTTAGGTTCTTCGATTTCTACAGGATGAGAATAACCTAATGTCAGAACAAGCTTTTTACCTTGTTTTTGAGCTCTAAATCCAACACCAATAATTTCAAGGCCTTTTTCAAAACCCTTGGAAACTCCGGTTACCATATTATTAATAAGAGCGCGTGTCAATCCATGAAGAGCTCTGTTCTGTTTCTCATCATCCGGACGCTTAACAATTATGGTGTTACCCTCTTTTTCAATGGACATATTCTGATGAAAGCTTGCGCTTAAAGTGCCGTTTGGCCCTTTAACAGTCATATCATGACCATCTAGCTTTACATCTACGCCTGCCGGTATTTGAATCGGCATTCTTCCTATACGTGACATAAATAAACCTCCAGTCCTTATATTGAGAGGATATTAACATTTGGTATTAGTACCAGATCGTCGAATATCCTTTTTTCAGGAACTTATTTTGTTTAATAATTTCTAAAACTTTAACGGATTTCGGTGAATAAATACAAACGAAGTTTAAGTTCCGTGACGAACTCCGAAGGAGTTCGTTCTTACCAAACGAACGCAAGTACTTCTCCGCCAATGCCGAGCTTTCTTGCTTCTTTGTCAGTCATAACACCCTGTGATGTAGAAACAATGGCTACACCTAAACCTCCGAGAACCTTTGGAACTTCATCCTTTTCGGCATAAACCCTTAGTCCGGGCTTACTGATCCTCTTAATTCCGGTGATTATGTTCTTCTTGTTTTCTACATACTTAAGTGTAATTCTGAGTATTCCCTGCTTCTTATCGTCTATTTCAATAAAATCCTTTATATAACCCTCATCAAGCAAAATTTTCGCTATTTGCTTTTTCAGGTTTGATGCCGGAACGTCTACTGTCTGATGTTTTGAACTAGCGGCGTTCCTTATCCTTGTAAGCATATCTGCAATTACGTCGGTTGCATGCATTATTACAGACCTCCTTTCGCTCCTATTACCAGCTTGCCTTCTTTACACCTGGTATCTGGCCCTTGTATGCTAAGTCTCTGAAGCAAAGACGGCAAATGCCGAACTTCCTCATATAGGCGTGAGGTCTGCCGCAGAGCTTGCAGCGATTATAATACCTGGTGGAAAACTTCGGCGCTTTTTGCTGCTTAAGAATCATGGACTTTTTGGCCATATTTATTACCTCCTTTAGCTCTTTGCAAACGGCATCCCGAGAAGTGTGAGCAGTTCCTTTGCTTCTTCATCGGTCTTGGCTGTTGTGACAAATGTTATATCCATACCGCGAACCTTATCAATCTTTTCAATGTCGATTTCAGGAAATATCAATTGTTCCTTCACACCCATTGAAAAGTTACCGCGGCCATCAAAGGAATTTGCACTGATTCCTCTAAAGTCCCTTACTCTTGGAAGAGCTACATTGAAGAGTTTATCAACAAACTCATACATTTTGCTACCACGAAGAGTTGTTTTGCATCCTATATTCATGCCCTCGCGGAGCTTGAATGCCGCAACTGACTTCTTGGCTTTTGTGATAACCGCTTTTTGTCCTGAGATGGTTGCCATCTCATTCGCAGCTATCTCGATAGCTTTGGGGTTATCTTTTACTTCCCCAACGCCCATATTGAGTACTACTTTAACAAGCTTCGGGATCTGCATTGGTGTTGAATAATTAAACTTACTTTGCAGAGCCTGAACAACTTCGTTTTTATACTTGTCAAGCAATCTAGGCATGTCTCGTCAACCTCCTTAAGGATTTACTCCTTGTCTTTTCCTATAACGTCAATCACTTCGCCGCATTTCTTACAGACTCTGACTTTAGAACCATTATCCATAATCTTTTTGCCTATCTTTGCAGGTTTACCGCAGCTTTTGCAAATGAACATTACTTTGTCTATATATATGGGTGCTTCCTGTTTAACCTGTCCACCCTCTTTGAAACCCTGATTCGGTTTCGGCTTAACATGCTTAGTTATAATGTTCACGCCCTCAACGAGGACCTTGTGCTCAGACGCCTCAACATTAAGAACCTTGCCCTTTTTGCCAGCATCTTTGCCATTTAAGATATATACCATATCTCCCTTTTTGACGTGTGATTTTGCCATTTTGTCAAGCCTCCTTCCTTACAGTACTTCCGGAGCAAGTGAGATAATCTTCATATAATCCTTATCTCTCAATTCTCTTGCTACCGGGCCAAATATACGGGTTCCTCTTGGGTTCCCGTCATCTTTTATGATAACAGCTGCGTTCTCATCAAAACGTATAGAAGAACCATCGGCTCTTTTTAAACCTTTGACAGAACGAACAATTACGGCTTTAACAACCTCACCCTTTTTAACAACACCACCGGGTGTTGCATTTTTAACTGAGCAGACTATTACATCGCCAATATTTGCATATTTTCTTTTTGATCCGCCGAGGACTTTAATACAAAACAATTCCTTGGCGCCAGTGTTATCAGCCGACTTTAAATATGTCTGTGCTTGAACCATATTCTAACGCCTCCTCTTACTTCGCTTTCTCAACGATCTCGACCAGTCTCCATCTCTTATCTTTGCTGAGGGGTCTGGTTTCCATAACCTTTACGCGATCGCCGATATTACATTCATTATTTTCGTCATGAGCCTTGAGCTTGTAAGTCCTCTTCATAATTTTCTTTAATAAAGGATGCTTAACACTATCTACAACAGCTACAACAATTGTTTTATCCATTTTATTACTTACTACATTACCAATCATGGTCTTTCTTAAACCTCTGTCAGCCACGCGGAACAAACCTCCTTCCGGTATAAAACGGCATCAAGCCTACTTAATTCCTATTTATTCCGAGTTCTTTCTCGCGAATAATAGTATGAACTCGTGCAATGTTCTTTTTACATTCTTTGAGTTTAAGGGGATTCTCAAGCTGGCTTGTAGCATGCTGGAATCTAAGCTTAAACAACTCGGCTTTGAGTTCAGCAAGCTCTGTAACGAGCTCTTCGCGTGTCTTTTCCTTAAGTGCTTTCAGTTCAGACGCCTTCATTCTCTACACCTACCTCTTCCCCGCGTGCAACAATTTTGCACTTAATGGGCAATTTGTGTGCTGCAAGCCTGAGCGCTTCTCTTGCTTGTTCTTCCGGAACACCGGCGATTTCGAAGAGGATACGACCCGGCTTAACAACTGCTACCCAGTACTCAGGTGAACCTTTACCGGAACCCATACGGGTTTCAGCTGGTTTCTTAGTTACCGGTTTATCAGGGAAAATCTTTATCCAGACGTTACCGCCTCTTTTAGTAAAACGAGTCATTGCGATACGTGCTGCTTCAATCTGATTGCTTGTTATCCAAGCAGGATCCATTGCTTGTAATCCGAATTCACCCTGTGAAACAACGTTGCCACGTGTTGCTTTACCAGTCATACGACCTCTGTGAACTCTTCTATATTTGACTCTTTTAGGCATTAACATATTACTTGTCTCCCCCTTCCTTTTTCTCCTTTTTCTTGGCGGGAAGAACTTCACCCTTATAGATCCAAACCTTTACACCAATTTTACCATATGTGGTGTTTGCTTCAGCAAAACCATAGTCAATATCAGCACGAAGTGTCTGGAGAGGGATAGTACCTTCTGCATAGTGCTCTACTCTTGCAATTTCTGCGCCACCAACACGACCTGAAACTTGAGTCTTGATACCTTTGGCACCAAATTTCATCGTTCTTTGCATGGCTTGTTTCATAGCGCGACGGAAAGATGTACGTTTCTCAAGCTGAGCTGCAATGTTCTCAGCTACAAGCAGAGCATTCATTTCCGGTGTTCTAATTTCTGTTATATTAAGAAGTACACTCTTTCCGGTGATTTTCTCCAGCTCTAAACGAAGAGCTTCAATACCGGCGCCTTGCTTACCGATAACAATACCGGGCTTAGCAGTATGAATGTTTATCTTAACTTTATTAGCTGCGCGCTCAATTTCTATTCTAGCTATTCCTGCGAGATAAAGCTTCTTCTTTAAGTATTTGCGAAGCTTAACATCCTCAACCAGAAAGCTGCTGAAATCCTTAGCACCGGCATACCATTTTGTATCCCAGTCCTTAATGATTCCTATTCTTAATCCATGGGGATTTACTTTTTGGCCCATCTTACAACCTCCTATTTAGCCCTTTCCTTGAGTACCAGTGTTATGTGACTGGTTCTCTTTCTTATACGGAATGCTCTTCCCTGTGCTCTTGGCATAATTCTCTTCAGGGTTGGTCCCTGTTCAGCATATACCTCAGACACAAAGAGATTGTCTCTGTTGAGCTGGTTGTTGTTAACTGCGTTGGCTTCTGCTGATTTAAGCAGTTTATATAGAACCTCAGATGCGTTTCTTGGCATATATTTCAGAATGCCGTATGCCTCGTCAATTCCTTTATTACGAATTAAATCAATAACCAGTTTGGCTTTTCTTGATGAAACCCTTACATGCTTTACTACAGCTCTACCTTCATCCTTACCGATTCCGAGAACTTTTTTCTCCTTCTTAGTAAGAATAGGAAGCTTATCAGCCTTCCTGCGGGTCTTACCATATTGTTCAAGAAGCTCCTCCTTCTTTTCAAGGAGCTCGTCCTTTGACATTACCTTCTTGCCCAAGTCAATTCCTCCTTCCAATCAAGAGTTCTATTACTTCTTGAGTTTAGTGGTTTTTTCTCCTCGGCTGTGTCCTCTGTACATACGTGTTGGAGAAAACTCACCAAGTTTATGACCGACCATATCTTCAGATACATATACCGGAACATGTTTGCGTCCATCGTGAACAGCAATGGTATGTCCAACCATCTGTGGGAAGATGGTAGAGGCACGAGACCAGGTCTTCAAAACCTTTTTCTCGTTTTTTTCGTTCATTTCATCAACTCTTTTTAAGAGTCTTTCATCAACGTAGGGTCCCTTTTTAAGTGATCTACTCACGGTATCAACCTCCTTCTTCCATCTTACTTAGCGTTACGTTTCTTAACGATAAGCTTGTTACTGCTCTTATTCTTCTTACGGGTCTTATAACCAAGTGTGGGTTTACCCCAAGGGGTTACCGGGCTTGGCATACCAATAGGAGATTTACCTTCACCACCACCATGAGGATGGTCGTTAGGATTCATAACAACACCACGAACTGTTGGTCTTACGCCCATCCAGCGCTTTCTTCCGGCCTTACCGATTGAAATATTCTCGTGATCGTGATTTCCAACCTGACCGATGGTAGCTTTGCAACGAATATCAATCTTTCTTACTTCGCCTGAAGGAAGTCTTACCTGAGCATAGGTGTCTTCCTTTGCCATCAGCTGAGCTTCGTTACCGGCTGATCTTACAAGCTGTCCACCCTTGCCTGGCTTTAGTTCAATATTATGAATCACGGTACCCAGAGGTATAAATTCCAAAGGAAGCGCGTTACCGGGCTTAATATCGGATTTCTCCCCTGAATAAACTTTGTCACCTACATTAAGACCATTGGGTGCGAGAATGTATCTCTTTTCACCATCTGCATAAACAAGAAGCGCGATATTGGCAGATCTGTTAGGATCATACTCAATTGCGGAAACCTTTGCTGGAATTCCGTCCTTATCTCTCTTAAAATCGATAACTCTGTACTTCTGTTTTGCTCCGCCGCCGTGATGACGAACGGTAATCCTTCCGTAGGAGTTTCTTCCGCCGTTTTTACTTAGCGGAGCCAGAAGGCTCTTTTCCGGTGCCTTCTTTGTAATCTCCTCAAACGTAGATACAGTCATGAATCTTCTTGCAGGAGATGTCGGATTGTACTTTTTAGTTGGCATTTCTTCCACTCCTTTATCTATTTGCCGAAAATATCGTTCTCAGGCTGACTGTGAGGCCTATATTTCCGATATATCGGTTGATAAACAAATTTAATTTATTGGGCTACACCAAATTCTTCTATAGAAGTCTTGTACTTCTTGGAAGTCGCAACGGTTTTTCCGCCCTTTGTTGCGTATGAAACAGGCTTAGGATTGGTGTCGATTTTAACCATAGCTTTTTTGAATGATGGGGTTTTCCCAACATGAACGCCCTGGCGCTTTTCCTTGCCTTCATAAATAACAGTGTTGACTGACAGGACTTTAACTCCGAAAAGCTTTTCAACAGCCTGCTTTACTTGTGTTTTTGTAGCCTTTTTGTCAACAATGAAAGTGTACTTGCCTTCAGCAATATCCGCATTAGTTTTCTCTGTAATGTACGGACGAATGAGAATATCTTCTGCAAACTTCATTATGCGTACACCTCCTCGATTTTGGATACAGCTTCCTTAGTCACGATAAACTTATTATATCTCAGTATATCGTAGGTATTTATGCTGTTGGTTGTTGTTGTTTTAACACTCTCAATATTTCTAGCAGACAGTACTACATTTCTGTCAACTTCGGGAAGTACTATCAAAGCTGTAGAATCAACCTTGAGATTATTAAGAACATTAACGATTTCCTTGGTTTTAATGGCCTCAAGTTTAAGATCATCCAGTACAATAATGTTATTTGCAATAACCTTGCTGGTAAGAGCACTCTTAAGGGCCAATCTCTTAACCTTCTTTGGAAGTGTATAGCTGTAGCTTCTGGGCTTTGGACCCAAAACGATACCACCGCCTACCCATTGTGCGGAACGGGTGCTTCCCTGACGGGCACGACCTGTACCCTTTTGTCTCCAAGGTTTTTTACCTCCGCCACTTACCTCTGATTTGGTCTTGGTGGATTGTGTTCCCTGTCTTGCATTAGCTAATTGGTTCACAACAGCACTATGCATTGCTACTTCATTAACTTCAATCGCAAAAATATCGTCATTTAAATCCATGTCTCCGACCTTCTGGCCGTTGATATTGTATACATCTACTTTTGGCATTTACGTTTCCTCCTTCCGAACCAGTTCTTCTATTAAGCCTTGACCGAATTCTTAATCACAAGGAGTCCGCCTTTTGCACCGGGAACTGCGCCTTTTACAAGGAGTAGACCTCTCTCGGCGTCAACCTTAACAACCGCGAGATTCTGAACAGTTACCTTTTCAGCGCCCATGTGACCGGGCATTTTCTTACCTTTGAAAATACGGCTCGGGCTGGAGTTGGCACCCATTGAACCAATGCCTCTGTGAAAACCGGAACCGTGAGTCATGCGTCCGCGAGCGGTACGATATCTTTTAACAGTACCTTGATAGCCTTTGCCTTTTGAAATACCGGAGACGTCAATCTTGTCACCAGCTTCAAACATGTCTTCTACCTTAACAACACTTCCTATTTCATATGCGGAGATGTCATCCAGCTTAAATTCTCTCATTACTCTCTTGGGAGTAACATTAGCTTTTTCGAACTGACCCTTCATAGGCTTATTTGCCTTTCTTGCTGGGATATCCTCAAAGCCAAACTTCACTGCATTGTATCCGTCAATCTCTACTGTTTTTTTCTGTACAACAGACATCGGGCCTGCAAGAACAACGGTTACCGGAATCATGATTCCTTCTTCGGTAAAGACTTGTGTCATACCTATCTTTTTGCCAAGCATGCATTTTTTCATGTTTTATATTACCTCCTGTCATTGGTTCGGCTCTAACCGAACTTAACAAACATTTTCTCTTATAGCTTGATTTCTATATCCACGCCGGCTGGAAGGTCCAATCTCATAAGAGCATCAACTGTTTTAGGTGTGGGCATTAGAATATCAATAAGTCTTTTGTGGGTTTTCATTTCGAACTGCTCACGAGAATCTTTATACTTATGAGGAGCTCTCAAAATAGTCATGATTTCCTTTCTTGTGGGTAGCGGAACGGGCCCGGAAACCTTAGCACCTGTTCTTTTTGCTGTCTCGACAATCTTCTCTGCAGATTGATCGATAACCTGATGATCAAAAGCCTTCAGCCTTATTCTGATCTTCTGTTTGTTCGCCATACATAAGCCTCCTTGAGTTACAATTTGCTGGCGCAACAAGCTTTTTCTGTACTTGTATACACACTGCCGGGTGTTTCATGCTTTGCCATATAAAAAGCCCAGAGTTATACTCCTGGGCCACGATACAAACACACATAAAAACACATCGATGTATGATGTACAGTGACTTGTCGCCCGGTTTCTAAAGAATCGGACATTCTCCGCCGCAGTTCCCAGTTTGTTTCACCTGCCATCTGCGGTTTCATCGTATGCCATGTCACAGCAAGAGATATTATACAACAGGAATTCTATGATTGCAACAGTTTTTTTCGCACTTTTATTACTCTTTATTCCTTATTATCTTTATTATTGTCTTCACTATAAACAATCCCATCATACACTCATAGTAATCTAGCTTTTAATATCCTAATATATTGTGCTGTTTTTATCTAATCGTATCGGTAATCCCTCACGGATTAGATTTAAGATAACCATAGGCTTTTTCAGGATATGAATATCCACATTTAGTAGCACATACTCTTGCGAGCCTGGTAAACAATTTTTCTGTATTTGACAATGCTTTATGTAAATCTTTCTCGTCGTAGTGTCCAAAGCAATGTTTTAAGTCTTCTACAATATCTTCATCTGCCCATGATTCAAGGAGTCGTCCATTATGCCATACATCGTAATTCTCTCCCTTAGTACAAACCTGATACATCTCA
Source organism: Bacillota bacterium (assembly GCA_023411795.1). GTDB lineage: Bacteria > Bacillota > Clostridia > DSM-8532 > DSM-8532 > DTU059. The sequence continues at coordinate 31,751 of JAEYOK010000052.1, forward strand.
ATGATTTTCAACAGATGATTCTTTAAATAACTATCAATACACATTAGGGCAGTCCAGATTTCCCCACGACATATTTTCTTCTCTGACCAGATTACATGGTAGTAGAAATCATTTATTAAGTTAATATAAGAATCTTCTGACAATATGACATTACGCTTCTGCTGACCTGTTGTTATCTTTTCCAGAAGATTTCCGTAGCCAAAACGATCAAACAAGACATGAAATCCTCGTTTCATGATATCATCAATCAGATGCTGTTCTAGCGCAACTCTAAGATGTTCGGTAGGAAGTACAATAAAATCGACATCCAATGAACCATCAAAGAGAACTCTTCGCTCCTTCTGACCGGCTATTGTATCTTCTAAAAACGATATCTGGAGATTTCCTAACCTTGAAATATACTCATCCGAATATAATAATTTTTCAGGATAATCACAGGCAACGATAATATCCAGATCTGAATAGATATCGGCTTTCATATAACTCCTTGTTTGAGAGCCTATTGCAATAACTGCCTTTATATCTTCCTGCTGCCCGCATAAAGCAATTAGATTGTTAATAATTGTTTTAAACCTATCCATCTTAACACCCTGTTAAACCTTGATATTTATTTCTTTCTGCCTACCTTTAAATACCATAACATTCACATTCTGATATGAATTATAACACAATTAAGTTCATTCCTACTTAATGATGACGCATTTCTTCTAATGTTTCATCACACCAATAAATAACAGCCTCACTTGATATTATACCCTTTCTAAGAATCGCTTTGATAAGACAGCTTCGCTCCTTCGATATTTCCTGAATTCCTTGTTCTAAATCCTTTTGCATTTCAAGATACTTCTTTATATTCTTTTGATGGAGTTCTTTATAGTTCTCTAGCATCCGAAGTACATGTTTTCTAGGCTGGCTGCTTGAAAATAATAATTTTAGCATAAATTCAGAACGTATAGGCTGTTGCATGGTTTCTTCTAAAAGCCAAGTATCAAGTTCCTGTTTTCCCTTTTCGGTTATTCCATATCTGACTTTCTTTTCATTTTTTTCTCTGAAAACAATTTCGATCATCCCAGCATCCAGCATCATTTTCAATGTTGGATAGATATGCCCAAAATTTTCATTCCAAAACCCTGAGAGGACCTTGTCACTATACTTTTTAATGTCATAGCCGGTACATGGTGACAAATTCAAAATACCCAAAATAGCATACATGGATTTATTCTTTAACGCCATTTCTATTCCTCTCTTTCCAAGCATGCATATTTTTCAAGTTTCAATACTATCTGCTCAAGCTTAGAGAAATTCCTCATCTCCTGCGAAATTTTCATGCAATTTTCTTTGATTTTCGTATTCATAATGAGTGTTTGGGTCTTAGATTTCAATGTTTCTGGAGTTAATTCCTTTATACTTTCTGTCACTCCCAGTTGCATAGAAACCAGACGCTTGGCCACCTTATGCTGGTCATTGACCTGAGGTAATGCAAGCATCGGAACTCCAAAAAATAAAGCTTCGTTAACACTGTTAAAACCCGCATGAGTGATAAATACATCAGCCCGCTTTAAAATCTCTAGCTGTGGGAGAAAATCCTTTACCAAAAAATTTAGTGGAATTTCACCTAATTGTGAGACTTCACACTTATTTCCAATGGACATGCATACATAATAATCCGAATTACGAAATGCCGAAATACATGTCTTATAAAAATCTATAAAATTCGTATTCAAACTTCCAAGCGATATATATATAAGCTTTCTGTCCCTAATTACCGAAAGATCCAAGTCGTATGCTTCCTGTGTCCGGTCAATTGACGGACCAGCAAATAAATAGTCCGGCTCGTTTACACCATCATCTCCATTGAAACTACGAGTGGTGTATACGATATTCAAGTCTCCTTTGCTTGTAAATACCTGTTCTATTGAAGGCTCCTCAATTTTATAGTTTTCACAAATTCGTTTTAATATCTGATAGCAATGATCCAGTTGAGGATGGAATCTTGGTACAAGCATCTGCTTTGGTACCGGTGCTTGACTCATAGCAAAAGAGGAGTGGGAACACACAACTGGAATTTTAGTAATCTGTTTTAAAAAACATGCTCCTCCGAAAATAGAATCGCAAATAATCATATCATATTGTTCTTTTTTAGTAATATCCAATATCTCCGGCAACACCACTTCGTCATACAAAAGAATATACTCCATCAACATAAAAAACGGATGCCTGTCTGTCGGATGATATTCTTTTAAAAACAAATCCAGCTTATTACTAAATCCAATCCATTTTGCTCCCATCTTTTTTACCTGTTCAGAAAATGGTTCCGAGCAAAAGTAGCTGACCTGGTTTCCTCTCTCTGTTAGTTTCTTAACCAATCCGAGAGTAGGGTTAATATGCCCATGCAAATTTGCATTTATAAACAGAATATTCATTACGTCCTCCTTATATCACTCTGATATATTATGTATTATATCAGAGTGATATAGTTGGGACAAGGGGACAGGTACCTGATGGGACAAGGGGACAGGTACCTTGTCCCAAAACTATAAAAATATTAAAAACCGTTACTTTCTATTGGGACACTAAATTTACCATTTCTGAACGCTATTCTGTCTCCGTTTGTAAGTCGAAGATCCGCGGTGAAGCTACCGCTGCACATCCCTCCGGAACCTCCCCACTCCTCTATGGTAACCGAGCAGGTGGATTGATATAGACCCGAATAACCCTGTTCGTTGTAGGGGAAGAAATAGTAATTAAAATAATCGTTTTTATATGAGAGAAGGAAGGCGCTATCAAAATTAAAAGTTTTTGTGTAAACTCCTCCGCTTTCTACATTTTTAGGTAAGGTTATTCCGAAGAAAGTATTTGAATCATTTTCATCATAAAAAAATACTTCCCAGCATTCATACCCGTAACTTACTGAACCTGCTGCAATTAAATAACGCTTTTTGCCGTTAACCTCAAATTCTGCATAACCCTCGGGTTCCTTTTCAACTTCAGGGGTGGGCTCCGGGGTTGGAGCGGGTGTTGGTACAGGAGTTGGTTCGGGAGTAGTAACGGGGGTTGGAACAGGGGTTGCCGGAGGCTCCTGCGCCGGGTCAGAGGGTATTGCCGGAGCTATGGGTTCCTGTTTAACAGGAGATTCCAAATTTAAGCTTGGAGATGGTTGTACGGATGGTGCTTCGGAAGGCTGATCGGATATTATAGGATCGCTGCCTGTTGTCGGTTGATTTGTAGGTGAGGCGGTATTAAGCTGACTGTTTTCATTGGCAGCAGCTGTTGCTTGACTGCTTAACTTCTCTGCATCAAGTCCTACCGATTTTACCCAAATGGTTATAACCAATAAGAGAAAGGTAATTCCAGCAACGATGATGGGCACTCTTAACCTGTTTTTATTTGAACCGGTCTGAGAGTAGCCTGAAGAAACATCTGTCTGTGGATTGTTCTGCGACAAAGGCATCGTCAGAGGTATAGTTTTTGAAATTGGTTCCGTTTTACCGGATGGATCGTTTTGTGAAACAGATTGTCCTGATGGTGTGGTTGAATAATTAAAGGCCGTATAGAGCTCTCCCATATTCTGATACCTGTTTTTTTGCAGTACAGCCAGGCCCTTTAGAAGAGCGTTTTCCTGAGCTTCTGTTATGTCTGCCCCCAGCTTTGATGGCGTTTCAAGATGATCTTCAATCATTCTCTCCATGGATTCGGGAGGAGTTTCGCCCGTGATGGCCTTATAAATAGTTGCGCAGAGGGCATATACATCGGTCCAAGGGCCTTGGCTCCCGCGTGTACGGTATTGTTCTTCAGGTGCATATCCAGGCTTTAAGAGTACAGACAGGCTCTTAGCTCCTTCTGTTGAAATTTCTCTGGCTGCCCCGAAATCGAGGAGCTTGATATCTCCGTCTTTTGTCAACATAATATTATCCGGGCTTATATCTCTGTGGATAATACCCTCCGCATGCATTAGAGAAAGTGATCGAATGAGAGGCTTAACAAGCTCAAACACATGATTCGCCGGAAGCCTTTCGCCATGGTCTTTCAGATATTGCTTTAGTGTCGTCCCCTCAACGTATTCCATGACAATATAAGCTGTTCCGTTTTCCTTAAAGAAATCCTTGACAGAAACGATACCGGGAAGGCTATAAAATTTAGCAAGGCTCTTGGCTTCACCGACAAATTTATCAAGGCCGTTGATATAGGCTTCATTTTTATCTCCGGAGAAAGGTGTGACAGTGGTCGTAACAGTGGTCTCTCTGGTGACGAAGCCCGAGGGGTAATACTCCTTTATGGCAACCTTCATATCCAGATTGAGGTCCCAGCCAAGATAGGTGATGCCAAAACCACCCTCACCTAAAACTTTTCCAACAAAATACTTACCGTTTAAAATAGTTTGTGGTGGTAGATGATGCACAGGTCGAGTGTAGCTGCTGTCCATCCAACCGCACCGAGGGCAGGGAACATCTTTGCTTTCGATCTTTCCCATGCAGCCCATACAAAGCTTATTGACATCTGAAGAATTATCCAAGGTTATCCCTCCAAATAGTAATTATAAAAGCATTTATCTTCCACGATAGACATGCAGCCCTTGCACAGGCTGTTAACCTCATTATTATCGAGCAACTTCCCACTCATGGAAAATACTATAAATATTCTATACTAGTTTGCTTTCAGATGGTTCCTATATTTTGTAGGAGCGTTTTGACCCCTTAGACCAAGTAGGCAGATTGGATGTAATCCCGTAAAATCCAGTATAATCAAGGCTTGCAACCTTGTAATCAATATTACACACTCAACATGGCTCGAGTTGATGGAATTGATGTCTACGGGTTTTTCCTTTTTCTCTTATGAGCTAAGTATGCACGTGTACACTATGTTTATCATGTCGAATAAACTGGGACAAGGTACCTGTGAACTGAACCCTTTTCCCACCTGGGGTTCAGTTCATTGTCCCCCTTGTCCTATCTGTCGAATAAACTGGGACAAGGTACCTGTCCCCTTGTCCCATCCCCTTGTCCCAGTTTACAGGTATTTTGCTGTGGTTTCGGCAAAATGGCGAAGCTTTTTATATACTCTATCGTTTACCGTTCCTACCGGATATGTGCCGTCAGGAAGTCTTTCTCCGGCGGGTACACCGGTTAATATTTCAATACCTTCATCCACTGTCTTTATAGGGTATATGTTAAATAATCCTTTTTCGACCGCTTGAACCACCTCGTCCGATAATACCAGGTTCTTAATGTTCTGGTGTGGAATTATTACACCCTGTTTACCATTGAGGCCATTAATCTTGCATATTTCAAAGAAACCTTCAATTTTAAATGTGGCACCACCTATTGGTTGTATATATCCCATCTGATTTACTGAGCCGGTTACAGCTATGCCCTGATAAACGGGCAAATCTGACAGACTGGAGAGAATAGCAAATAATTCGGTTGATGAGGCACTATCTCCCTCAATACCGCTATATAACTGCTCAAAGCATATACTAGCTGCCAATGACAGTGGTATTTCCTGAGCATATTTCTTCCCTATATAGCCGCTCAAGATCAATACTCCCTTGGAATGTGTCGTCCCACCTGTCTCAACTTCCCGCTCAATATCGAGTATTCCTGTTTTCCCCATGTAAGTGGCGGCTGTTATACGGCTTGGCTTACCAAAGGAGTAGTCACCTAAGTCTATAACAGCAAGACCGTTAATCTGGCCCACCATGTAACCATCCGTATCAATCAGTAATGTCCCCTCACGAATAAGTTCCAGAAGTTCTTCATCATATTTATTTGACCGTTTCTTTTTTTCATGTATGGCTTTCTTGACATGGCGATCGGATACAAGACGACTACCCTCAATTTTAGCCCAGGTACCTGCTTCGCCTAAAATATTGACGATCTCTGAAAATCTTGTGGTAAGCTTTTTCTGATCCTGAACAAGCCAGGAGCTGTAATTAACAACCTCAGCCACTCCCGATTTATCAAAATGCCTTACGCCTTCCTTGTTGCAATAGGCTCCTATGTATTGGGCGAGGCGTTGAACGTTATCATCGTTCCAGTCCATGTGGTCGTCAAAATCAGCTTTAATTTTAAAATGCTTCTTAAAATCTCTGTCATAATTATATAGTAGCTGATAAATTTCGCTACTTCCTACAAATATTATTTTTACATTGATAGCAATGGGTTCGGGTTTCAATGCCGATACTGCTACTAATCCCATCTGCTCCTTTATATTCTCAATAATAATCTGTCTGGTCTTTAAAGTCCGCTTTATAGCCTCGAAGGACTGAGGATTTGAGAGAACATCGTTTATTTGAAGAATTAAAAAACCGCCATTAGCCTGATGAAACAACCCAGGCTTAATAAGAGTATAATCTGTTGTCATGGTTCCAAATTCATTCTCATATTCGCATCTACCCATAAGATTGTAAAAGGTAGGGTTATAGTCCACTATTACAGGGGCACCGTGGAGCCGGCTGTTATCCACCAGGAGATTCACCTTATACCGTTCATAGGGATTCTCTTCTCCATTCTTTCTCATCATGAGCATCTGGATTAGTGCACTTTGTTGATCATCATCGTAATTTCTTTCCACCAGATGCTCAATGTTTTCCAGAATATCTTCTTTAACCTTTTCGAGATGCTCAACGATAAATGGATAGAGGCTGTATTTTTCTTTTATATCGTCAACATGTATACCAACAGCATAGAGGGCAATCTGGTTCTCCCATTCCTTAATTGCATTCTCTGCTTCGGCCTCAACTTCCCGGATTTTCCTCATTGTATCGCTCGTCTCAGCTTGAAGAGCATCAGAGGATTTAGACATTTCAATCTTTACCTCTTCATCCAATGCTTTAAATTCCTCTTCACTTAAAGGCTCTCCATCAACTATGGGCATAAAATAGATGCCTGAGTTTGCAAGCTTTACTCTAAAACCTCGTTCAGCCGCTTCATTACTCAGTTCCATAACATATTCATCTTTTTTATTGCGGAATTCTTTTATGATACGGGAACGTTCCTCTTCATATTCGTCTCCGTCAAAGGCCTTGGATATTTCCTGTTCAATTATCCTTACAAAGTCTTCCATGTCCTTCTTGAATTCCCTACCCATACCGGCAGGAAGATTTAAAGCCTTTGGCCTGTTGGAATCTTCAAAATTATAGATATAGCACCAATCGTCAGGTACAGGCATAAATCTAGCCTGTCTTTGGGCGCTTTCCAAAGCATATCTGGTTTTGCCCTCTCCCGACTCCCCTGCCATATATAGATTATAACCGTCAAATTGGATACTAAGGCCAAACTCAGTGGCCTCAGATGCTCTTTTTTGTCCTATAAGCTCCCGTGATGGGGTTAAAAGTGATGTGTCTTGAAACTTGAAAACCGAAGGATCACATTTCCTTCTTAATTCACCGATACTAAGCGGAGTTACTGCCATATAAACACCCCCGTTATGTTACCTTTATCATTCTATCTACCACTATGGAAAAATATGAAACAAAGGGTGTTTTTGTGAATATTCTAAAAATTAAAGTCTTAACCACATTATGATGGCATCTTCATTATTGTCGGAATAGTATTGTTTGCGCACTCCTGAAGAAACAAAACCAAAACTCTCATAGAGCGATATTGCTACATGATTGCTTCTTCTTACCTCTAAGGTTATTGCGATAATTTCCATATCTTTAGCTTTTTTAATAAGGGCTGAGATAAGTGCTTTGCCGTAACCTAATTTCCTAAAATCGGGATGGACAGCTATATTTGTTATATGTCCCTCATCGATTATCTTCCAGAACCCAATATAGCCTACAATCTTTCCCATATTCTCAACTACAAGATAATGGGCATTAAGATTATACAACTCATCTTCAAACATTGTTTTGGACCAGGGAGTTCTAAAACTCTTATTCTCTACTTCTAGAATACCCTCAAGGTCCCTTTCTTCCATTGTACGGATTATAGGCTCTATGTATTTCATACTGTGCCTCCCGATGCCATGCTCACTTCTCTTGAATATTTTTCATTCTTTCAGCCTGGGATTTTCTAAGATAGAGGGGCTCAAGTTCAAATGCACTCACGGATTTGTTGTTAAGATAAGCTTCCTCTGCTAATAGGGCTGTTGCAGAAGCTCTTGGGAATGTCATTAACTGATCAGCACTTATTATACCGGTTCCTAATTCACTATATAGTCTGTCTGAATGGAGAGGTGCCCCATCCCCCAGAATCATGATATCTTCATTATATTTTTCTGCATAGCTTATCCACTCTTCAATATGGATACCTAAATCAGGAGTGAGCTTTTCCAGTTTATTATTCTTTTTACGGTAGAATGCTGAAAAAACCTGGCTATTTCTCGCATCTAGCATAGGCGAAATGATTCCCTTAAAATCCGGAATAGAAAAAGCAAGAGAATCAAGGGTTGGAATACCACACACAGGCCTTTTAAGAGAGTAGGCAAGTCCTTTTATTGTTACCACACCTATTCTAAGGCCCGTAAATGATCCTGGACCAATTGCCGCAGCAAAAAGATCTACATCCTTAAAACCCTTATCCAAAATGGAAAGAACATTCTTAAGCATGGGTATTATTTTTTGGGAATGAGTCTTCCCATGCTGTGTCGAGAGTTCTGCCACAACCTTTTTATCCTCAACAACAGCACATGAGGCAGTAAGACCTGAAGTATCAACCGCGAGGGTCAGCATTATATTACCCGCCTTTCAATTTTGATGACACGACTATCGGGCTCTTTACAATCTCTTTCAAGCTTGATGTGTATAGTCCCGGGCGGGAGAATATCCAATACCTTGTCGCCCCATTCAACAACATTTACCGCATCATCTGAAAAGTATTCTTCCCAGCCGATGGCGAGGAGTTCCTCAGAATCATCTATACGGTAAACATCAAAATGATTAAAGATAGTATCACCCTGGTAAGTATTAACCAATGTGAAGGTTGGGCTTGTAATAGGTTCCTCTATTCCAAACCCTGCTGCAATACCCTTGGTCAAAGCTGTTTTCCCCGTTCCTAAATCCCCCTCAAGGCTCAATGTGTCACCTGGCTTTAATTCCTTGGAAAGCTTTTTCCCGAAATTATATGTTTCTTCTTCCGACTGTGATTTAAAAATATGAATTTCTGTCGGCATCCTTTTATCCTTCTTTATTCTCATAAACGAGTTTTCCATCAATAAATGTCATTTTTACCTTGCTCAAATAGTCAAAGGGATGGCTTGTATAAAGGACCATATCAGCATCTTTTCCTGTCTCCAGGCTTCCTATACGCTTTTCAAGCCTTACACTCTTTGCAGCGTTTATGGTAATGGCCTTCAGAGCTTGTTCCTCAGGCATCCCTTCACGAGTTGCCAGTGAGGCACACAACATAAGATGCTGACTCGGAACGCAGGGGTGATCGGTCATTATAGCTACATCCACACCCGCTTTTGCAAGAATGCCGGGGGCTTTGAGCGATTGATTTTTAAGCTCTATTTTTGACCTGTCTGTCAGTATAGGTCCTAATATAACATTATATCCGCTTTCCTTCAATATATCGGCAATCATCCAGCCTTCTGTACAATGATCCAGCGTTATATCCAAATTAAATTCTTTGGCTATTCTAATGGCCGTCAGGATATCATCGGCTCTATGAGCATGAGCTTTAACAACCAGCTCCCTTTTTATGACCGGAAGGAGAGCTTCCAGCTTCATATCAAATTCGGGCTTCTCGTTTTCTTCCTTGTCAGCTTCGTATTCATTCAGATTTTCCAGATACTCCTTTGCCTTGTACAACTGCTCTCTAAGTAGGGCTGCTGTAGCCATTCTGGTGGTGGGCAGCTGATGCTTTTCATGATACGTCACCTTGGGATTCTCACCAAAAGCTATTTTCATGGCACAGGGAGCTTTTATAACCATCTCATCCACACTACGCCCAAATGTTTTTAGTGCGGCAAACTGGCCTCCTATAACATTAGCACTGCCGGGACCGGTAACTACTGTCGTAACTCCGTTTTGATAAGCTTCTTCAAAAGCCCTGTCTCCGTGATAAATACCATCAATGGCTCTTAATTGAGGAGTTATTGGATCTGTCATTTCATTGACATCATCGCCCTCAAATCCAACTGAATCCTCCACCATGCCAATGTGACTATGGCTGTCAACTATACCCGGTATCAGATACATACCTTTCGCATCGATAACCGAATCTTCACCTTTGGGTTCAGGCATTGATTCCATATCCCCCAAATCCGCGATTTTTCCTTTCTTCACCGATATGTATCCATTATCGTAATCCTTACCGGCCATGGTAAGAATTTTTGCGTTTTTAATAAAAAGCATATAAACCTCCTGAAGTTCATGAAACTTTATTATAATAAAAGCAGGCCGAAACCTGCTTATATTATAACATAAATTAATAGTATTTTATTTGTATAGAATTTTATGTTTCAATGCTCTCGGGAACCCGTTCGAAATCGAAGATTTCGGTAACGGGTGAGGTTATTAATACGAAGTATCAATGCTCTCGGGAACCCGTTCGAAATCGAAGATTTCGGTAACGGGTGAGGTTATTATAACATAAAATTCATTAGCAATTAGTGCTAATTAGTTCTCCAGTGATACCGCAGCTTCTTCAGCGGCATGATTCAAAATAACATTATGGGGCTGGTGATGCTTGTTGTTTACAGGCTTTCTCAGAAGAGAGTACTTAATCACTTCATCCATGTGAGAAACGGGAATCAAGCGTATCTCTTTTCTGGCGTTCTCAGGTATATCCTCGATATCCTTCTTGTTTTCAGCCGGCAACAAAATTGTATCAACACCTGCCCTATGGGCTGCTAAAACCTTCTCTTTAAGACCTCCGATAGGTAATACCTTACCCCTTAAAGTTATCTCTCCTGTCATTGCCACATTTTTTCTGACCGGAATCTTAGTCAGTGCTGAGATCATTGCGGTGGCAAGGGTTATCCCTGCTGAAGGCCCGTCTTTTGGTATCGCCCCTTCGGGAACATGTATATGCATATCATATTTTTTATGAAAATCCTGCTCTATACCATATTCAACCGCAACGGAACGAATAAAGCTTCGGGCTATACGTGCCGATTCCTTCATTACATCACCTAATTGCCCGGTGAGCTCAAGATGCCCTTCTCCCGGCATAATATTAACCTCGATAGGCATCGTATCACCGCCGACCGGTGTCCACGCAAGACCTCTGACTATTCCTATTTCATCTCTCTCTGCAGTCTTGTCATAGAGATATTTACGGGGTCCTAAATATTCCTTAATTTTGTTCTTGGTAATACGAACCGATGTTTTTTCATCAGTCACAATTTTCTTTATAGCTTTTCGGATAACCGTTGCAATCTGCCTTTCGAGGGTTCTGACTCCAGCTTCCCTTGTATAATGAACAACTATCTCACGGAGAGCAGCTTCGTCAAATCTCACAACCTTTGATTCAACTCCGTGAAGTGATAATTGTTTGGGAACCAGATATTTGGAGGCTATATTAAGCTTTTCATCCTCCGTATACCCGGAAAGATCGATAACTTCCATCCTATCTAAAAGCGGTCTCGGTATAGCTTCCTTATAATTTGCCGTAGTAATAAACATCACATCGGATAAATCAAAAGGCAATTCTAAATAATGATCTCTAAAATCCTTATTCTGCTCGGTATCCAGAACCTCAAGCATTGCCGAGGCAGGATCTCCCTTGTAGTCATTGGACATTTTATCGATTTCATCAAGCAAAATCAGTGGATTTGATGATCCTGCCTGCTTTAGAGCGTTTATAATCCGACCCGGCATGGAACCTACATAGGTTCTTCTGTGGCCTCTAATTTCTGCTTCATCTCTGACTCCACCCAAGGACATTCTCACATAGTTGCGGTTAAGAGCCTCAGCTATTGACTTAACAATAGATGTTTTTCCTACCCCGGGAGGTCCTGCAAAACAGATAATAGGCCCATGAAGACCATTCTTCATTTTTCTTACAGCCAGGTATTCAAGAATTCTCTCTTTGACCTTCTCAAGACCATAATGATCCCGGTCGAGAATTTCAGCTGCATATTTAATTTCCAGCTTTTCCTCGGTTTTATTCCTCCAAGGCAATTCCAGAAGTATATCCAAATAGGTACGAATAACACCGCTCTCTGCAGAAGATGAATACATACGTGATAATCTATCCACTTCTTTCAGAGCTTTTGTTCTTACCTCATCGGGAAGATTGGCCTGGTCAATTTTTTCCTTGTACTCGTCTACTTCGGTAGCAATATCTTGAGAATCACCAAGCTCTTTCTGTATAGCCTTAATTTGCTCACGGAGGTAATACTCCTTCTGATTCTTGTCAATCTGCTGTTTAACCTTGGAGGTTATATTTTTCTCAATTTCAAGAATCTCATTCTCTTTGACAAGAATATCTAAAAGCTTCTCAAGACGTTTTTTAGGAGAAAGCTCTTCTAAAATCAATTGCTTTATATCAACCGAAATCCCGAGATTAGCTGCTATTACATCAGGAAGCCTTGTCAAATCATCAATATTTGTGATTGACATAGTGGCATCCGGGGATATTTTCCCCGATAGCTTGGCATATTGCTCAAAATATTCAATTACTTGCCTTGATAGTGCTTGTATATCAGCCTTTCCACTTTGCAGTGAACGGTCTTTCATCTCTTGTATTTCAACTTTATAAAAAGGTTCACTTTCAATAAAATTTATTACTTTTGCTCTATTTATGCCCTCTACAAGAACTCTTATATTATCACCGGGCAACCTTAATAATTGTTTTATGTGAGCAATGGTTCCGAACATATTGATTTCATCAAAAGAAGGATCTTCAATATTAGGGTCCTTCTGAGCTGTAAGAAAAATCTTCTGCTCTTTTAACATTGCTTCTTCTATTGCTTTTATAGATTTAGCACGGCCTACATCAAAATGTAAAATCATATGAGGGTAGACCACAATTCCTCTTAAAGGAAGCATTGGTATACTATAGGTTTGCGTGCTATTAATTGTCTTTGGCATATTTATCATCCTTTCATACTCCATACCTTAAAGGCCTCTGACGTTAACGGCAACTACTGCTTATTCAAAGCAACTCTAATTATACTGGTGCCCCTCATATATTTCAAATGTTTCTTTTACCAATAAAGACACTATAGACTGCAACATTAAATGCCGTGTATAATTATGGTAATCCATTATTTGTTAAGAAAGACTTTTTTGATATCGAGGGCCTCAATATTCATGCAGCTATTTCTTTGGCTGACTTGTAACCGAACAT
>JAEYOK010000031.1 GCA_023411795.1 Bacillota bacterium
ATTATGTTTAGCACCGCCACTGACGTGAGCTTCGTGATGGAAAAGTCACGTGTAGTCGAAGGCAAAGCATATAGAGACTATCGTGTTGATGTCGAGAAACAAATAAGCTTGAATGTATATAGAGGTGAGAAATGGAACTTGTAAAGATAAATAATAAGAACGTTTGGAAAATTACAAACTTAAAAGTTAATGAGCGTCAGACGGATTTTGTTGCCTCAAATAGTTACAGTATTATAGAGGCCTATGCAACAATACAGTCAGGTTATGTCGCATTACCATTCGGGTTGTATGAAAATGATACCCCTGTTGGTTTCGTCATGATCGGATTCGGAGCCATTGGCGATGAGGATGAGCCGGAGTTTTTCAATGATAGCTACTGTATCTGGCGTTTCATGATAGACGAAAAGTATCAGGGTAAGGGACTTGGCAAAAAGGCTATGGAAGCGGTTATAAGATACCTCAAAACTTATCCGTGCGGCGAAGCAAAGTGCTGTTGGTTATCATATAAACTGGAGAATACTGCGGCAAAATCCTTATATCGACAGTTTGGGTTTGAAGAAACCGGCGATAGAGTTGGCGGCGAAGTCATTGCAGTCTGTACTTTGCAAGATAAGCAGTAATCCCAGTCTGTCGAGCGCCTTTGCCACTCACAATCCCAATCACTTTTTGATGTCGCTTAACTCATGGGGTTTTGCCATAAATCTTCTTTTATTATTCTTTCGCTGCATTCATCGCCGCACTGTTCACAATTGTGGCTGCAATTCTCGCTCGTGCTGTTCCCCTAACGTTATATATTGATGACGCTGCCTGTTGTCAGATACTGAAGTTGCTCGCCCATGATTGCTTTGAGTAAATGGTACGGTTCCAAGCCCGTGCAATGACCGGTGAAATAGTTCGAAGGAGTATTTTTCAGGTATTCGCCGATTTGCGTTACCAGCTCAGGAGGTTCGTTTTTGAGATGGAAACCGCCGAATACATAGTCCGCGGGGCGGTGCTCCAGATCGGTAAAGCACCGTATAATGTTGACGATCCCGTTATGCGCACACCCCGTAAACAGCATGGTTTTTGCATCTTCATGAATGATGAGGTTATGCTCATGCTCAAACGTATCCTCTACGATTCCGTCGTCTTTTTCCATCAGCAAAGCCTGATTCGCCGATGGATACAGTTCCCGTTCCCTGATATTCGAGAATACTTCGATCCCCTTGTCGATTAGAAATCGATCCCCCGTCAATACAAGGCGCTTGTTATGTTTCAATTCTTCGTCCAAGCCAATAAACCCTACCCTGTCATCTGTACGCAACGCGTAGTGGCTATCAAACGCCTTGTGATGCACAAATACCCGAGCCTTCTCATTTTCCTGCAAAAACAGCCTCAGCCCGCCGCCATGATCTGAATGCCCATGGGAGATGACAGCAAAGTCAATATCCGCGATATCCACATTCAGCTTTCCGGCGTTTTCCAGAAACAGGCCGCTTGCACCCATATCAAACAGCAACTTGAATTTGCCCGTTTCGATATACAGGCTCAATCCGTGCTCTGTTTGACAGTCATCCGAAATTGCGGTATTTTCCACCAATACCTTGATAACCATAATTCCCTCCTCCTAGCTATCCCCTAGCTAATTCGGTTCTGTTTATTATCGTGATCATTTCGTCTATTTGAAAGTCATCCGAAATTGCGGTATTTTCCACCAACACCTTGATAACCATTTTTCGGGAATTCGAAGTATCCCCTCCCCTACTATAAGCATACTCCAAACAAATTACAATTTGTCGCATAGCTGAACTTCGCATTATGTTTAAAAGTTCAATTGTTGTAATTTTCTAATTACATGCATTTATATGATCTTGGGAATTTGGGCTCATGACTGTAAGAATTAGCGTGATACTCTTCGCGTAAGCACTCCGCATCCAGACAACTGGTCATGAACGACAATGGTTGGTGAAACATCTGGTCTGCAGCCATAAAATTGCTACAAGGCCAGCTGCCCATTACTAATTAATCATTTCTTGTCGCCAGGAATTCCTTGATAGCTTCCACAGCGATGCCCTGTTGTTCTTCACTTGTAATCGTGGCGTCCGGATCGCCCTTTTTGTTTGCCGTAATTACCGAACTGTGCATGGTTTCCGCCTTCTATAACTATTATATTCTCGGTGTAGTTTATCTTCTCCGCCACACTTGTATTGAATGTGCCGTAAATTGTTAGCGCGTTTTCAACCGGATAATTGCCATAGATATATGCCCCCAACAAAATCAATCCTTTTACTTTGTCCTGATGATTTGACGCATAATCGCTGGCCATTGCGCCGCCCATGGAGTGGCCTCCTATATACCAGTTTTCAATTTCAGGGAGCTGATCGATGATTTTATCGGCGGCTTTCGTATCGAAAATAGCCATATTGAATGGCATTTTAACAAGAATGCAAGTAATACCGCAGCTCTGTTTGATTTTTTCCAGAATCGGCAAATAAGCTGAGTATTCCACTTTGGCACCTGGATAAAAAATCAGTGCAGTGTCGCTGGTTGCTGTAGGTGATAGTATTATAAGGTTATCTTGAATACGCATGGTAGTATCACTTTGCATGACTGCAATCGCAACATTATCTGCTCTATAATAATCAGATGCATAGATAAGAAAAGCACCGGGCAATAAAATTACAAGCGATATTATCGTAAACAGTGCTATTTTAAGCCTCTTTTTCAAAGATATCCCCTCCTTGCTGAAATCATTATTGTTAGCGTGCCGATCTAGCATAAAACATCCAAAGGAATAGTCACTAAACTAGAAATAACCATGCATAGTGCTTCTTTGCGTACCACACTTGTATGGGTTATTTCACCTAGTATTGGCAGATTGGACACCAAACACAGCAGGGTAATCACCGGCACTGCAATCTGTGCAGGTAATATCATGGTAAATATTGGAGCGGCAATTGATGGAAACCCAAAACTACTAAGGCCCTGTAAAAATGCGGCTACTAATGCAAGTGCACTAATTTGCACTATCATGTCTCCTAAACAATCTTCCGATTTTGTTATCGGAAGGCGCCGGTGCCGGGAAACCCCTGTGTCAGTGGGAACATAACAACGGTCGAAAAAGTAAACAGGTTGAGGAGACAAGCCTAGCACAATTACCGGTTCAGTGTGTTATGATTATAATACTGTAAAAGTACACTTTCAAATAATAACGCTAAGTATTAATAATGAAGAAATTGCGAAGCATTGGAGGAATAGAGTTGATAAGTAAGAATGAAAGATTATCGTTATTGTTTGCCTTCCTGGGATATGCAATATTTGGTTTTAGCTTTATTTTTTCAAAAACGGCATTGGCTGTTGCGACACCATTTGTTTTATTGGCAGTCCGTTTTACAGTTGCGTTTTTAATACTGAATATTCTTGTACTTACCGGAAAATTTAGAATCAACTTAAAAGGCAAGAACATCAAACTACTACTGCTTTTAGGTATTCTTCAACCGATCTTTTATTTTATCTGTGAAAATTATGGTGTAAAGCTTTCAACAACATCATTTGTAGGAACTATTTTAGCGTTGGTGCCGGTAATTAGTATTGTTTTAGGAGTTATAATCTTAGGAGAGAAAGTCCGGCCTTTTCAGGTGCTCTGTGCCTTGATTTCAGTAGTGGGCGTGTTTCTTACGACACTTGGACAAGCTTCTGGAAGCTTTAGCTGGATTGGTTTTATTTTGCTTATAGGAGCAGTATGCGCAGCATCAATGTTCAACATACTTAGTAGAAAAATATCAGAGGAATTTACCGCCTTCGAGAGAACCTATGTCATGTTTGCTTTGGGATGTGTCGCATTTGTTGGCATGGCACTTATTGAAAGCAGGGGAAATATACTGGAAATGATCTTTCTACCGATGAGGAATGCTGGATTCTGGATATCCGTAATTTTCTTGGCGGGAGTATCTTCTGTAGGAGCCTTTTTGATGCTGAATTATGCAATGACTTATCTTAATGTCGCAAAAGCATCTATATTTGCAAATATAACAAC
>JAEYOK010000048.1 GCA_023411795.1 Bacillota bacterium
TATATTAAGCATTTATTAACGAGTTCCTATCATTTTTAGATGATTAACATCTTGCATGATATTTCGTACACTGTTCAATTTTCAATGTCCATTTTCTCGCTCATCGTTTCGCTTTCAGGCTTTCGCTTGTCAGCGGCGACAGCTTTTATATCTTACCACCGTCGCTTTTTCTTGTCAAGCACTTTTTCAACTTTTTTCGAGTTGTTTTTCGCGCTTCATTTCCCTCGCAACAGCGGAATCTCATTTTATCACAGCCACCCTTTTCTGTCAACAACCAATTATTGCTATTTGTTTGTCCATGCGCCTTTCGGCTTGTGCGGCTGGAACTTTTATATAGTACAACAGGGTATACCATATTGTCAACAACAATTTTAAATTTTCTATGAAGAAATTTCTTTCTATATTCAATATTTTATAAAGCAGTGTTCTTGCAGGCTATAGCCACTAACCTTGAATAATACTAAATTAAGTAAAATGGCACTCTCATCCTATCGATGAAAGTGCCATCTATACTTATATTCAGCAAATACTTTTTAATATAATATATAACTATTTGATTTAGCCGTTCTATCTTTCATTTAATAGTACATAAGATGAACCGTCAATCATTTTGTCGGTAAACTTCAGCTCAACATTCTCAATAGGATAATTATTGTTTAGAGCTTCCTCGGCAAGAGCACCGTAATCTACGATTGAATCCCATCCCCTTACGCTGGTTGTAATATTGGAGCTGATAACTTCCGAGATTTTTGACAACTTACCCAGATTCTTCAGTGTGACATGCTGAGTGATAAAGGCTTTTATAAATCTGTTTTGATTGTTCTTCCTATATATATCACCATAGTTGATAAAGTTTCCGTCTTCATCGTATCCTTGTCTAAACCTCACATAACCTTCAGCTTTTTCCCCATCAAGGTGTTGTGTACCCTTCTCTATATAAATTTTCAGATCCTGGTATGGATCTTCGTAATTCATAAGATTAGGCACGTAAACGGTGACTCCTCCAAAGTAGTCCACTATATTTCTGAAACCCTTTACCTTCACATAAACAAAATCATCAACATAGATATCAAAAATCTCATATATAATATCAGCCAGAAAGTCTACGTATGGCCTATCGAAACGACCGGTGCCCTCTTTGTACTTAATGGTATTCCCAATTGAAGGCACAGCATTAATACGGTGCATACCTTTTTCCTTAAGATATGAGGGATTTGCTTCTCTAAGTGCTTCCAATACTTTATCACTATAATCTATATATATATCCCTAGGTAAACTGATTAATTTTACCGCCTTAGAATACTTATCAACATTTAGTATTGTAATAGTATCAAAATTAAATCCTGTAGGTTCGGTGCCCAGCAACATTATATTAGTGCTATTAGGGTTTGCAAGAGTATCAATATATTTTTGATTGTTAGTAAGCTTTAGTTCCTCAGCTACATCCTCACCATCATTGGGCACTACATTTTCTTCATACGGATTAGGAGTTGTAATTGCATCCGGTGTTTTTACCGGATCCTCCTCATGTGTTCCGGAAGATAAGTTCTGAAAAGCCATCATACTAAAAAGAACAACAAAAATAGTCGAGAAAAAAGCCATTACAATTCTAGCTCTTTGGGACCTATAGATAAAATCACCCCCGAAAAATCAAAAAAGCTATCTTTAGGATATCACTAAATACTCTTATTTAAAACACTCTAAATTGTCAACTTCTTCATGTTATAAAACTAAAGCTTTTTCAGTGTATCAAGCCTCTCAATTATTTTTTCGTACATATCTGTATATTTATTGAGCTTTTCTTTCTCTGAGTTAATAACCTCGGCCGGTGCTTTGGCAACAAAACCCTCATTTGAGAGCTTCTTATTTACACGGTCAAGCTCCATCTCAAGATTGGACTTTTCTTTTTTCAGTCTCTCAATTTCTTTATCCATATCAATAAGGTCCTCAAGAGGCAGATATATCTCAGCACCGTTAACAACAACAGCTACGGCATCCTGAGCAATACCTTCCTTGGTTGACTGTGTAACAATGTCTGATAGTCCGGCCAATCTGCCAAAGGTAGATTTTTCATTTTGTATCAGGTCGATAATCTGACAGTCCTGAGTAACAAAGATAGCCTTTGCCTTTCTGCTCATAGGTACGTTCATCTCAGCCCTGATATTCCGAATGCCTCTTACGGCATCCATAATAAATATCATTTGCCTTTCTTCGGCCGGATATAGAGCATTTTCCGAATACTTTGGCCATGACGATATCATTATACTCTCATCATCGGTTATTAGGTGAGTATAAATCTCCTCGGTTATGAAAGGCATAAAGGGATGAAGTAGTTTCATAGCATTGGCAAGGACCTTATTAAGTACATAAAGTGCTTCCAATCTACCTTTGGCTTCTCTGTCATAAAGTCTGGGCTTTACAAGCTCTATATACCAATCACAGAACTCTTCCCAAATGAATTCATAAATCTTCTGGAGACCAATACCTAGATCGAACTTCTCCAAATTCTCGGTAACCTCTTTAGCAACCGAATCAATCCGACTTAATATCCATTTATCAGCCGCGGTAAATTCAGATTCATCAACCTTTTCAAAGTTAATATCATCATCAAAATTCATCAGTACGAAACGTGAAGCATTCCAAATCTTATTAGCGAAATTACGGCTTGCCTCGAGCTTTTCTTCTGAAAAACGCATGTCGTTACCGGGAGAAGTTCCGATTGTAAGTGCATAGCGAAGAGCATCAGTCCCATATTTATCTATAACCTCAAGAGGATCAATACCGTTGCCTAAGGATTTGGACATTTTTCTTCCCTGTGAATCACGTACCAGACCGTGTATGAGCACATATTTAAATGGCTCTTTACCCATCTGTTCGAGGCCTGAGAAAATCATACGGGCAACCCAGAAGAAGATGATATCGTAACCTGTTACCAATACACTGGTGGGATAGAAATATTTTAAGTCAGGTGTCTCATCGGGCCAACCCAAGGTTGAAAAAGGCCATAGTGCCGAAGAGAACCAAGTATCCAGAACGTCCTCATCTTGTTTGATATTTGTTGACTGACACTTTGAACATTTGTGGGGCGCTGTTCTTGAAACCATCATCTCACCACAGTCAGCGCAGTAATATGCAGGTATACGGTGTCCCCACCAAAGCTGGCGGGATATACACCAATCCTGAATATTCTCCATCCAGTTGAAGTAAATCTTTGAGAATCTTTCGGGTACAAACTTAACTGTACCGTTTCTTACCGCTTCAATAGCCGGTTCTGCCAGGGGTTTCATTTTAACAAACCACTGCCATGACACTCTTGGTTCAATAGTTGTTGTACAGCGATAACAAGCACCTACATTATGCTTGTGTGGTTTTATCTGAACTAAGAGGCCCAAAGCTTTTAGATCTTCAACTACCTGCTTACGAGCCTCATAGCGATCCATTCCGGCATACTTCCCGCCATTTTTATTTATTGTCGCATCCTCATTCATAATATTTATTATCTCAAGATTATGACGAAGACCAAGCTCAAAGTCATTAGGATCATGAGCAGGTGTTATCTTAACCACACCGGTTCCAAAATCCTTCTCTACATATGTGTCAGCAACAACAGGAATCTCCCTATCCATAAGCGGAAGCATAACAGTTTTTCCTATAAGATGTTTGTATCGCTCATCATCAGGGTGTACTGCAACCGCAGTATCCCCCAACATGGTTTCCGGACGGGTGGTAGCAACTTCAACAAATTCATTAGATCCGACAATAGGATATTTTATGTGCCAGAAGCTGCCATCCTTCTCCTCATATTCTACTTCTGCATCGGAGATAGATGTACCGCAGGTAGGGCACCAATTTATAATTCTTTCCCCTCTGTAAATCAGACCTTTTTCGTAAAGACGGACAAAAACCTCTAAAACAGCTTTAGAAAGACCCTCGTCCATTGTAAAGCGTTCGCGCTTCCAGTCGCAAGAGCTTCCGAGCTTTTTAAGCTGCTCCACTATCTTGCCACCATACTGCTCTTTCCATTCCCATGCACGTTCTAAAAAGCCTTCACGCCCTAAATCCTCTTTTGATATTCCTTCCTTAGCCATTTTTTCAACAATTTTTACCTCTGTTGCAATACTGGCATGGTCAGTTCCCGGAAGCCATAGAGCACTATAGCCTTGCATACGCTTCATACGAATTAGTATATCCTGCATTGTGTTATCAAGTGCATGGCCCATATGGAGCTGCCCGGTGATATTTGGTGGCGGTATCACAATTGTAAAGGGCTCTTTATCAGAATCTACAACCGCATGGAAATAATCTTTCTCCATCCAGTTACTATAATGCTTTTCTTCAACCTGTTTAGGGTCATAGGTTTTTTCAATTTCCTTCATACTATCAATCCTTTCAGTTAGCTTACCTAATACATAAAGATATATAAAAATTATCTAAAAGCATAAAATACGAGAAATACACCCGGCAACATAAGCAATAAGCCTACAACTTTTACTCTTGCTGTAGCCTTAGTTAACTTGTATTCGTTAAGCTCTTCCTCTGAAAACTCTTCTGCCTCATCGGCAGTCATTTTTTCGTTGAGCTTAGTATACTTTACTATCAATTTTGCGCCATAATTTACAAAAGCGCCAATACCTATTAATAAAAAGGCTAAAATCTTTAAAGCTATCATCATTAACAGTTCCCTTTCAAGGTCGCATAACCCTGTCTATTCACAATAAAAAAGCTCTCATCCAATAATAATTGGACGAAAGCTCACTTCCGCGGTACCACCAAACTTCCCTTTCGGGCTCTTTCAAGATTATAACGGATCTTAACCGGTATTGCTTACTTGTAGCACAAACATTAGTGCTTGTTCAGTCATACAAGCTCGGAAGCGACCTTCGGCAAATAATTCCACAGGATTACTTACAGCCTTATGGCAATCCCTCTCTGTTTGGCTTTTTTACCTACTCCTCTTCGTCATAGCTTAAAGATATATCAATGATATTAATTTATCAAAACCTTGTTGTCAAGGGCAGATTTTTATTTTGTTGTAAATCTGCTTATGGATTCGTTTAAGATTTTTGCAATATTTTCAAGATTCTGTGCATAGCCTGAAAGTTCTTCAATGCCTGACATCTGCTCCTGTGTAAAGGCTGTCATTTCTTCCGTTGCAGCAGCAATTTCTTCAGATACCGCAGAAATATTATCTATAGACGATATAGCTATATTTTTGTAATTATCCATATCGGTAACGCTATTAATAATATCTTCAACCTTTTCACTTAGTAATTGCGTAGAATCAGCTATTCGCTTAAATATGGTCAATGCATTTTCTACAGCTGAGTTTTGCGTTTTCAAAATTCTCTCCGAGGATATTGCCCTCTCAGACAGAAGTGCTGTTTGTTTTTGCGTTGCACTTATAATATCAGCAATTTCCTTTGTTGCCTTAGTCGATTGATCCGCAAGTTTTTTAATCTCATCTGCAACTACAGCAAAGCCTCTTCCGGATTCACCGGCTCTGGCCGCCTCAATTGCTGCGTTTAATGCTAGCAGATTGGTTTGTTCTTCAATTTTATTAATAACCTTTATGATATTGCCTATAGATACTGAGTGGCTTTCAAGAGTTTGTACATCGGTAATGATTAATTTAATAGTCTCTGAGGTTTCCTTTGCTTTATTTTCAAGTTCTTCTATCGACATGAGCCCCAGATTTGTTAAATCGACAGTATTATTAGAGCATGATTCAATAGTCCTCGCATTTTCAGAGACGACACCTACCTTAACTGCCAGCTCCCCCATAATGGTTGAGCATTGTTCAGTATCGCTAGCTTGTGCCGAAGCTCCTTCTGAAACATCCTGAACAGTCTTTACAACCTCATGCGCCACAACTGCAGATTGCTTTGATGTTCCCGCCACGGTTTTAGCTGATTTGCTTACCTCTATAGCCGTCTCAGAGGCATTCTCAATGAGATTTCTCATATGTTGAATCATTGTGTTGATGCTTTTGGTCAAAGTGCCAAGCTCATCTCTTCTTTTAGATTTGAAATTAACAGTTAAGTCTCCTTCAATAACCTTGCTTGAAGCATGAATTATACGATTAATAGTTCTTCCCATTCCAAATGCCATAAATATACCGATTATAATTGCTACACCTGCTGCTAAAATAGTAAGAGCTACTGTTATATACCTTATTTCCATTGCGGAAGATGCAAAATTTTCACTGGGAACAAGACCTACTAATATATAACCAGTTTCTCCAACTCCGACATGAAACACTAGGTGCTCTTTATTTTTATACTCTTCGTTGAATGATCCCTCTGCCAGACTGCTCCCATATATTCGCTCATAAATATTCTTTCCTATTATCTGGTTGCTTTCATCCGCAGTATCAAGAAGCATGCACTCATTATTAAGCCTTCCATATGCAATGTCCCTGCCATCGGGGCTTATTAAATGCAATTCACTTCCATCCCCAAAATCAATATCATTCATGACTTCAGCCACTGCTTCAGGCTTAATATCAATTATCATTATGCCTTTTGTTTCATTTGTTGATACATCTTTTACTATTCTGGCATTTGATACGGCATAATCTATTTGAGGTCGTCTGATTTCATCAATCTCAGGATGATATCCGAGCCAAACAGAATCTCCCTTTTTCTCGATAGCCTTATTAAGTAGTTCACTATCTGTTAAATGTATATATGCTCCATTATCATAAATAGCTGGGGCAGATGATATAGATTTGCCATTATTAAGTAAAATTGATATATTCCCAATCCTTGGGTTAGTAAGAATATAGTGCTCTATTGACGATGTGATAGCATTTCGATAGGTTAATTCATCAAATGACATCGCACTTGCTTTAGCAGATAAAAACTTTTGAAAATCAGTGTCTGCAGATATTTGCTTTGACACAGATTCAATATTGCTTAAAGACAAACCTAAATACTTATTGGCTTGCTTTATGGTTTCAAGAGCTGTCTTTGTAGCTGTATCCTTAATTGAGAAAAGAGCTCGATTATAAGAGAGAACTCCAAGTAAAACCATTGGAATGATTGTAAGCATAAAGGCAGCTATTAACTTCATACGTATGCTGTAAAAACGGCCTTTCCCTTTTGATTTATCTTTTTGATGTGTCGAAAACCCAGAGTTTTGATTACTAGATAAATTACCAATCATAAGTATACCGCCTTATGCAATTTTATTACATATAAATAAGTTGATGTAACTATTTGCATCAACCAAAAACAGGTAAAGTAGAGCCTCCAAAGGGCATAGCAATTATATTGGATTTTGGACCCATAATATGTAAAGCTGCATCAACAGCCTCTTCGACATTCTGGTATGGTTCCAGATGAATGCTTCTAACAAGGTCAGGGTCTAAATTTGAAACAAGCAAAATTCTTGCTTTTTCAAGCACCATAGCTATAGCAGCGGCCTTATGACCACCTAGTTGAAAATCTTTCCTGATATGTTCAATCATATCCCGGCTTTTCTTATGCTCAAGCATCCATTTTTCAAAAACACTCTCACCAAGCCCCGATTTGCACGAAGCAATCCAGACGATTACGCCTCCATCCTTAACCGCATGCTGAGCATTATCGAGTGCTTTTTGGGCTTGGTACATATTGATATCTTTCGGAAAGCCTCCTGCACTTACTAATACAATGTCAGATTTTTGAGGTATGGGAATCTTGTACATCTTGTCCAAAAAGGAACATCCTTCTCTATGTGCTTTTATGTAATGTCCACTTACACAGTGAATAATTTCTTTATTTTCATCAAGAATCACATTGACGACAAAATCGACAGAACAGAATTTTGCCACTTCATCAATGTCTTCACGAACAGGATTACCGGTAAGTATACCTGCTGCAGCTCCTTTATGTACCATTTGGCTATGGTTGGCTTGAATGGCATCACGGGTAGATACTCCAGGCATAATCGCCTTAGCTCCTCCGCTGTATCCGGCAAAATAGTGATATTCAATGTTCCCGACACAAATACGTACATCTGCCTCGGCAACCGGCCTGAAAACATCCACAGGTGTCCCCCTTGAAGTCAATCCTAGTCGTAAACAATCATAGGGCGCGGAATCAATACAAGATACACGGTTATAAACATTGTCACCCACTAATAAACGCTTTTCATCTTCCGTATGCCCCCTATGACTGCCTAACGCAAAAACAACTTGGATATCCCTGTCACTTACACCGGCCGAATTTAATTCATCCAGAATATATGGGATTATCTTATAACTTGGCACAGGCCGGGTTATATCAGATGTTATAATAGCTACCTTTTGTCCAGGCTTTACAATATTGCATAATCTTTCTGATCCGATAGGTGCGCAGATTGATCTTTGAACTTCCTCAGAACCCCTTAGCACTATTGATACATCATTAGGCTTAAGTACCGAAATAACTTGTTTTTCAGGCAACTCTAATTCTATTGATCCATGCCCGTAGTTAAACTGCATCTTCAATTTCCCCGACCCCACTAATATTGATAAATTAAGTTAAATACGCGCTACGCCACTTTTTCTGGCTGCTTCAGCAACAGCCTGAGCGACAGCTTTTCCGACTCTTGGATCAAAGGCTTTCGGGATAATATATTCTGGACTAAGTTCCTTGTCTTCAATAAGATTGGCCAACGCATATGCTGCCGCTATTTTCATGTCATCATTTATATCACTAGCTCGAACATCAAAAGTACCTCTAAAGATACCGGGAAATGCCAAAACATTGTTAACCTGGTTTGGAAAATCTGAGCGCCCTGTTGCTATAATCTTTGCTCCACCAGCCTTTGCATCATCAGGGAATATCTCAGGAGTAGGATTTGCACATGCAAATATAACGGCATCTTTTTCCATTGTTTTTACCATATCCGTGGTAAGGGTTTTTGGACCACTAACACCAATGAATATATCTGCGCCACAGATTACGTCTGCCAAGGTTCCTTCCTTCTTCTCCCGGTTAGTGATAAGGGCCATTTCTTCCTTAATCGGGTTCATTCCAGCCTTACGGCCTTCATAAATTGCCCCATTTCTGTCGCAAAGAATAATATTCTTAAATCCGTCAGTAAAAAGTAATTTTGTTATTGAGATTGCTGCCGCGCCGGCACCATTTATAACTACTTTAACATCTTCCTTTTTTTTACCTGTAATCTTTAACGAATTTACAATACCTGCAAGAGTAACCACAGCGGTACCATGCTGATCATCGTGGAATATAGGAATATCACATTTTTCCTTTAATTTTTTCTCAATTTCAAAGCATCTAGGAGCTGATATATCCTCAAGGTTAACACCACCAAAACTACCTGAAATCAAATATATGGTATTAACAATCTCGTCGACATCCTTACTTTTAATACACATAGGAAAGGCATCCACATCTCCAAACGCCTTGAATAGAACACATTTTCCTTCCATTACCGGCATGCCGGCTTCTGGACCAATATCTCCAAGCCCTAAAACTGCAGTTCCGTCTGTGACGACCAGGCACATGTTCCATCGTCTGGTCAAATCAAAGCTTTTATTTACATCCTTTTGAATTTCTAGACATGGCTCAGCTACTCCTGGTGTATAGGCAAGTGAAAGATCCTCTTTGGTATCTACTGGTATTGTACTGACTACTTCGATTTTTCCCTTCCATTTGGCATGAAGTCTTAGTGATTCCTTTGCATAATCCATAAGTGTTATCCTCCATATTTCGATTTAATTAAACTTTTCTGCTGCATGTCTAAGTGCCTTAACTACTGGTAGTTCTTCGCCGGTCAGGAAACGTATAAGAGCTCCCCCGCCTGTACAGATATATGATATTTTATCAGTCAATCCATACTTTGTTGTGGCAGTAATACTGTCACCTCCACCAATAACCGTATAGGCTTTGGTGTCCCCTAATGCTGCCCAGATTTCCTTGGTACCCAGCTCTGTTTCGCTCATTTCAAATATACCCATAGGCCCATTCACAAATACTGTTTCTGATGTTTTAATAATTTGGGCATATTTCTTAGCAGTCATACTTCCGATGTCAGTAGCCGAAATATCCGTTGGAACACATCCAATGGCTGACTCACATCGTATGCCATCATTTACATACGCAAGATCATCAGGCAGTACAATAAAATCAGCATATTTGTCATAAAGACTCTTTGCCTTTTCGATATATTCTCCATAGTTAGATTTCAATATGAAATCCATACTCCCGGCCCCAATATTTTCACCTTTTGCAGCTAGAATAATATTAGCTACAAGACCACCGGTAAGCACCTTATCCGCAACCCCATTTTTCAGAACGGTCTCCATCATCATAAAGGCATCAGAGATTTTAGCTCCTCCAAGGATGAAGGTACAAGGGCGCTTAGGACTTTCCATTAGCTTAGAAATTACACAGAATTCTTGTTCGAAGAGCCTGCCCATAGCAGAGGGAAGTACTTGCTCAAATCCGCAAAGAGACGGTTGATCTCGATGGGCTGCCGCAAATGCGTCACATACATAGAGATCAGCTAAAGGAGCAAGTTTTTGCACAAGTAGGGTTTGAGCTTGCATCTCGTGGGTCAGGCATAGTTTCAACTCAAAAAGAGTCTGTTCCTCTGACACAAAACGCACATTATCCAGTAATAGTATTTCTCCGTTTTTAAGCGCTCTGATTTTTTCGCGGGCGGCAGGGCCGCATACGTCATCAATAAATTGCACCTCACGGTCAAGTAACTCAGAAAGGACAATAGAATGAGGCTGAGTCGTATAGAAGTTCTTGTACTCTATATCACTACCCTGGTGGGCAAGAAGCACGACTTTTGCTCCTCTATCGGAGAGTTCTTTTACAGTTGGCACGCAAGCTTTAATACGGGTTATATCTTTTAATGTGTTATTTTTCCTGTCCACGGGTTGATTAATATCAACCCTGCACAGAACTGTTTTACCTTCTACTTCGAATTCATCAATCGTATGTATCCCAAAACGCATGAAAGCCTCCTATTTATTCCACTTGCCAATACCAAGGTATTTGTTGGTCTCGGCTGTGCCTTCTTCGCAGGTAAGCTGCATCTTTGCAGATGCTCGGATAGCATCAATGGTTTCAGGTATTGTTACGCTCTCTTGAGGAATATTGATGGCAAACATGATATCGTCACCGGATTCCACTATACTGTCTTCCCATAGTCCTATCTCATACATATCTCCGCGAGGATTTCCCAAATCACGGGCATAGCGGAAGAGTGATGCGTTGCCAAGGAAACCGTCATCAATACGTACCGTACGAATACGGGGATGCTTTGAAAATGCTTCAAGCGCCATTTCTCTGGTTATTTTTTGCTTGCCGGTAGCTAAAACTGTAATAATATGTCCATGGGTAACCGGAGTATGTACTAAAATTCCTGTGGCTTTAACATGGGGCATTATTGTCATTAAGTCCACAGCCTGGTGAGATGGTGCCTTATCTATCTGAAGAGCATTTGTTAATCCACGATGATAGTCCCCAGGATCTGCTACACGACGAATTATTGTAATTGCTACCTTTTCAATACCGTAAGCACGATCTAGACAGTCAACTGTTCTAATAAGGCCTGTAGTATTGCAGCTGGTGAGTTTAAGATAATCCACACCTATTCCTTTTTCATAATTAGCATAGCCGTGGAAAAATACATCGGCAACAGAGTTTTTCTCTCCGCCTTGGAAGATGGCTTTTACTCCTTTTTGGGCATAAAGCTCTTTATTCTTTGCTCCAATACCCCCGGGGGAGCTGTCCAGCATGATATCCACTTTATCAAGTAGATCATCAAAGGTTCCGCTTACCGGAATATTTAACTCATCAAACTTTGACTTATCCGCACCTGAAACCAAGTAAAGGTTGTAAGGCATCCCTTTTTCCTTTAATGCTCGTATAGAAAGAGTTGGCGCCACATCCGCAACTCCTACAAGCTCCATATCTCCTTGTAAGGCAACACCGTCTGCCAATCTCTGCCCTATTACTCCATATCCCGCAACACCTACTCTAATTTTTGCCATAAAAGTATCCTCCTCAAATGTTTTTATATTTTATTTCTTATCTAAGGCTGTTTTTAAGATTAAGAGCAATTTTAGCCTTAGCTGCAATTTTATTGGCTGTAAGTTCATACCTTTCCCTTAAATAATCCTCTGGACCTACTTCACCAAATTCATCCTCAATACCCATACGTACAACAGGCACAGGGTAGGTTGATGTGACAACATTGTTAACTGCAGATCCTAAACCGCAAAATATATTATGATTTTCAGCTGTGACAATAGCCCCGGTTTCACGTGCAGAAGTTTCAATCAGTGCTTCGTCAATGGGCTTCCATGTGAACATATTCACAATACGAGCATCTATACCTTCCTTTTCTAGAATTTCAGCCGCTTTAAGAGCCTGCTCAGTCATTATGCCGGATGCTATAACAGTTACATCCTTTCCATCCCTTATCGTTACACCTTTACCAATTTCAAACTCAGAATCGTCAGTATATATTGCCACTGGATTCTTACGAAGTAACCGAATATAGAATAGTCCGTAAAGATCCTTCACCTGTCTCATAATTGATGCTAATTGAGCACAGTCCGCCGGCTCCATAACGGTCGCCGTTGGAATCGCACACATTACCGCCATATCTTCAAAAGGCATATGTGTACCGCCATTAAACGCTGCTGTCACACCTGGATCTGAGCCGATTATTCGTACATTTAGCCGGGCATAAGCAACTGACATAAAAACCTGATCCATTACGCGGCGAGATGCAAAAGGAGCAAAACTATGAACATAGGGCTTCATTCCGGCAGCACTCATGCCGGCTGCTACGCCTATCATATTAGCTTCTGCAATACCTACATTTAAGGCACGATCTGGATACTGCTTCATCAAAGGCGTTGTTCCTACGCAACTTGCAAGGTCTGAGTCCAAGTAACATACATTCTTGTCCGTATCCATCTGATCAGCCAGCATACTAGAAAAAACATCTCTCATCATACGGGTATCTTTAACATACTTATTTAATAATTTGATTCTCATAAATCTACCCTCCTTATCTTGCCTCTGCCAATACTTTTTCAGCTTGTAATATTGCTTCATCCATATCTTCTTTACTGAAAACAACATTATGGTTTTTTTCGCAGAATTCTGCTATGGTACAGCCGCGACCCTTGATGGTATCCAAGATTATACAGGAAGGTTTACCTTTTACAGTAATGGCTTTTGAAACGGCATCAATAATTGAACTTATATCATGACCATTGATTTGCTGAACGAACCAACCAAAGGCTTGAAATTTTTCTGCCAGATTCCCGCCCCCTGAAATCTCATCAAGGTAACCATCAAGCTGTTTTTTATTCCAATCCACAAAGCAAATAATATTATCCAACTGCTGATGGGATGCGAACCTTGCCCCTTCCCATACCTGGCCTTCGTTACACTCACCATCTCCAACAAACAAGAAGGTTCTCCATGCTTTTTTTAATGCTCGAGCGGCTGCTGCAAGGCCAAGCGCTGTTGAAAATCCCTGTCCTAAAGAGCCTGTTGTCATATCAACACCTAAAGTACGATTCTTGTCGGTATGACTGGGATACTTGGTTCCGGGTTTATTTAATGTTAAAAGATCTTCTTTGGGAAAAAATCCTTTTAACGCCAAAGTAGCATATAAAGACGGACCTGCATGACCCTTACTCATAACTAAGCGATCACGATCTTCCCAATCAGGATTCTTTGGATCAACATTCATTATTGATCCATACAATACTGCCAAAGCCTCTATTACAGACATAGAACCACCTATGTGACCAAAGCCAAGCTCCCTGAACTCCTTAAGTGTTTCAACGCGAATTTCCTCTGCGAAAACACGCAATGCTTTTATATTAGGTTCTTTAACCATAAATATTTTCCTCCATCTATCAAAAAACTAAGCATTAAGTTCACTTTGATAATGTCCGTCCCAAACTATTCTTCTATAAATCTCCGGATCCGTATTACCTTCTGTACTAATAAGTAAAACTTTGGATTTTTCATTAAGCTCCAGTGCTTCCTTAGCAGCTTTGAATTGATTACTCTCCATCAAGACGCTCAAAACTCCGGCAGTTATGGCACCTGATTCTCCGGAGATAACCCTGGTATCATCACCTGAAGGATTGCCCAAAATGCGCATCCCTCTAGCTGCCATCCAATCCGGTGCTGCAATAAACATATCTGTACAATCCTTCAGAATATCCCATGCAATAGGATTAGGTTCGCCGCAGGCGAGTCCCGCCGATATAGTATCCATTTCACCCGTTACCGGAATTATCTTTCCAGCCTTTGCAGATCTATAGAAACAGTCTGCTTTATCTGGCTCGACTATTACAATTTTAGGTGGATTGCTTTTATATACTGTCATTAAAACGTCGGCTATTATTGATGCAAATGCACCAACTCCAGCCTGTAAAAAGACATGAGTAGGTGTAACTCCATTAAGCTGAATCACAACTTCCTGCATGATAGTAGAATATCCTTGCATAATCCAGGTCGGCACATCCACATACCCTTCCCAGGCAGTATCCTGAATAACTTCCCAGCCATTTTCTTGTGCCAGTTTAGCAGTATAACGCACCGTATCATCATAATTCCATTCTGTTACATAAACACTTGCACCGTGCTGCTTGATATTATTTACACGGTTTTGTGCACTTCCTTTTGGCATGTAAATAATAGCTTTACAACCTAATTGTTGAGCCATCCAAGCAACACCTCTGCCATGGTTGCCGTCGGTGGTCGATACTAAAGTGATAGACTTAATTACGTCTGCCCATTCACCCTCTTTTAGCATTTGCATTGACAGATTAGCAAAATTTTTATTAAACTTACGAGATAGGTACTTTCCTATTGCATAAGATGCTCCGAGAACCTTAAAAGCATTTAGTCCAAAACGAAATGATTCATCTTTTATATAGATTTCTGAAAGCCCAAGATATTCGGATGTTTTTTTTAGTCTGACCAAAGGAGTGGGCTTATACTCTGAAAAGCTCTCATGAAAGCTTTTTACTTCGACTAATGTATTTTCATCCAATAATGATTTTTGCATTTCATAATTTTTTTTATTGTTTAAAATCCATTTCACTTTGTGCACCCCTATTCTGTCACATTAGCGTATAACTTTATTTATCCTTTTGGTTAAAGGCATCCATAATAATCGGTGTGGTACTATACTTAACCCCTAAACGTGTAGCTCCCATACTGATATATTTAATTGCTGTCTCCAAATCAAGCACACCGCCTGATACCTTTACCTGTACACGGCCTTTCGCAGCATCAACCATACATTTTACGGCTTCATCCGTCACTCCTCGGGCAAAGCCTGTAGAGGTCTTAATAAAGTCAGCCCCTGCTTCAATGGAGATTTCAGTCGCCTTTGCTATCTGTTCCATTGAGAGCTCACAGGTCTCAAATATAACCTTTACACCCACTCCCTTAGGCCGTGCAACTTGTACCACATGCTTGATTCCATCAGCTACAATATCCCACTCGCCAGATAATGCGGCAGAATAATCCATTACCATATCAATTTCCTGAACGCCTTGTTCTATATAGTTTGCAGCAAGTAATCCCTTCGCGATACTTCCTCCGGTACCATGCGGAAAATCTAATACGCAGCAAACCATGGTCTGTGTACCTGCGCACATATCAACTGCAAGCGCAATGTCACAAGGGCGCACGCATACACTTCTTACTTCATAATTCAAACCAAGCTCAATTGCTTCCCGTGCCATTTGTTTAGTCATTGTCGGAATAAGGACAGAATGATCTAAGTATCTATTAATATTCATAATAGACCTCCTCGATTGTTGATTATTAAGATATAAAAATGCAAAAAATACAAGATAATTTTGATATATATTCTATTTAATAAAACTGACTTTTTTTATTAATTGCTCATAAGCCATTTTCTTCTTTTCATTAAATAAAGCTTTATTATTTTCAATGAGATTATTTCCTTTAGTATCAATAGATACAATCAATGGCCCAAGCTCTTTGACTCTCAATACCCAAAGGCTTTCAGGCATTCCAAGTTCAGTCCATTCAACATTCTCGATTTCCTCTACCTCGGTAGCTGCAATAACCGCACAACCGGCAGGATATATACAGTGTATAGCCTTAAATTGCTTGCAGCCTGAAGTTGTATCTTCGCCCATGCCGCCCTTGCCCACAATAAGCTTAACACCTGTCTGTTCTATAAAATCCTTTTCAAACCTTTCCATACGCATACTTGTGGTTGGGCCTATGGAAACCATTATGTATTTCCCATTGTCCATTTTCTTGACAATTGGGCCGGCATGAAAAATAGCTCCGCCTTTTAAATCAACCGGCAGTGGTATTTTCCTTTCTAAAAGACGCCGGTGCCCTACATCACGACAGGTTACTATATGACCTGTAAGATATATAACATCACCAGCACTTAAACTTTCCAAATCATTATCTGCTATTGGGGTTGTCAATACTTTTTTCATAATGATACCTCACTATGAGATATAATTTCATATGATCCGTCGGCTTTTATAACTATATTTCCACGTCTGTGAGACCAACAGCCAACATTTACCGCAACACCTATGGTTGACGGATGCCTGGCAGCATTTTCGATATGCACACCAATAACAGATTTTTTCCCTGATATCCCCTGTGGTCCAAGGCCAATTGAGTTTATTCCTTCTTCCAATTCCGATTCTAGTTGTGCTGCCAGTTCATTAAGATTTCTAATTCCAATAGGCCGTAAAAGAGCTATCTTTGAAAGCCTTGAGGCAGTTTCTACCGATGTTGCCACTCCAACACCTACAAGCAAGGGAGGACATGCATTAAGTCCATATGAAGTTATTACATCAAGAACAAATTCGATAACACCTTCGTAACCTGCACCAGGCATAAGTACCATTGCCTTTCCTGGTAAGGTGCAGCCACCTCCTGCCATGTATATGCTAAGATTCAGTTCTTCACTATATGGAACAATCTCCCAATCAACACAAGGCACACGATATCCTGTATTATTTCCAGTATTGTATTCGTCAAAGGTTTCAACGGCATTATGACGTAGCGGTGCTTCTTTAGTAGCCTTCAAAACAGCATCTGTAAATATGTCAGGTAAAGAATCAATGAGCGGAAACCTGGTTCCGACTTTTGCAAAAAACTGAATCACGCCTGTGTCCTGACAACATGGTCGATTAAGTATCTTTGCAAGTTCCTGGTTTTTAAACATCGTATCGTAAATCAATGATGGAATCTTGTCTGTCTCTTCCTCACGTAGCTCGTTCAGCTTCTTTGTTATATCATCAGGCAGCACCTTAGAAATATAGGAAATAAAGGAGGCAATAATATTTGTTACTGCCATTTTCTCTATATTATTTTTCATAATAACTATCCTTACAATCATGCTATAATATTTACTTATTTATGGTTATACAGGCTTAATCATTCAGGACAAACAAAAGTAATGCCATTAGCAGCCATCCTCTGAATATAATTCTGAGGTAATTGTCTGTCTGAAACTATTGTGCTTACATCGTCAAAGTTGCAAAACGAATAAAGCGCAGATTTATCAAATTTATCTGAATCAGCTAACAATGTAATCTTTCCTTTAAAGTTTTTCACAAGCCATCGTTTTATATCTACCTCAAAATGCGAGTTAATTGATAAACCATTTGTTAAAGAAACATTGGTAGTACCGATAAGAACCTTATCAAAATTTAACTTAGCCATGCTTTCAATAGTGTCAGCACCTACAAACGAAAATCTTGATGGATTAAAGTAACCTCCTATTGCCAGCAATTTTAAGTTTGAGTATTTTGACGTTTCTATCATGGCCTTTAGACTGTTGGTTATAATTGTCACGTTTGTTTTATTGCTTAAAAATGGAATCACATGTGCTGTCGTTGTTCCTGAATCGATAAAAACAGTGGAGTTGTCTTCAATTAATTGTGCGGCAAGACTACCAATAGTTTGCTTGGCAGATATGTTTAAATCTTCACGGTGAACTATATCTCCCGGTAAACAACATACCACCCCTCCATAAACTTTTTTAATGCTACCGCGTTCCAATAATTCATCTAAATCCCTTCGAATAGTATTAATTGAAACGTTAAAATGCTCTGCTAACTCTTCCAATGATGCGCTTCCTTTATTGATTACCAGCTCCTCCATACTTTTTAGTCTGTCAATTCTCATAAAAATCATCCCATCCATAACTTTACATAATAGAAGAAACAGTAAAGTTATTATCAAATTTTTGTAATTATTCTATCACATATATATATGAAAGTGATAGTTTTTTGCTATTTTGCCAATGTTTCGGACGCCAGATTAGCATTTGTTAATGTATATATAATATGGAGTACAAATCATAACGCTGCAATGCATTCAATTTCAAATTTAGCATCCTTTGGTAAAGCTTTAACAGCAACACAAGAGCGTGCCGGATAGGAATCCTTAAAATATTCGCCGTAAATCTTATTTATATTTGCAAAGTCACTCATTTCAGTCAAAAATACCGTTGTTTTAATAATATTATTAAAACTGATTCCTGTTTCATGTAATATTGCCTCTATATTTTTAAATGCATTATGAGCCTGGTCCTCTACATGTTCAGGTATTTCACCTGTCTTATTATCAATTCCTAATTGACCTGATAAAAATAGAAATCCCCCGGTCTTGATCGCTTGAACATATGGTCCTATGGCTGCCGGTGCTTTATTTGTACTAATAATCTCTTTCGTCATTTTTACCTCCATAGCAATTAGTTATCCTCCTGAAAAGTAATTATAATTTTTCAAAATCATCATTTAATTAATGTACAGGTTTTTATTATATTAATATTTCGGAAGGTGTCAACTCCCTTCCTTATTCTGATTCTGATTATTATTACCTTTCAGGAGTTTCTTTATGTCATTTTTACCTTTTCTTTTCATTTATTTGCTTTGCGAGTGCTTTTGCATCAACGGGCAGTGCATTGATGCGCACGCCAACAGCATTATATATAGCATTAAGTATTGCTGGAGCTGTTGGATTCAATGGAATTTCACCCATACCTTTTGCATTAAAAGGACCATAAGGATGTTTCTCTTCCACAATTATGGTCCGTATATCAGTCGGAACGTCCGTACTTCTGGGGAGACCCATATCCTTTAGTTGCTTTGTCACGACTTGACCATCCTCAATCAGGAATTTCTCTGAAAGTGCGTATCCAATCCCCATTGCTATTCCACCTTCAATCTGACCTTCTACCAATGCCGGATTAATAGCCCTGCCTACATCATTGGCAGCATACACACGCAAAACATCTACCTTCCCGGTTAACTCATCCACTTCAACTACTACTGCCTGCACACCAAAGCTGTATGCGAAATGCAGCTTATAATCTGTCATATCATTTGTTGGATTATCCGAGCATTTCTTCATTGGGTGTGTCACCGGCGCAACATAGTAATATTTCTCATATAAGTCATCACCATTATCTTGGACTACCTTTGCGAGCTCCTTATACCCAATGCGGTAATTTTTATCCTTACGAATGTCATAAACACCTTCATTATCGCAATCCAAAAATTCAACCGGAACAGATGAAATCTTAGCAACATACGCTAGCATAGCAACCTTAAAGCTTTTGCTTACCATTCTAGTAGCATTACCGGTAACAAATGTTTGTCGGGAGGCTGTTGTAATACCGCCCTCCAAAGTATAATCTGAATCAATTAACGCAAGCTTGAGATTATTAGAGGCTACACCTAATTCTTCGGCAGCAATCTGAACCATTATTGTGTCGCAGCCCTGGCCAAACTCCACAGCACCCATCATTAGAACAATCTTGCCTTCTTCATCCAAGCGCATTTGTGCCCATGCCGAATCTTCGACACCTGAACCTAAGCCTACATTTTTCATGCTGCTTGCAACACCAATACCGATTTTCTTATTAGGTCCTGACGGCTCTGGTAACTTATCCTTCCTAACATAATTTTCTACTGCCTTAACAGCTTCCTGATAGCCTGACTCATAAGCTATTACATGACCAGTCAAAGTCTTCTTACCTATATCAAGACCATTTATTTTACGTAGCTCAAAAGGATCTATATTGCATGCTTCCGCAACTCTATCTACCAATGTTTCTATTGCTACACAGGGTTGAGTGCTTCCGAATCCGCGCATAGATCCTGATGTAACATTGTTTGTATATACTGCATATGAATCAACCCATGCGTTAGGAATATCATAAGGTCCTGCAGCAAATGCACAGGAACGGAACAATACAAACTCACCGGATGATGCATAAGCTCCGGTATCACCTACAGTCTTTACTTTTAGTGCTAATAATTTGCCGTCTTTTGTAGCACCAAGCTTATAATGCATTGTCATAGGATGACGTTTGACTGAGAATATATTGAGTTCTTCTCTGCTAAATACCATTCTTACAGGTCTACCTGTCAGTAATGTACCAAGAGCCGCCTGAATATGTACAGATGGTTCTTCCCTTCCACCAAATGCACCACCATTGGGATAGATGACCACACGGATCTTCTCCTCATCCATGGCAAGGCACGCTGCCAGATCTCTACGCAGACCTAAGGGATTTTGTACCGAACCATATACTGTAAGCAGACCATTTTCATCATACTTAGCAAGCGCAGCATCAGGCTCCATATATGCATGGTCAATGCGCTGAGTTGAGAACGTATCTTCAATTATTATATCTGATTGCTCAAACCCGCGATCTATATTGCCTTTATGAGTATGATGATGTTTAAGTATATTGCCCTCTTCATATATTTTATAAGCACCCTCAGCCATAGCCTCCTCAGGCGTGTTTATTATTGGTAGCTGCTCATATTCAACTTTTATATATTCCATGGCAGCATATGCTTGTTCTTCGCTTTCAGCATATACCACAGCAACCGGATCGCCAACATAGCGTACGATATCTCCTGCAATAACAGGCTGTTGAGTGAACATTCCCTGTCCAAAATCCTTACGCCCCGGAATATCCTTATACAAAGCTATTGCAGCAACACCCGGCATCTTCTTGGCTTCTTCGATATCAACAGATATTATCCTTGCATGGGGATATTTGGAGAAAAGCATCTTCCCCTGCAACGGACGGACCAGTTTAAAATCGTCTGTAAAAATCGGTTGGCCTTTAACCTTGCGTAATGCTTCGGTACGAACTGTGCGGTCACCGACTTTACCGTCATCATCAAATAAATTCACAACTTCCTTGCCGCTCTGTATACGGGCCGCAAGTTGAACTGCCTCCACAATTTTCTTATATCCCGTACATCTGCAGATATTTCTCTTCAATGCTATTCTGATCTCATCCTCAGTTGGATTAGGATTATTATCTAATAATTCCTTAGCCTTCATTATCATGCCGGGGGTGCAAAAACCGCATTGGAATGCACTTAGCTTTGCAAATGCTGTTTGCAGCGGATGTAATTTATCATCGTCAGCTAAGCCTTCTATTGTCTCAACTATTGCACCTGAAAGCTTTTTCATTGTCTGTGAACATGCTGATACAGCCTTCTTATTAACTATAACGGTACATGCCCCGCATTGACTCCTATCGCAGCCATTTTTTGTACCAACAAGCCCTAATTCCTCACGCAAAAAATGTAGCAGCTTCATTTCTGGATTACTTGCCACCACTGGTCTCCCGTTTACTATCAGCCGTATTTCATTCATATGGTTCATTCTCCTTTGTTATCTATGCTAACCCTTTAGCTCATTTATTTGGAAAGGAACGTGCATATAAATCATGTGCACGCTTTTGTACCAGTTCGAAGGCTCCGGTTTCATCAATTGTTCTGATGATATAATTATCCATCAATACCTTCC
The DNA here is from genome assembly GCA_023411795.1 of Bacillota bacterium. Taxonomy (GTDB): domain Bacteria; phylum Bacillota; class Clostridia; order DSM-8532; family DSM-8532; genus DTU059. The sequence continues at coordinate 21,834 of JAEYOK010000048.1, forward strand.
CGTCTACGATATTCGTAATAACATCGGATGCACGTGCAGAATAGACAATTTGCTCAACTATATTACTTGGGTTTTCATAGTATATTGGCCACATATGTGGTTTCATGAAACTTACAGCAATTATATCTGCACATTTACCCGGTTCAATACTTCCTATCTTATCACCCATCTTAAGGGCGTTGGCACTTCCACGGGTTGCCAATTTCAGCATTTCAAAGCAAGGCATTATTGTTGCGTCATCATTAAACAATTTTTGCAGATAGCTGCCTATTCGCATCTCAGCAAACATATCCAAACCATTGTTGGATAGATTTGAGTCTGTACCCAAGCCTAAGGTGCATCCGGCGGCAATAATTTCAGGTATCCTTGCAACTCCATCAGCTATCTTCATATTACTTATAGGGTTATATACAAGGCCTGCTGTGCTCCGTTTTTCGGCAAGCAGTTTTATATTCTCATCTGTAAGGTAGATAGAGTGTGCCAACACACATGGGACATCCAGTACACCCGTTTCATTCATATACTGAACAGGATCCATATTATATAGTTGTTTTATTATCTGGATTTCAGCCTTTGTTTCACATAAATGTGTATGAATACCCACACCAAGTTTCTCTGCAAGCTTTGCTGCATTTTTATAGCTATCAGGCCCACAGGAATAGGGTGCATGAGGTCCGAACCATACATTAACACGACCATTTTCAGTGCCATGATATTTTTCAATCAACCCTACCGTCTTATCAATACTTTCAAGTGTATCAGATGTCTCGTCAAAAAATTGTGGGGAAAATATTGCTCTTAGTCCAGATTGTTTTAATGCGTCAATAGCACGGTCGGCATAACGAAAAATATCAATAAAAGTAGTGACACCACCGCGAATAAGCTCCATCTGGGTCATGATAGCTGCTGCATAAATATCATCGGGTGTATAGCTACGCTCAACTGGATAACATACCTCCTCTAACCAGCGCATCAAGGGTAAATCCTCCTGAAGTCCGCGAGTCAGTGTCTCATGAGTATGAGCATCTATCAAACCGGGGAGAATGACTGCATTTTCATGCACGATCTCCTCTTTAGGCTTATATTTGGTACGTATACTTTCAATATCACTAATTTCAAGAATTTTACCATTCAGAACGGCAACTGCTCCATCGCGTATACGTGTGTCATTGTCATCCATAGTTATTAAATAACTTCCACCTACAATAAGATCACATTCCAGCAAACCGATTTCCCCCAATCTTTGATTAATATGCGAAACTCTGAATCAAAAGCTCACACTAAATCAAACCCATTTTCACTGATTACCTTTGAGTACCAGTAGCCGCTATCCTTAACGATTCTCTCTTGGGTCTTAAAATCAATATATACAAGTCCAAAACGTTTAGTAAAGCCAAGAGACCATTCAAGGTTATCAGTAAAGCAAAATGCATAATAGGCTGTGACACGAATGCCTGAACGAATAGCCCGATCTATTTGAATAAGATGCTTGTACATATAATCAATACGACCATCATCCATCAGCCTGTGCTCACGGTTTACATTATCCGTTGTACATGAGCCATTAGCAGTAATTTTAAACTCTATATTCCCATAATCTCTTTTTACTCGTTCCATGATATTATATAGAGCCTCAGGAACAATTTCCCAATAAATATCATTTATTGGCTTACCTGTTTTAACCGAAACAAACTTTACAGGCCATGATTTTTCATCATGAACATAATAATGAGGAGAGTAGTAGTTTAAACCAAGGAAGTCCGGTCGTTCCGACATTATTTCAAGATCTTTATCTAATATCTCCGGCAACACCACACCCTGTGCTTTATACCAATCAAGCATGTCCTGCGGGAAGCTGCCCTTGTACATGGGATCTAAGAACCAACGGTTTCTATATCCATCGGCCCTGATTGCCGCTTCAATATCCAATTTATTATCAGTAGCACTCTTACAATCCGAAAGGTTAAGTGCGATACCGATTTTAGCACCTGGAAGCATATCATGGCATGCCTTTACTGCTTTGCCGTGGGCCAAAAGCAGATTATAGCTAACCAATAATGCTGTAGAAAAATCTTTTAAGCCGGGAGCATATGTACCAAGGTAATTTCCAATAAATGCAGTACAAAAAGGTTCTTCAAAAGTAACCCATTGCCGTACCTTTTCTCCGAATTCTTTATAAAGTATTCTGGCATATTGCTCAAAATAGTCTGTTACATCACGGTTGCCCCAACCACCAATATCCTGCAGTTTCTGAGGCAAATCCCACGCATAGAGGGATACCATAGGTTCAATGCCATTTTTAATTAGCTCATCAATAACATTGTGATAGAAAGCAATACCTTTCTCATTAATTTTGCCTTTGCCATCAGGGAAAATACGCGTCCATGCAATAGACATACGGAAATTCCGTATATTCATTTTTTTCATTAGTGCAATATCTTCCTTATACCTATGATAGAAATCAGAGGAAACATCTCCACTTTCACCATCTATAATGTTACCGGGAATGTGGCTATAACGATCCCAAATAGATTCACCTTTTCCGTCTTCTTTGTATGCACCTTCAGATTGTGGTGCACTGTTTGCTACTCCCCAGATAAAATCTTTAGGAAATGTTATTTTAGTCACTTTTTTAGCTCCTTTCAACTTCTCCAGTATGGACGTTTACGCCCCCAGGGCGAATTTAGCAGTCTTTCTGTCTCACCATTAGATGCGCCATCTACCAATTCATTTGCACAGCGAATAGCATCCTTCATTATAGCTTTTTCATTCATAGTCTTAAGCTCATAATCTTCCATGACTATCTTTCCGTCAATTATAGTGGTGCGTACATCGCTGCCGTTGGCACTGTATACTAATTTTGGCGTATAGCGATTTACTGGTATAAGGTGAGGTTTATTAAAATCAACTAATATAATATCTGCCTTTTTACCGATTTCCAATGAGCCTATTTCATCTTCCATGTTCAAGACACGGGCACCGTTAATTGTCGCAAGCTCTATAGCCTGCTCGGCAGTTAGAAAATCAGCAGACATATTCTTTTGCTTTTGCAGATATGAGGCTACACGCATAAGTTCAAACATATCATAGGTATAACTAGCTCCACCATCAGTTCCCAAGCCTACTGCTACATCTCTTGCGAGCATTTCAGCAACAGGAGCCACTCCATATGCAAGCTGTGAATTTGCTGCCGGGCAGTGTGCAATCTTAGTATCTGTGTCTCCAATAATTTTTATTTCTTCCGGTGTAAGCCATACAGAATGAACATAAACCATATTTGGCCCAACATAGCCGAGCTTTGCAAGATATTCAACATCCCGCATTCCATATTCCTTGTAGCAATTGGCTATTAAATCACTCCAGCCGGCCACATGGAAATTGTTCTGCATACCGTTTGCAAGACAATATTCCTGTGACATTTTCAAAAGCTCTGGGGAAGCGTCCTGAGTAGTTCCTACACCCAGAGCCACGGTCGTACGACTTCTCTTATGCCATTTTGATGCAAATCTTTCTACATCAGCCATAAGATCTTCACGGGAGTGTACCATGGTCATACTTTCATCATCAATAGCATTTCCCGCAAAGGAACGATCGAGCAAACCATACACAATACATGACCGTATTCCGCTTTCATCCAAAGCTGTGGCAAGATTGCGTACATTATCGAAATAAGTATGCATATACCAATGGTCACATACTGTTGTTGTACCGCTTTTAATCATTTCCATTGCTGCAACCTGTGCACTTACATAAGAGTGCTCAGGAGTCATCCTGCTGACAACCGGAAAGAGGAATCGCCAGTTCCATGGTGAAAAGTGCATATCGTATCCAATACCCTCTATCAAAGCCTGGTAGATATGAGTATGCGTATTTATCATGCCGGGCATAACTGCACAGCCTTCTGCATCAATTATTTTGTCAGCTTGGATATCCAAGCTGTTACCTATTTCAACAATCCTTCCGCCGTCTATTGCAATATCGCCTTTAAATACTCTTCTTTCTTTATCTACAGTGACAAGAGTACCGTTTTTTATTAGAATGTCCATAGTCACTTTCCTCTTATTTATTATTTACATTCTGCTTAATGCATCAATAAGGTAATAGTATCCTTTAGCAGCATCCACAAGCTGTGCAATTTCAATATGCTCATCAACAACATGCGCCTGTGATTCAGCACATGGCCCAAAGCCTATTGTGGGAATATTATATATCCCTGCAGACGCACTTCCATTAGTGCAGAATTTATACGCCGATACACTCGGATTTAGTCCCGCATTTTGAAGAGCTCCCAAAGCCGTATCAATAATATTGAAATTCTTATCTTTATCCAAGCACCAAGCAGGAGCAAACTTAGTATGGGTTACTTTATATCCGGTATAAAATTCTAAATCCAGACTTTCTATAAACGCCTCTGCTTCAAATTCGTTATCTTCGGTCTTTAATTTTGATATCTTTTGCTTAATTTGCTCAAGAATAGATTCCTCATTATCACCTATAAGCAAACGCCTGTCAAAAGTGGTTCTGCATAAGTCAGGAACAACCGATGCACCGGGATATGGAGATGATATAATATCAGTTAGTTCCATTATCCCATCACCCAACATATCGTGATGAGAAACAGGTATGCTACGGATATCCGCTAAGAGCTTCATCATCTTATACACGGAGTTTATACCAACTTCGGGGTTAGATGAATGTGCAGATTTTCCCTTTGTTTGGACCACTATTTCACCACGTCCGCGTTGTCCAATATTTAAGTTAAGCCTACTTGCTTCACCAATCACTACTATATCAGGATTGACTTTATCTAGTATATAAGCTAGTGCACAGCCTTCAGCAACTTCCTCCATGGCAGTACCGGTAACATATACATCTCCCAATGGACGCTTATCTCCGGCCAACCAGCCTGCAGCCATTATCATGGCTGAAAGAGCGCCTTTCATATCAGCCGCTCCTCTGCCATAAATTTTGCCGTCTGAAACAGTTCCATCAAATGGGGCATACTGCCATTTACCTGGATCCGAAACATCTACTGTATCAATATGACCGTCCAGTAGCACCTTTTTACCATTTCCGCTACCGCAAATCTTTCCGATTACATTGCCTTGCGCGTCGATCCAAGCCTCGTCATAGCCAACTTTCTTCATATTGTCGCATATAAATTGTGCAATTTCCTTTTCGGAGCCCGTTACACTATTAATGCTTATCATGCTTCTGCATAATTCAATGAGATCGTTGCGACGTTTTTCATTCAGCATACGGCGCCTCCATTTATATCAGTGATTCTAATAGCTTTGACCTTGCACACACTCTCACAAACACCGCACCCTGTGCAATACTCTAAATTAGCCTGTGCCTTACCATTTGCATTTTTATCCATAGCAGCCGCATAGCATGAATTCTGGCACAAACCACAACCTGTACATGCATCCTCGTCTACAATAGCCTGCAAATTGCATACTTCAGGCATATGCAGGTATTTTTGGGCACAACCTCTTATTTCTGCCAGATTTTTAACTCCATTAGCAGCCATCCATTTGCGAAGGTCGGCCTCTACCTTATCAAATATATCTAGACCTTTTAATATAGGTGTTCCTACCATTCCTACACAAGTTGCCCCTGCCATAATTAACTTGATAACATCGGCTGCACAAGATACTCCACCCACACCAAGAACAGGTACGGAAACATTGGCAGCAATCTCTGCAATATATGCCAATGTCAATGGGAAAATAGGTGCCGAAGACATATATCCGAATGATCCGTCACAACCAAGAATTGCTCTCCTTTTGTCAATATCAATATCCATGGCAGGACCCACTGCGTCCATAGCTGCAATCATGTTAACACCTGCATCCTCTAAACGCTTGCATAAATCCCCAATATTCTTAACAAAGGGTGGTAATTTAACCATTATCGGAACATCAATATTATTGCGGGCATATCTGACAACATCGACCAGATTCTCAGGTTCATAATCTGAAAAAGTAACCATTGCTGCCCCATGCTTCTGTAATAAAACAGCCAACTCAGCCGCTTTTTTTGGCGGACAATGATTTGTCGCAATATTTGTTATTAATGGCATAGGAATATTCAATTTGTCTAATTCCTTAAGCCAGGCGTCAAATCCTATATCTGTCCAATCAGCATTAATCAATCCGCGATTAGCTGCTATCATATATGGGTTAGCAGACTTAGCCGGTTCTTGACGAATGCTTTTTGTAACAATTGCTCCTATGTTATGTTGAGCCGCTCTTTCAATCAAACGGCTGTTACCGGTTAGTGGGCCTTCCGATAGAATCAATGGATTTTTAAACTTTATACCGGATACTTCTACTGAAAGGTCTATTTCGTGCATCATAATATGTTCTCTCCCTTTTTTACATACAAATAGCTTCGATCATGTTGCAATATACTTCTGTAACGTTACAAACCTCATCAATATCAACTTCCTCACGTGGGCTATGAGCCATCTGGCCATCACCAGGCCCGTAAACCAAAGTCGGAATACCCAAATCATTAATAAGAAAGTCCATTTCGTTATAACCATTTGAGTATTTCTTTTGAAGCTGCTTAAGTCCACTTTTTTCTGCTGCTGCCTTTAATATGTGATATAGCTTACAGTCAGTATCCATAATTGTCGGATTAAGACCACGCTCACGAATAGGCTGCCAATGCCAATCAGGACGTGCAACTTCAGCGGTGGCATCAAGCTCGGGATCAAGTTTTTTAGCTTCTTCTATAATCCTGTTTACCTGTTGAAGGGCAAGAGGAGTATTTTCACCTGGTACTGTTCTTCTGTCCATCCAGATTACAGCTTCCCCGGGTACGTTATTATACGCTGTACCAGCATCAAGCTTGCTTACGCACAAGGTTGCACGTAGCTTTCCAAGCTCACCAATATCAACTTCAGGGAATTCCATTTTAAACAAGCGTTCCAGTATGGACATAGATTTCTGAATTGCATTAATTCCTATCCATGGATTACTGGCATGTGCAGTACGCCCCTTTACTCTGATACGGATTGGTGTTGTTCCTTTGCAGCCAAACTCACATGTAGTAGTATTTGTAGGTTCAGTTACTATAGCATACTCAGAATCAACACCGCTTCTTACCAGGGTATAGCTTCCCCTGTGCTCTGACTCTTCATCAACAATCGCTGCTACACAAAGAGGCTTCTTCAGCTGCTTTCCAGAGCGCTTGATAGCAATCGCAGCACAGATTGAAGCAACTAATCCGCTTTTCTGGTCAACAATTCCTCTGCCCCACATCTTGTTATCGCGAATCTTTGTAACAAAGGGATCTTCCATATCCAGTGCAGGTACGGTGTCATAATGACCATGAAGCATAAGTCCAAGCTTTTCGCTCTTATAGCTTTCTGCGCCTACAGTAATCATAACGTTAAAGCGATCATCTGCTACTGGCATGATTTCTACATTTAGTCCATGCTCTTTGCATATCTTTTCAATTAGTCTTCCACAATCCCCTTCATAACCAAAGGTACTGTCTACACTGACTATGTCTGAAAGTATTTTACAAACTTCGTCATTTGTTATATATCCGTTTTTTCCAACATAATTACCATTATACTTGCCTATGTACTCATTCATAGTAATCCTTACCCCTTTACATATCCTAAGTAATATTCTGCATCCTAATTATTACGGGGTTGGCCAATTGTTGCGTTTCCAGAAATCAACAGCCTGTGCTTGGCAACGAGCACGAACTTCTTCTTCATCAAGTAGCTGGTACTCTCCACCCTTAACCACAACTCTGCCGTCAATCAGTACTGTATCAACATGGGCACTGTCTGCTACTGTAACAAGAAAGTTCATAATGTTATTCTCGAAAACAGGAACAGGACTATTATTTTTCAATAACAAAATATCAGCCTTTTTACCAACTTCAAGTGTTCCGATTTCTTTTTCAAGATGCAATGATTTTGCACCGTTAATTGTAGCCATTTCAAACATTTGCTCATCAGGTAACAATTCAAGTTCTTCGTAACGAATACGATGAATCATTTGCGCTGCACGCATATTTTCAAACATTGATTGAGTTTGCCCGTCTGTTCCCAGAGAAACATTAACACCTGCATCAATGAACGGAATCATGTTTGGCCAGAAGCCGAAGCTTGCATTGGATACTGGCTGATGAGATATATTACAGCCATAATGCTTCATAATAGCAGGATCTAATCTGTTATTCATGTAACTGCAATGAAAGAACAGAACATCAGGACCTAAGAATTCAAGATCTTCAAGCCACTTTAAGCAGCGCTTACCATACTTCAATGTTGAATCAAAACTGTGCCAGCGGTCATCCGCAAGGTGCATCTGTAATCCTGAACCAAGTCTTGTAGCCTCAGCTCTACATCTTTGGATAAGATCGCCTGAACATGTATATGTTGTATGAACTCCGATAACACCTTTAATACGTCCATCAGGATTCTTACGGCAGTGCTCAATAAAATCTATATTTTCCTTCAGACCAAGCATTGAGTTTTCTTCGCTGATTCTTCCTGTTGTTTCAAAGGATAGAACTCCACGCATACCCGATTCTTCCACTGCTCTCCCCGCCTCAAATAATGCTCCCGGAAGCGCATAAGATCCTTCAGTAGTATCTGATGTGGTCGTATATCCGTGTTTAATATTCTCTATGCAGTTAATCAGAGTACCGGCATAAATATCCTCACGGGTTACTTTATCTTCAAGCATGGCAAACCAGAATCTTTCCATCCATGAAGCAAAAGAAAAATCAACGTCATCATAACCTGAATGAGGCAAGCTTCGAACAACAGCACTGTATAGATGGCTATGGGTTGAAACAAAACCAGGAGATGCAATCTTTCCTTTTGCATCGATAATCTCAGCACCTTCAAGCTTCTGTGGGGTAAGCTTGTCCATCGAATCAATTTCCGCAATAATATTACCGTCAATACGAATGAAACCATTACGGATTAAGCGTTTTTTCTTGTCGGGTAAAACAATCATAGCATTTTTAATAATTTTCATGTCAATTACTCCTTTAATATAATACTACTGTCATTTGTTACTCAATTTACTGAAAGAAATAATAAATATTCTTAATATGTTTTTGATATATTTTTATTATATGTTTGAACTATTTGGATAACTATAGTATATATTTTTATTAATTAACTGTCAATTCCTTTCCGTTAATAATAAAAAAAATTAATACTAAATTGAGGCTAATATTCCGCCGTCAACATATATAATTTGTCCGTTAATAAAATTAGAGGCTTTTGATGATAAGAAAATTGCAGTCCCTACTAATTCTTCAGGGTCCCCCCAACGATTTGCAGGGGTCCTAGCCCGAAGCCATGAGTCAAACACCTGATCCTCTGCCAGATTTCTTGTCATCTCTGTAAGAAAATATCCCGGTCCAATCCCATTAACCTGGATGTTGTACTTTCCCCAATCGACAGCCATATTACGGGTGAGCATCTTAACTCCTCCCTTTGAAGCTGCATAAGGAGCAATTGTATGGCGTCCCAATTCACTTTGGAGCGAACAAATATTAATTATTTTCCCGGATTTTCTGGCAATCATTTTCTTTGCAACTTGCTGAGAGGTAAGAAATACACCGGTCAGATTAATATCTAATATTTCTTTCCAGTCTGATTCAGGAAAATCTTCTAACGGAATACGTCTTTGTATTCCAGCATTATTAATCAGTATATCAATCGGACCAATACTCTGTTCAATATCCTCTACTGCTTCGGAAATCTGATCTTTCTTTGTGACATTAAATATCCTTCCGAAAGTATTGATTCCCTCGGTATTTAATGTTTCAACTGCTTTATCCAATTTAGTCTTGTCAATATCACTTAGTATTACTGTAGCACCTGCACGACCCAGCCCTCTTGCAATAATAAATCCTAGACCTTGAGCGGATCCTGTTATTAGTACCCTTTTTCCTGCTAAACCAAAACATGAATTAATCATCTCATGTTCCTCCTTTACTATAGGTTTTATGCGCTATACTTTGGAGTCAAACCGCTTAGTGCATCTCTTGTGCATTGTGCTGCGATTTCAGCCATCTTTAGCCTATTATCTGCACTGGATGCACCCAGGTGTGGTGTTAGAACCGTGTTGCTTAGTGACAAAAGCTTTTCAGTAATTTTCGGTTCATATTCAAATACGTCAAGCCCTGCTCCAGCAATAGTTCCGTTTTCCAAAGCATCAGCTAAAGCTTCTTCATCTACAAGCTGACCTCTGCCTGTATTGATTAGATATGAACTGCCCTTCATCATCTGCAACTCACGGCAGCCAATAATATGTTTTGTATCTTGGTTAAGTTTACAGTGCAAACTTAAAAAATCTGACTGTTTAAGTAATTCTTCAAAACTTACATAGCTACAACCCAGTTCTTGCTCAAGCTCTGGTTTTGGTCCATTTGCAGCGTTATATATAATCTTCATTCCAAAACCTTTGGCACGCCTAGCCACAGCAGTACCGATTTTTCCAAGACCTAGTATACCTAATGTTTTACCATAAATATCGCTGCCCAACAGTGTTGCAGGACTCCAATTATTATATTTTCCAGCGCGGATATATGCGTCTGCTTCAGGTATACGCCTAGCGACTGCCATTAACAACGCAAATGTTAGATCAGCAGTTGTTTCAAATATTTCTCCAGGAGTAACACATATGGTGATACCCCGGCTTTTGGCGTATTCTACATCAATATTAAAAGTACTTCCTGCAAACAAAGTAATAACCTTTAGTTTTGGGGCGGCATCAATCATTTCTTTATCAAAAACATCATCCAGATTTATAATAACTGCATCAGCATCTGAAAGCTTTGCCTTAAATTCTTCCTTGCTAACCGGATATCCTGTATTGTTGACATCAAGAACAATATCGTCGCTCCATCCGCCCATCAGAGGCTCTGGAAAAGTGTTTGGCATATATATCTTCATAAAATCTCTCCAAAAATAAAATTATTCTTATTGCACAGTAAAACCGCCGTCTGCTACGATAGAAGCACCGGTCATAAACGCTGTTTCATCTGATGCCAGGAAAACTGCTGCATTCGCAATCTCTACCGGTTCGCCAAAACGTCCAAGGGGTCTTGCCTTGCGATACCATTCCCTGAATTCGTCCGGATTTGGTTTTGATTGAATAATTTTTTCGGTCATTTCAGTCAGAATAACACCAGGACATAAATAATTCGCTCTGATATTATAAGGTGCATAATCAACTGCGATACTTCTGGTCAATGCCGGTACAGCTCCTTTGGAGGCGCAATATGCGGAGATTCCGCGCAAACCTACTATTGCTCCGGGTGAAGCGGTGTTGATAATAGATCCTCTGTTATTTGCCATCATAACTGGTAGAACATATTTGCACGTAAGAAACATACTCTTAACATTTACATCAAAAACCTTATCCCAATCCTTCAAAGTAGTTTCATGTAAAAGTGCCGCATGATTAATCCCAGCATTATTAAAAAGAATATCAATGGTACCAAATTCTTCAACAGTTCTCCGCACAAGTTCTTTAACGTCCTCTTCATTTGTAAGGTCGGTCTTAATTCCTATGACATTTGGGCTGATTTCTTTGCCCATCTTAACGGTCTCTGCCATAGTTGCTTCATTTACATCAGCAATTACTACCTTTGCTCCTTCTTCTAAAAAGCGGAGTACAGTTACTCGACCCATTCCGGTTCCTCCACCGGTGATAATTGCGACCTTGTCTTTTAGTCTCATAGTTAATTTCCTCACTTTCGTCATTTAATATTGTGCTGTCTCTAAAAGCTTTTTACCAAACGGTACTCTATTAAGTACTTTTTCAACCTGTATTGCTGCGTTGTTAAGTATGTTTTTCCTGTTGAGCATGGTAAATTGCTTGTTTTCATAAAGAACAACCCCATCTATTATGGTAGCGAACACATCTGAGCTTTTTAGAGAATATACAATTTGAGAATCTAAAGGAACTCCGACTGAAGGACTGCAGTGCATTTCATTCCTGTTTAGGAGAATAACATCAGCTTTTTTACCGACTTCAAGGCTGCCAACTTCATTATCAATTCCTAAACATCTTGCTCCGCCAATTGTGGCCATCTCCAATACGTCATACGCTTTCATTGAGGTAGCTCCGCATCTAGGTTTGTGTATAAGGCTAGCCAAACGCATTTCATTGAACATATCCAAATTATTATTGCAGGGTGCTCCATCTGCCCCTAAAGAAATATCAATTCCCATCTCCATCATTTCAGGTACTTTGCAAAAACCTGAGCTGAGCTTCATATTAGCAGAGGGACAATGGGCAATTTTGATTCCGTTTCTTTTAACTAAGTCTATTTCATTGTCATTGAGCCATATGGCATGTGCCACCACAAGTCTTTCGTTTGCAACACCCTGATCATATAACAGTTCGATATCTCCCTTGCCTGTTTGTTTTTTAAGTCTTAAGGATAACGGTCCGTTTTCTGATACATGAGTATGGATTATCAACCCATTTTCTTCAGCAAATTTTCGTGCAAGCGAAACCAACTCAGGTGAACAATTTCTTGCACCACGTGGCATTATGGCATATCGGATGCGACCGTTTTCTTTTCCATTCCACGTATTAAACAGTCGTTTGCTTTCAGAGATGCTTTGTTCAGTATTAAGGCCTCTCATTTCGGTTCCGGGCTCCACAACATCCATCATTGCATTACCGGCAATGATACGGAATCCGGAATCTTTAACTGCATCAAACACAGCGTCTGTAAAACGTGTTGTTTCCATAGATAATGCCGTCGTTGTTCCTCCGGCTATCAGCTCCGCGATACCCAAATGCGCTGATGCATTTATTGAATATTCATCATGAGCCGACTCAAATGGCCATATTCTCTGCTTAAGCCATTCAACAACATCCACATCGTCTGCAAGCCCTCTAAACAACACCTGACAAAGGTGTATATGGGTCTGTACAAACCCTGGCAATACAACCATACCATCTGCGTTAATAACTTTATCCGCATCAGATCTGGTAGTGCCAATTTCTTTTATAATACCGTCTTCAATATAGAGGTTTCCTCTATGGATTGAATGTTGTGAATCCATAGTCAAGATAATACCGTCTCTAACTAAAACAGACTCTTTTTTATACATTTGCGCCATCCATTCTATATGTACTTACAGTTTAATATAGGGTTTCCCGACATGTTTGGGACCAACAGCTTTACCGATAAATCCTGCCAGAACCACTATAGTAATTATATAAGGTAAGCAGAGCAGGATATCTGTAGGAATACCAATTCCTGCTGTTTGAACAGACATTTGAATACTATCGGTAAACCCGAACAGCAAGGATGCTAACATAACCCCGACCGGCTTCCATTTGCCAAATATCATCGCTGCCATTGCCATGAAGCCACGTCCGTTTGTCATACCCTTCACAAACATTGAAACCTGGCATATAGATAAATAAGAACCGGCAATACCTGCTAAAACTCCGCATAGGGTAACGCACATATACTGTATTCCAAATACATTAACACCTACTGTATCTGCGGCAAGGGGGTTTTCTCCAACCGCTCGTATGCGTAGTCCTGTCTTAGTTTTGAACAGAAAAAAGGAAGAGACAGGTACCAGTATAAAAGCAAGGTATGTCAAAGGATTATTATTACCTATTATCTCTCCAATTACAGGAATATCAACCAATCCCGGTATAGTAATTGGCTTAAGGGTAGGAACAGCAGGGGTGCTTCCCGGGTTACCCCATATAGCAGCAAGTATTAAGGGTGGTATACCCATTGCCAATATGTTAATACCTGTTCCAATTACTGTTTGATTCGCTTTAAATTTTGTACACATAAATACATGCAAAAGACCGATAAGGCCACCTGCCAATGCACCACCAAGTACGCCGAGCCAAGCACTACCAGTAAAAAAAGAAGTCACAGCAGCAGCAAAAGCACCCATCAGCATTGTTCCTTCAATACCGAGATTTAAAATGCCCGAGCGTTCAGAAAAAACAGCTCCAATACCACCTAAAATAAGGGGTGTTGACATGCGAATAGTGGCAGCAATAATAGAAATATCAAATATTGATAAAAATTTATCCATAAAGCACTGCTCCTCATAAATTATCCTGAATTTGTTTTTTATTCTGCCGCTTAGTTCTTATTCTCGTCATCAAGTACATGATGCTCCATTTACCAGCGATAAAGAATATTACTAATGCTTGAAGTATTTTCACCAATTCTGCATTAGTTCCTGCTTGAATTTGCATTGCCATAGCACCGGTTTTTAATGCACCAAATAACAAGGCTGATAAAAGTATCCCAAATGGATGATTTGAACCTAACATTCCAACAGCAATACCTTCAAAGCCGTATCCGGGTGAAAAGCTTCCATAAAATCTGTTATGTATTCCAATGATTTCAATAGATCCGCCTATACCAGCCAGAGCACCTGCAAGAAGCATAGCCAGTACTGAATACTTTACTTTATCAATTCCGCCGCATTCTGCTGCAAAAGGATTGTCCCCAACTGCTCTTATCTTATAACCACCACGAGTCTTCCATAAAAACAGGTATAAGACGATAGCAAAAAAGATACCAAATAAAAATCCTCCTGTCAGACTGGTGCCTTTTATTAATATTGGTAATTTCGCTGATTCAGTAATCATCGGAGTTGCTGGCAATGTACTTCCTCTACGTAATGGGCCAGTTGTACTTACCAAATAATTAGTTATATTGATGGATATATAGTTCAACATAATACAAGCAATGACTTCATTAACGCCACGTTTAACCTTCAAAAATGCGGTAATAAAACCAACAAACATACCGCCAAGAGCACCGGCAACAATTACCACCAATACATGTAGAACCGGTGGCAAGCCCTTTATTCCAAATCCTGCCCATGCTCCTATTATCGCACCGAAGTAAAACTGCCCTTCTGCGCCAAGGTTAAACATTCCGCAACGGTACGCTAAAGAGAACGACATTGCGGTAAACATAAGCGGTGTGGCTGCAAGAAGCGTCTGACTAATTGATCTGATACTTCCAAAAGCCCCGGAAAATAAGGCTTTAAAAGCCAGCCCCACATCATAGCCAAGAACTGAAATAATAATTGCTCCTAACGTTAAAGAGAAAATGATGGCAACAATCGGATCAAGAAAGATATCAAGCAATTTCTTTACAACTTTTTTTACCTTAATCATACTCTTTCCCATTATTTCACCTCATTTCCGCAGGGGCATTCAACCGTTTCCTTTGCCCTCATCCCTGCCATAGCCAGTCCTATTTGTTCTCTTGTAACTTCGCTGCTTTTGTGTTCTGCAATGATTTCGCCATTATAGATTGTAAGAATTCTATCACTTAATGACATGATTTCATCCAATTCATAAGAGATTAAAAGAATTGCACATCCTCTTTTTCTTTGCTCTAATAGTTGATTATGAACATATTCTATTGCTCCTACATCAAGACCTCTTGTTGGCTGTGATGCGATAAGCAATTTGGGGTTACGGGATATCTCACGTGCAATAATAACCTTTTGTTGATTTCCTCCCGATAGGCTTCGCGCTGCCAAACCGATTCCAGAGCACCTTATATCAAATTTCTCTATACGTTCCTCACCTAAAGTGCATATTTTTCTATCATCCAGAAAATATCCCTTACATATTTCCTTATCGTCTTCATTGCCCATTATCAAATTTTCTTTAATATTTAGTCCCATGGCAAGGCCATACTTTTGACGGTCTGCAGGAATATGGGCAAGTCCCGAGCAAATCAGAGAGCGGGTGGTTGTTTTTTTCGTGTATTCTTTCCCACAAAACTTTACGATTCCCTGTGTTTTATCTATCAGTTTTTTCAGAACCATCTCAAGCTCAAACTGGCCGTTTCCTTCGACACCTGCTATACCAACAATTTCACCAGCATGTACATTCAAGTTAATACCCTTTAATGCCGGAATGCCTCTATAATTATTCGCATATAAATTTCTAATCTCTAAAACACAATCTTTACAGTCCTGACATTCCTTATTAACTGAAAGTAGAACCTTACGTCCTACCATCATCTCAGCAAGCTTCTGTTCATCTACATCGCTTGTATTTACTGTGCCAATATTTTTTCCGGTACGTATTACAGTAACCCTATCACTTATATCTTTGATTTCTTTTAATTTATGAGTAATGATTATTATTGTATGACCCTTTGATTGGAGAGACTTACATATCCTAAAAAATTCTGCTATTTCCTGAGGAGTTAGAACCGCCGTAGGTTCATCAAAAATAAGCACCTTAGCCCCGCGTAGTAAAATTTTTAGTATTTCTACCCGTTGCTGCATACCTACTGAAATATCCGCAACCAATTCATTAGGGTTCACTGCCAATCCATACTCCTCAGATACCTCACCAATTTTCTTAATAGCTGTTTTAATATCAAGCTTAAATCCTTTAACAGGTTCAGCGCCAAGAATAAGGTTTTCCGCAACGGTCAAGGTAGGTATCAGCATGAAATGTTGATGTACCATGCCAATACTAAGCTTTATGGCATCACCAGGTCCATTGAATATTACTTTTTCACCTTTTATGTAGATTTCCCCTTCATCGGGACTATACAATCCGTAGAGGGAATTCATAAGCGTAGTCTTGCCTGCTCCATTCTCTCCCAATAGTGCATGGATTTCTCCATCTTTTACTTCAAGGTTTATATGATCATTCGCAACAACACCATTAAATTTTTTTACGATATTTTTCATCTCGACGATATTGTTCATAATGCCTCCCAACAACATGCCTTCCTAAGAATAGAATTCTCAGGAAGGCATGGTCTTGTGCTAAAAAAATTTATTTTTTTTATTAGAATTCCGGATATGTAAAAGATGCAACTTCTTCTCGGGTAGTTGGTATTACAATCTCGCCACTCAGAATCATACTATACAATTTCTCAATTTTTGCAGTTACATCGCTGCCATATAATTCTTCTGTGTACTCCGGAAGACCGAAAATACCATCTTTAAGTGACAGGTGAGTGGTACCAGGTTTTGCAGTACCTTCTTTTATCATTTTTGCAACAGCAAAAACCGCTTCGTCACGTTTACATAAAGCTGCTGTCATTTCAAATCCCGGGGCTAAATCGTCTTTACTGCCATCTGATGCAATAAACTTTTTGTTGGCATCCCTAGCTGCTTCGACAACACCAATCGCTCCGCCACTGGAGACTTCCAGACAAGCTGCAGCACCCTTATTAAACTGTGTAAGAGCTAATTCCTTTGCTTTACCTGGATCAGCGAAGGATCCTACATAAGCAGTCATAACTTCAGCATCCGGACGTGTAGTCTTAATACCTGAGATATACCCTGATTCCCATGCTATTACAACCGGAATCTCCATGCCGCCTACATAACCGAACTTGTTCGTATCTGCTACAAGACCGGCAAGTGCACCGGCAAGGTAACTTGATTCTTGTACATCAAATACATAAGAATATACATTATCGCCCGCAACTTCACCATCAATCATAACAAACTTAGTATCAGGATATTTTGGTGCTACTTCTGCCAATACGTCAACAAAAAGAAAACCAACGCATACAACAATATCAAACCCCTGTTCAGCGGCTGCAGCAATGTTGGGACCATATTGAGCTGCTTCAGTTGATTCTATAGCGTTAATTTCAAAGCCAAGCTCGTCTTTAGCCTTATTCATTCCCTGCCAAACCAAATCATTAAAACCTTTGTCACCCAGTCCTCCGGCATCTGTAATCATTGCCATCGACAATTTATCCGACTCGTTTGGTGTTTCTGAAGCATTCGGTTCATCAGAAGAATTTGGTGTTGAAGATGCTCCTGGAGTTTGAGTTGCATTCTGGCTGCCGCAGCCCGCCAAAATTCCAACCAACATTATAACTGCAAGAAATAATGGAAGTGCCCTTTTAAACATTTTTTTCATTTTTCTTCCTCCTAGTTAAATTAATTTATTTCTATATGAAATAGAAAATAAATTCACAATACGAGATAGAATTGTAAGTTTGATATTTTATGATTAGTTTTTTATTATCAAAGACCAATACCACACATTTTAGTTATATTGTTATATTATTTTTGTATTTTATTATGATATTTTTGGTATATAATTGTGACTTTAGTATATAATCTCACTATTCCCTTGTCAATAGGTAATTGAAACTCAAATCTTACTTAAATTACGCCTTATAAACCGACCGCGACCCTTTTCCGCAAGGACAGAGCCGTCCTTTATTACAAAATCGCCACGGCTTAATACACTTAAAATCCGGATATTTTCATCAATTCCTTGATATATTGAATAATCTGAATTACCTCTTATATCCTTTGTCACTGCTGGTTCTATATGCTCAAAAATAGTAATGTCAGCATCTGAACCCTCGGCTATGATTCCTTTTTGCGGATACATTCCATGAGTCTTTGCCTGATTAATAGTGAAATGGTTTATAATTGAATCGCCGAATAGCCTGTACATCTGTTGGAAACTATAGCCTAGACCTCCAACCCCCATTGGAATATTGTTAATATCCGTGTTTTTCTGGATGCTATAAAATGGGCAGTGATCAGTACTTATAGTATGTATTAAATCAATGTTTCTTTTAAGTATTTCTCTTTCATGTAAACTGCGTAAAGGAGGTGTCATTGTATATAGATGAGCACTTTTTTTGTTATAAACTGTATCATCGTAAATGAAGTAGTGCGGACAGCTTTCAAGAATAAATGATTTATTAATGATATCAGAAAACCTCTTCTTTAATTCAGAAACAGTACTTCCGCAGCTAACGTGAACCATGTAAGTCAAACCACCACTATAGGAAGTCATTTCAGCGAGCTTTACTGCTTCTGATATCTCACATATTTCAGGACGCCGATCAGAGTATCTGTTTATTTGGTTTATCTCAGGATATAAAAGATTATCGTTTTCAGTATGACAAAGCACCATAATATCTTTTTCAGAAGTCCTCTTAAGAACCTCGTAGAGGTGTTTATCATCGGTATAAATTCCTTCGCCGCGATAAGTTGTGTATAATTTTAGTGAAGGAATACCAAGAGATAGAGATACTTTAGCAATATTTGCTATATCTTCTGGCTGGCATAAGCTACAATGAAAACTATAATCAATTATACTGTCCTTTGCGTCCTTCATACGCATATTAAAGAGCTGTTCAACCTGCTGAGATAGATGTGCCTCAGCTAAAAAATCGATAATTGTAGTAACTCCGCCAATAGCGGCAGCAATACTTCCAGAGTAAAAGTCATCCGCTGGAGAAGTACTGCCTAAAGAAGCTAAATGAACATGACTGTCAATCAAACCTGGGATTATATAAGCACCTTTTGCATTATAGATTTCCTTTGAATCAAATTGCTCGCATGATATCAATGCAATCTTCCCATCACGCAAGTATAAATTTTCAGCAGACCATTTTCCGTTCAGGTATAGGAGCCCATCAACAATCTTAATGTCATACATTGCAAAATTCCCCTATTTAAAATGCATTAAATCTTAAGCTTAAGGATTAGTTACATTATACTATAGCTTTGTGTGTTTGGCTACTGTTTTTATTATATTTTTGTGATATTTTTGTATTTTTATTGACAACTTAATATTGTGTTTGCTTTATTATTATAGTATATTATAATCATATAATAAACTTATTTGCATAACATAGCCACAATTTAATAATATTTGTTAGGGGGTAAATTTTCATGTTGGAAAGCACCACACAACATTCTTTAAATTATGCCGTTACAGCAGCTCCTTGGGCACTTCCAGGTGCACCTGTTTTACTTCGCGGAGATATGAATGAGCAAATTAAGAAAGCAAAGCTTCTTGGATATGATGCTATTGAATTGCATTTGAGGGTTCCTGACGATGCTAATATCAGAGAATTGCATTCTCTTTGTGAAGAATATGATATACATATTTCGGCCGTAGCAACAGGTTTGTCAAAGCTTGTTGATAAATTATGCTTTATTGATGATGATCCAAAAATTCGGGTTTCAGCAGTTGACAGGATTAAAAGATTTATCGATTGGTCATCAGAGTTTAATTGTGGAATCATAGTTGGAAGTATGCGGGGAAGCATTCCTAACCTTAATGACAGGAGCCTATACGACCAACGAATGCTTGAATGCTTAAGAGATATAGTTGATTATGCTGAACCTGCAAAAGTACCTATTCATTTAGAGGTAATTAACCGCTATGAAAATAATTATCTGAATACCGCGAAAGAAACATTAGAATATATAAAAAACTTTAATACTGATAATTTATACGTACATTTGGATACCTTTCATATGAATATCGAAGAAAGCAATATAGAGAATGCTATTATGCTATGTGGATCAAAATTAGGCTATATACATTTTGCGGATAATAACCGTCATGCATGCGGTGAAGGTTTTTTAGATTTTAAAAAAATACAGATGGCGTTAAAAAATATTTCATATAAAGGATATGCCTCAGTAGAATGTCTACCAATTCCTGATGGCTTTACAGCTGCGAAAAAAAGTATCGAATATCTGAAAGCGGAGGAGAAAAAGTATGATTGCTCTTGCAAGTGATTTTGTTGGAATTACATTAAAAAATATTATTATGAAGCACTTTGACACAAAGGGTATTGCTTATAAAGACTATGGTACATATGATATGGAAACTTGTGATTATCCAGAGTATGCTCTGAAGGCTGCTGATGCTGTTATAAGTGGAGAGTGCGATAAGGGCATACTGTTTTGTGGTACAGGAGTTGGAATATCAATTGCAGCAAATAAAGTTAAGGGTATACGATGCGTATGCTGTTCCGAGCCTTATTCTGCACTGATGTCGAGAGAACATAACGATGCAAATATGCTGGCTCTTGGTGCTCGAGTTGTTGCAAGTGAGCTGGCAAAAATGATTGTGGATACATGGCTTGAAGGTAAATATCAAGGAAATCAACATCAAAGACGCCTAGATATGATTTCTCAGATAGAGAAAAGCGGTAAAATTAATGGTTAAGCGTATTAGGGGGATACTGTTACATTCGACAGTATAAAAGAAATACTCCTTCCGGTCAATGAGACCTGGAAGGAGTATTTCTTTTTATGTTTTTTTTAGCGATAGAGAATTTCATTCCTCTTCTGACAGTATACTTATAACATACTCAATCATTTCTTCATTATTTGTGCCATCTAGTTCTATAATAATGGAATTGTTCTTTAGCGCCTCCATAATCCAAGGAGCCTGCCCTTTTTTGCGTAAAGCTCCAAGGACAGGTCTGTTTGAATTAAGGCATTCTCTTACCGCTTTCTCAAATTCGGTCGCGTCTTTTTCCAAGAAACCCAATTCATCCATTACTACTATTTTTGAATCTGAATCCTGCAAAAGTTTTGCGCCTATCGTATTAAAAGTATCCGTACGGGCATTTGGTATTTTCTCATCGTAGATTATAGCAACACAGTTAAGCATGTCGCACCTTTCCTTATGGTTAACGTCTGAAATAAAAACCTTGGATAGCTTACCTGGTATTATCTGTTTTTTGTATGTTTTAAAACCACTAACGGATAACCCCAGCCTTTTAATGACTTTATCTATCGCATAGCTCTTACCTATGGACTTTTCCCCTGTGAAAAATATATTAGTCATGATACCTGATTTAAGCATATCTTAAGACTCCTTTGCCCTGCATAAGCCGTGGATACTTCATAATATAGGGATCTCATAATCCCAATTGTTCTATTGTAACATCAGCATCAAAAGCAATCTTATAATATTCTTCTGCAAGATTCATAACATCTTCAGCAGTAACAACATCAGGGTGAAGCTTACTTGCAATAAAATATGCGCCTAGTACAGAGCTTAAACCAGGACTGTCCCATCCATCCAAATCACATGGTAAATTAAATATATTCTCATTTACAAATATGTTTGCCCAATTCTCATCTGATAATAAATCTTGTGGTGTTATGTCGCTACCTGAAGATATAAACATGAACTCAGGCTTATAAATATAAAGCTGCTCTAATGATATTTTACTCCAGTAAGACTCATTCAGATCGTCTGTTACAAGCTTTCCACCTGCCGCTTTTATCATATCGGCTTGGAACATCTTAGGCGATAAAGCATTTAGCGCATCAGAACTGGAACTAATATATACTGTTTTTTTATCCAAATTCTCTGTCTTCGTTTCCAGGTCTGCCCATGCAGATTCATACCATTCTATAAGACCAGTCAAACTATCTGAATGTCCTGTGGCCTTACCTAATATGTCAAGGACATAAAGAAAATCATCCATTGTCTCTGGTTTAACTACAATTGTTGGTATATTCAAATTTTCAAACACAGAAGCAGTTTCTGCCTGCTGATATGGCAATACTATAAGATCCGGATTCAATGATAAAATAGTCTCCTGATTTACAGCTTTTGCGGTTCCAACATCAGGCACTTCCAACAATTCAGGTGCAAAGTTCTTATAAACCGGTCTTGAATTTGCTTTTGATTCAATTCCAACAATTTTATCCTTTAGCCCAAGGTTTATAAGCATATATGTAGATATATAATAACCTGAAACTATCTTCTCCGGCTTTTCAGAAATTGTGACCTTTCTTCCCATAGAATCGATTATCTCTACCGGATACGAAGATTCTGGGCTGTTATCATTCTCCTCGGTCTTGGGTGTCTCGATGTTCTCATTCTCGTCCGGCTTGGATGTCTCGGTGTTCTCAACTCCCGGTGTAGCATCAGGTATATTGTTCGGCGCGCAACCAGGAAAGACTATTAGCAGCATTACCAGCGAAAGAACGATACATAGAAATTTTTTCATAACTTTACCTCTCCTCAATTATGTAAATAATTTATATTGAACCCCTCCATACTCAGATATATAAGAACGCAATCAAACTAATACATCCCAATTATGGAGGTAATTCACCAATGTTCATTAACCTTTTTAGTTAATCTTTTTTTATTCTGCAAGGCCTTTCCTTGATAAATTATCTGCAATAATTAAATCATTTTCATCATCAATATCTAATAATTCAATATCACTGTTGACATCTACAAATATCACTTTTTCAGAGTACTTACCTATTAACTCACGCGCACCTTTATCCCCAGTAAGTGCAAGTAACTCCTCCTTAAATGATGCGGGGAAAAATACAGGGAGGCCCCGTTTGTTTTTATACGAGGATACGATGATAGATCTTTTATTTTTTAACGATATATCAATAAGCCTTTTTATAGTAGAGGCTTGAACAAACGGCTGATCTGCTGGGAAGAATGCATAAACATCGGCATTATCTACACTTTGTACACCAAGCTTTAGAGACATACTCTGGCCCATTTCCGGATTTTTATTATAGACCACTTCCATATTACGTTTTCTTGCTAATTTATCTACCTCATCATACTGTGTGACAACTATATTGAAAGAAAAGGCGCATAGCATAACAGTATCCAATATGTGTTCAACAACAGTCCTTCCATTTATTTCACAAAGAAGTTTATTTTTACCCATTCTTCTTGAAAATCCTGAAGCCATCACAATTGCTGCTATATTCATGTATTCACCTCAAAATGTTCTTGAGTTGTTAATAAAACCTCTCCATAAATATTCTTCAAGGCACTATGGAAGTTGCTTAAATAATCCGGGCTGTTTCTGTGTAACATAGTCAGAACTTGAGCTTTATGTAAGAACACAACATGGTCGGCATATTTTAATGCAAGATTAGGATCATGCACTGTAACCAACACAGTAATATCTTGAGTGGATAATTTCCTTAATATAGTCATAATTCTATGCTGATTAATAAAATCCAGATTCGCTACCGGTTCGTCAAGCAGAATAATTGGAGCATTTTGCAATAGTCCTCTGGCAATTAAAGCTAACTGTCTCTCGCCTCCTGACAAGGTGCTATAGTCCGTTTGTATAAAGTCTTCGAGTGATAGTTGCCTTATAATATCTATTGCTTTATTTATTTCATTATCAGTTGGTTGTTCATAAATTCTCAATGATGCAGCCGAGCCCATTAGAACAAAATCTAACACAGAATAGCGAAAAATCGGCGTATGGGATTGAGGGATATACGATATTGCTTTGGATAATTCAGAACGTTTCATTAATCGCTGTTGCTTTCCACAGATAAAGATATCTCCGCATGTTGACTGTAGATTGCCACAAATTGAACGCAGGAGGGTCGTCTTTCCGGAACCATTTTCACCCATCAGAACAGTTAATCCGCTTTTGGGTACTGAAAAGCTGATTTTTTCTAATATATGCTTCTTATCGATTTTTATTGATAAGGACTTTATTTCTATAGCTATTTCCATGTCCTTACCCCCTTGTTAAGAAGTATGTATGCCAGCAAAGGGGCACCTATTAATGAGGTTATAATACTTATAGGTAGTTCTGCAGAATATATTGAGCGCGCAGCTGTATCGGCAATAAGTAACAGCATTGCACCAGTCGAAAAGGATAATGGAATCAGATGTTGGTTATTATCTCCAAACATGAGTCTTACAAAATGGGGAGCAATTAAAGCGACCCAGCCAATTAATCCAGCCATTGAAACGATAAGCGCTATAAGTACTGAGGAAGCACCAATCAGCAATATACGAACCAGTTTTACCCGGACTCCGAGTGCCGACGCTTCTTCTTCTCCTAATGATAAGAGATTTATTTGCCAGCGGAGTACAATAATAACTAAAATACAAATTAGACTAACAGGAGAAAATAAAGTGATCTTTTGCCATGTAATATTATTTAGGCTTCCCATCAACCAGTATTCAAGTGCAGGTAATTGCCTTAATGGGTCAGCAGTATATTTCAAAAAAGTTATACCTGATTGATAAAGTGAGTTTAAAATAATACCCATTAATATCATTCCCGTTACTCCTTTTAAACGGGAAAATGAAGAAAACCGCATAATTATTATAAAAGTAGCAATACCAAATAAAAAAGCATACATCCCGGTAAAAAAAGTGCTAGTATTAAATATAACTATAGCTATTGAAGCACCTAGCGAAGCACCGGATGAAACACCCAATAAATCCGGAGAAGCTAACGGATTGCGGAATATGCCCTGAAAGACAGCTCCGCATACGCTAAATGAACCTCCGCAAAGAAACGCAAACAAGGTTCTTGGAAAACGCACTCCCCAAAAAACACTGTATTTTTCAGAAGGTATTGAGTCGGGGGAAAAAATAGCTTGAAAAACATTTTGTATTGTAATTGGGTATCGTCCAATACATAATGTCATAAAGAAGACAATTATCGGGCAAATAACTCCAAAAATCCAAAGTGCTTTTTTATGCTTATTCACTTGAAGCCCTCCACTAAAGCACAAATGTAATTATTCTATCTTAATAGTTGTCATTTTATTATTATATCCATGTAATATTTTAATTAAATGTTTGTTATATATCATTATTATCATATATCATCTGCATTCTGTCAATACTAAAAGCTCTATGCTAACACAGCTCCGGTATGAAGATGTCATTGCAGTACATATATAAAAAATGGCTCTATGCGGAAGTGATTCTGAAAATGGTTAAGATATGATAATAAACGTTTTTGAATCGTTATTAAAAGCTACATCTGACGATCAATGTATATTTAGACATTTATACTTTGTGACCCCTTTGCAGACTTATGAATATTCTTTAATAAGTTCCCTTAATGCCAGTACTAAGTGCCTAGCAATATTCTTCACTCGGATAGCCTAACATAATCCACATATCTAAACCTGACACCGGCACTACTCTCTTGCCATTCACCCTCATATGTCTTTTTAAACCCAAAGGTTTCATCAAAATTGACAAGATGAGCATCGGCTTCAAATTCTCTATCAATTTTTGTAATTAAAGCATTGCTGCAATATGGCAGCAGCAAGTTATAAATACTCTCCCCACCGGTAACATAAACCTTAGCAGCATTACAATCTATATAGTTTGAGAGTTCATCAAGATCATGCACTACTATTGCTCCCTCGCAGGTAAAATTACGATCCCTTGTCATAACCACATTAATACGGTCAGGTAATGGTTTTTTATCCTTAAAGGTTTCCAAAGTTTTACGGCCGACAATAATTATATTGCCTTTGGTAAACTCGGCAAAACGCTTCATGTCCTCCGGGATACGTTTTAGTAATTTATTGTCTTTGCCAAGGCCCCAATTTCTATCTGCAGAGGCGATTAAAATAAGGTTTTTTCTCATTTTTACTCTCCTTAAGGGAACAAATTGCAAAAGTCTCACGCGACTCAAAGAGTCTCACGCGACTCAAAGAGTCGCGTCATACTGCAACCGGAATTCTCTTTATCTGAGGACCCGGTTCATAACCTTCAAGAACAAAATCCTCCACCGTAAACTTGTAAAAATCCTTGATATCAGGATTAATCAGCAATTTGGGTGCATTCTTAGGTTCTCTTGAAATAAGCTCCCTTACCATGGGTTCATGGCGATCGTATATATGGGCATCAGAAATTACATGGACAAATTCTCCGGCCTCAAGGCCACTCACCTGAGCAAACATATGTAACAAAGACGCATACTGGGTTACATTCCAATTGTTTGCCACAAGTACATCCTGGGAACGTTGATTTAAAATTCCGTTAAGTTTTTTTCCTGTTACATTAAAGGTCATACTGTATGCGCATGGATAAAGATTCATGGCGTGCAAATCTTCATGATTATATATATTGGTAATAATTCTTCTGCTCAAAGGGTTGTTTTTCAAATCAAATAGAACCCTGTCAACCTGATCAAATTCCCCTTCCTTATATTTGTGCTTTATTCCCAGCTGATAGCCGTATGCTTTTCCGATTGAACCGCTCTCGTCTGCCCAGGAATCCCATATATGGCTATTTAAATCGTTAACATTGTTGGACTTTTTCTGCCATATCCATAGTATTTCATCTATAGCAGCCTTAAGATTAGTCGGTCTTAATGTTAAAATGGGGAATTCCTGTGATAAATCATATCTGTTGACTACACAAAACCTTTTTCGGGTGTAGGCAGGAGTTCCGTCAAGCCAATGAGGCCTAACATCGGTTCCCTCATCAGAAAAACCATTATCAAGTATATCCCTGCACATATCTATAAATACTAAATCTGCTTTGCTCATCAACAAGTCCTCCCCATTACATAAAAATTATTGTTTTATTACTTAAAAATACTATACCTCACCCCTTATTCAATTACAACATCAAAAGATTCTGGTATAATTAAAAAACATAAATGTTGTTAAAGGAGTTTTTATTATGGATTTAAACTCTAAAATAAGTATTCTGGGCTTTGATAGTTTATATACTGACTCAAATATTGTAGTTTTTGGCGCTCCTTTTGACGGGACTGTT
Source organism: Bacillota bacterium (assembly GCA_023411795.1). GTDB lineage: Bacteria > Bacillota > Clostridia > DSM-8532 > DSM-8532 > DTU059. The sequence continues at coordinate 49,160 of JAEYOK010000048.1, forward strand.
TCCTATAGACCCGGTTCAAGGTTCGGTCCTTCTGCAATACGCAATGAATCATATGGAATTGAAACCTACAGCCCATATCAAAACGCTGATTTGCAGGATTTAAAAGGATGTGATGCGGGAGATTTACCCATACCCTTTGGTGATACAAGAATCGCTCTGGATATGATATATAATTTTACTCGAGATATAGTTAACGACGGCAAGCTCCCCATTATGCTTGGCGGGGAGCATCTTGTAACACTACCGGCAGTTGAGGCCGTACTCGAAAAGTTCACCAATCTCTGCATCCTTCATTTGGACGCTCATACCGATGTCCGTGAAGAATATATGGGAATATCTCTCTCCCATGCTACCGTGATGCGCCGTATCTGGGAAAAAACCGGTGACAAAAGGATTTGGCAGTTTGGTATCCGCTCCGGCGAAAGGTACGAGTTTGAATGGACCAAAGTTCATAACCATTTAACCCCCTTTAATCTGGAAGGAATAGAGAATGCTCTTAACGAAATAGGAAACAGACCTATATATCTAACTATTGATCTGGATGTACTGGATCCATCTGTCTTCCCCGGTACAGGCACACCGGAGCATGGCGGAGTTAGTTTTAATGATTTAATAGGCTTCTTACTCAAGCTAAAAGGAAAAAATATTGTCGGTGCAGATCTTGTGGAGTTAGCACCTAACTACGACAATACCGGTATATCTACAGCCGTAGCTTGTAAACTTCTTAGAGAGGTTGCTTTAGTAATGAATATATGATATCACCCATCTACTTAAGGAACTATGGTGGTTATGCGCATCTTGTCCTCTTTTTCCCATGCCTCAACCAAGATTCCCCCGTTTTCTATAGTTTGAAAGACATTTGTTCCTTGAGCAGAAAAACGGTCTAGAGCTTCAGGACTGGGATGTCCATATGTATTACGCCCAACTGAAATTATGGCCACTTTCGGGCCGACCTTATCAAGAAAAGTTTTATCTGAAGAATATTTTGAGCCATGATGGGCTACTTTTAGCAAATCACAGTATATATCAGCATTATCATCCAATAACCTTTTTTCTGTTTCAAAGCCTATGTCACCTGTAAATAGCACACTAAAATCACCGTAATCCATCCTGACAACCAGTGAAAGCTCATTGGCATTTGCGGTAGAACCACTTGGCATTAACCATTCTTCCTCTAAAGGATATAGTGCTTTCAGAGTTAAACCCTCCTCTTCATACAGGATATCCCCCTCTTTAATATAATTGACGGGAATTCCTTTATAAAGGGCCTTGTCAGTCAGTTCTTTAAGTTCGACATCAGGAGCATTGGCAACAAAAAGACTTTTCACATTCACTTTATCAAGAACGGTCTGTAATCCTCCTATATGGTCCATATGCCCATGAGAGGCTATCATCAAGTCTATATTTGTCATGTTTAGATTATAAAGTAACGGTACAACAATGCGCTCACCGGAAAAGGAGCCCTTTTCATCGTTTATACTCCCACCACCGTCTATAATGATATTTTTCCCCGACGGAGTCCTGATAAGGGCACAATCACCCTGCCCGACGTCGGCAAAATATATTTTAAGGGCCCGATTGGGTATGCTTGTCAGAAGAATCAATGCTCCGCAAAGGGTAAGTATTGTTGCAGCCAGTGGTCTACCCACTTCTTTATGAAGTTTTGGATGGCAATACCTGAAATAAACTAATATAAAATAATAGATTATCACTAAGATGAAGTCAGGAGTTGCAAGGCTTATTTCTGCCCATGGAATCTTTGCTACCGAACCGGTAATAAAAAGAATAATATCAGCTACAATACGTGTGAAGAAGCCAATTAACTGACCAATTGATAGATAGATATTCCCAAGGATGACCACAAAAGCTCCCAGAATCGTTAATAAGCCCGTTAATGGCACAATCAACAGATTGGATAGAATTGATATAACTGAAAAGGTGTTAAAACAATATGCAATGATAGGTATAACCCCTATCTGTGCTGCAATTGTAGATGCCAGGGTATCTCTTATGGGTTTTGGTATCTTAACAGGTAGTCTTTCAAATATGGGTTTATAAAATACAACTAAGGATAGTGTCGCTGAAAAGGAAAGTATAAAACCTATGTCATAGAGCATGAAGCTGTTATTTGTAAGAATAATAATGATTGATACAGCCATGGAGCAGTATATATCGGCTTTCCGCCACAAAAGCATACCCATAAGGGTGACCCCTGCCATAATAGCCGCCCTTACAACAGATGCCTCCATACCGGTAGCATAAACATAGAAAAGCATACATGGAAAAGCAATGGCAGACGACCATCTTGGATTGAACCCGATTTTTTTCAAAAATAAGAGAAGGGGTGCTAACAAGAAGGCTATATTTGCCCCCGAAACCGCCATAACATGTGATAAGCCCGCTCTTCTAAAGTCTTCCTCCATTTCCTCAGGCATATCCGCAGTATACCCTATAAGCATTCCGGCAAGAACCGAAGCTTCCTCCGATGGTAGGCATTTGTCCAAGGTTTGAATTATCGAATGGCGCAGTTTGTAGCCAATATTTTTAAGCCATGAAAGCTCCTGACCTTCCATAATTCTTATTGCTTTCAATGAAACCCCCATGGTTCCTGATATTCCTCGGGCGGCCAGAAATTTTCTGGTATTAAAACCGCCGAAATTCCGTCTACCCGTAGGGATTTTTATCTCTCCTGTAATACTGACTACAGATCCATATTTTAGCCCGCTTATCGGATCATCAGAATAAACATTGACCTGAATTTTATGATTTCTTTGTGGTATTGATACTTGATTGTTTATAGAGCGGATTTCCAGGGTGAATCGTGTTTTGCCATCCATCTGTTCAGGTTCATCAAATAAGATGCCCTCTACTGTTACCTTTTGACCCTCAAATTCTGTGAACCCTTTATCATAAAAGTTTTCATTAATGCTGTGAAGTGTGTATCCCATTATCATAAATGGAACTGCAAGGAGAACGAATAATGATGTTTTACCTCTTACAGGCCTATAAATAAGGGCAAAAATAATAAAACTAAGCGCAAGAGACACCAAGCCCCAACTATGATAAATATTAACATCTGCAAGTATAATACCCCAAACAAGGGCAATCGCCGCTACTACCAAAGGTCTTTTCATGAAAACCTCTTTTATTTTATGGTTCTTTTAAGAATCGCAACTTGAGATGTGCCAAATTGATGTAATGATTGCTCAAGATCCGTAGAATGTGAAAACCCTGCTTTCTCCCAGAATGAAAGTCCCTGTTTGTTATAATATGATACTGCTACAAAGCAAGCCCTGGCCCCATACTTTAATTGTGCATGAGTAATTAGCTTGTTTATGGCAAGGGTCCCTAAGCCTTTGTTTTGATAGGATGGGTCTATAATAAGAATACTAACCCAAAGAACCGGCTCCTTCTGAATATTTTTTAACTCACTGAAGACAAAACCAACAGGCGTTTTTTGTTTTAGGTTATGTATCATGAAAATAAGACTTTCCGTTCCGGCGTTTATGAGTCTTTGCCTGATGTCTGTGAAGTCTTTAAAACCCGTGGCATAACCGAAGCAATCGGTCATACCATACCATCTTTCAAGAATGGCCATATCATCTTGTGTAAGCTCTTTAAACACCAAAAAAAAGTTATCCGTATCCAAACAATAATCCTCTTATGAAAAGAATCAATATTGATTTTACTGCATCAACATTTTGCAGTACAATCAATTATTACCATCGGTAAATTCTGGGTTTTTATTAACAAGACTATGATGTACTATTACTAAAGGAGTTCCGCTTTACTGCGAAGTATCAACTGAATGCACCAAATACCACTCCTGCCAACCATTATATATATTCTTCCATATAGGCTTTCGTGCTCCTCTTATATAATTGTGATATAGAACGGCTCCATATTTTCGATAAAGAGGAAGAATGATGTTATTACCGCTGATATTTAGGCTCTCTTTTATAAGCTCCAGTGTTTCTTCATCATCAGCATAAATAGGTATATTACACCCCAGTAACAGCATATCGAACTTACCGCTTTTTACTATAGATTGCTGTTTATCATAGGATGCAGCTTCTTGATTAACCTGAATGCCAATTTTGCTTAAAGCCTCTGCTATCCATTGACTCATACTCTGTCTATCAGAATTGATGGTATTGAAAACTATACTTACTGTGATAGGCCTTTTAATCCTGTCTTTATAAGTAAATAAATATCCTCTATCATCATCGTAGTGGAACCCTTCATTAATAAGGGCCTTTATGACATCCTGCTGATCTTCTATAATCAATTTGCCGCCATACGTCGGCTGTCCTATAACTGATTTCCCTTTATTAAATGGGGTTGTTTCTTCATACCATTTAAGATATTGAACTATTATAGACCTAAAGCTTTCCTGGCTAAAGGGTGAATCGGTATTACCTACTGGGGACAGTACTAAAAACTCAAGAATATTGCTTTCATATGTATTGAAAAATATATCTGCTCTTTTTGAATAGCTTTCAAGTTCGCCTTCCTCCAACCAGGCAATATCAATCTGCTGCCTTTGGAAAGCTTGTAGCATTTCCTCGCTACCCGAATATATCTTAAAGTTTATCCCATCAATCCATATTGGTTTGCCGGACCCTTCAACTTTATTCCACCATGAATCATTCCTTATAAGTTTAATAATATCACCTTGATAAGAATCAAAGATAAACGGTCCTGTTCCAATCAACTTCATAGTCTCGCTATGGCCTTCAACGGGCCAATCCTTAAAAATACGCAGGGGAAGAATAGGGAAGGTAAGCTTTTTAACTACATCATCATCTGCTTTTTTTAGAATTATTCTCAAACTCAGTCTGTTAAGAACATTTATGCTCCCGATATTAGAAACATGGTCAATATATAAGGACCTTTTCCCTGCTTTTTGAATTGTTTCAAGAGTAAATGCCACATCATCGGCACTTAGCATATTTCCGTCATGGTACAGTATATTATCTTTTAAATCTATATCAAGTATGAGACCATCCTGGCTTAAACTATAACTATCCACCAGACTAGTCACTAGCTCTCCTTCTTCATTTTCACAAAACAAGCTGTCAAAAACAAACTGTGAAAGCTGGTTTACATATATACTCTTGGTAGTTAAGGGGTTAAGAGTCTCAGGAGCCACCATAAACAGGTTCAAAAATCCACCTTGTGACGGACCCACATCCTCACGAATAACCTTTACCGACCCGTCATCAAGCCCTGTAATCGGACTATCACCGGTATTTAAAGTCGTACCTTGACCACATCCACATATAATCATTGAAATTATTAAGATTGGTAAATATATAAACCGTCTTTTATTCATGTTTACCCCTTATCATTAGAAAAGCTGCTCCCGTACCGGTTTTACCATTACTACCCCGATGAGAGAAAAAAATATCCTTATGACATTTGGTACAGATTCTGCAGCCTGAAATATTATCTTTTATAATTCCAAAATCCATTAAGTTCTTTATGATAATACCTTCTAAGTCTATTATCCACTTACCATCAGGTCTTCGGGAAATAAAATCATTGGCCCATGCAAAAGTGTTTATGAAGGTTTCTGCAACATCGTCACCGACCTCAAAACAGCATGATTTTATATGTGGCCCAAATGCCACATGAATATTCTCAGGGTGACATGAATAGTTTCCTATAAGATTCTTTAGTGTTTCAACACCTATATTAAGAAGGGTTCCTTTCCAACCTGAATGGGATAAGGCTATAACCTTATTCACAGGATCATAAAAATAGACAGGTACGCAATCGGCATAGTATGTAACCAGCATTAAATCAGTTTCACTCGTTATAAGTCCATCTATATTTTCGTAGGTTCTTTCATGAATAATGCCCATTCCGCCATGCCTTCTATCGACATGCAATACATTTTTATCGTGAACCTGATGGGATAAAACCATATTTTCTAAGGATACTCCTATTTTCTCACTCAATATTTGATAGTTCTTTGCTACATTGCTCGTAGGATCCGGCCTGTTGAAGCTGAGATTAAGAGATGCATAGTCTCCTGTACTTACCCCTCCATAACGTGTTGTAAAGCCATGAACCAATTCCGGGTACACAGACAGTGATGGAATACCTATGAAAGCTTGTTGTTCCATCTTTAATTTTTCTAAACTTCTGTCATCAAGTATTCTTCCCACGAAGCTCCTCCTAAAATATTAGAGTCCAAAATAATTATATCAGAATGAGAATAATACTGTCATTATAACTGTATATATTGTTAAAAAAGCCGTCAATGATAATATTTCATTGGCGGCTAATATATAGTTGCTATTTTATTTTTGCTTACCCAGCATATTTGATTTATCTAACATGGACTCAATAAACACTCCATATCCACGCATTGGATCATTTATAAACACATGGGTAACTGCGCCGATAAGCCGTCCATCCTGAATAATTGGACTTCCGCTCATGCCTTGAACTATACCCCCGGTAGTGTCTAAAAGTCTTTTATCAGTAATGCGCAGAACCATATTTTTTGTACTCGACAAGTCTGACCTGGCAATTCGCTGTATCTCTATTTCATATTCTTCAACCACGTTTTTGTTGATACATGCTAAGATTGAGGCCTTACCAACCTTAACAGTACTGTGCGGGCCTATCTCCAGAATCTTTCCCCATTTTTTGTTATTAATATTATCATTGATTTTCCCAAATATTCCAAAGTCGCAATTTAGTTTGATATCCCCTACAATTTTCGGGCTGTTTAAAAAATCACCTTCAAGTTCTCCGGGCGACCCTTTTATCCCTCGTTTTATACTTTGTATATTAGATTCCATAAGAGAACCCGAGCCCACCTGCAAAAGAGAGCCTGTATCTATATCATTGATCCCATGGCCTAGCGCTCCGTAAATCTTGTTCACAGGGTCAATAAAGGTCAATGTTCCAATGCCCGCAGAACTGTCCCTGACCCAGATACCAATGCGATATTCTTCATCTTCTTCAGATTTTACCGGTGTTATAGTTGTGGAATAATCCACATCCTGTCTTCTGTATGTCACGTCAATAGGCGAACCACCCGATTTTTTTACCACATCAATCAAATCTGATATGTTGTCTAATTCTTTGCCGCCTGCCTTTTTTAATATGTCCCCGGTAATCAGCCCTGCTGTTTCTGCCGGTATAATCTTTGTCCCGTCTTTTAAAATAACACCTGATACATTGATAATGATAATTCCATTAGTCTTCAATTTTATTCCAATGGGAGCACCACTGGCTATTACTTTTTGGCTTTCGATTGAACGAACCTGTACTGTCTTGAATGGTATTATGCCAAAAATCCTCAGGTTTAGCTTTGCTTCACCTTCTTCAGTTGCCTTGATAGTATACGGGTTTTCTAACCCTGCTATGGATTTTACTTGACTATTACTTACCGTCAGTATCCGACTTTGTGAATGAGCCTTCAGAGGCAATCTGATTGAAAGAGTATAATCCTCGCCAGTCAAGACTGTGATTCTACCCGGTATAACAAAAAAAGTCATTGTTAATGCGACCATTAACATCAGAACAATTGCCAATATAATAAATGATGGCTTCAATAGTTTTTTAAACAAAATATCACGCTCCACATGCAGTTTTACTTTCATAAGTTAACCTGCGTGCAGAACTCTTATGCTTCACAAAAAATCCTTATTGTGTCAACTGAATAAATAATTTGAGGGTTTTTACAGTCCTGTCCAATTTACAATATCCATGGTATTTCTAATGCAATCACTCTTTAAGAAGTCATCCGGATATGTTTCTGAACACATCATAGGATGTCTGGATTCATAAAAATTACCATTGGATATGAATGATTTAAAGCTTTGTGCATTTTTCCCCCAGAGGAACCAAAAAAGACTGGGGTTATTACCTGATATCCACAAAAGGAGCTTCTCGGTAAAGTTTTGCCACACATCCTTATGACTTAATGGTTTTCCCGGAATAACTGTAAAATATGTATTGAGAAAAAGAACACCCTGCTTTTCAAGGCTGTCAAAAAGATCAGCCGGTTCAGCAAGTTCAAAATTTCCACATTTTATTTCTTCGATTATTTTTGTATAAGTAGGTATATTATTATAACCACTCATGCCCTTTTTAGTTATGTAAATTAATCTGATTATGTTTTTTAGTGAAACCTGCCTGAAGGGTTCAGTCCAGGAATTAAGAGTCCCTACTTCAAATGCCCTTCCGGTAGCGACCCCAGCTTCGGGATAAGGATCTTGTCCCAATACTATAATTTTTATTTCTGACACATCTGTTTCTAAAAATCTGAGAATCTTGTCCTTGTCAGGAGAATATACGTCACCGATTGCTTTTTCAATTTCTGAAAGCAACATCAAAGTATTCTTATCTAAAAACTCATTCCAGGAGGAATGAATCTGCTTGGGTAGTAAGCTCATTATAAAATCTCCTTTGTGAGTAAAGTGAGTAAAGGGGACGTTGACTTTTACTCATTTTTATCCTGGCAAATGAGTAAAAGTCAACGTCCCCCTTACTCATAACAACCGTTTTAAATCCTCAATCTGGTCACGAATAACTGCAGCTTGCTCGAAATCCAGCTCTCTGGCAGCCTTCTTCATATCCTTAGTAAGGCTCTCAATCATAGCCGCTAAGCTGTTTTTATCAAGCATCTCAGCCCCTGTTTTCTTGCTCTTCTTATACCCTTCTGTGTCCTCTGCGGCCTTTGTTGCTTCGATAACATTGAAAACAGCCTTATGAATGGATTGTGGAGTAATATTATTGGCAATATTATATTCTTCCTGAATTTTTCTTCTGCGGTTGGTTTCACCTATAGCGTTTTCCATGGCATTTGTAATACTGTCGGCATACATGATTACTCTGCCTTCGACATTTCTTGCAGCTCTACCGATAGTCTGAATAAGCGAGGTTTCCGATCTTAAGAAACCCTGTTTATCAGCGTCTAGAATCGCTATTAATGCGACCTCCGGCAAATCCAAGCCCTCTCTTAAGAGATTTATGCCTATCAGCACGTCAAATTTGCCCATTCGCAAGTCCCTAATTATTTCAAGACGCTCAAGGGTTTCAATATCAGAGTGAAGGTATTTGACTCTGATACCCATATCGTCCATATACTTTGTCAAATCCTCGGCCATCTTTTTTGTCAATGTAGTTACAAGGGTTCTAAAGCCCTTTTTAGTTGTTTCACCAATCTCGAAGAGTAGGTCATCAATCTGTCCTTTAACGGGTTTTACGGTAATTTCAGGATCAATAAGACCAGTAGGTCTTATTATCTGCTCCACCATCTTTGTTGAGAGATTCTTTTCATAATTTGCGGGAGTAGCGCTGACATAAATAACTTGATTTACCCTTTGGCTAAACTCTTCAAAAGTCAAAGGCCTGTTGTCAAAAGCCGAAGGCAATCTAAAGCCATACTCCACAAGGGAATCCTTTCTCGAACGGTCGCCGTGATACATGGCACCAATCTGTGGAACAGTCACATGGGATTCGTCAATAACCAACAAAAAGTCCTTTGGAAAGTAATCTATGAGGGTATAAGGAGCACTTCCGGGTTTGCGTCCGCTTATATGGCGTGAATAGTTCTCTATTCCCTGACAGAATCCTATTTCCTGCATCATTTCTATATCATATCTGGTTCTTTGTTGAAGTCTCTGGGCCTCAAGAAGCTTGTCATTATCCTTAAGGTATTTCAGCTGTTCCTCCAATTCGACTTCAATCGATTCTATAGCCCTGTTCATTTTTTCACGTCCAGTGGCAAAGTGAGAAGCCGGGAAAATTGCAGCATGGGACCTTATTCCTGTGATCTCTCCCGTCAGAACATCTATTTCGGTAATCCTCTCTATCTCATCACCAAATAATTCAACCCTCAAAGCTGTCTTTGAAGACGAAGGCGGAAAAATATCCAGTACATCCCCCATTACTCTGAATGTACCTCGTTTAAAATCAAATTGATTTCGTGTATATTGAATTTCTACAAGCTTTCGAATTATTTCATCCCTGTCCTTAATCATACCCGGACGCAAAGAAATCATTAAATCCGTATAATCCTCCGGATCACCCAAGCCGTAAATACAGGATACGCTTGCCACAATGATTACATCCCTTCTCTCGAAAAGGGCCGCTGTGGCTGAGTGCCGGAGCTTATCAATCTCATCGTTTATAGAAGAATCCTTCTCAATATAAGTATCAGTAGAGGGAATATATGCCTCGGGCTGATAATAATCATAATAGCTTACGAAATACTCAACAGCATTATCGGGAAAAAACTCTGTAAATTCATTACATAGCTGAGCAGCCAAAGTCTTATTATGAGCTATAACAAGAGTAGGTTTTTGAACCTTCTCTATCACATTGGCTATGGTATATGTTTTTCCTGAGCCCGTTACACCCAGTAATGTCTGATGCTTGCTCCCAGCATTTATAAGTTTTGTAAGTTCATCAATTGCTTTAGGCTGATCACCCATCGGCTTATAATCGGATCTTAATTTGAATTCAGGCATAAGTTTCTCCTCTATGGTTAGAACAATTCATCTTTAAATATTAGCAAAAAAGCTAAAAGGCTATACATGCTTTTCACATGTATAGCCTTATGTTCATCATTTTACATAAACTACAGTAAGAATACAAGAACTACAGATACAATAACAAATAAAATTGCAACCCAGCCTGTATATTTACTTAAAATTGCTTCATATGCACGGCCCTTGTTCTTTCCGAAGAATGTTTCAGCACCGCCTGCAATAGAACCACTGATACCTGCAGAACGACCTGCTTGCAACAAAACGATTGCGATAATAACCAAACAGATAAGTAAATAAATAATATTTACAATAATTGCCCACACACTCATACTAAAAACCTCCGATTGTTTGTACAGCGCTTATCATTGTAGCACAATGCTTGTTTTAAATCAAGAAGAATTACAGGCGCTTTTCCAGCTCCGCCTTTTCTTTCTCAAAACCGGGCTTGCCAAGAAGCGCGAACATATTCTTTTTATATGCCTCTACACCGGGCTGGTCAAAAGGATTCACTCCTAATACATAACCGCTTATACCGCATGCTTTTTCAAAGAAGTAAACCATATAACCGAACCAGTATGCCGTCATTTCAGGTATATTAATGACCAGATTAGGAACTCCTCCGTCGTTGTGAGCCAATATTGTTCCCTGCATAGCCATCTTATTAACAAAATCCATTTCCTTACCGGAAAGATAATTGAGCTTATCCAAATCCCCAGAAGCATTAATCATAGTAATAGCTTTTTTAGACTTTTCCACATTAACAACAGTCTCAAATATATTGCGCATACCATCTTGGATATATTGCCCCATGGAATGTAAATCGGTTGAAAAATCCACACCTGCAGGGAATATGCCTTTTTGGTCCTTGCCTTCGCTCTCGCCGTAAAGCTGCTTCCACCACTCATTCACAAAGTGTAAGGATGGCTCATAATTAACCATAATCTCAGTTGTCTTACCTTTTCTGTAGAGAGAATTTCTTACTGCCGCATACTTATAGCAATCATTATCCTTCAAAGGCTTTTTACACTCTTGATAAGCATCGCCGGCACCCTTCATCATCTCTGCTATATCAATCCCCGCCACGGCTATTGGCAGCAATCCGACGGCTGTCAAAACGGAATATCTTCCTCCGACATCATCGGGAATAACAAAGGTCTCATAGCCTTCATTGTCAGCAAGAGTTTTCAAAGCTCCCCTTGCCTTGTCGGTGGTAGCATAAATACGGCTTTGTGCACCCTTTTTGCCATACTTCTTCTCCATGTAATCCTTAAATATTCTGAATGCAATTGCAGGCTCGGTTGTTGTCCCTGACTTGGAAATTACGTTTACAGACACTTCCTTACCCTCAATTAGCTCCATTAGCTCAGCAAGATATGTTGAGCTTATATTATTGCCTGCAAAATAGATCTCAGGCCCATTTCGCTTATCCTTAGGTAGCGTATTGTAGAATGAATGGGATAATGACTCAATAGCTGCTCTTGCTCCTAAATATGAGCCGCCGATACCTATTACAATCAATACATCGGAGTTTTCTCTGATTCTCTGTGAAGTTTTAATTATACGATTGAATTCTTCTCGGTCATAATCATTGGGAAGCTCTACCCAACCTAAAAAATCATTCCCGGGGCCGGATTTATCATGAAGCATCTTATGAGCGTTTTCTATCTGATTTTCCAAATAACCGATCTCGTTCTCGTTTATAAACCCTAATGCCTTTTTGTAATCAAGTGTAATCTTTGCCATTAGTACATCTCCTTGCTAACATATTCCTAGTTTTTTTCTAAAATATTGTATCATGTTTCCAATATCTTTTACACAAATTTTTCATATTTGTGTGAATTATTTACCATTCTTTTAATACTATCCAGAGTATAAGAGTCATTCCTCATATATCATTTTTCTCGTTATTCCACCATCTACAACCAGATTAATGCCTGTGACAAAGTTATTTTCTTTGGATGTTAAATAAATACAAGCTCTTGCGATATCATCTGGTCTTCCTACCCGCCTTGATAGATGCTGTTCATGATCAATATCTCTTAATTTAGAATAATCTCCTGTTTCAATCCAGCCTGGTGAAATGGCATTAACGGTAATCCTGTCTTTGCTGAAGGAGGCTGCAAGCGCATGAGTGATTGCAACAATTCCACCTTTTGTAGCAGCATAAGCTTCTGTTTCTGGTTCAGACATAATAGCTCTTGTGGAGGCAATATTAACAATTGCTCCGCCTTCCTTATTCTTCCGCATATATTTTGCTGCTTCACGCGAACCTAAAAAGACGCTTCTTAAGTTTGTGCTTATCATATCGTCCCATTCATCTAATGACACATCAAAAGGAGATTTATTTAACATTTTTCCTGCATTATTAATCAAAATATCTATATGATCATATGTTTTATTGGCAACTTCCATTAAGCGAACAATATCTTTCTCAAGTCTTACATCTGTTTTTACGAAGAGTGCTTCTCCACCCTGTTCTTTAATTTTCGCTGCTGTCTCTGTTCCTGCTGCTTCATCTATATCTGCTATAATTACATTAGCCCCTTTTTCTGCATAAAGTAGAGCAATTCCTCTTCCAATACCATTTCCGGCCCCTGTTATAATAACAGTTCTATTTATAAAGTCCATTGTATAACACATCCTAACCATAATTTCATGACATTAGTATATTCTTCATATTAACATAAAAAAGATTCTATTGAATCAACATATTGATTCAATTCGCGTATTACAACACCTTTTTCTCCAGCTTTACTTCAAATATCTTCCTGCATACTAGGTATTTAATTTAACAATATGAATAGTCGGGACAGCGGACAAATGTCTGTTCCGGGTTTATATTTAGCTGGGCCATTTTTGGTTGACTTAATTATATATTTTTTGCGAAAAATGTTTGTAGCCGTGATTAGTCCATTCAACAGCCTCACTCGTTCCCTTGCCCCTGCTTTATATCCCGATTATCTGATGCATAAATTATAATAAAAATAACAGATGTGCTAAAACGATAAACACTATATCAAATACATTTAGCATGTTTTATATGCGCAAAACCTGTGGTATGACTGCATATAAATTTATCTATTCACCTTGACTATATTGTATAAAATATAAATGCTCATATCAACCGTAACTATGTGACCTCTCAACTAATTATCCTCTTTTAGAAGTCTTTTTATTCTACTATTAAAGCTATCAGTTATTCCATCTTCATAAATTGCTATAGTTACTTCATGTTCATAATTAATATCACAAATGTGAGAATGTTCAGCTGTTTTATTTTCAGAAATCATTCTTTCAAGGTCATCCTTTAATTCTGATGCTTCATTTAGCGTTAGTAGTAATATAATATTCTTAATTGCTTTATCAGTTTCTTGATCAAGAATTCTCATATAAATAATCCCTCCTTAAACATAATATTATTTATGTGGAACATCTATCGGGTATATTGGTCCTGATTTTTGCCACTTACCATTTACCAACACTTCAACATGTCCATGAGGATTGCTATGTGGAGAAGTATTCTAGATATCAAATCTTATTCTTCTTGTTCCGTCACTTGATATGAAAACTTTATCTCCACTATTATTAGTAATTACTTTTGCATCCTTTCCTAACCAATCTTTCATCTCCTTGGCTAATCCATCAACTTTATTTGGAACAGTCTTACTCGTTCCCTGTGATGTAAAACTATTCTGAAAAGCAGTTGAAGGTGCTTTTAGTATTCCCGGAGATGGTGCCATATTTTTAAGCAACTTAGCGGTTGGTATTGAAATTAAAAGTGCCTCCTGTATATTCGCAATGTGTTGTGGAGACCAAGGTCTGCCGGGTTTATCGCACCATTAACCACTTCAACTGCACCTAATGTATAAATGTTTGCTATATGTGCAAGTGCGTTATCAATTGATTGAGGACTTGGATTTTCGAACATATAATTAATTGCTTTACCAGCATTCTGAATTCGTTCTGCGTTTGCTTCATCAAACGACATTAGAAACTTATCCAAGGACAAGAGTGGGCCATCAACAAATAAGACCTGCTTTAATAATTCTATTTGATCAAAATTATTTGTTGGTTTTTGCTGCGTATTAGGCATGATGGGTAATGTTGGGTATGTAGAATTTTTATTTATAACACTCTGACTCGCATGAATTGTATTACCGCTCGTTCTTGGGTCATGTACATCAAGAGGAAGACCGGCAGCTGCACTTGTTGTTGCTATGTTGTTGAGGTGTTTAACATCAGGATTTTAAAGGTTATATTGTGTACCTGTGCTTGTTTCTTTGGCCTATATGTATGTCCGTCAGCACTTCCAACAAAGTTGGTACCTTGCCTGTATTTATCCCGGATAGCTTCTGCCTGAGCATGTAGCGAATCATGTATTTTAGAATCATTAGTAGCTTTATATTGGGCCCAAATATCCTCCAGTTTTGCGTAGTCAGTAGAAGACAGGTGGTCAATATCCCATTGAGTGTGTCCGGTGGGGTCGATGTAACGTATTGGGTTGTTGGAACAATAGCTATACAGATTCAGGCTCAGGGGATTGTTATCCTCTCCCCAATAGCTATCCTCAGATATGAATCTGCCTGTATAGGGTTGATAGTATCTGTCCCTCAAGTAATACAGCCCTGTTTCATTATCAAGGTACTCTCCCGCATACCTTATTGAGCATGAGGATACTTCAATGGTAAGGGTGGGATTACCGAAGATATCATAATCATACTGGTTCTGTATTTGTCCATCTTCGGTAATGGTCTGAACAACATCGCCATGACCGTTAAACAGATAGTAGTTTTAGTTCATTTCCATTATTATACTGGGCTATATAGTTTATACCCTTTATATACCTCATATTAACAATATTGGTGATTATGCGTATACATTTTTCTGTAAATTTTTTTGAAGTATTTGGATGTGACAGTAACCCCGTCCCCTTGTCACACGTCCCCTTGTCACAAAATAAAAAACACCCCATCGCTAATTAGTGATAGCAATGGGGTATAGAAACATCTTTTATTATTAGATTTTGTAATGTTAAGCTTGCAGGGTTAACACAGAAGAACCGTCCCCTTTAACCTAGGGGATGAACCCTGTTTTCATAGTCAACCATGTCAGGGTCAATCTTGTATTTTTGAGCCTTGCGGTATTCAAAGAACTTAGTTGCTACCTGAGGGAACATAGCGTAGGTCAATACGTCCTCGTCTTGTTCGATGTACTGGGCGGCCTCTTCTCTGATTTTATCCAACTCGTTTGGTATCAAATCAGCAGGTCTGCAAGTAATACGCTCTTCGTCGCCAATGATTTTCTTAACCATTTCATCTTTTATAGGAGCAGGGGTTTTACCATACTCACCTTTGACAACGCCCTTGGTTTCTTTTGGTATCATTTTATAGCGTTCGCCCATTATAACATTCATAACTGCCTGTGTACCAACGATCTGGCTTGTTGGGGTAACCAATGGAGGATATCCCAAATCTTCTCTTACCTTTGGTACTTCATTCAATACTTCAAGAAGCTTATCTTCCTTACCTGCCTGTTTAAGCTGTGAAACCAGGTTAGACAGCATTCCGCCTGGAACCTGATAGATAAGTGCATTTACGTCAACACCCATAACCTTGGTGTTA
This sequence comes from Bacillota bacterium, assembly GCA_023411795.1. Classification (GTDB taxonomy): domain Bacteria; phylum Bacillota; class Clostridia; order DSM-8532; family DSM-8532; genus DTU059. The sequence continues at coordinate 65,298 of JAEYOK010000048.1, forward strand.
AGAAGTCCGCTTGATAAATACTTGTCTCGAAGCTTTTCAAAATATGATGCAATTTCACTTAAGAGATTTAAATCATACCCTGTATCATAAGGTGTACCTTGTAGGCTTGCAACCAATGGTTCTTCCGGAGGCTGGGATGTACCCATAGCCATTGGAGAAATAGCACAGTCTACAACATCAACTCCGGCTTCGATACCTTTTAGGTATGTCATGGAGCCTACACCGCTTGTGTAATGGGTATGAAGCTGAATGGGTACCTTAACGTTTTCTTTCAAAGCTTTAACCAGCTCATATGACTGGTAAGGAACCAAAAGGCCCGCCATATCCTTTATACATATAGAATCCGCACCCATATCAACGAAGGTTTTAGCATCCTTTACGAATTGTTCAAGGCTGTGGAAAGGGCTAACAGTGTAAGAAAACGCTGCCTGAGCATGTCCGCCTTCTTTTTTACATGCTTTCATAGCTCTTTCCATATTTCTTGGATCATTTAATGCGTCAAAAATACGTATTATATCTATACCGTTAGCGATTGATTTCTGAACAAAATAATCAACCACATCATCGGCATAATGCTTATATCCTAATAGGTTCTGCGCCCTTAACAGCATTTGAAGCTTGGTATTCTTTGCCTTAGCTCTGATTTTTCTAAGTCTTTCCCATGGATCCTCATTTAAAAATCTGACGCTGGCATCAAAGGTTGCTCCACCCCAACACTCCAGGGACTGATATCCTACTGTGTCCATCTTCTCAACTATCGGTAGAATTTCCTCTGTAGTCATCCTTGTGGCAATGAGGGACTGATGCGCGTCTCTCAAACTGGTGTCAGTAATCTTTATTCCCATAGCTTAAAAAGCCCTCCCTCTATAATCTAGTTTAATGTCAATATAACATCACCGCTGTTAACCTGTTGGCCTTTAGTTACATTAACCGTAGCAACAGTGGCATCCTGAGGTGAGAGTATTTCATTTTCCATCTTCATGGCTTCCAGAATAACAACCAAAGTTCCCTTGTTCACGCTGTCACCCGGCTTTACTTTTACATCCAGAATAGTACCTGGCATTGGAGCGGTAATCTTTGTTGCGCCTTCTGCTCCGGATGGTGCAGGAGCGGCAGGTTTAGCAGCAGGAGCAGGTGCAGCTGCGGGTGCGGGTGCAGCAGCAGGCGCCGGTGCTGATACAGGCTGAACCGGTCTTGCAACAGGTGCACTTACAGGTGCGCCGCCAACTTCTTCTACTTCAACTTCGTAACTATTTCCATTAACATTAACAACAAACTTTCTCATAATATAATCCTCCATACTCTATGCTGATTTTTTTATTAAAGCGGTATATTACCATGTTTCTTCGAAGGTCTTGTTTCCCTTTTACTTGCGAGCATATCCAAAGCACTTGCTATGCGCTGACGTGTCGCTGCAGGTTCAATAACATCATCCACATATCCCCTTGCTGCAGCAATATACGGATTGGAAAACTTATCACGATACTCTTGAATTTTCTGTTTTCTAAATTCAATAGGATTCTGAGCTTCACCAATTTCCTTTTTGAATATGATATTGGCCGCTCCATCAGGACCCATAACCGCTATTTCAGCTGTAGGCCAAGCCATTACCATATCTGCGCCTAAATGTTTGCTGTTCATTGCGATATAAGCTCCACCATAGGCTTTTCTTACGATTATATTAACTTTTGGAACTGTTGCTTCGGCGAAAGCATACAACAATTTCGCTCCATGACGAATTATACCGTTATGCTCTTGGGTGACACCGGGCAGATACCCGGGTACATCGGTAAATGTAACTAAAGGAATGTTAAATGCATCGCAGAAACGAATAAAGCGAGCCGCCTTATCAGAAGCGTCAACATCTAAAGCCCCAGCCGCTTCTTTGGGCTGATTTGCCACAATACCTACTGTCTTTCCATCAAAACGAGCGAAACCAACAATTATATTTTTAGCAAATCCTTTATGGATTTCGAAGAACTCTCCGTCATCAGTTGTCCTCCTAATTAAATCCAACATGTCATAAGGTTTATTTGGATCATCGGGAATAATACTATTAAGGTCTGCGTCGAACCTGTTAACATCATCTGTTGACAGAATCTCTTCAGAATCACTTAAATTATTGTCGGGTAAAAATGAGATTAGTTGCTTAATTTGAGCAAAGCATTCATCCTCATTGGGACATTCGAAATGAGCTACGCCACTTATTGTACTGTGAGCATTAGCACCACCCAAGGTGTCAAAGGTGACATCCTCGCCTGTAACAGCCTTGATGACCTGTGGGCCTGTTATAAACATATGACTTGTTTTATCTACCATAAAAACGAAGTCTGTAATTGCAGGAGAATAAACTGCGCCTCCCGCACAGGGACCCAATATAACCGAAATCTGAGGGATAACTCCTGAAGCAAGTGTGTTTCTCAAGAAGATATCACCGAATCCGCCTAACGCATCGATGCCTTCTTCGATTCTCGCTCCGCCCGAATCATTGATACTTACAAAAGGTGCTCCCATTTTCATGGCCATATCCATTACTTTGGTAATTTTCTTAGCATGCATTTCACCAAGTGATCCGCCAATAACAGTAAAGTCCTGGGATGATACAAATACCAGACGTCCGTCAACCGTACCATACCCGGTTACCACTCCGTCACCTGCAATTTTCTTGTTCTGCATATCAAAATCAATGCCTCTTGCTTCAACAAAAGCATCAACTTCAACAAAGCTTCCTTTATCAAATAGTAGATTCAGTCTCTCCCGAGCGGTTTTCTTGCCCGCTTCATGCTGTTTGGATACTTTTTTTTCTCCGCCGCCTTGCATAAGAAGTTCTTTTTTCTTGTGAAGATCATTCACTTTCTCAAAAGTTGCCATTTTTTCACCTCGTAGAATGATAAAATTGTAATTATGCTCTATAAATAATTGTTAAAAGGTTAACTATCTTATTACATGGTCATAATTATATCCTAGTTTATCCAGCCGTGCAATAACAATTAGAATGCAAACAATCAATTTTTCAAAATTAATCCAATTACCTTTTACCCATTATTTTAAATCACAATCAAAGATTCTCAGCTTTTTTGAAAAATGATTCCTTTTTAAAAACAAAGAATAAGAATCGACAAAAAATATAAAAATATATATAGACTTTTTTTAAGGAGGGATCAAAGTGATCAAATGGGCTATTACTTTTTTTGTCTTGGCACTGATAGCCGGCTTATTTGGTTTCGGTCTTATTGCTAACCTGTCCTTTGGTATTGCTAAAATTCTATTCTATATATTTATTGGCCTTTTTGTGGTAAGTTTGATTTTTGGTAGAAGCATAATAAGATCAAGAACCTAATGATGTTCATAAAGCAAGACAGGCAATTGTCCTGTTTTGCTTTTCCATTTTTATACTAGGCCGTAAGACTGTGTGAAAACTAATCAGCCTTCTGACATGAGCCTCTTTTCACCTGTTATATCCTGAATCTGTTTAATATCCTGTGTTACTTCTAAAGCTCCCAAATACTCTCCTTTTGCGTTTCTTACCGCGAAATATCTAATTAAAACATAACGAGGACCCATATGAATCCAAAAATCTTCATGGTCTTTCTTACCTGATTTTAAATCTTCGACAATTTGCTCAACAACATGCACGCTGGCCGGCGGATGACAGTTTTGCACCTGTCTGCCAATAACCGTTTTAGATCTTTTGAAAATTCTATCCTTTCCCATGGTGAAGTATTTTACTGCTCCGTCTTTGTCCACAAAGGTCATATCAAATGGCACTGTGTTCAATACCGCGTTAATTTCTTCAGGGGACATAAGTCCCGCATCAAACTCAACATATCCATCATTAGAAGGCTCTTCACCTTTCTCTTTTATCTTCTCCACGATATCAGTTTTTTCTGGTTTCCACTTTTCTCCCGGTTTATATAAAGAGTATCCGAATTCTTTGCTCTCTTTCTGAATTTGCAGCCATTCATTCTCGGACAATGTGTCTACCACCAACGGTAACAGTATATTTTCTTCCTTGAAAATCATTTCGTGTACACGGTTCAATGTACTTTCGGCTTTAGAGAGGATTTCATCTCGGTCTGACTCTTCGGAAGTCTTTAGAAGCTTAATGACATCATTGATTTCCTCACGTATTTCATCATCTACGCCCCACATAACCTTTGGCGGAGCAGTAATTCCGTACTTCTCCATGAAAGGGAACAAAAGATTCTCTTTCCGAAGATAATGCTTATCTATTTCCCAAAGTAACTCAAAGCCCTCTTTTACACTCTTTGCATTCTTTTTTGACGAATCGGTTCTGTAAGCATCCAGGTTGATTTTAATATTTGTAATAAGCTCCTCGATCGCCCTGTTTTCCCCCAAGAAAGTATGAATTGGATGGCCGGGTGTCTCCTCCGGTTTTTTGGTCCTGTGAATCTCTTCTATAGAGCCTTTAAAAACTGCCGCATGGACATCACAAAGCTTCTGTATCTCCTCTACAGGCATTCCCTCACCTAGTAAAGCACCCTCCATCTCGGATATTTCAGCAATAGAAACTCCTTGAATCAAACTCTCAAAGCGAGCTTTCACTTCCTCTACCGGTTTTCCTTTGTGAAGATCTCCTATTATTTCTTTTAAGATCTTTTGCCTGTACTCTCGATTGTTTATTATCTCACTCATATCATACTCTCTCCTTAGCTATTATTTTAAAGCCTTGTGCTTACGGAATTATCCAGGTTAAGAACCTTGCTCAATGACATAACCTTCCTTAATTATTCTGGCTTAAAAATAGATAATTATCAGAATATGTTTTGAGTAAGAGGGACGGTGACTTTTGAGTAAGAGGGACGGTGACTTTTACTCAATGGGAAAAATAGTATGACAAAAAAAATGAGTAAAAGTCACCGTCCCTTTTACTCATTTTACTCACTCAACCACCCGCTCCAGAGCCGATCGGTCTAAAATCAAAACCTTTTTGTTTCCATTCATCTCTATGACGCCTTCATCCTGCAAAAGGCTCATTTTTCGGCTGACCGTTTCCCTAGTGAGGCCTATATAATTAGCTATGCCTTCGCGGCTAAGAGGAAGGTCAATCATAATACCCTGAGGATGAGGCTTCCCATACTTATTTGCAAATTCTAAAAGAACTGCTCCCACTCTCGCTTCAACAGTCCGGGTTCCCATGGTTTCAACAGTATTTTCGAGGCGGTCTAAACGCTGGCACAATTCCTCCATGATTTTTAAGGCAATATCGGGATGATTCTGGACAAGCATCTGGAAGTCATTCTTCTGAATTAAACAAACATGGGTTTCTTCCAGTGCTTCCACGCTGTAATTGGAAATCTGATCCCGTAACAAATTCCTTTCACCGAAAAAATCACCCTCGGAAAATAAATGTAGAATTTGCTCCCGACCTTCTTGTGTAGTCCTGAAAGCCTTAGTTTGACCCTTGTCTACAATCACAAGGCTATTCAAGGTCTCCCCTTCAAAGATAAGAAGCTCACCCTTCTTATATTCTTTATGTATAATCAAGTCAACAACCTTAAGAAGCTGTTGATTGTCCAACGAAGAAAAAATTGAAATATTTCTAGCGCACAGCTTATTATGACACGAGCCACAAACACAAAGCGGTTTACTCATCAATATCATCCGTCCTCTTTTTATAACAAAGTGAGCTTTTATTATAATAGTATACCATAGTCTCCATTTCAGAGAGAAGGCAGTGCTTTTAATGTTTTTTGTAGAAACCTCGGCTATGCTTCCTTCCATCCCTACTTTTTTCTTTAAGCCCACTTTTTACGTTACGTGCTTTCTCAGGCATTTTACTAACAACTAATTCTGATGAATCTGGTTTTTCTAGATATTCCTTTAGTAAAGCTGCAGCAATATCAAGTGTTGACGCAAAACTGTTATCTTCAGATTCTAGATTAAAATCCTCTATCATCTTCTCTATATAACGTGTGTATCCAACATGCTTACCAGTAATAATGGTTTCTTTAATCAGATCCATTATTGCCCCCATCCTTCTCTCTTCGAAATCAATTAAAGTGGGAGGTTTAATAGCTATTATGCTGGATTTTGTAAACCTTTGAATCTCCTTCAGCTTAATGATCTCACGACCAGAAACAAAAGTGAATGCTTTACCGGTCTTACCGGCACGCCCTGTTCTTCCTATTCGGTGCACATAATATTCCTCGTCGTTAGGCAAATCGTAGTTGAATACTGCCTCCACATTGTCAACATCAATTCCCCTTGCAGCTACATCAGTTGCGATTAAAATTTCTATGTTTCCTTTTCTAAATTGAGTCATCACTCTATCTCTTGCTTCTTGGCGCATGTCTCCATGAAGGGCTTCAGCTGAATACCCTCTTACTTGCATGCTTGAGGTAAGTTCGTCCACCTGTCTTTTGGTATTACAGAAAACCAGGCATAACTTAATATCATTCACATCAATAAGACGTGAAAGCACCTCAAGTTTATTATTGGGGTTCACCTCCAGCGAATACTGCTCAACACTCGGAACAGTGAGCACCTTGTGAGTAATCTTGATTTTTACAGGATCTTTTTGATATTTTCCGGTGATTTCTAAAATAGCTCTTGACATAGTTGCTGAAAATAAGACGGTCTGTATCTCATCAGGCACCTTCTTTAAAATGGTGTCGATATCCTCTCTAAAGCCCATATTAAGCATTTCATCAGCTTCGTCAAGAATAATCATCTTAGTGTTTGTCAACTTAATGGTATGGCGTCTCATATGATCCATAACCCTACCTGGAGTGCCTATAATAATCTGCGGGTGCTTTTTTAGTGACACTATTTGTCTTTCAATGGGCTGGCCACCGTAAATAGGCAGGATTTGAACATCCTTTTTATACTTGGCTACATTTTTTAGCTCTTTGGCTGATTGAATAGCAAGTTCACGGGTTGGGCATAACACCAAAACTTGTATATTCTCGTCATCCTCATTTATTTTCTCAATAGCCGGTATTCCAAAGGCGCAGGTCTTGCCAGTTCCTGTCTGAGCCTGACCTAACACATCCCTGCCTTCAAGAATGTGGGGGATAGCTTGAAGCTGTATTGGCGTTGCTTCTTCAAAGCCCATATCTCCTAATGCTCTTTCTACTTCTTCTGAGAGCTTTAGATCTTTAAAATTAAAAATTTCCATATTGTATCCTTTTCTTATTTTTTACTTCATGTTTTTTGCAACAATCATACAAATATATCACAGTTAGTTGTATATATCAAAAAAAAGACCGTAAGGTCTTTTTTTAAACAACATTTAGTATTTGCAGAAACTTATACTTTTAAGCTCTTTTTATATGATACCAAATATTATGAACCTATTGTATTTATAAATCCTACTGAGGTAGCTCTAAGTTTATTCGCTAAATTCCCCTATCATTTACAAATCAAATGGTTAAGAATCCAAGGACAGTAGATTTGTTGTGAATTACAATCTCACCATTACGTTTAGAGGCGATTTCTCCCAGAGATAGGGCACCCTGAACAACAGGCTTAATCTTATCCTGAATATTCATAAGCTCCTCTTCGAATCTATCTTCCATGAACATGGCTCTGGAAATACAATCAAAAAGAAGAGGTATATATGAATCAGGAGCTCGTTCGATACAGTATTCAGTAATTTCCAGAGACGAGCTTAACAGAGTATCAACATCACCTTTTAGTACATAAACTTTACTTTTTTCAGGAATATCGGCAACACAAACTATATCATAATTATCATTCAGACTAATGGGGTCTCTCACAATAAGCGAGCCATCATCTTGCAGAATTCCGAAGGGATGATCCTTAGCAAAGGAGAAGAAATCCTCTTTGAAAAGAGTAATTCGCTCTTCTTCCTCAATAACTTCTTTATAAATGTTAAACGCAGTATCATCATCTAATGATATGAGTGTATTATCTTCTGATTTCTCCACGATAAATGGCCCGTGAAGCTTTTTCCACCCATGTCTGACAGAAGAACATAACTCTGATGGTATGACACACACATGAAGAACATCTTGAAATAAACCCTGATTGTTAAAAATACATGGTCTCTGAACCATATCATAATAGCCGGCTCCTCCACCAATATAATTAACATGTGTACCCATTTTATTAAACAGCGTATCAATTAGCTCCCTCATCTTGGAAGTTAACCCATCGACAAGAACCAACGCCGTATATCCTTCTATTGATGATACATCCAACTTAAAGCGCATTAAATTAGGTAAAACCATAGATGAATAAATTGATTTGAACTTTTCTACTATGTAACCGGAATCTCGATTTTTGTTACCAACTAAGAGGCCCGCGTAAATACCTCCAAAAAAGTTGATCTCTTTCTCATTAAGATATGCCATTACTTCTGTCAATTCCCCGGCTGACTTATACCCTACCAATAACATCATTTGTTCATCCGGCTCCATACATAGAGTATCAATATGAGCCACTAAATCATTCTTTGATTCAAAATACATATAAATTCCTCCATTTAGAGCGTATACTATAAATAGACCTGTTTAAAACATCATTCTAGTTTTACCAAATATTTCATCATGCTAAACACGAACTAGAATAAAAAAAACGATTGGCTCACACCAATCGTTTATTCCTTACTTATTTATAATTTTCCTGTGTATATTTGAATTGCATCTCTCAAGAAGACTGCAGAACCGGGTTGAATCTTATCATAGTAAGCCGTGAATCTTTCGTCATCAACATACATTTGGGCAAGATTTGCATGAGCGTCCTTATTATAGTGCCCCCAGCACAGACTAATCCACTGCTTATGAAGATCAGCCACTTTCTGCCCGAGAGGTCCTGCCGGTTCTCCGCTCTTTACCGCCTCGGCTAACGTTTCCAGAATCAGTTCCGACAAAATGTTCATTTTATCATAATCTTCTTTGTTCATATTCTTAAAATAAGCGTTGGATTTTTCGATTGCCTCATCTCCATATTTATCCCTAATTTCTTTTCCGTACTGCTTTTCATTTTCATCAATCAGCTTTTGTTTAAAGCCATCAAACTTTTCACTATCTGTCATTTCAATTCTCCCTTCTGTTAAAGCAATTGTCTTTTCAACATTTTTAATTAATGCATCCAATTGCTGTCTTTTGGCAAGAAGCTTGAAATGGTGTTCACGCAATGCTTTGGCACCATCAAATGAGGGGGCTGTAACTATTTGCTTAATATTATCTAATTCAACACCCAGTTCTCTGTAAAAAAGTATCTGCTGTAATCGATCAACTTCGTTCTGCCCATAAATCCTATACCCTGATGGATTAATTCTTGCCGGCTTAAGAATCCCGATTTCATCATAGTATCGCAGTGTTCTGGTACTTATACCCGCCAATCTTCCAAGCTTTTGTACCGTGTATTCCATTTTCGTCAACTCCCTACATAAAGATGCTACACCTTTACGTTACGTTAATGTCAACACATTTTTTATTATTTATCTTCTGCTGCTAAGAAGAACTCATAAATAGGTTTCAGCTTAACAAAGCTTTCCTTTAAAACTTCCGATAGCTTATTAGAGAAGGCCAAATCGTAGTTATCCTGAACACTTTCAAAAAATATGTTCTTCCTGTTAAGCCAGATCTGGATATTCTCAGGCTGATCGGGATAACGATTCCTCTTATACATCTCTCCGCCTAAAACAAATTCCTTCTGGTATTCGTAGTAGTTAAGTGCACTTACAAAAGTAGGGTGCCTTTCCAAGATTAACTCCCTCATTTTAACCATTGAGCCTGTATCCGCAGAATAGTATCCCACGCCATAACTAGAGCCTTTCTGTCCTAATTCAAACCAAAAGCATGGTGATGTGGACATCATGGACTTATCTCTTAAAAACACAATCCACACATTATCTCTATATAAGCTTTTATCTTTTGTAAAGCGCGTATCTCTTCTTACTCTAGAAATAATTTTGGAAGGTATAGTTATAATTTTGCTGTCTATTGTCAGAATTTCAGGTGATATTTCTTTAATGAGCTCTACGCAAGGGTTGTAAACAAACTTTTTGTATCTGTCTTTATGTTCGTCATACCATTCCTTGCTATTATTTATTTTATTTTCAAGCAAAAACATGGGAGCATCTTTAGTAAATCCATCAAAACTCATCTGTTACCTCCGTTATTGTAATGACACTATTTTATCATACAAAACAGCCTGATGTGTCAACGGATATAACTGTTAACAATAGCTCCAACAAGTCCCCAGGCAGTACCTAGTATTGAACCTGCCAGTACATCCCTCGGGTAGTGCATACCTAAATATAATCGTGTGACTCCCACAAGTAGAGCTATGGCATATAGCGCCAATCCGCTTAAAAGCCCAAAATTAAAATGCTGAAACAATAAAGTAGCCATAAAAAAAGCCTGACTGGTATGACCACTTGGAAAAGAATGACCTCTAGCTCTTGATCCAACAATACGAATGTCGTCAAGCCTACTAAAAGGTCTTTTTCGACGGATTATTACTTTTAATAATTCCACAATGAGCCATAAAGTCAATGTACCTAAAACCACTTCATAGGCAAGAAGCTTATCTATTTCAATATAAAATAAAAGTGCCAGTATAAAGGCAAATATCCCGTTACCTAATTGGGTACTTCCCAGCATTAACATATCCAACCACTTTACATGACCACCTCGAATATTGAAGGCCCTAAATACCCACACATCAATTTGTTGTCCCTTTTTCCATACGAGAGAAATGGCGATGGAGCAAAATACAAGGAGCAAACTGACAAGAACCTTATACTCCACTATTTTATGCCAGAAGCGGATGAGCATATCAGGGGGAATTACTTTTATAGATAAAGCTAATAAAAGGGTTATTAATATGACCCAATAGATATAGTGAACACGGCTAATAAAATCTATGATTTTCTCCCATACCCAATGTATCTTAAGATGCGGTAGATTTATATCTTCCTCTGATATCCTGTTAGGCTTACTCATAAAGTCTTCTCACCCTTTTCGTCCTTACTTTTAACAGGTCCGGCAATCATAGCCAAAGCATGACGTTTGATTTCTATTTGAACTCTGCCCTTTTCCAATGTAATTCCGTCAACCATAACAGGCATCTCAGGCTGTGATTCGATAACAACATTTTTCACTTGGAAACGCTTAATGCGTGAATCTTCGGATGCATTCATGCCAGGTAACTTTAATATATAACCAACCATAAGATCAAGCTTAGGGACATCAGCACAAAGAACCACATCAAGAAGGCCATCGCTATATGATTCATCATTACCAACCTGATAGTGGCGGCCTATATACGGCATATTTGTAACCAGCACCACATGACCAAGCGCTTCTATCTCGTTTTTTCTGTCCAGTACAAGACGAATTTTTGATGGAGTTGAGGTAGTCAATGTTGTAAGAAAATTGCCTATCCGCGATATATCACCATGCTGTATGTCATCCCCGGATTCAAAAAGAGCTGAAAATAGTCCGACTGAGCAGATTTCAATAAACGGCAATGTAATTTTTCCGCATGTCACAAGGCCAATATCACTTTTTACACGTCTTCCCATTCTTAAAATTGCGATAGCAGTCTTAATATCATTTGGTATTCCTAAACTCAAAGCTACATTGTTTTGGGTTCCGGTTGGAATAATCCCGAGAGTAGCGGTAGTTCCGACCATGGCTCTCGCAACCGATGACACCGTACCGTCACCTCCACAGACTGCAAACATCCTGATTCCATTTTCAATTGCATCTTGAACAATTGCAGTATAGTCAGTCCCCGGCTCAGTTAGAAGAGGTTCGGGTGCAAAATTCCATAGCTGCAATTCTTTTATTACATTCATCAGTTGATTTGGAGATTCTTTATTTATACCCGAAACAGGGTTATATATCAGTTTAATTCGTTTACGACGTTGCTTTTCATATTGGTATTCCATTTTTCATTCCCGTCAAATGTTTTTCATAGCTTTTCCCTCTAATCATATTTTTATAAGAAATCATTTGACGAAATAAAGAGCATCCTTTGCCTAAAGCTTTCGTAAATCAGCATAGATGCCGCGGCTGAAGCGTTAAGAGATTCTGCTTTGCCGATCATAGGAATCATAATGGTTGAATTTGCAATTTCTAAAATTTTATCAGATAGACCATTTCCCTCATTTCCTATAATAACCGCAATATTCCCTTTTAAGTCTGCTTGCCAGCATGGTAAAGCATCTCTAGTGTGGGCAGCAACTAGATTGATACCCCTTAACTTCAATTCATTTAATGCTCCATAAAAATCCCCGGCGATGATTACCGGAATGTGAAAAAGTGAACCCATAGTAGACCTGATAACCTTGGAATTATAAGGATTTGCACAATCCTTTGAAAGCAAAACCGCATCAAAGCCGCATGCATCAGCAGTACGAATTATTGTACCCAGATTGCCGGGATCCTGCAGATTTTCTAGAGCGACAACACGCTCAGATTTTTTTAAGATACTGCTGATATCAAATTCAGGAATATCTACTACCGCCATGAGCCCCTGGGGAGTCCGAGTTTCCCCAATACGCTCAAAAAGGCTATCCGGAATACGTATTGTTTTTATGTTCTGGTAATATGAAAAAAATGACTCGTCTTTATTATAAAAGCTGTCTGAAGCAATAAAATATTTAATGCTTGCACCTGAGTCCACAGCATCCTTAACAATCCTGTATCCTTCAAGTAAAAAGGCCTGAGAAGTCAGTCTACCCTTCTTATCATGGAGGCTTCGTATCTCTTTGATAATTTGATTTGATGCAGAAGTGATAATTATAGGCTCACCCATAAAAGCCCTCCTAATTTATGAATAGAAACACCCCCCGCTAACGCCATCAAAGACAGCTAGCGGTCCAACACTTGCTGTTTTCAATCGAGTAGAAGGCGGTGATTAGCCGCCGTCCTCTCACAGCACCGTGCGTACCGTTCGGTACACGGCGCTTTCAATAGTTGATGTGCACAGACTGATATGCAGAGGCTAAATCATAAAAGCCCGCG
>JAEYOK010000049.1 GCA_023411795.1 Bacillota bacterium
AAATATGATGTAACTATACGTATCTTTTCCTCGATTGGTATTTTGATTTTTTGTGGCATAAAAACACCCCCAGAGATTAACAATGATTTTATTATTCATTGTCTACTCTGGGGGTAGCATATCAAAATTTGACAGCCCCTCTAAGAGAATAAGCTCCGTAAGGAGCTTATTCTTTGTTTATTGAGGCTTATGTTGATCAAGCAGCTTTTCCAGGGATTTTATATGGTCATGGTCAACCTGTATTATATCGTGGATCAGCTTTAAGCTCTTTTCATCTAATTTATCATCGGCTACCTTTTCCGACATTGCTACACCTTGATCTTCACCATGCCAGGCATCTTTAAGAATGTCGTGATTACTGCGTCCTCCCATACTTTCAAAGGCAAATTTGACATCGGCCATTACTCCTGCCATGCCTGTTCCGTATTTAGGAGTACCACCCAACTCAATAATCCTTTCTGATATTAGTTCGACATGCTTGTTATGATCCTTTTGGATTTCCTGAAATTGCTTTTTAAGTGAGTCGTCCGATGCTTCATGGATGAATTTGGAGTAGGATGTTATAGCCATTTCCTCTCCTTTTAATAAGTCGTTTAATGTTTCAATGGTATGATTCTCCATTGTTTTCCTCCTAATATATTTATAAATTTGATGCACATGTGTCTTGCATATCTTTATTCTCTACTTTTTTAACAGTTGTTATTCTACTAAAACTTCATTAAAATCAAAGTGTTCATTTTTGGCCTTTGTCTTACACTTGTATTAATATACGAAAACTATGTATAATATAAATATATTAGATTATGGATGGAAAACAGCTTGAAGATAATAGGCATCGTTGTAGGTAAAAATAAGGATATCGATTATAAGTTAACTAAATTAATTGTAGAGAAGCTCTTGGATAAGGGCTTTAAAGTCATGGCCCCGCCGGAAACACTATCTATGATAGACCTTTCTATTACAGAATGTGAAAATCTTTTTGAGGAATCTGAGTTTATCATTTGTGTTGGCGGTGACGGAACCTTTCTAAAAGCAGCCCGTCATGCCTTTGCATATAAAAAGCCTGTTCTTGGGGTGAATAAAGGAACGGTGGGCTTTTTAGCCGAAGTTGAAATAAGTGAAATTGAGAAAGCTATTGATTGTATAGCCGCAGGTGAATATCAGATTCAGCCACGTATGGTTTTAGATGTATCGGTTATACGGGAAGGAATTAAGGTTTATACGAATAATGCTATTAATGATGCGGTGATTACCAGAATGGCCCTATCCCGCATTTTGAGACTAAAGGTTATGATGGACGACAAGTTTGCTGATTCTTTTGCAGGCGACGGGATTATTATTTCAACGCCTACCGGTTCGACCGGATACTCCCTGTCTGCTGGAGGTCCTATAGTTCAGCCTGATATGCGCTTGGTAATTGTATCACCAATTTGTCCTCATATACTTTATTCCCGTTCATATATAACCTCCGATACAAAAACGGTATCGGTGAGTATAGACGACAAGAGTGAAGTAGATGCTATTCTGACTCTGGATGGGCAGGAGGGCTTTACTCTTGAGCCGGGTGATACGGTTTGTGTTAAAGCATCGGAGGAAAGTGTATACTTTGCCTCTGTTAAGAATATAAACTTTTATGATATTTTAAGGGCAAAGATACATAGTACGAACTGACACAGTAAATATGCCTCGACTTTAACGGAGGGAAGAGATGAAGTATAATCGCCACGCCAAGATACTGGATATTATTGAGAATAATGTTGTTGAAACACAGGATGATCTGGCTGACAAGCTGAGAGAAATGGGAATGGATGTCACCCAGGCAACCATATCTAGGGATATAAAGGAATTAAGACTTGTAAAGGTTTTGTCCCCCAATGGGAAATACCGTTATTCTGCTATGAATTCTGACACCGGGAATATGAATGACAGGCTGTTGGTTATAATCAAGGAAGCTTATGTTTCATGTGATTATGCAAACAATATCCTTGTCATAAAGACTCTACCGGGTATGGCTCAAGCCGTTGCAGCAACTTTAGATGCCCTTGGCTGGAATGATATTGTCGGAACCATAGCCGGAGATGATACCATGATGGTTGTATGCCGTGCAGAGAAAATCGCTGAGGACTTAATGGATAAAATAACTCGTATGGTGAGAGGAGTGTCTTAAATAAAAGATGCTAATCCAGCTTGATGTAGAAAACATCGCCATTATAGAAAAATTAAGTATACCTTTGTTTAAGGGCTTTAATGTACTTACAGGTGAAACCGGAGCGGGAAAATCCATTATAATTGATTCACTAAACGCCCTTTTAGGCTCGCGGGTTTCAAGGGAGCTAATCAGATCGGGTTCTGAAAAAGCATTTGTTCAGGGGCTCTTTTCCGTCGGAATCCCTTCCGTCGGAAGAGATTCCGATAGAAGCGGCGATTCAGTAGGGGGAGATTTAGCTGAGATTCTCAATTCTTTCGGCATCGAACCACAGGAGGATGGAAATATACTCATCTCAAGGGTTTTTACCGAATCGGGTAAAAATATTTGCAGGGTCAATGGAACAATGGTCACTGTTTCAATGCTCAAAGAAATAGGCCAGAGACTTGTGGATATACACGGTCAGCATGATAATCAGTCATTGCTGAGACCCGAAACTCATATAGAGTTACTGGATTCATTTGCCGGTGAGAGGCTTAACGTTGAAAAAACAGAGTACCGGGTCCTACTCGATAAACTCAATGGGTTAAGGTCAAAGCTAAAAGCTATTTCCGGAGAAGGTAAAGAGCGGGAACGCACCATGGATATTTTGAAATTCCAGATAAATGAGATCGAAAGTGCGGGCCTTCGTTTAGGAGAGGATGAGGAGCTCCAACGGCAGAGTAAGATTCTCAGCCATTCAGAAGAAATTATTTATGCTTTTTCACAAGCTTATCAATTGATACGCGGTGAGGATGGCGATGAACAAAGTGCTTTAGACAAAATAGGCTCATCTCTTGATTCCATACGAAAGGTTGAGAGTCTTGATCCGGACTTTGAAAAAATCAGCTGTTCTCTAGGAGAGATTGAAGATAAACTGACAGATATCTCCCGGGATATCAGAAAAGTAAGGGATGGAACTGAATACGATCCAAAGCTTCATAAGAGCATTGAGGAACGCATCAGCTTGATTCAGAGCTTGCAGCGTAAATATGGAGAGACCATCCAAGATGTTCTTACATATTTAAAGGACGCAAAGCAGCGTCTTGATGATATTGAGCGCAGTGAAGAGCTGATATCAAGTATTAAAAAGGATATTGATGCCACTGAAAAGGAATTGCATAAACGATGCGAGGTAATGAATAAATTAAGAACCGAGGCTTCGGTACATCTTGAGAAGGGTATACTTAAGGAGCTAAATGATCTTGAAATGCCAAAGACGCAGTTCGTGGTTTCCATAGTGCCATGTCCTGAGGAAGGGTTTAATGAAAACGGAACTGATAAGGTAGAGTTCCTGTTTTCTCCCAATATGGGCGAGCCGTTAAAACCGCTGTCTAAAATAGCATCAGGAGGCGAGATGTCCCGTTGTATGCTCGCGATAAAAACTATTTTAGCTGACATTGACGCTATTCCTACTTTGGTATTTGACGAAATCGACACGGGGGTCAGTGGTAAAGCTGCTTCTAAATTGGGTGAGAAGCTTAAAACTGTTGCCAGGGGGCATCAGGTGGTCTGTATCACTCATCACGCGCAAATTGCCAGTCAGGCCCATTTCCATTATCTCATTGAGAAAAAGGAGCAGGACGGTCGTACTTTGACTATGGTTAAGCTTCTTGAAAAGACAGATAGAGAAAATGAGATTACGCGGCTTTTAAGTGGGGACCATGTTACAGAAGCAGCAAGAAAGCTTGCACGAGAATTATTAAAGCAGGGATAAGGATGGGAATACAAAATGATAATAAAAAAAGCCGAAATTATGATATCGGCTGTTGAGCCAGCTCAATACCCAAACACAGGATGGCCGGAAATCGCTCTTGCCGGTCGTTCGAACGTAGGCAAATCTTCACTTATAAATGCCTTAGTAAATAGAAAATCTCTGGCCAGAGTAGGTAACACACCGGGTAAAACAAGAATTATTAATTTTTATAATATAAATGATAACCTTATGTTGGTGGACTTACCGGGTTACGGTTATGCTAAGGTTTCCAAAGAGGAACGTAAATCCTGGGGCAAACTAGCCGAAACCTATTTAAACACAAGAAAAACATTAAATATGATACTTCTTTTAGTGGATATACGCCATGACCCCACTGAGGATGATATAATTATGCTTGATTATATAAAACAGTCCGGCAGAGATTTTATGGTAATTGCTACAAAATCGGATAAACTTAGCAGAGCAGAATATAAAAAGAGTATTGATAATATAAAGATAAAGCTTAATTTAGAGGATGACAGTCAGGTTATTCCTTTTTCATCTATCAAACGGACAGGGATAGATGAAGTGTGGTCAAAGGTTGAAACTTTATTGGAATGAGTGTAAGAGGCTAATAGAAGTCAATAATTCGTTGAAGGAGGGCCGAGCCCATGCCAATTCCGTGGTTAAGTGCCACACGAAATACCGGGCATGGGCATATGTATGGTAGCTGAAATTCTTGCAGTAGGTACTGAATTATTAATGGGTCAAATAACAAACACCAACGCCCAATACCTTTCAAGAAGGCTGAATGATGTGGGTGTAAGTGTTTACTACCACAGTGTGGTTGGGGATAATCCGGAACGCCTGAAAGAGAGCCTGAAGATGGCATTGAGCCGTGCTGATATAGTTATAACTACCGGAGGACTTGGGCCCACACAGGATGACCTTACTAAGGAGACCATAGCAGACTCTATGGGTCTTAAGCTCGTATTACATGAAGAAACGTTTCAACAAATCAAGGCCTTTTTTGAAAGAGTCAATCGCAAAATGATGGATAATAACGCAAAACAGGCTTATATACCCGAAAATAGCATTATTATACCCAATAATAACGGAACTGCTCCGGGCTGTATAATTGAAAAGGACGGAAAGACGATTATTATGTTTCCGGGACCGCCCAAAGAGATGATTCCGATGTTTGAAGAAACTGTTTTCCCCTATTTTGAGAAAAAAACAGGTCTTACTATAGGCTCAAAAATGCTCAAGGTTTTCGGAATCGGTGAATCTGAAATGGAAATGAGGATAATCGACCTCATTGAAGCCCAATCAAATCCGACCATCGCGCCCTATGTAAATACGGGTGAGGTGGTAATACGGGTTACGGCAAGGTGCAAGGACGCCAATGAAGCAGATGCCATGATTTATCCCGTTATCGATAGAATAAGTGAACGCCTTGGGGCCAATCTTTATTCCATAAAAGGTGAAAGTATGGAAGAAGTGGTTGTCGGGATGCTTATGGATAAAAACATCAGTATTTCAGTAGCTGAATCCTGTACCGGAGGCATGCTGGCAGCGAAACTCGTTAATGTCCCAGGTGTTTCAAAAGTGTTTGAAAAAGGCTTAATAACATATTCTGATAATGCTAAAATTGATTTATTGGGAGTATCACCCGATACAATAAATACTTTTGGAGCGGTCAGTAGGGAAGCCGCGCTGGAAATGGTGGAATGCCTAATTAAGAAAACAGGTACCCGAGCGGGAATATCTGTAACAGGAATGGCAGGAAGCAATTGTGGAACAGATTCCGCACACTGTGGAACTCCAACCTGTGTACAAATCCCAGTAAACTCTGATAAGCCTGCCGGCCTGGTTTATATTGCTGTCTGTCTGGACGGAGAAAAAGAATGTATTGAGTTAAGGTTGAACGGTGACAGGGAAAGGGTTAGACATGTAGCTTGCCTGAATGCGCTGAATTTGTTAAGAAAAAAGATACTTGGAGTATAGCTATAAACAGCTTGGTTATAGGTAGTAAGACAGGAGATAAAAATGGAAAATAACTCAGACTCGGTAAAAAAGCTTGCAGGTGCGGCCGGATTGGTGATGTTCGGAACTCTGTTGAGTAGGATTACCGGATTTTTAAGAAGTGTACTTATTACAACACAGATGAAGCCCATGGGGTATTCTGACGAGTTTATACTGGCCTTCACACTACCTGATCTGGTTTATGATTTGCTGGCAGGTGGTGCTATAGCGGCAGCTTTTATTCCGATTCTTTCCACATATCTGACAAAAGGGAAGGAAAAAACAGGTTGGAAGGCTATAAGCACCTTCATGAATCTGTCGGTCATACTATTAGTCATTCTGGAAATCATATTTTTCATTTTCACCGATAGCTTTTTGGGCGTTTTTGCCTCCGGATATAATGAAGGAACGTCCGGGGATAGAGATTTATTAATTAAGCTGACTAGAATACTCTTGCTTAACGCTCCGTTCATGATGATGGCAGGCCAGTTTAACGGTATTTTAAACTCATATAAGAGATTTGCCATCGCAGCCTTTGGCCCTGTAATATATAATCTCTGTACTATTATCAGCATAGCAATTTTTGGCACCAAGAGCGCAGAAATGACAGCCTGGGGCGTTGTTATAGGAGGTGCCGTATTCTTTGCAGTTCAGTTTACCGGCGCTTTCAGGCATTTCGTTCATTACAAGCCAAAGTTTTTTCTAAAAAGTAAGGCCTTCAGCGAGCTAATACATCAAGCCATTCCATCTCTGATTTCTTCTACTATTATTGAGATAAATATCATTGTTTCAAGAAGCTATGCCACCTTTTACGAAGCCGGAATGGTTACACTTTTGAACAATGCAAACCGAACCTGGCAACTACCTCTGGGTATATTTGCCCAAAGCATAGGAATAGCTCTTCTACCAACATTGTCAGAGCACTATGCCGAACAGAACCCTGAAGAATTCAAGAAAGTCCTTTATAAAGGACTAAGGGTAGTTTTTCTCCTATCGCTTATTACTTCTGTCATCATGATGATATTAAGTGGGGACATCATGAGGATATTATTCAAATGGGGTTCATCCGGTACTGAGTATGATGTTTTTTACGGTGGTTTGTGTCTTTTGGGTTATTCGGCCACATTGGTGTTCTCATCCATGATTGCTCTTATGACGAGAGCCTTCTATGCCATTCATGACAGTAAGACCCCTTTGTATGGCGGGATATTCGGGATAGTTATACTAATTTTACTAAACGTTATTTTTAGGAATTTTACAAATATCGGCGTGGCAGGTACAGCTTTGGCATATTCAATAAGTGCGTTTGTAAATATGATGATTTATATGCTCATGTTTAAGAAGAAGACTGGAATCGATATAATAACCGATAATTTCGGTTACATAGTCAAGGCAACTATAGGGGTTATTCCGGCAGGACTTCTCACATATGTTTTATCTATTCTAGTAAGGCCTAATGTAGAGTCAAAAATAAGCCAGATTGCGGCCGTATGCGTTCCCGTTGCAGGGGGTATCGGCATATTCTGGTTTATATTGCTTAAATTAAGGATTAGTGAAATTGCGTATATTAACGATCTACTATTATCAAAGTTTAAAAGATTTCAGAAAGCCTGAAAACGGTTTCTATACACTTCTATTATCACCGGAAATTAATAGATAACTATATAATGATATAATGTTAAATTATTACATAAAAAATACTTGACTAATAATATTTTATATCATATAATTAGAACAAACGTTCGGTAAAGGATGGGGTAAAAGCTATGGAGGAGAAAAGAAAAGCCTTAGAACTGGTCATGGGGCAGATTGAAAAACAGTTTGGTAAAGGTGCGGTAATGAAATTAGGGGAAGTGTCCCATGTCAGTACCGATTCAATACCCACAGGAGCACTTACACTTGATATTGCATTAGGTGTAGGAGGTCTGCCAAGAGGAAGGATAATAGAAGTATTCGGGCCTGAATCATCAGGTAAAACCACAGTTGCCCTTCATGTTGTTGCGGAAGCTCAGAAATTAGGCGGCGAAGCAGCTTTTATTGATGCCGAACATGCTCTGGATCCTGTTTATGCCAAGAAGCTGGGGGTTGATATAGACAACCTTATAGTATCTCAGCCAGATACGGGGGAGCAGGCTCTTGAGATAGCCGAGGCTCTTGTAAGAAGCGGAGCTATAGACATTATAGTTGTAGACTCTGTTGCTGCTCTTGTACCAAAAGCAGAAATAGACGGTGAGATGGGGGATTCCCATGTGGGACTTCAGGCAAGGCTTATGTCTCAGGCTATGAGAAAGCTTTCAGGTGTTATAAGCAAATCAAAAACTGTAGCAATATTTATTAATCAGCTTCGTGAAAAGGTTGGAATTATGTTTGGAAACCCGGAGGTTACTCCCGGCGGAAGAGCTTTAAAATTCTATTCATCAGTACGTTTGGATGTTAGGCGTACAGAGACTTTGAAAGAGGGCAGCGAGGCCGTTGGTAACAGAACTAAGGTAAAGATAGTCAAGAATAAAGTGGCACCTCCTTTTAAAGAAGCTGAGTTTGATATTATCTATGGGCAGGGTATTTCAAAAGAAGGTTGTATTCTTGATTTAGGTGTTACTCTGGATATTGTCAAAAAGAGCGGCGCATGGTTCTCCTATGGTGACCAGAGAATTGGTCAGGGACGTGAAAATGTCAAAAAGTACTTGAAGGATAATCCGGAAGTTACTAAAGAGATTGAAACAAAAATCAGAGCCGAATACGATAAAGCCTTTTTAAGCAGCATCGAAGCTCATTCGGCCGATGAGGATACCCAAGAATAGTACTGAAAAATTATATATTGAAGCCTTTCAGAAGAAATCTTTTCTTTTGAAGGGCTTTTGTGTTCTATCTTCACCGTTACTATTCAACAAAGCTTTATGGTATAATATATAAATCCTAATCTTGATGTATAAGGTGATAACTATGACGATAACATCGGTTGAAAAATTTAGAGATAAAGACATGGTTCGTGTTTTTATAGACAATAATTATTCTTTTACAATCCCCAAGGAAGATTATATTAGAAACGGGCTTTATGAGGAAACTGAAATAAGCGAAGAAAAACTGTCCGTGATTCGTAATAAAGTCCTGGTACATGCGGCAAGAGAAAGAGCGGTTCGATTCCTGACCTTTAAGGACAGAAGTGAGGGAGAGATCCTTGAAAAGCTTAAAGATGTCGGTTTTGATACAGACGTGGCAAAGACTGCCGCAGATGAGTTAAAAACCATAGGGTATGTAGATGATAACCGTTACGCTATGAAATATCTATCCGAGAGAATTAGGACTAAGGCCCTTTCCAAAAAGTCTTTGGCATATGAGCTTAAGAATAAAGGTATTAATTCGGAGATAATTGAGAAAGCCCTGGCCGAGTTTGAAATAGATGATTACGAGGTAGCTCTTCGTGAGGCCAAACGCAAATTCAGTAAGTATGATATGTCTGACGAGAAAATAGAACAGAAGGTTTATAGATTCTTGCTCCACAGAGGTTTTTCGTACGATGTTGCGGGCAAAGTTATAGGAATAATGAAGCAAGACATATAAACGGTAACTTTTAACATCAATATTAGTTGACACCTTCGATACAAAATTATAAAATAATTGCATAAATATGTTAGTTAAATTTTGTATCCGGAGGTTAATTATGTGGAGGAAGATAAAGAGTTTTCTTAAAAGTCAAAAAGGTATCAATACAGTTGAAGTAGTTATAATTCTGGCTATTATGGTGGGACTGGCTATAATTTTCAGAGAACAAATAGGTGCATTTGCACAGGGGTTAATGAAATCTATTTTTGCCGATACAAATGTTGATTTCACACCTGCGGGGATGGAAAGTATCACCCCTACGCCATGATTATCTCCACATTAATAATAGTTGACCAAAAAGCACTTAAGGGTGCTTTTTTTACATAAAAATTATAGTGCTTTATATGAGATAGAAGTTATGATATAAATAATCTTGGTATTGCATACAATATGAAAATGTAATATACTATCAACAGAACATATTATCAGGTAATAATTATTGGAGATGTAGATTTGAGTAGAGATCCCAGCGCTAAGAAAGAAAGACAATTGAAACTTGTGGGGATGCTTAAAGAAGATCCTTTTTTAACCGATGAGGAGCTTGCTGAGAAATTATTAGTAAGTGTGCCAACTGTCAGGCTGGACAGGCTGGAGATTGGCGTACCTGAGCTTAGGCAACGCATTCGGGACATGGCATCAAAAAATCATAATAAGCTAAGGGCTTTAAGTTCCGAAGAGGTTATAGGCGAGATAGTCGAGCTCAATTTAGGGGAAAGTGCCATTTCTATATTGGATACAACTGAGCAGATGGTTTTTGCCCAATCCAAGATAGTGAGAGGGCACTATATTTATTCTATGGCAGAATCCATAGCTATTTCTGTAGTCGATGCAGATGTGGCATTGGTAGGTGTGGCAAATATTAAGTATAAACATCCGGTTTACGCGGGAAGTAAGTTGGTAGCAAAGGTTACTATCAAGCAAAAGCGTCCATTTGGTAAGCATATTGTATGGGTAATGATTTATAATAAGCAGGTTGAGGTTTTTCGAGGAAAGTTTTTATTGGTGGAAGTAACTCAATCCTAGATAATAAAATAGAGATAAATCTGTTGAAATATTTGTTACTGATTAAGGAGCTGAGACATTGAGAATAATTGTTGACGCAATGGGCGGGGATAACGCACCCGATGAAATAATAAAGGGCTGTCTGGAAGCATTAGAAACCGATGGGTTTGAAATAGAACTTCTGGGAGACCGCACTAAGATAGAGAAATGTTTGGGAAGAGAAAACATTAATAACCCCCGGATAATAATTACTGAAACTACTGATGAAATAACTAATTTAGATAAGCCTACAGAAGCTATAAAGAAGAAACCCAACTCTTCGATTGTGGTTGGTATGAAGAAAATCAAAGCTCAATCAGCGCAAGCTTTTATATCAGCTGGAAGTACGGGTGCTTTACTAGCGGGATCACTTTTAATCGCCGGAAGAATCAAAGGGGTTGTAAGACCGGCCCTAGCTCCGGTAGTCCCGTCTATTAAAGGACAGACAATGATTATTGACGCAGGAATGAATACACAAATCAAGCCCATTAATTATGTCCAGTTTGGCATAATGGGTACTGAATACATGAAGAATATGCACGGTATTAAAGAGCCCCGGGTCGGACTGATTAATGTAGGTACTGAAGAGAGCAAAGGAAACGAAGCGCTTAAGCAGGCCTATGATATTCTTAAGAAAGCTGATATTAATTTTATCGGTAATGTCGAAGGCCGTGACATCACAGACGGAAAGGTTGATGTAGCTGTTTGTGATGGTTTTACCGGAAACGCCATGCTTAAAATCATGGAGGGGACAGGTAAATACTTCATGGACTATTTAAAAAAGATGTACTCGAAGAGTTTATCCGGGAAAATCAGCTACTTGTTGGTCAAGCATGAGCTGAAAAAGCTTAAAAAGGAAATCGATCCTGAAGAATTAGGCGGTACACCGATTTTAGGAGTTAATGGCATGATTTATAAATGCCATGGCAACTCCAAATCAAAGGCAATAAAAAATACAATTCTAAAGGCTTGCAGTTCAGCTTGCACTACTGTTTTGGAGCAGATGAAAAACATTTTTGCGTGCATGGAAGTCGGAGGAATGTATGACAAAGCCCTTTAAAGCCGGAATCATTGGAACAGGCAGTATATTACCTGTTAAAAAGCTTACTAATAGTCAGCTTGAAAGTATTGTGGAGACAAGTGACGAATGGATAGTGAAAAGGACAGGTATAAGGGAAAGACATATTATTGAAGATGAAATGCCATTGTCGAAGTTGGCAGCCGATGCGTCAAATAAAGCTGTAGCCGATGCGGGACTCAGTCCTGCCGATATTGAATTAATAATTGCTACGACAGCTACTCCGGATTATTTGACCCCTTCATTGTCCTGCTCGGTACAAAAAGAAATTGGAGCTAAAAATGCAGCCGCTTTTGATATAAATGCTGCTTGTACCGGATTTGTTTATGCAGTTCAGACAGCCAGACAGTTTATTGAAAACGGAACATATAAAAACATATTAATTATTTCGGCTGAAGCATTGAGCCGAGTTACTGACTTTACTGATCGAAAGACATGCGTGCTTTTTGGTGATGGTGCCGGTGCCGTGGTACTAGGCAGACTAGATGATAATACGGGGATAGGCACGACAGTTATTGGAGCATGCGGAGAAGATGGAGCAGTCCTCACAATACCATGCCTATATGCAAATGATGAGGATTTATCATTGAGAGATTCAGGTAAAAAGCAGGTTCTCTGGATGGATGGTAGTGAAGTATTTACTTTCGCTTCAAAGATTATGGTAGAGACAATACAGAACATTCTTAAAGACACAGGCCTTACAATGAATGAAATTCAATATATATTCCCTCATCAAGCCAATATGAGAATTCTTCAGAATGCCGCGAAGAGGCTCGATGTACAGATGGATAAGATATATACTAACCTTGAATATACCGGAAACATATCTAGTGCCAGCATTCCTGTTTGTCTGGACGAGGCAGCTAAAAAGGGTTTACTCAAAAAAGGAGATAATCTGATAATTGTTGCTTTCGGAGGTGGCCTTACATATGGGGCGTCTCTTCTAACTTGGTCGAAATAGGCTTTATATTGTATAGATATATGGGAGAATTTTTATGAGTAAAATTGCATTTGTTTTCCCTGGACAGGGAGCCCAATATGTTGGTATGGCTAAGGAGATCTCAGAGATTTCTGAGGCCGCAAGCCGTATACTGGATGAAGCGACTGAGGCCTTAGGCTTTGATATCAGAAAGATGATTTTTGATAGTGATGATGAAACTCTTAAAATCACAGAAAACACTCAACCTGCAATTTTAGCCGCAAGTATTGCTTGCGCACAGCCATTAATTGAAGCGGGGATAAAGGCTGATTATACAGGCGGATTAAGTCTGGGTGAATATTCGGCTCATGTTCTATCGGGATCAATAACTTTCAAGGATGCGGTTAAGCTTGTAAGGAAGCGTGGGAAATATATGCAGGAGGCTGTACCACTTGGAATGGGAACAATGGCAGCTATTCTGGGACTATCCCGCGAGGATATCATGGAGGTTTGTCAGAAGGCTGGTGAAGTAGGGATAGTTGAAGCAGCGAATTTTAACTGCCCGGGTCAGATTGTTTTAGCCGGTGAAGTTGCTGCCATAAATGAGGTAATTAAGTTAGCCACCGAGAAGGGTGCAAAAAGGGCGATGCTCCTTAATGTCAGTGCTCCATTCCACTGCAGCCTGTTAAAACCAGCCGGTGAAAAGCTATCAATAGAGCTGGATAATGTAGATATTAAAGCTATGAATATCCCTGTCGTGACAAACGTTACAGGAAAATTAATTGAATCGGCTACTGAAATTAAGAAGCTTTTAGTTGAGCAGGTAAGTACCTCTGTTCTTTGGGAGGATTGCGTCAGAACACTAATCCAAAACGGAGTGGATACATTTATTGAAATAGGCCCCGGAAAGGTCTTAAGCGGTTTTATAAAAAAGATTGATAAAGAGGTCAGAGTACTTAATGTAGAAGACATTGCCTCATTGAATAATACAATTGCCGCATTAAAAAGTTAACAGGTTATTTTACGTTAATTGTTTAAGAAGGGGACTGGTATAATGAATTTTCAAGGGAAGACTGTAATAGTAACAGGATCTACACGTGGTATCGGGCATACAATAGCATCCAGATTTGCTTCTTTAGGAGCCAATGTAATGTTGTCTGGAACCAATGATAAGGTATATGATGTATGTGGCGAGCTTAAGAATGCAGGCCTTTCAGTTGCAGGATATTCCGGTGATTTAAGTACTCCGTCTGCCGCTCAGGGCATTGTAGATAAAACTCTTGAAGTATTCGGGAGTTTGGATGTTCTTATAAATAACGCCGGAATAACTAGTGATAAACTATTGATACGTATGGAGGAAGAGGATTGGGATAAAGTGATGGAAACAAATCTCAAGAGCGCCTTCCTCTGTACCAAGGCTGCAGTTCGTATAATGATGAAGAAACGTAGTGGCAGCATTATTAATATATCTTCAATCGTAGGAATTATGGGAAATGCCGGACAGGCAAATTATGCGGCATCAAAGGCGGGACTTATCGGCTTTACTAAGTCTGTAGCTAGGGAGTTTGCAGCACGTGGAATTACGTGTAATGCGATTGCACCTGGTTTTATAGAGACACAAATGACGGACTCACTTTCTGCAGAATTGAAGGAAACTTACCTTAAAAGCATACCTCTCGGAAGATATGGGACATCTTCCGAAGTAGCTGAAACGGCAGTTTTTCTTGCTTCTGACAGTTCTCGATATATTACGGGGCAGGTAATAAATATTGACGGTGGGTTATATATGTAATATTATTTCAAGAGAATGTTTTTCCTATGGAAAATCATTCATTGAGAATAAATAATTGGAGAATCGAAACTCTCTTAGAATATTTGTTCTCTAGTTTCAGCAATAATATGATAGTTCGTACTTTATTTCCTGTCTGGAAGGGGGTGAATGGTATGGTATTTGAAAAGGTTAAGGATATCATCGTAGAGCAATTAGGTGTTGATGCAGATGAAATAAAAATGGAATCTTCATTCATCGATGACCTTGGTGCTGATTCTCTCGATATAGTTGAGCTTATTATGGCTCTTGAGGAAGAATTTGATTTGGAAATACCAGACAAGGAAGCCGAGAAAATTGCAACTGTTGGTGACGCCGTTGATTACATCAAAGCTCATCAATAATAGCAAAGATTAATAAAGGATATAATCCTTCGGAAAAAGTCCCGGCACTAAATAGGTTGGGGCTTTTTTTGTTTATGAATGTTATAAGTTTGGCGTTAGCCTAACTTTTCTATTGGGAGGTCAAAACAATGAAAAGAAGAGTGGTAGTTACTGGTTTGGGCGTTGTGCATTCACTTGGTACAAACCTAGAGACCTTCTGGAATGCAGTGAAAGAAGGAAAAAACGGTATAAAAACCGTGACTAAATTCGACACGACAGATTTTCCGACAAAAGTGGGTGCTCAGATTGATGATTTCGACGCCACGCTTTGCATCGATAAAAAAGAGGCTAAAAGAATGGACCTCTTTACTCAATACGCGATTTACGCAGCACAGGAAGCTGTAACTATGTCTGGGATTGATTTTTCGACCATGGATCCCTACCGTGCCGGTGTGATAATCGGTTCGGGCGTCGGCGGGATGGAGACATTGGAAAACAATTGCAGGACATTATTTGAAAAGGGTCCTAAAAGGGTCAGCCCGTTTTTTGTGCCTATGATGATTGCTAATATGGCTTCTGCCCAGGTAGCCATAAAATACGGGCTTAAAGGGCATAATGCTTGTGTCGTCACAGCTTGCGCAACCGCGAACCATTCCATAGGTGATGCCATGAGGGTCATCCAAAACGGATATGCCGATGTTATGATTTCCGGAGGTGCAGAAGCTTCTATCACTCCATTGGGATATGCCGGTTTTTGTGCCATGAGAGCCATGACTGAGAATGAAGATCCTCAGACTGCTTGCAGGCCTTTTGATAAGAATCGTGACGGCTTTGTCATGGGCGAAGGTTCAGGAATTCTTGTGCTTGAGGAGTATGAGCACGCTGTAAAAAGAGGAGCGAAAATTATTGCTGAGCTTGTGGGTTATGGCTCCACATGTGATGCTTTTCACATAACTGCTCCAGATCCGGAAGGCAATGCCGGGATTAAATGTTTGCAATTGGCACTGGAAGATGCGGGGATCACACCTGATAAGGTAGGGTATGTTAATGCTCACGGTACTAGTACACCGTTAAATGATCCATTGGAATCAAAAAGTATTAAAAAGGTATTTGGCCCCGATATTTCAGTAAGTGCAACAAAATCCATGACTGGGCATCTTCTTGGAGCAGCCGGTGGAATAGAGGCTGTTATCAGTATTATGGCACTAGTAGATGGCTTCCTGCCTCCGACTATAAACCTTCATGACCCTGATCCGGAGTGTGATTTGGATTATGTTCCAAATCAAGGGCGGCATAAGGATATAGAATATGTACTATCCAATGCTCTAGGTTTTGGCGGACATAACGGAGCATTAGTATTTAAAAAGTTTTAATTTTAGACACGGGGACGGTTCTCATGTCTATGGTGTCATATACATGACACTTGGAGAACCGTCCCCGTGTCTACCTTTAGACAGGAGAACCGTCCCCTTGTCTACTAAGCAAAGTGCTTAGAGGGGAAATGGCCGCCTTTGTAAATCGGTCATCTGCTTTTGAAATGACCTACCCTGCTAAAAGAGATCCAAGTATATCTTCCCCCTAAAATATTGTGTCTCCTAGATAATTCAAAGAAAAAAGATTATTAATTACATCAGTGTTTATGATTGAGGGCGCTCCTAGTAAGAGTGCCCTTTTTGTAAGCAATACGAGCGTGGCGTCAGTATAGATTTTTTAAGGTTTTGTTGAGAAGATGGCCGTATAATGCACTAAAGTGATGACTGAAATATAAAAAGTACCCGATATAGAAAATAAGCGAAAAAATATGCTAATATTCAGTTAGTGAAGTAAAGCAAATATAATTGAACATAAATATTCCGAGAGGAGGCAAGTATGCAATATACATATATAGTTTTTTTGATTGCATCTTCTTTAACCTCAGCATTTTTGGGAATATATGCGCTGTTGAGACGGCGGAGTTCAAAAGGTGCTACGAGTTTTATACTAAGCATGCTTGCTGTAACGATATGGTCTGTGGCCAATACACTTGAAATGTTAAGCAGCGATTTTTCCACCAAACTATTCTGGGCAAATATGCAGTATTTTGCATATTGCTATTCTCCTGTGACCCTGGTAGCATTGTGCATGCAATTTACAGGATATGATCAATGGCTTCAAAAAAGAAAAATTTTATGGCTCACAGTCATTCCTACCATCATCATACTGCTTGTATGGACGGATCAGCTACACGGCTTGGTAAGATATGACATGTATATGGATTATGGAGGTGCCTTTCCGGTTATCTCCAAAAAATATGGGCCTGTATTTTTTATTCATGGGGCGTACTCACATTTACTGAATTTAATTGCATGGGCACTTCTTGTCAAGGCTGCGTTTTTTAAAAGTGTCATTTATAAGCGTCAGGCTGTTGCATTGCTACTAGGCGTGAGCTTGATTGTGATACCGAATGTTCTATACGTTTTAGGTTTAAGCCCCATTAAAAGATTTGATGTGACACCGGTATTCTTTGGCCCGGCAGGTTTAATTATAGCCTGGAGCATTTTTCGATTCAAATTTTTTGACCTGGTTCCTATTGCGCGTGCCAAAATATTTGAGACTATGGATGCAGGTGTAATGGTAATTGATTTGCAGGATCGGGTGCTGGATATTAATCCTGCATTTTCAAATATGATTGGTTTAACTGCTTCACAAATAGCTACCAAAAGGGTAGAAGAAGTCTGCGAAAAACTCCCGGAACTCCAAAGTACTTGTTTAGACAGAACTGCTGTCCATACGGAGTTTTCCATTAATGGTGAATCGCCTAAGGTTTATGAGGTGTTTCTTTCTCCGCTTACAGATGAAAAGGGCATGCTTTTAGGAAGACTTGCAGTAGTCTATGAGATAACTGATAAAAAGCGGGCACAACAGGAATTTTTAAAACAGCAATGGAAGCTTGCAGTTATAGAAGAAAGAGAGTGCATGGCCAGAGATCTGCATGACAACCTGGGACAGGTGCTGGGCTTTATCAACTTTCAGGCTCAAGGTATCCGGCAAGAGCTTGTAAATGCGGGCATGGAAAATATATCGTTAAAGCTTGCCAAACTGGTGGATGTAACCCAATTGGCACATTCAGAGATAAGGAAGTATATACGTGATATAAGAAGCTCGGCAAATTTTGAAAAGGATTTTGTTACTGCATTAAAAATGGTTATATCGAATTTTGAAGAACAGACGGGCCTGAATGTAAAGCTGGACATACCTCTTGAGTTTACCGGCGAAGAGCTCGAACCGGGTTCACGAATGAATGTACTGAATGTCATCAGGGAAGCCATGAACAATGTAAGAAAACATGCCGAAGCTAAAAATCTGCATCTCACTTTTTCACTATCTCAAGGGCAATTGTGTATCGTTGTGGAGGATGATGGAAAGGGCTTCGACGTTATGAAGCAGCATGCTGTCAAAACCGGGTTTGGCTTGGATATCATGCGGGAGCGTGCTCTGGAAGCGGGCGGGCAAATTGATATAAGCTCAGCTGCAGGAAGGGGAACTCGAATAGAATTACATGTTCCAATTGAAGAGGGGAGAGAGAATAAAAATGAAGTTGATGCTGGTTGATGATCATCCCTTGTTTCTGGAAGGTCTTCAATACCTTTTGGAGACCTATGGGATCAGTGTTGCAGGTGTGGCGAATAATGGCGAAGAGGCGCTTTTTAAAGCCCGGATATTAAGGCCTGATATTATTTTAATGGATATAAAGATGCCTGAGTGCGAAGGCCTTAATGCATTGAAACTGATTAAGGCAGAAATGCCTGACATCAAGATTGTTATGCTTACTACATCCGAGGATGATGAAGATATACTTCAAGCCGTTAAATATGGGGCATCGGGTTACTTGTTAAAAAATATAAATGCTAAAGAGTTTATTGATATGCTCAACGATTTAGAAAAGGGTAATGTTATTCTTTCTCCGAACTTTGCTGCCAAGCTTTTAAGTGAATTTAGACTCAATAATGAAAGCCAGAAGAATGATTCTGAGCATTTTTCCGAGGATATTAAGATAGAAGCTCTCACTGAGCGGCAATTAGAGGTACTGAAGATGACAGCAAAAGGAATCACCTATAAAGATGTAGGGGAAGCGTTGGGCCTCTCCGAGCGGACCATAAAGTATCATATGGGACGGATTCTGGAGATGCTGCATCTTGAGAATAGAGCACAGGTGATTGCTTATGCAGGTAGAATGGGGCTTGTCAAGGACGAATAAGCAGGGAGAATTAGAGCGCAAATGCAAATATTACATCGCCTGAAAATTAGGGGAAAGTACCGTTTAAATGGTTACTTTCCTTCTTTGTATTACATCCTATACCGGAAGTGACTGTACTAAAGTACATTGTAAGAAAATGGCGAAAAAACTATAATAAAAGCATACTTTATTCTAGTATATCCATCGCGTTTATACATTACAGAGATATAAACTTTAAAAGAGGATGTGAAGCTTTATGCAGACAAAAAATATATTGATGAAGTTGCTAGCCATTGTCCTTATAATGAGTGTACTTTTTACACTAATACCTTCTACTGCACTAGCAGCGATAAGCGCTACAAAAAACAACTCCTTGGAGCAAAATCAAGAGATACTGGAGATCATTAAGGGGATCGTCGGCGATGATGCCAAGGCACAGGAGATCCTTGAAATGCTTACCAGCCTTGGACTTCTGGATGAAAACGGGGAGTTCCGGTCTGCAAAGGCGAATGTAGACGGACAAGACATGACCGTTGATGAAATCAAAGAGCTTGTGAACAGCGAAGGCGTAGACCTGGAAAAGGTGGTCAGCGTTGACGGTACATATCTGACCCTTGGTCATCTGAAGGTCATGATCGAAATAGAGGATGAGCTTCAGAGGATCTATAATACCTATTTTCGTGATGATATCACCTTGAATGAGGAACAGCAGAAAGCACTCGCCTCCATCAATGCGCAGCTTGCAGGTGAGGGTATCCCGCTGGTCAGCTCAACGTCGCTGGACGCTATTCAAGTACCTTCGGGCATAGACCATACCATCCGTGCCATGATCGACACATCAACTCTCGTTTGTGATAACGGTTCCGGCACCCAAAGCGCTACCATTAAACTGGTGGACAGTCAAGGAAATGTGCTCTCGAAAGTGCCCGATTATGACATAAGCATACGCTATCGTTTTGTAGACGGAAGCGCCAAAAATAATACAAACTATAAAGATACCAGTGGGTTCAATGGAACTGTGCAATTTACCGCCAACAACACACAGACTCAAAAAAATATAACCTTTAACATCATTAATGACGGCAGCCGTTTTAGTGGACAGAAAGCATTTCTTATCCAGTTCTATGACCCCAGTAATATTGTTCTGCTTGACAACAACAACGGCACAGAAAAAGACAATATGCTTTCAGCTGAAAAAGTGATATTGATCAACAAAAACTACACCTGGCCGACAATCGACCAATCTTTCCATGTAAAGGGTAATTTCGACATTCTTAGCGATAGCTATAGTGTTAAATATGATTTGCGACGTACTATAAGGTACGCCTATGAAATTCCTGATGATATGTTTGACATTATTAAGAATTATGATATATACACCACTGTAGAATTGGGGGTAACAGTATTTGAAAATCTTTCCCAAATCACGTTATTTGCAACAATAGGCGATGATGGCGGAAATCTTTTTAATGATGATTTTGATCCTGATGGCTATTATAATTATGACGTGCTCCGACTTGATACCGACGGTTCGGCTAAGGCAGGTGTTACCTATAAAAAGACATTTGATTCAGAGAGCTTAGATCTGACGAAGCTGGGGAAGACAGAATCCTTTAGCTATTATCAAGGAGGCAGTCTTTATCTGGCAACGCATTATCCCTTTGAAATCTCATATTATAGCGATAGGTATATCCGCTTTTATGACAAAAAGGCTCCCACAGTGAAATCGGTAACGGTACCCACCGGAACATATCAATATGGGCAATCGATCCCCGTTATTGTAGAACTCAGTGAGCCGGTGGACATGACAAATGTTCGAATGAATGTCAATGGCCGTACCCTTGCACCCCTGGAAATCAGCAGCACCGGAACCAGTAAGGCTACATTCCTATATGAGGTTAATCAGCGGGAGGAGTTCGACGACCTTACGATTACCGACATCACAGGGGCTGTGGACTTAAGCGAGATTCCACAGGAGGCCTATAGCGGAACCACCGTAGATGATGTTATGGAAGGGCTCTCCAAATTCTATTCCTTTACAACCTCAACAACTTCATCTACTCATCACGATAGTAACGGAAACACGGTTGTAACGGCATTTCTTCCAATATCGGACAATGAGCTCACACGGTGGATCGATCATGAAGTCGTCTATGATGAAACCACAGGCGAAATGATGCTTACAAGTGTCTATGCTTCCATTGACGGCGGTACGACCAAAATCCCCGTATATGGGGTCGAAGGCTCGGATGGTGCTCTATCCGGACTTCAGTGTACCTTTACGGCAGACCTGAACCTTTCAGATACCGATGTCACTCGGGCTGTGGAGTTTTTCTATGCCGATGATGGCACCACATTCAAAAATATGGTGGGCAAATATGCAACCTATACCGTGCCTCCGATGGTTTTCCTAGAAGCCGATGACATTGAGATCTCCGACAATTTCCCTGAGGACGGTGTTGTATTCATTCAGGAAGGGGCTTCTTTCAAGCTTAATTACACCTTAAAAAAATCCGCAACCTGGAGTAAACCCGATGATTTTATATGGACAAGCAGCAATACCGATGTGGCTACCATCAACAAGGATGGCATCATTGTCCTCACCGGCCAGCCCACGGGGGAAACACCGGTTACCTTTACCCTGACCGCGAAAAATGGCGGTATAGATGGGAAAGCCGTGTCAGTAACCAGCGCCCCGCTTACGGTAAAGGTAGGTCTGACTCCTTTTCTGAGTATCCATGAGGGAACGAATACCATATCAGTCAGGAGCGGAGAAAACGCCGAAGTCCGGTGGACTTCAAATCTCATTACCAAAAACGCTGAAAGCGGGAAAGATACCGTATTTACCATAGAGACCTTTATGGCCGAATATACCGGCGACGTATTGAGTATAGGCCCTTCTGTCCATCGGCAGACAGCGACTGGCAACGAAAAAACTCCGGTTTCAAGCTATACCATACCAGCGTCGGTACTGAGTGGAATTTCTCTGATTGGCAGATACAGCTATATCGTAGAGGTAAGCGCTCCCCATCCGTATAAAGCGGGTGAAACCCTTAAGGCAACCGCTTATATATCCATCAACTCAAAACCTGCTATGGTAAAATTGAATAGTCTGGAAAGCTACTTTTTGACTGACGATACAAACTCTCTCAATATTAGCTGGTCTCTTGAAAACTTTGACACCATCAATGGTTCTGAGTTTGAGTTTGAGGTAACTGACAACT
>JAEYOK010000051.1 GCA_023411795.1 Bacillota bacterium
TTCCTAAAAAGGTTTAGACTAGAATGAAACACCGTAATTATTCATAGCAACAGGTTAAAGAATTTGGTATAGCGAACTTCCCATTATTTTCATCAGCGGCTTCGAAGCGAACTTCGCATTATGTTTATCCTGGACTGCAGTCGTATGGGTGCTCATTTGCTTGATCTTACCATCTGAAAATCAGTGCGTAATTTCTTGCTTAAATCACATAATATGACATAATGTTGTCAAGTTATGTGATTTATACTTTACCTTTGGGGGTGATGCTATGCAGATTAGCAGATTGTTTCAAATCATATACATTCTGCTGGAAAAGAAGTTCACGACCGCTCGAGAATTGGCCGAACATTTTGAAGTATCCATAAGAACAATCTACAGAGATATTGATGCTCTATGCGAGGCAGGAATTCCGATTTACGCAAGCCAAGGTAAAGGTGGCGGAATTGCTCTAGTGGATAAGTTTGTACTTAATAAATCAGTGCTTTCAGAGAAGGACCAGGATGAGATTTTGATTGCTCTGCAAAGTCTATCAGCAGTTCGATATCCTCAGATCGATGATATCTTAACAAAATTGAGCAGTTTTTTCAAAAAAAGCAATGTTAACTGGATTGAAGTGGATTTTTCCTCCTGGGGAAGCGATGATAGGCATAAAGAATATTTCAGTTTACTTAAAAATGCCATACTTGAGCAACGGGTGATTACTTTTACCTATTTTGGCGTAGCCAATGAAAAAAGTGACCGCCGTGTTGAACCACTCAAACTACTCTTTAAAGATAAATCGTGGTATTTGCAGGGATATTGCGTTCAGATAATGGGATTCCGAACTTTTAAAATGACACGAATGACCAATATCCATATTACAGATGAATTTTGTATTCACACAGACGTGCAAGAGTTTACTCCTACAACAACAGAAGCAGTTCGTGAGCAGATTCATCTCAAACTCAAAATATCATTAGAAGGAGCCTACCGCGTATACGATGATTTTCAGGAAGACAATATCACAAAAAATGAGGATGGCTCTTATACTGTGATCGTTTCCATGCCCAGAGGCGAGTGGATCTATAACTACCTTTTTTCCTTTGGTACATCGCTGGAGGTAATAGAACCTCAGACTCTGCGGGAAGAAGTTGCTAACCGTTTGAATAAGATGGCAAATAAATATCATCTGAAAACCTGACGTACTGTCGTCAGGTTTTCGTAGTTATACTACACCTGTAACAAAAATCAAACTTAAGGAGGCACTTATTATGGAAAACGTTCTATCACTCGCTGATCTGAATAAAGAGCTTGATGGTAAACGTGCACTTGTTACAGGTGGAACGAAGGGCATTGGTCAGGCCATTGTGCATCGCCTACTTCTTGCCGGAGCAGAGATCATGACAACCGCGCGTACCGTACCGGATAATTTGCCGGATGGCATCGGATTCATCCAAGCAGATGTCGCCACACCGGCGGGCACGGACACCATTATTAAAGAGACACTTGCAAAGTTAGGTGGTCTGGACATTCTGATTAATAATGTGGGTGGTTCGTCATCATCTACCGCCGGCGCACTGGCTTTGAGTGACGACGATTGGATCAATACATTCAGTGCCAATCTGTTTTCTTCTGTGCGCCTGGATCGAGGATTTTTGCCATATATGATTAATCAACGCGAGGGCGTCATCATTCATATTACATCCATTCAGCGCAAACTCCCCGGCAAGATGACGATGGCATATTCCGCTGCAAAATCGGCTTTGACCAATTACAGCAAAAATCTAGCAACACAGTTTGGTCCCGATGGAATACGC
This sequence comes from Bacillota bacterium, assembly GCA_023411795.1. Classification (GTDB taxonomy): domain Bacteria; phylum Bacillota; class Clostridia; order DSM-8532; family DSM-8532; genus DTU059. The sequence goes on from JAEYOK010000051.1 coordinate 1,797, forward strand.
GTGAATACAGTTGCTCCGGGATTTACAGAAACAACAGCTGCAGGACATCTTATTGAGAGAATGGCGCGAAATTCAGGTACAGATTACAATGGTGCACGCCAGGAATTAATGGATACGCTTGGCGGCATTCCCCTTGGGCGTCCGGCAAGGCCAGAGGAGGTTGCAGAACTTGTCGCTTTCCTTGTATCCGACAGAGCGACCTATATTACAGGCAGTGAACATATCATTGATGGCGGTATCATACGCACCATCTAAACAACCCCAAATAAAGGAGGATAAAATATGAATGCAGACAAAATGCCACAGGTGATCAGCGATTTTATTGCAGCGTCCAATAAACCAGACCCCGCAGGCTATATGCACTGTTTTGCCGAAGGCGCAGTCGTTCTGGATGAAGGCCAAACGAGATGTGGTAAAGACGCCATAAAAAAGTGGAGTGATGAATACCACTTTGGTGCCCACGTAACCATGGAACCAATGGAAGTGAGGGAAGTAGAAAATGAAGTCATTGTGACCTGCAAACTGGATGGAGATTATGATAAGACCGGTTTGCCCGACCCGCTTCTTCTTGATTTTCATTTTCATATTATGGATAGCAAAATCACGCATTTATCCATTGAATAATTGATGCTGTCAAGATAGGAGGTTGAAATATGATTGTTAATAATGTACTTATAAAATTGAAAAGTAGGGATGCAGACAGCGTTAAGCAAACACAGGATGTTCTTCTAAGTATGAATGGAAAAATAGGAGTTCTTCTTGATATACAGGCAGAAGTAAATATTCGTCCAGATCAAGCGAACTATGATCTGATTTTGATTACCAAATTTGCATCCTTGGAAGACTTGGATATGTATCTTGTCCATCCTGTGCATTTGGAAGTTGCTAAGTTTATTGGCAGTCTACTGGATACTCAAGCTTCCGTATGCTACGAAATATAAATAAAAAAAATGGGAGCAGGCGACGGCTTTTTCTGTCGCTTGCTGTTCTTCTTACACCAGATTTCTTTGTACCTTTCTCTAGAAACGAGTAATTATCCCTAGCGCCTTTGTAACGAACTTCCGATTACCGATACCGAAGGGGTTATCCAAACTTCGCATTATGTTTATCAGCGGCTGCGACGTGAACTTTAGATTATGTTTACTGGTGGATTTGTAGCAATAATAGGAAACTCAGATGGTCAGATAACATTTCCGACACGGTACCGACTACCGTCTCAATAGGCTGGAAAATGTCATTATTGCATATTGGGTCGCAGAAGAGCGAATTCTCAATCTATAATAGGTCTGTTCATTATAACTCGCCGGGAAAGCTGGAACCTAGTGGCTAACGATTTTCAGTAGGCATCATTGAACATTTTTTGAAATGCCTTTGAGATAACATACCAACATTACCATTATACTCTAGCTAATTATGAATACTTTGTTAAATGCATAAATTTTATGTCCCATTTGATAGCACTAAATGTGTTTAAAGTATATGATCACAAGTCAGTTTCTGGATCGAGACCATAGAAGCCTCTACACCGAATTTGGGATTATTATGACAGAAATTATTCTCGGAGGTGAGTCCAGTGGGCAAATAAAATATCATTTATTTAATAGAATGTTTTGTAGTGCTGAACCTTATGCCTAAAACCTAATTATTCTAACAGGAGGAGACTATAATGAAGATCAAAAAAATGCTTTCCCTTCTTATCGCAATCGCGTTGGTAACATGCGCGTTCGTCCCAACTGCATTTGCCGCTGAGCTCTACGAAACTGGTGAAATCAATACATCTGATATAAGCCTTTCGGGTAACGAAATGTCTCCTAAGATGCAGCGAGCAATAACCTATAATGATCTTGCGGTTGGCGAAACTCAATTTGCGGGGCAGTTCGAAGATGGTACAGCCTTATATGTTACCTTAATTAGCGATACAAATAGTGACCCCATGACACGCGCTACAAGTAAAGTGACATCCAAAAGTTGGATGTTTCAAACAGTAAACGTGTTCGGGGTTAAGGTTGATGCTTTCAAAGTAGCTATGAAGTGCTATTGGACCGAAGATGGATCAGACAGCGAAATCCAGACCTTAAATGGAACATATACAATCTATGATTCCAGTTTTACTTGTAGCTGGGATGAGGATAATGCTAGTGCTAACCCGACCTATCATGCACTTCCTCTTGATGTTTATCATGGAGGAGGATCTGCTTACTACATCTTTGATGCCATACTTAATACTCTTGTTTCTCCAGCCACATGCACCATTTCATATGGAGTATGGTAATTGTGTAGCAAGCAATGCTTGTAGCTATCCATCACCACAAATGCTTGTTGGTGGCAGCGCCCCCCCTTTGATCGCACAATAAATTGTGCGGCTGCGCGTCCTGCGGACGCTTCCGGGAGCATGGGCAGTTCTACGCTGCTCATGCTCTTTTTACTTCCTCTTCGCGCCTGTCAGTGCCGATTAGCCTTGACGGGCAATAACTCTTTCATCTCATCGCGGGCCTTATGGTAGTCGGCGTAAGCTGCTTTTTTCCTTGCTAGAATCACCGCATATTCGGACTGCAAGCTCTTGACGGTTGATAGTTTACTGATACCTAGCTCGTCAGGTACACATTATGCTGAAGGGAAGATTTCCTGTATGTTGGTACTGGAAGATGCACGATTAGATTAAATGCAGAGAGAAAGCAGATGTGTAAAGAGTGGTTACACACCTACTGCAATTCCGCATCTATTCAGTTATTTATTTGTGTCTGCAGAGTCGGCCCAAGGAATAATTTGAATGTCATCGGCAGTAAGGTCAATATAATTAGAAGATGTATTTATTATCAAAGCTATTATTGTCTCAATGTCCAAATTGGTTAAAGAAACCTCCGGACTAAATGCTAACTTCACTGTGCAGGTCCCGTAATCAGTGTTAAATATAACTTCTGCATCCTCGATATTATCGAATTGACTAATTGTATCCTGAAGAGTTTGCTGAAGTTGATATAGTAAAAGTGACTTACGATCCAGATTATGCGTCTCGTCGCTTGATTCAAACATAGCCGTACTATAATTACTTTGCTCAGTATTTTCATAGTTGCCATTTTCTATTTCATATTTTAACATATCATAACTGCCGTCTGCTTTCTGGGAAAATAAATATGCAACTGTACCACTTTCGTTAACATATATTCCGTCAGGAAACACACTGTCCTTTTGTGCATCTGCCAGATAGTCGCCGAATATATTCGCAAAGGTTTGAATTTGGTCAGATGTAAAAGAGAATGTTTCTGTTTCGTTTTCGGATGAAAAATAGGTATCCGGTATGAATATATAATTGGAAGCATCGAAATTAAAGGCTTCCATGGCTTTACAAGTTGCAGGATCTATAGAAGATGCTCTTGATGTGGCAAATCCAACAGTGATACCTATAACAAGCACCGCAGCAACGATGACCATTAGTACAGTATACTTTTTCATTCTCATAATCATAATAACTCTCTCCCGGGTGGCATTTTTACTGAAATTGTTTACAAGTGAAGTCAGACGACTTCTCTTTTCTTCCAATCCAATCAAGGTTAGGGCATAGTTTAATTTCTCATTTAACCCTAATGTTTCCAGAACGGTTTCGTCACAAGAAAGCTCGACATCCCGATATGCCAGCAAATACATAAGCCATACAAGAGGATTGAACCAATGAATACATAGAGCCGTTATCATTAAAAGCTTTGTCAGTATGTCAAAGCGTCGGATATGTACGAACTCATGCAACAGAATATAACGCAGGCGGGCTTCATCCGCCCAATCTATCTGTTTGGGCAAAAGTACGACGGGATGAAATATTCCGTAGGTCAACGGCGCAGCAATTTTATCCGACTGCCTGATTTGTACTTTTCGCATCATTGAATACTTCTGCTGCCAACATTTAATAAACGAATTTTCAACCGGAAGCGCGGTTCTATACTCTCTGCGGCAGTGAAGATGTGTTAAAAGGAAGAATAACGCGCAGGTTAATAAACCAATGAACCAAATCACCGGTAAAAGCGATATATTTAGAGGTGCCGCTTCCGGCAATGTTGGCATATTTTCTATGATTGCCGTATTGCTTGAGGAAACGGGCACTCCTGTCAATAGCAAATTCGTGTCATAAAATATGTTATTCTGTATATCTGCTACAGTAAAGACGCTGAGTTTTGAAGGAATGGAAAATGGAATTAGCAACCGACATAGGGCCACTCCCCACAAAACAATAAAGGTCTTCTTTGGTAGTTTGTGTAACAGTAGCGTACGGATAATTACAATAACCAGAATAAGAATAGTGGCCGAAAAACTCATGTTTAGCAAACTCATAGACATCCCTCTTATTCCATGATATTGATAAGCCGCTTTAGTTTTTCAATTTCTTCTGGAGACAAGTTTTGGCGTCCCAAAATAGAAGCTACGAGCTGGTCGGCGGAGCCGTCATACATCTTGTTAATGAGTTCCGTTGTTTCAAGCTCCCGTGCCTGTTCAATCGTGACAAGGGGGTGGCATATAAAATGAGGCTCAATGCGTTCAATCGCCCCTTTGTAAATACACCTCTTAATTAGCGTATAGGTCGTGGTCTTATTCCAGCCGACTTGCTCCTTTAATATTTCTGCTATCTGTTTTGCAGTGGTATCTCCCTTCCTCCAAAGAACGTCCATTACCTTTAATTCCGAATCAAATAATTTGATTGGCATGTTCAAACCTCTATACCGTTTTATGTCAGTAGAATAGCATCATTTTACTCCAGTAAAATGCAATTGTCAACAATTAGTCATAGTATAGCGCGTTGTATGCTTTTTCAGTTGCATATTTATTATCTTGCCTTATGATTTAGCTATTTGCTTTTTTGCAAATCCTCTTTCTCCTATCCCCTGTAAAGGACCCGCAGCGCTGTGGATAGTTATCCATAATGCTGCATGCATTTCAACTAGTGAATTGGTATTATCTTCTAGGTCCCCTATCCCCAACAGTTATTAATGGATATCCCTCCCCTATTAGGCGTATTTCGCTGAAAATTGGAATAGCGAACTTCCCATTATTTTCATCAGCGGCTTCGACGCGAACTTCGCATTATGTTTATCAGCGGGTACGACGTGAACTTCCGATTATGTTTAACCCAAGCGGTCAACCAAACTTCGCATTATGTTTATCAGCGGCTACGACACGAACTTCGCATTATCCATATCATCAAGCCACAGGATAGTAGCGATACCCTTCGGTATTGTCAATATATATGCGCTGGTATCCTCTCAAGTTTTATATCCTTGCACCATATTTCAAGATATAAAGGAAACATATTTATTTTGCATATCCATAAATGATTATCTCCATCACCCATTTTGTTAATCTTTACATCTTGCATAAAATACGGTATCTGAGGCTGTGTCATATCCTTTACCGGCATATCTTTTGCATATTCTTTAACATGATCAAACACTGTTTTATAGCAGCCTGTAAAACTGAAACAAACGCGGCCTCCTTCTAAATCATCATAAACAACTCGTACTTCATCTGCAAAATGATTACATTCCATCTCTTTCACTGACATGTCCCAGTAATCATACTCGTCAATTATTTTTTGCATTTCACTAACTGTCATCTGTTCGTCCTCCTAATCAAGCGAAATGTGTCCATCAGGACTTTTAGGGCTTACAATGCATCAGGAGTTTTTGTTACGGATCTTGGTTGTCATAGTTAATTGCTGTGAACTTCAAAACAGAAAAATCCAAAAGCAATTTCATCCTCGCCTAATTCCATTTCTGTTTTTGCTATATTAAACAGAATCGGAAGAAGTTCGTTTAAGTATGTCTTATAGGATAAAAGATGCTCTTTGAATCTTTCGGTGTCATTCATTCTACAATATAAGATGCTGGCCATTCTTTTCTCTTCTTCAGACATTTTATCGTAATCTTTTCCGATATTTTCAGAATAATGATTCCTAAGTTCAATTTCTGAAAAGTCGTCCCTGCATTCCAAGTAAAACATGAAGTCATCAAATTCTATTTGCCTATCCAATCTAAAGTTTACATAGAACGGATTAAGTCTAATATATTTCGTTGTGTCTTTGGCCTCAATAATTTTTGTAATTAGATAAACCAAGTCACTAACAGTCGGATAATATCGGTTTTGCCCGCTATTATACACTGTATTATTGTAGACTATTTCATTAATTGCACCCTGTTTTTTTAATATCATATAAACCACCCAGTAGCAACCGTATAGGCTCTTTTTACGGTCGATATTTCATAAATGATCTGCAAGTGCATTATGGAACTTTAACTCAGATTGCATTTCGTCTTTATTCATTAGAAACATAATACCTACTCCTTAGTAGGGTAAGTGATCTAACGGCATACTGTCGTGTTTGGTTGAACTT
>JAEYOK010000009.1 GCA_023411795.1 Bacillota bacterium
CGGTTCATCTGTGCACTTCTTCAGTGGCAAAAGTGCACAGATGAACCGTCCCCTTGTGTTTTCGTCTTAATAATAAAACTTCATAAATTTTATTGAATAGAAGTCGCACAGAAGTATATCATCGCTTTCTATCTCGTTTATGAGTATGTAATTTGCCCCTACTCCAAGAAGAGTACCTGATTTGTCAACAAGAGTGTTTGTTCCTATCAGAAATTCAACTGTAACTCTCCGTCCAATTTGTGTACGCATAAAGCCATTCATGAACATTAGGCTTTCTGTTGTTACCGGCATGGGCTGGGTCCAGGGTGTAATAGGTGCCAAATCCTGTGATGGAGTGGTTTGCATACCTGGGACCTGTTGTGTTACCCTCTGCTGCATAACCGGAGCGGTTCCTAAAGCCGGACCTCTGGGTATACCGGTAGGTAGTTGACTCAAAAGATCCTGGCTTGGCGAGAATAAAGGTTGTGTCATCATTTGTCCCCCACTTTGAGTGGGTAATCCTCCTTGGCCGGTTTGCATGCCCGGGCCACATCCGGGACATGGTTGAAAGTTATAGGGCTGCATACCCGATTGCTGACTCGTGAAACTATTCATATCCGTGAACCTCTTTTCATTTTATTTTCTTAATTTTAGGTTTGGGCATATAGTTGGGTGGGTGTGTAAAAACAGTGCTGAACAATTCGGTTATAGTATACTCCTGATTGGTTTATAGGAAAATAATCAGCACATTCAGGGTTGAAGGGGTTATAATACCACAGGCAGTTATCAACGGCCAGGGATTTGTTTCCGGATAATGCCCAATCAGCAATATCGTAGTGGACTTGTTCGGGAGTCATATTATAAATGTTTTGAGCATTATACTCGCCTGCTACTATTTCCTTAACACAGGTAAACTGGTCAGGCTGCATTATGACACATCTTAAGTCACCCTGGCATACTCTTTGATATTCCCCATATGGCACATTAACTCTGTTCATAACGACTGTGGCAACAGCTTTCATACCGTTGTCACCTTCTCCTCCGGCCTCGCATCTGATGATTCTGGCAAATATTTCTCTTGCAGATAAGGGCATTAGAAGTCACCTTTTTCTATCGGGGCTTGTTTGACTCTAATAGTATTATATTAAGGAGTTGGACCAGTTGTTACCGATTTGAGGTGCTTTCCGGACTCTGGGGTAGAGCCGGATCCTTTATATCATATACTCGGAAATAATCATTAAGCTCAGTGTCCTTTAAAACTGAGGAACGGTTTTTTTGGAGAAGATTTACTATTTGATATACATCAATCCAAATCTCATTATTGCCTTCTTTTTGACTTTCATCAAAGATAAGCTGCATCCCAAAATGCAGATGAGGAGTTTTTATATTGTTTACATTTTTTTTGGTGCTGTAACCGGTCATACCCAGATAACCTATAACATCCCCGGCTTTTACTATCTGGCCCTCAGACAGAGTATTATTATATGGCTGATTTTTGCGCATATGAGCGTAATAATAGTAACGCAGGCCATCAAAGCTTCGTATACCGATACGCCACCCTCCGTACTGATTCCAACCCATAGCTTCTACGATTCCTGATTCCACCGCAATAATCGGAGTTCCGATATTACCCATAAGATCGTTTCCAAGGTGCTTTCTTGTAAAACCATAGGAGCGGCTGTTTCCGAAATCATCATAGTGAGAAAACCCATATCCTTTTGCTATCGGAGAAAATGCTTTCAGTCCATATTTTTTTACATATATTTTGCTACCAGGGTTATTATTGTCATCCACTTCTATTTCAAATTCGCCCACAAAGCCTCCCAAAGCAGCAGAGTAGGCTTCGTAATAGTATTGGTAATATTTCATGTCTTTGGTGAGCTCGTTTATATGGGAACCATTTTTTAAGCTGTTCACAAGATTGTCAAGGGTTGAATTCTTATGGCTTTTAAAGTTTCCGCCACATTTAGCGGCACAGTAGGCTAAAAGCTCTATCCAGTTAAGTTTTGTTTCAGTCCCATAGGATTTGATATCTAAGGCCAGGGTCTTTTCCATCAGAGAGTAGGGGACATTGAAATCCACCCACTTAATATATTTTTTGTCTTCATCAGTTCTAACGGTATATAGAGAAAGCGGTCCTTTGGGAATCATGGTATAGCAAAGGATTGCTAATGAAAAGCAAAATATAGTTATAACAGCGATAAAAGCAGTTTTTTTTCTGAAAATGATTATCAAGAGATCACCTCATGCACAAGCACCACTAAAAGAATATGGCATTAGATTATAAATATTCACATGATTTAGATTTGATTGCGACCTGCATATTATGTAAAAGGTGATTGCTTAGGAGGGGCAGGATTAAGATGGAATACATATACGACTCTGCGAAAGGTGTGGAGTATGCACGTTACTATGCAAATTATTATAGTGTAAGAGAGGATAAAAGATTATTCTATTATGACAACAACGACTGCACTAATTTCTGTAGCCAATGTGTTTGGGCTGCCTATGGGGGATGGTTACCAGGAGATGATGAGCCGGTCATAAAGGAAAACAAAGAAAGAATAAAAAGAAATATAAGGATGATACCCTCTATCTGGTACGGGTCGGGTTCTTTTGGCGGATCTGGTAAGTGGTGCAGAGTGGTAGAATTCTATGATTATCTGGTTTCTAAAAAAAACAACGGCCCTCTGGCCACCAAAATATATGAAGGGGAATGGCAAACCCTTAATCCCTCAATTGTTAATGAGGGGGATGTAATACAGATGGTGATTAAATCATATGCATCCTATAGATATGGACATTGCCTCTATGTCACACAAAGAGGCAATTCACTAGATCAGATTAAAATTTGTTGTCACACTTATGATAGACGGGACGCCCCCTTAAGTGGATTTTCCAACTTTTCGGAAGAGTACACTAAGCTTCGGGTTATAAGGTTCCAAAGCGCAGATTTCATCAAATAGTCTGTGCAGAAACAAGGCGCTCATATTGTCTTTCGAGCTTATTGTCAGTTAATGATTGAACCAATATGCTCTGGCTAATCGTTGCGCCTGTAAAAAGAGCATAGCGGATATCATTGACATCAGAAGCTTTTTGGGCTGAATAGCTGTTATTATGCGTAACAATAAAATCTTTCATGTTCCTGAGACCCAAATTTGTTTCCTGTTCGTTCATAAGCTTTCGATATGCGCGAAGACCCTTTCTATATCTGGCTATCATCATTAGCTCATAATAACCGTGATGAGCCTTAGAGCCTTTATAACCCTCGTTATGAGGCTGGCAGAAAAAATCCGATAAATAATGGTTCATAGCACCTAATCTTTTAGCAAACTGGTATGAATAAAGGGAGTGGTTATTATTGCTTATAAGCCTATCTTTTGAAGAAACAACGTAAGGGAGGGCATCCTTCATGTAGTGTGGACACTGCCCATATTTTTTACTGATGTCGGGAAGTATATTTCCATATAAAAAACCACGAAGGTTCAAAGATACCCCAAGGGTTTTCTTAACTCGTCTTCTAACGGTAACAGCAAACATAAGATGTACTATTATATTCATTAAAGTCCTCCTATGATGGACCTAAGATGTTAATAACGCTACAGTTCCTATCGTACAACAGGTAGGCATAGCATGCACTAGTAAATTATACCGATTGCTTGATTGCTTGAACATGTTTTTTTATCGGCTTTTTATGTATAATTAAAGGAGAGGTGTATTAATTTGCAGATTTTAGTTGATGCTGATGCTTGCCCGGTTAAGGATATTATCATAAGGGTTGCAAAAGAAAAGAATATTAATGTCATTATGGTAATGGATACAAGTCACACTTGGCGGTTTGAGGGAGTGACGATTGTCACAGTGGATAAATCCAGGGATGGAGTTGATATTGCCCTAATTAACATGACTGCAAAAAATGATGTTGTGGTAACACAGGACTATGGAGTAGCAGCTCTTGCCTTGGGGAAAGGCGCAAAAGCCCTTAACCAGAATGGTTTGATTTTTACTTCAAAAAATATGGACAGACTATTGTTTGAAAGACATTTAGGACAGAAGGTAAGAAGAGCAGGCGAAAGAACTAAGAATTCTAGAAAACGAACATCTGCCGATGATACGAATTTTGAGCGCGCATTGAGATTGATACTTGATGATAACGGTGATATATAGTTCTAAAAGCAGAAAATGAGGTATAAATATCAATAGGATAGAAGAAGATTTATTTAACTATAAATTTCTATTAGTCTGTTTATGGAAGGATGGTGGATGAGTTAATGGTTGTACATCCATTTGAACCGGTTTACCATTCACATTCCCGGATTCTAATATTAGGAACTTTCCCATCAGTTAAGTCTAGGGAAGAAAACTTCTATTATGGGAATCCTCAAAATCGATTCTGGAAAGTTATTTCCTGCCTAACAGGGCATGATATGCCGGAAACTATCGAAGGCAAAAAGGAGCTTCTGGCTCTTGAGGGAATTGCTCTTTGGGATGTTTTGAAAAGCTGCGATATTGATTATTCCAAGGATAGTTCGATAACGAATCCCATTGCAAACGAACTCTCAATTATTCTTTCTAACTGTCACATAGAAGCTATTTTTACCAATGGAAAGAAGGCCGGAGAGCTATACAGAAAGCTATGTTATCCCGAAACACAGATAAAGAATCATAGCTTGCCATCCACTAGTCCTGCCAACGGTAATTATAGTCTTGAACGGCTTATGTGGGAGTGGAGTGAGATCCTGAAGTATCTGAAATAAGATTCCTATAGTATTTATTTGAGAAATACTATAAGCTAAAAGTATCATGGATTATTGGAGTTGAGTATGATGAATAGTATCGCCCCAATAATGGGTATATTGGCAGTTTTCGCTCTGGCTATTTTATTATTTCGCTTGTTATCAGGCCAAAGGTATGCAAATCATAAAGAGCGCCTAGTTCTTAAAAGCCTTTGTAGCTTTATTTTCTGGCTTTTTAGCTGGATTATGCTATGGTATACGAATACGGATATTGTTCCATTCACCGTATTTATGTTAGTTGGGTTTACACTGTCAGTCCTGGGCGATGTATTTCTTGTATACGATAGTGATAAATCTTTTATCCTTGGCCTTTTTTCCTTCCTTTTGGCTCATGTAGCGTATAGTATCAGCTTTGTTATGAGGTACGGCCTCAACACGGTTGGGATAATTGCATTTGTGATAATTGGCCTCATTGGTTTTGCAGTAATCAATTTCTCAGGCTTATTTGTACTTGGAAATAAGCGCTTACTCGCAAATATATATCTTTTTATAATATCCTTTATGCTCGCTAATGCAGTAGGAGGACTGTTTTCTTTTGAAGCAGGATTATTTTCTGCGCTCTTAACTGCCCTAGGAGCGTTGTTGTTTTTTATCTCTGACTTAATACTTGCTTATGGGAAGTTTAGGACTAAACAGGGTATGGGGCTGGAAAAACCCGTACTTTTAACCTATTACAGCGCTCAGATCATTCTTGCATTAGGTATGATGACATTCCTCATATAGTTCCGCCTTACCTACCTGTGGCGGATAACTTCAAAACGCTCTAAAGAATATTTCTCATTCTTTTTAATTCCTGCTTTAGATAGTGCTATTTCGACCTGCTGCTCTGGGGTATCGATTCCTTCAATGTCAGGTAATAAGAGTCCACGTTTGTAGCCCGATGTTACAATAACTCCATATCTTGTCACATCAAGGTCATCAATGCTTTCGATAGGCTCGGGCGCTTCAAGTATATCAACACTATAAACTAAATCTTTTAATTCAGAAGCTTTAACAGGATTAAATCTAGGGTCACGGGTGCCTGCACTGATGGCATTTTGGATTATTTCCTCGGCTATATTACTATTTACTGGGGATATGGTACCGATACAACCTCGGAGATTACCATGCTTTTTTATGGAAACAAAAACCCCCTTTGAAAGAGTATCCATTTCCTGTGGTAAATAATCCGGGACTTCGAGGGCCTTTCCTTTTCTGACATAGTGCTCGAGACTGGCCCTGGCTAATGAAACATAGGGATCTTCAGCCTTACGGGTTACACAGATCTCACTTCTGTGTCTGCATTCAATAAATGAAACAAGGTCACGTGAAAGATCGTAACCATTAATTGATAAACTAGCCACCAAATAACCCACACCAAAAGGACCCTCGTATGACAAAATCGATGAGTTGATTGATAATCCGTTTAGTGCTCCGGCCATTATTGCGAAGGATCTTAATCCACATTCGCCTGCTTTATAGTAAAGGTCACTATCTATTGTTAAAAGCTTTTTAAAATCCGAGCTTTTTATAGCCTCTATAAGATACTTATCAAAGATGGGACCTTCGGGAGCAAACCCGTATGGGCCATCTTTTGTCAGCTTGTGGGATAAGTCTCCGCTGCTTATGAAAACAACGTTTTTATTTGAGTTAAATATAGCCTTTTGAATGCAATTACCAAAGGTGTATAGCTGTTCTAACGAATGCCCCGATATGGAAATCCGCACCAGAGTAAAATCGGTATAGTATTGTGATACGAAATACAGTGGAATCAGAGCACCATGGTCTAACTCCTTATCCTGTGCGCCTTCACCTCCGGCATCAATACCGCAGTCCTTTGCTGTTTCAATTATATTGTCAATCAATCCCTTATCAGAATTGAACTCTAATGTCACTTCCGGAGCTCCAAACATTTTGAAGCTACCTTTGAGGCGAGGACTAGAAGATATATGAATATAATCACCATAAGCCGGTCCGTGTGGAGTTGTAACAATTATAACTTCCGGAGCCAGATCCTTTATTTGTTTCCCTATTTCATGATAAGCGCCTATAGTGGACGAAATAGCTTTTTCTTCCCCTTTACCCACCTCAGGAATAATAAGGGGTGGGTGCGGGACTATATAGGCTTTTTTTATCACTTCCATTGTGCTTCTCCTAAAATTTTTTTAGCTTTGAGTATATTAATGATTTAAGGCTGGGAAAATCTAAAAACAATAAAGAGAATAACCAGCTAATCATAAGTATACATCATTTACATTTCTTTATTCCTTTGTACGATATCAAAAACATGGTTTATTTCATTGATTGAAAATATGGACAAAGTGGTAATAATTTTTTAACACAAATCTTTTGTTCTATTGTATTATATATGTGTCTATTATTTTTATAAATGTATTTTGGAGGTATTAACATGAAGAAAAAACCAGACTTTTACAGATGCAGCATTTGCGGTAACATTGTTGGGAAAATAGAAGATAATGGAGTTGAACTAATATGCTGCGGAAAGGCAATGGATAAACTTGAGGCAAATGTTGTTGACGCGGCAAAAGAGAAGCATGTTCCTGTTGCTGAAGTAGACGGAGATACAATAACTGTTAAAGTTGGATCTGTCGAACATCCCATGATTGACGCCCATTATATTCAATGGATATGCGTAATGAGTGGAGATAGAGTACAAAGAGTAAGTCTTGCTCCCGGCCAGGAACCAAAAGCAATATTTGTAGTTCCCGAATCCGGTGAAGTTGATATCTATGAGTACTGCAATCTGCACGGTCTGTGGAAAACAACGATAAATAAATAGAACTCATATAAAACAAACTTGAGCCCCTGAAAAATCCAGGGGCTTTTTGGTATTATACTCTCTACTCCCTCACCATTTCAGTCGGTTTGAGGGAGTCTTTTCTTTTTACACAAAAATTTGACAATGGGTGAAACAAAGAATATACTAATATAAAAGAACATTTGTTTGGAAATGAGGGAGTTCTGTGTCAGTAATAGTAGCGAGAAATGATAAAGAGAGCTATATACTCAAGATTCCATACAACCAAGAGTTGTATAAAAAAATGAAAGGCCTTAAGGGAACTGAATGGGATAATGAAAATAAGTTGTGGATAGTTCAGAAAGAAGAATCAACACTTTATTATGTAAGACAGCTATTATTAAGTTATGGAATTATTAAAAAAGCACCAAAGGATGAATCCAATTTTATTTCTGATTTAAAAATGTTAATTAACGAACTTCGAATTCAGGGTTATAGCAATAAAACAATCAAAGCTTATACCGGACATATGAGCAGGTTTATGAAGTATAATTCGGAATATAATACATTTAATGAGAAAATAATTAAAAGTTATATCTTGCATTTGAAAGAAAATATGAATTGCTCACATTCATATATTAGTCAGTTAATCGGAAGTCTTAAATTCTGGTATATAAAGATAAAAAAGTTACCCGATTTTGAGTTTTGTATTATTCATCCAAGAAAAGAAAAGAAACTACCGAACGTATTATCTAAACAAGAGGTTCAAAATATTATTTCAAAGATTCAAAACCTTAAACATAAAACAATTATTATGCTGATATATTCAGCTGGTCTACGAATAAGTGAAGCTGCACAATTAAAAGTATCGGACATAAATAGTCAAAGAGGATTAATTAAAATAAGTCAGGGTAAAGGGAAAAAAGATAGGGTAACCTTATTATCTGAAAAAGTGTTGAAGACATTACGAGAATATTATAAAGGTTACAAACCTGAATATTGGCTATTTCCCGGAGCAAACTCAGAAAGACCAATCACGACAAGGAGTATACAAAATGTTTTTGAGCAGGCTCGCAAAAATGCAAATATAAGTACAAAGGCTACTGTGCATTGGCTTAGGCATTCTTTTGCAACTCATTTGCTGGAAAGTGGTGTAGATCTTAGATATATTCAAGAATTGCTGGGACACCAAAGTTCGAAAACAACTGAGATTTATACTCATGTAAGCAGTAAAGAAATTGCAAAAATTAGAAATCCACTTGACGACCTGAACATATAGAAATAATATGTATATATGGTATATACGAACATATATTCACAGATACCACCAGCTTTCGAGTATTAGACGAAAATAAATTAAGAGATACTGTAGTTAGCCGTAAATGCTCTGCACCACGAACCCCAACCCATCACATTGATTTTGAGATTGGCTTTGTAGAAGGGCATGAAAAAGACCACCCCGAAGAGTGGTCTTTATTTCAAATGATTGTACGCATTGTTATGCGAATTTCAAATGTTTTTTCAATATTAGTATATGCGTTATGAGACAAAAAAGCAATACCTATTTTTTGAATAATGGCTTTAATCTGTATAAGTTTTCAAGCTGTATATTCAATTTTTTCCAATCTTCATCTGTTATCGTAGCATACCTTTGTTTCTCATATTGATAATTGTATATTCTGTCTTTACTTATTGTCCTAATTTGTTCGACTAATACAGTTGATTTTCCATTCTCAAGGTCAACGTGGTATGGTATGCCATCATTTAATCTTTCAAGTGTTAGAGGTAGTATTACGCATACAGTTGATTCTTTGGTAGTCCTCACTACTAATACTGGTCGATCATAATCTTGTTCACTGCCAATATTAATACCTAAATGTGCCCAATAAATTTGATTATTTAAGATTATCAAGTTATTATTTTGAATACCATATCTCAATTCTGCTTTATTATTAATCCATTCAGCATATTCTAAAGTGCTTAATGAGTCTTGTTCTAATAATACTTTTTTACAATTATCAAATTGTGTTTCAACTTTTAAAAGATTCTGTTTATCGTCTGTTAATTTTTCTGTTTTCTTACACACCTTATATTACCCTCCCACAAAACACTTCACATATCATACCATATTCTGTAGATTTATGGAATGTTTTGTAGTAGAATTATTTTATGTGTTAGTAGAAATTCCCAATAATATGTGTTAATATTGTATTGTTTGGTTGGTATTCCACGCCTACAAGTATTTGTGAATTTATGTGAGGTTTTCTTTTATATTTTGACTCTCACAAGTTCATAAAGAAAGGAGGAGTCGTCCCGTGGAAGAATTTTGGATTTCGGTATTGAGTCAACTTTGCGTGTACATAATTATTAAACTCATAGAAAGAAAAAATGACGACCTTAGAGATCGTCGCTAATCAAAATTATTTACTTTGGTGAAGGGCGGACACCCTTCACTTGTATTATAATACAAGTTTTTGTAAATTGCTACTACTATTTTAAAGACCTATTCGCACATCGGCTAAACCAGCTAAGCGCTGTCAAGTATTACAATAAAAAATATTTATAGCAGTAAAAATGAGAATAACAAAATGAACCTCAAATAATAGGTTTGTTTTATCGTTATGAAGGTAGTAAAATAATACTAATGTTCTTTACTAAAAGGTTTCTGACTTGTCAAAATACCATAAATAATACGAAGGAGCTTGCCGCTTGTGGCAATAATAGCAATCTTCGGCGATTTTCCTTCAGAACGCTTTTTGGTATAGAATTCAGACAAAACAGGGTTTGCCGATCCATTCTTACGTTTGGATATGGCACCAATAGTGGCCTGATACAAAGCTTTTCTTAAGTAACTGGAACCACGTTTTGAAATCCTGTTGTTTGTTGATTTAAACTTGCCTGATTGAAAGACAGAAGGATCCAGTCCTGCGAATGCAACAAGTTGTTTTTCAGTCGGGAACCTGTTAACTTGACCAATCTCACTGAGAATGGTAGCTGCAGTAAACTCTCCAATGCCTGGTATGGACAGAAGAAGAGTATAAGCAGGAGAAAGGGAAGCCCGTGCGATCAGGTGAGCCCGTAAATCAGTCAGGATTTGTTTTTGGGTCACAATAATACGCAAGTAATCATTGAGAACCCGTATGTTTGACTGCTGGGCCTTATGACTTGGTAAACTTTCTCCTGCGGCAGCTAAAAGTTGCTTGACTTTAATGTTACACCAATCGTCTGAATGACCACGGGCAGTAGATTTAATAATTTTGAATAGGTCTTTGGGATTAGCTTTTAGTATATCATCAGGCGCGGGATAAGACATAAGAATCATAATAGAAGAATTGCAGCAAAGATTCCTAAACAATGTATGATAATTAGGGAAAACAAGATCAAGTATACTTTGCATACGCAGTTGAATTTCAGTATAAGTACGCATTAAACCCTCATATTGTCTTGAAAGACATTGTAATTCTGCAATGAAATCAGGCACATCATGGTTAACCTCAACATTGTTAAGGTAGTAGACCTTAGCAATTCGACTGGCATCAACAGGATCAGTTTTAATCTTTCTAATAGACTTAGCTTTTTGATTATGAGTCATAATGGGGTTAAGAACAACTACATTGTATCCAGACCTTTGAAAGAAATTAATAATAGGCTTGGAGTAGTTACCGGTAGCCTCAAGAGCGACATCTGGTTTGATTCCTGTTTTGCGTTCTAGCTCATGCAAATGTTTCAACAATAGGGCAGTGTCCTTGGGCGAATGTGTGAATGAGAAAGGTTTTGAGAAAGGCTCTTCATAAGAAATGAAGGAAGCAGCGATGCTCTTTGACTTAGATACATCAATGCTTAGAACAGGTTTGTACATATATAACCTCCTTAGATTACCGGGGCCTAATGCCGACCTCTCTCCCCAAGTTCGTACGGTGATGCGGGCTCGAAGCCCAACCAGCTCAATCGGGGTATGATAGGAAGCAAGAGGAATGAACACTTTATGCGACGGGGTCTAAAGCCCCAACAATGCTTACGTTCTACACCTCCGGTTAGTATAAATAGTATAAACGAACCATACCCAGATTGAAGTGGTTATGTTACGAGTATACGAACAATATTTTCACGCTTCGGGCGTGCTCAAGGGTCATTGCTGCCCACACCGTCTCACCGGGCGGCAAGCACCGCTAAAGGGCCGGGCTCCGATGGTCCGGTTCGTCGGCGTCGTAAAACCGGGACGTTAGCTGACATACACCGAAAGGCAAGCGTCGTCCTGACGCTTAAATTTTAGGGATGGACATTGATGTACCATATGAAATTGCTGCTTTATCTGATGAATATAATTTTAAAATGGAAGTTGGGACTAACTTGCATTGAATGTTTAGGACGGACTAAATAATGATAAAAAAAGTAATTACATTTTGTATAATAATTGCTATTATTATTTTATTTTTCGCTTTTTACACAGAGAATACTTACCCTTTGCATAAAGAAGCAGGTATCGAAGAAGTTACTGCATTTATGTATAAAAGTGAGTCCCAATTTTTATCTGATGAATATTTTTATGAGATAGACTCTTTATATAAACAAATAGAAAAAGAAAATGGGCATTGGAATTTTTATGATAGCTCAAAGAAAATTGCGGCAAAAGCTATTATTAATAAAATGATGGATGATTTAGAAAAAAATCCGAATGATCTATTAAAGCATAGGAATTTTAAACGCTATTTTGAAACATTCGATAAAAATATAAGAGAATTAGACAGCATTACAGAACGTATGCATTTCTTTAGAAACATATTGAACTCTTTTAGTGGTGCACCTGCAGATTTAAAAGGTATGATAGATTTAGCTGCCAGAGGGGAATGGCACTTGTTTAGTGCTAAATTTCATAGGTTTAACTATGGGGATATTAATGGAGCTTTAAATGTTAAGTTCTTGTCAGCTGATGGAAGGTTTGAAGCTGTATATAATACTGGTACAGGAAAAGTAATATCTGATCCGGCTAACATAGGAACATACAATTATGCTCCTGGTTCAGTTAATCCGATAGAGTATTTTATGCATGATAAATATGATAAAAAGCCTTGGAAAAAATGGGGTAATATAAAAGGCTTCTCATACGCTGATATTATGAATTTGGAATCAGGACATGATTCATTTGAAGCGAGGAATAATGAGGGAAACGTTGAAAGGTTGATACGGCAAAGAAAAAACGAATTAGAAAAGAATTGAAGAATTTGTTAAACCCTGGTGGAAAAATTATTATAGGTGATGTTTCATTTAAAACAACATTAGATTTAGTGAAATGTAAACTAGAGGATAATGGCCAATGGGATGATGATGAAATATATATTGTATTTGAGGAATTTGAGGACTTATTAATGATAGAATTAGGGAGGATCTATGAAAGAACTAAAGGAATCTAAGTGGGCAAATGAGATAATTTCGCTGCAATGTAAAGAAGGTAACTGGGGATATTTCCATACCCTTAGTGAACCGACTAAAAGCCATCCAATAACAACAGAACAAGCGTTAAGGCGACTTCAAATATTAGGTTTTTCATATGAGGACATTCAAATTCAAAAAGCCGTATCATATATGCATGATTGTTTAGCAGGAGATAATCAAATACCTGATAGAAGAGAAAAACTGCACGATTGGGGCATATTTACTTCTCTTATGTTATCTACTTGGATTCGGCGGTTTACTTTGGAAGATGATTTTGCAAATTGTATTGCTGAAAAATGGGCGGAAGTAATAAGTGATTCGTTTATCAGTGGTACGTATCAGCACAACGATTATTTAAAGGCTTATACAAAAGTATTTAAAATGGTGCCTCGTGGAGGAAGATTAGTTGACTTTGTTTCATTTTATACTACCTCATTACTATCTAATTATCTTGAGGAAACAATAGAAGAAGCCATGTTTGATTATATCATCAGTCATAACGCGGGCATTTACTACATTTATGATGGTTGTTTACTAAATACACCGGGAGTTTTTAAATCGAAACAGGCAAGCAGATTTATAGGAGCAATAGAACTTTTATCTGAATATAAAAACCTAAAATGTAAAGCAAAGCTTAAATTTGCAGGAGAATGGTTAAACCATAATAAGGAAATAGACGGTTCATGGGATATGGGTTCGGTTGTTAAAGACGGTATACAATTCCCATTATCAGATTCATGGAGAACTATTGAAATCAGGAAAAAGGACTGTACGTACAGAATATCTAAATTATTAAGAAATTTAGGTTTTAATTAGTGAAGAACCTGCTTTGAAGAACGGGGCGCATCATATAACACAGCTTTTTATGCTTCGGGTGTGCTTATGGGTCATTACTGCCACACCGTCTCACCGGGCGGCAAGCTCCGCCAAGAAGAAGGGCTCCGCTGGTCCGGTTCGATGGCGTCGTGAAAACGTAACGTTATACGAAATTTGCACTAAGGGTTTGTAGTGCAAATTCTCCGTGGATATGGTATAATCTAACTAATTAGGAGGTATGCTAGAAGGATTGGAATAAGGTGATGCAAATGTATCCTAAAATTATTAATGCTAAGCTTAATGGAGATTATCAATTGATGGTTACGTTTAACAATAATATTGTTAAAAAGCTTAATTTTTTACCTAAGTTATCTGAGCCAAGGTTTGAAGCTTTAAATAATAAGACGTTATTTGATAATTTCCAAATTGACCAGGGTGGTTACGGTATAAGTTGGAATAATGAAATTGATATAAGTGAATATGAAGCATGGACAAATGGGGAATTAATCAATTGAGTCGGGCATTATCGCTCGGCTTTTTTATTATGTTTTGATATTAAGAAAAGTGCAAACTTCGTATAACACAACTTTTACGCAAGGGGCTTGCTCAATGGTATTCCCGCCCACACCGTCTCACCGGGCGGCAATTAAGCAAAATATAGAGATGGATTTTAGTAATAAGGGGGTAGTTCATGAGAAATTTAAACTTTATTAAAAGTAATCCAGCAATAGTTTTTTTAGTATTTATGATTACATGGTCATGGTCAAGTTGGGGTATTATATTTTCAATATTTCCAATGAATATGGAAAATAATATGCCTTCTCCAATTGCTGTTATTTTAGTTGCTTTAGGAGCTAGTCCAAGCTTAATTGGGATTATTTTTACACGCATTTATGATGGGAAAGGAAGTATAAGGTCATTTTTATCTAGGCTTCTTCAATTTAAGGTAAATTTTAAATTCTACTTATTAGCATTATTTGTGGTTCCAATAATAAGCGCAATAGCAATAGCTTTTCAATTATTTCTAAGAGGTTCTACTTTAGAAAGTAATATTATTGGACGAATAGGAGTAGCCATTGGAGCTGGAATTTTTGCTGGACTTATAGAAGAATTTGGCTGGAGAGGTTTTGCTTTAAATAAACTTTTAATTAAATATAATTTGCTTAAATCAGCAATAATCACCGGTTTGTTCTGGGGTTTATGGCATACTGCAATTAATTATCTTGGTTTAAGACAATATGGGTTGCTTGTTATACCTATTCTAGTATTAGTAGGGCCTATTCAATTAACTGCATTTACAGTTTTGATGGCATTTATTTATAAAAGAACTAAAGGAAGCATACTTTTGATGGTATTATCACACACAAGTATCTCGGGTAGTGCAATAATATTTACACTGTCCAATTCTACTGCAACTAACTATTTGAGATATCAGTTTATTTATACCTCGTTGGTTTGTATTATAGCAACTATTGTCGTATTGTTACACAAGAAATTATTTAAGGAGCAACCATCCGTGGTTGCTTCCGAGTAATGAGGCGACCAACTTTACCAAAACAAAGCTTCATACAAAGATGATTATTGCAACAGGTGGGGATTCAGGCTTTAGGGATATTGGTCTTCTGGATTCAGCATTATCTAATGCGTTCGCTACATTTGATGGACTTGAATTGTACAAATCAGTAGAAGAAAAATGTACTAGTATATGTTTTACGGCAAGCGCCGCTAAAGAGAAGGGCTTCGGTGGTCCGGTTCGATGGCGTCAGATGTAGTTGAAATTTATGCAGGCTGGAAAATGCCGTTTGTATATCTATGGGCAAAAAGCTTTTATTCTCACCGGCAAAAGAAATGGTTAAAGATTTTGAAAAACAAAGACGCATTATAAGCATTACAAGAATTTAGATTAGTTTGATATATTTATAAATTTATATATTGTATATGTGGGAGAGTTTTTTATGAGGAGCCGTCGTCCGTGGCGGCTTCTTTATGTGCATTTAATTCCTAGAAAAGGATGATGGGGTTGATACGTGGCCTTTGTTCAAAGGTAGCACACAAACACTTGATAATTTGTTTGACTTATTGAAATACCGTTAGTTGATAGCTTGGGGTGTCACCCATCTGCGGATTTTCCAGAGCAAAAAGAACATTTGTTCTAAAATTATTGTACTTTGAAATTTTATGTTATATAATGGCTGTGCGAGTTAAATCAGGTTGATTTGGGTAATGATTTCTACACCAATATTGTCTATACCATTGTTTGGTGTTTGAAATACATATTCATATCGTTTGGAGTTGCGGTATTGGCAAGAATATTTGCTGTGATAAGGAGAATTTTTATGAGCCATCCATACGAAATATGCCCCACTTTTGAGACAGAAAGTTTTATTTTAAGACTCGTTTCGGAAGAAGATGCCGAAGATCTACTTAAATGTTACTCTGATAGTAAGGCACAAAAGTTTTTTAACTCTGATAGATGTACAGGTGATTTCTGTATTTACACGATTGAGGATATGTTGCAATGTATTAAAGCTTGGCTTTATGCATATTCTCAACAAGACTTTATACGCTTTTCAATTATTGATAAATCACTATCTAAAGCTATTGGAACAGTGGAAATGTTCGGTTATGTTGGTAAATATAAAATCAAAACAGGAATACTCCGAGTTGATGTTTGTTCTGAATACGAAAATGTAGATTACTTAAACGAAATATTTAGTATTTGCAATGAGAACTTTTTCGATTTGTTTGAAGTTGATACGATTGCAACTAAGGCAATACCTCAAGCTGTTGAAAGACGGAATACATTAATAGAAATTGGTTTCTGTGAAGGCAAAGTATATGAAGGAGAACACTATTATTTGCGTTCAAAGTAAGGTTAAATTGAGTGTGATGGTAATATCATTTTTTTATTATTTATTTAAAGGTAAAAAGCAAAATAACATATTAACTAAAGCTCTACCTGGAATGCATAAAAAATCCTTTGCAATGTACTATGGTGGGGGTGAAATTTGGTTTGAACAATTGGATGGAATGTATTCATTTACAGATGAAGTGATGCAAAAATTTATCGACGACATGCCAAACATCGCAAAACCCTCTGCACCGTCTCTAGTTGCCGTGAATCTTGATGAGACTGTTGTTGATGAAAAAATAGTCGATTTAATTTCTGATACCTATATAAAAAATTCGAGATATATCCATAAAGTGGTTTTTGTAGGACTGGGTATCTACTCAAAAAGATTGATGAAAAAGGCTTTTAAAAAGAGAGCAGACGAATATCAATTTGCTATAAACTATATTAATGATTTTGAAAAAGCTAAGGAATGGTTAGTAGGTAAAAAGGGCAGTTGAAAGATTAATAACTGTAATCTCTAGTTCGCAGATTATTTATATTAATGGAGGTAATGCAAAAATGACCAAGTATGAAGAAGGGTTAAAATTAATCGAAGAGAAGTTTGGCAACGGCAAAGACAATATTATTTCCCTTGCGACGATCGCGCGGGAGCCGGGCGCTAACGGAAGGCCTCGCCCGATTGTCCGCGATGTGGACGCTTACTATGAAGACGGTGTGTTCTATGTCACAACTCATGAGAAATCAAACAAAATGCAACAAATTATGGAGAACCCTGAGGTTTCAATTGCAGTTTGTTCCGAGTGGTTTACCGCTAATGGAATAGGTGAAAACCTCGGTTGGGTGCTTGACCCGAAAAACGCTGAGATACGTACGAAACTCCGCACAGCTTTTGCCCAATGGTATGACATTGCAAATAATGAAAAGGATGAAGGTTGTTGTATTTTAGCAATACGTCTCACAAGGGGAACGTTAAACATAAACCATTGGGAAAGATTATACCACATGGATTTTGTGAATAAGACAGATATGGATAATAGTGGCATTTTTTAAAAGTGAAAGCCTTTCTAACCGTTCACGAAGATATATATGAAGTAGAGGGTGGTAAAATGGCTATAATTACACCAAACTTTAATTTTGCAGGACGTTGTGAAGAAGCAATGACGCTGTATCAAAAAGCTTTTAATGCAAAGGTTGGTAGTTTATTACGATATTCTGATGCTAATAAGTCTGATTGGGATAAAAAATTAACACATGAACAAGAAAAATACATATATCACGCAGAGCTTTTTATTGGCGACCAAAGGATTATGATGTGTGACAATCTGGATGTTAATTTGTCAAAAAGTACTGCGCTTTCACTGACTGTCACATTCAATACAGAGGAAGAAGTTAAACAAGCTTATGAAGTTTTAAGGGAAGATAACGAGACAATTTATCAGATGCAGACTACGACATATAGCTCTTGTATGGTTGTATTTATCGACAAATTTGGTTTCCGATGGGGATTGATGACGGAACAAACAGATCGCTAAATTACAATTTATAGTTGAGTACTGGCAGAATCATTAAGAATGGAATTATCTGATACTGATATACAAATAACATGCATTGAGCCAGGGTTAGTGCAAACAAATCTTCATAAGGAATGGCCTGTTCATCCGAAAGATTTACTGAATATTAAATATACATTAGTTCCAGAAGATATTGCTGAGGTAGTGATGGAAGTTATAAATAAACCTTCACATATTAGGATTCCCAGATATATGATTCTACCAAAAGGACATAAAATATAAAGTTATTTGGATTGTAAATAAAATATTTATACGAGGAGGACGCGAAATGAGTGAAATTAAAAGAAGAGAAATAAGCGATGAATGGGCACATTCAGGAATTGTTGAAGCAGGAGATTGTGTTTACATAAGTTATTGTATGGGAAACGAAGGGCAATCAATTGAAAAGCAAATAAATGGTGCGTTTGATGTTTTAGCTGAAAGACTAGGGACAATTGGTTTGACAATAGATTCAGTTGTGAAAATGGATTGTCTATTCAAAGATATTATGGATTTATCATTTTTAGGCGAAATCATTAAGGAACGATTTAATAGGAAATATCCTGCAAGAAAAGCATTCGAAACAAAATTCATTAGAGAGGGAATTATCTTTCAGATTGATGCAATAGCATACAAGGGATAGCATATACAAAATTAAAAAACGAAACGTTATCTGCCCCCCCCTAATTGATGATGGGTGTGTGATTTTACTGAGAATGTTAGTTCTATCAGAAACTTAAATGGATTTCATAACTTTATATATGAAGTAAATGGGGATTCCAAAGGTCAGCTAGAGAAAGATAAGTATATACGTAACTAAGAAGATACGATAAAAAAATACTACAACGATGAGATTTATGTTCGTTTACTTAATGAAAAAGATATGTGTTTTTTCCCATACTGGCTAGAGGCATTTAATGCAGCGGAAAGTTATGGCAAAACAGAAATGCCTGTTCCTAAAGATGAAGAAGCAATATATCGCTACCGAATATCGGCAAAGAAGTTATACGTTTTAGAAGACGATGGGATACCTGTCTCTATGGCAGGTTATACAAGGGAAATGCAAACAGCTATCGGTGTGGCATTTGTATATACCCCTCCTTATTATCGTGGAAAGGGTTATGCATCTTCATGCGTAGCTCAAATCAGTCAAATGGCACTTGATAAAGGATATACTAAGTGCGTATTATACACAGATTTGTTAAACCCAACATCAAATAGTATTTATCAAAAAATAGGGTATGTACCCATTTGTGATTCGCTCATGTTAAAATTTGAGTAATGTCCAGCTCAACGGGACTACAGCCTTTCCACTTTTCTAAAAAAAGATCGCGACATCGTGTCGCGGATGTTGAGAGAAGGGCTTCGTAGATTGAGCAAAAAAACTGAGGAGAAGGTAATGTATGAAGAAAGAATTTTATAAGAAACCAGACACATTCAAGGAGATTTGGGAAGGTGAGTTCGAGGGTTTTGCATGGCAGGACTTTTTAACTGCAATTCCTTCAGTATTATTTTTAATAACTTCTTATAAAGCAAATGGGAAAGAGAATGCTTGCATGCAATCATGGTCAACATTTGTTGGTGATAAGGGTCAGTTTATATGTATAATTGGGTCAGTCTCCAAAAGAGGTCATTTATATCAAACCCTAAAGGAGACAAAGTGTTGTGTTCTTAATTTTCCATCAAGAGAGATTTTCGATAAGTGTTTAGAAACAATAAAGAATAATGATTTCAATGCTGATGAAATTACTGAATCTGGATTAACCGCTGAGAAAGCAATTTCAGTTAATGCGCCAAGAATTAAAGAATGCTTCTTAAATATTGAATGTGATTATTTATGGGAACATGAGCATTTTGAAAATAGCCGCGATGTAACGATAGCGCTTAGAGCAAAACATATTTGTATGGATATTGAAAAGTGTAATGAAAATTATATTGGACGTTATGGTAAAGGTGGATACATGTATAATATACATTCACCTAGGAATCCAGAAACAGGTGAAGTTACTCCAGATTGTTTTGGAGCAATTGAGAAATATGATTAGCATATTCTTTACATGCATAAAGCGAGGGTGCGACGTCCTGTCGCACTATGGTCTCACTGCATAGAAAGTGGATTGGCATAGAAAATAGAGTTTTAAAAAAATGAATTGGGGGTAGGAAATATTGAAATTCAAAGAAATTGACGAATCGATGATAAGTGAACTAGCACAAATGTATGTTGAGACATTTAATGCACCGCCTTGGAATGATAAATGGACTATTGAAACAGCATCAAGAAGAATAAAACAAATGATAAATTGTGAAGATTCTTACGGGTTAATTGCTTATGATGGGGCCGAATTATGCGGAATGATTCTAGGTAGTGAAGAACAATTTTATGACGGAAAAATGTTTAATTTGAAAGAATTCTGTGTTAGAAATGAAAGAAGAAATCAGGGATTAGGGACAGAAATTTACGCCGAATTTGAAAAACGCTTAAAAGAAAAGTATATAGATAAGATTGTTTTATTTACACTTAAAGATGAAGGAACAGAGACATTTTATTTAAAGAGAGGTTTCTATTATCATTCAAAAATGATTATGATGGGGAAAGACATATAGTTTGAGACTATCTGGAAAAATTGCATATTTGATTTCTGTGGGGTAAAGAACTTCTACAGAAAAGTGTACAGGATAATTGCAGATAGCACGTTAGAACAACGTATAGAATGGATACAGGAAGTTCAAAAAACTGTTCACAATTATTTTCCTGATAAATGATTGGTATGTTGCTTATAAAGGTTGCATTGGTTTATGGAGTACATAAACGTTTAATAAAAATATTTGGGTGGGTTAATTATGGAGTTGTTAGTGATAAGACATGGCCAATCAGAAGCGGATTTATTGAATTGTCATGAAGGGCGAGCGGATTTCCCGTTAACTCAGCTAGGTGTTAAGCAAGCAACTTTATTGGCTAATTGGTTGTCTGCCAATAAAGAAATCCCTGATATTATTTTCAGTAGTTCGTTGAAAAGAGCCTATCAAACTGCAGAAGTTTTAGGTAAGCAATTTGGTGTTAGTGTTGAGTACGACCAGGACTTAATGGAGTTTAATAACGGGCTTTTACAAGGCCTTTCATATGATGATGCCGCAATAAGATTTCCTATCCAGCCTGAATACAAAAGATCATATATCAGTTTTTATGGTCAAGAAACATTATTAGAATTTAGAGCACGTGCAGAAAAAGTATTATCAAGAATAATATTTGAATCTGAGTCAGATAAAAAAATTGTAATCGTTTCACATGGGGGCATGATTAATATGCTATTTCGTAGCTTTATGAAGTTACCTATGAATATTGACTTTTCAATCGCATCTGGTGATACTGCTGTTCATAAGTGGAAAATCGAAGGGGAAAAGAGAGGGATAATGTTTCTAAATAGATTGGAGCATTTGAAAAATCTTGAGACAATTTGATATTTCTGCTTTTGATTAAAAGGTTACGAGAAAAATTATTCGATTTAAAATAGATAGAGGTGTTTTGTCCTCAGGAATTTTATAATGAGTTCCGGGGATTATTTTAAATTTGCATCTTAATATTTTTGGGATTATAATGTAAAATAAAGGAAACGAGGAAAAAGATTCAGTTTTACAACATAACCAAATTCATGGCTGCATCATGATTTACAACTCCAGAATCAAATGATTGGTTCTGGAATATATCATATATTTGAGGTGGAATTATGAAAAAAGTTTGCTTACTG
>JAEYOK010000010.1 GCA_023411795.1 Bacillota bacterium
AAATATGATGTAACTATACGTATCTTTTCCTCGATTGGTATTTTGATTTTTTGTGGCATAAAAACACCCCCAGAGATTAACAATGATTTTATTATTCATTGTCTACTCTGGGGGTAGCATATCAAAAGCTTTGAGACAGCCTCTAAAAATGCGAATTCCTTAAATATTATTTATTAAATTATGCCTGTGTGGTATAAGGAGCTTCCTGAGATTTTCCCAACAATTCTTTGAACTTCTTGCTCATACCTTGCAGCTTGCCATATAAATCATAGCTAGGTTGCGCGCCATAAGCTACCTTTAAATAATTAGTCATCATGTATATCATAATAATTGAGTCAAGAACGGCCCATTTTATTACAAGTACAAATGCTATTGTAAGAGCCCAGGCAATCGGCATAGCTAAACCGTTTTCAATGCTGTCTATTCCACCGAACACACCTTTTGATATTGGTAGGAAAATAAGAAAAGTAATAAGGGAGAAAATGAGTAAGAACAATAATATTTTTCCACCGGTTTTTAGTATGGTCTTCCAATTCTGTGCATATAAAACTACGCCATCTGCTGCACTCTTCCAAACGTTCTGGCCTTCATTTAAGAATATATATGCCATAATACATTCGTCAACATAGTTTAATACGATATCTACAAATATGTTTAATATTTGTGTAAGGCCTTTTACACCGGGGATAAACTTTAAGAATTCACCAAGACTACCGATAGCTCGCTGAATTTGCTTAACGCTTCCGCTTATCAGTCTGTCGAGACCAAATAGTACATTGGATGCTACAAAGAATTTCTTAACCTTTGATACACCATAATTATACATATTAAAGCCATCAGGTACGCTACCATTGATTGTCAAGTCAGCAATAACGGCAACATGAGCGGCTTTTATCATGTAATTTATGTAATCTCTAACAAACCGATAAATAGCCCAACCACCACCAGCAAAAATTGCAAAGCATACAAAAGCAAAGAACCCATCGGGTTTAATAGCACCTAGAAGAAAAACAACAATGGCGGTATAAATACAGATTCCCAAGAAAAAAATAAAATAGGCCAGTAAACGAATTAACATGAAAGGAATAGTCTTAGCTACAATTGCAGATGGTTTCATTATAGAGGACCTCCTCATTTCATATATTTGGAAATAATATATCATAGTTAATACATTCGAGCAATCATCCTTAGGGTGATTTTTGTATTTTTTTGCAATTTCATTACGGTTGCGCAATAATAAAATCTAGTGTAAGCTAATAAAAAGTATATGATCAATAAACTATATGTATGAAATAAAGCTTGGAGGTACAGATGAAGCAACTCTTTGCACCGGATTCGTATATAAACTCAATTTTTAATATTACTCCGGAGATGCTTAAAAACAAAGGTATATATGGTCTTATACTTGATATAGATAATACATTGGTAGCAACCCATGTTAAGGATGCAGGGGAAAGGGTTAGCAATTATATTAAAACCCTGACGGATAACGGAATTAAAGCTGTTATAGTTTCTAACGGTCGCAAACATCGTGTAGAGGCATTTTGTCAGCCATTAAACATTGATTTCATTTATAAAGCACATAAGCCATTAAGTAAAGGTTTAGAGAAAGCTATCGATATAATGAATCTTAAGAAGGAACAGGTTGCAATTATTGGAGACCAGTTATTTACTGACATTTTAGGTGGTAATCTTAAGGGTATCTATACAATTCTAATAAAGCCTATTGATTTAGAAGAACCTCTTTTCATCAGAATTAAAAGAATAATAGAAAAGCCTTTTTTGATAAAGAAGGAATATAAAGATATATTTTAGAAAAGTTTAGTGTATTTTAATTAATAATATGCTAGAATCTAGAGAGAACCACGTAGGAGGGCTGTCTATGCATCTGATGAAAAATTACATGGAAGAAATCGTCTTAAGCTCAATGGATGATATATTAAAAGATATTAATATGTGTACTTGTGAGCGCTGCAGATACGATATTGCGGCTAAAGCTCTCAATGATTTGCCACCTCAGTATATTGTAACTGAAAAAGGTGAGATATACTCTAAAATTAACAACCTTAAAATCCAATTTGAGGTAGATATAATTTCTGCTATTACAAAGGCAGCAATTATAGTTAAGAGAAAACCTAACCATAATATAGAGCAAATCGTATGATTGAAATCATCAAGAAAATAGGAATTAAACAGAAAAAATGATATAAACTATTGTAAATTAAAATACCCTTATGCTATAATGTTACGGGTATTTTTAATACACACGTCATTTGATTTGTAAAGCTGTGCTCAATTATGTTTATTGGGTTCTTTACAAAGAAGAAGATGACGGAGGAAAAAAACAAGGAGGACATTATTATGTCAGTAATTTCTATGAAACAGCTGCTGGAAGCAGGTGTGCACTTTGGTCACCAGACAAGAAGATGGAACCCTAAAATGGCTGAATACATCTTCACTGAAAGAAATGGTATTTATATCATTGATCTTCAAAAGACCGTCAAGAAAATTGATGAAGCTTATTTCTTCATCAGAGACCTCGTAATGGATGGCGGAAGCATTCTATTTGTAGGAACTAAAAAGCAGGCACAAGATGCTATCAAAGAAGAAGCTGAGCGTTGTGGACAATACTATGTAAACAACAGATGGCTTGGCGGTATGCTTACAAACTTTAAAACAATCAGAAGGAGTATAGATAGACTCCTGGCTCTTAAGAAGATGGAATCAGATGGTACCTTTGATGTTCTTCCTAAGAAAGAGGTCAGCAAATTAAATCTTGAAATGGAAAAGCTTGAAAAAAATCTCGGCGGTATTGTTGAGATGAAAAAGCTTCCTGTTGCTTTGTTTATTGTAGACCCTAAAAAAGAGAGAACCGCTATACTGGAAGCCAGAATACTGGGTATTCCTATTGTGGCTATTGTTGATACTAACTGTGATCCTGATGAAGTTGATTATGTAATTCCCGGTAATGATGACGCCATCAGAGCAGTTAAGCTTATAAGTGGAAAAATCGCAGACGCCATTATAGAATCTAGACAGGGCGAAATGGGATCTGCTGCTGTTTCAGAGTCAGTTGATGACGAAAAGGATGAGAACAATTATGTTGAAAGCGCTGAACAAGATCCTGACTCAGAAGAAATAGTAGAGAATGAATAATTAATCACTAAATAGGAGGATTTAAAATGGAAATAAGTGCTAGTTTGGTAAAAGATCTCAGAGATCGTACCGGCGCAGGTATGATGGACTGCAAAAAAGCTTTATCTGAAACAAATGGCGATATAGAAAAAGCTATAGAGTATCTTCGTGAGAAGGGTATAGCTAAAGCAGCTAAAAAAGTTGGAAGACTTGCATCTGAAGGTATTGTTGAGTCATATATTCATGGTGGCGGAAGAATTGGTGTTCTTGTAGAAGTTAATATTGAAACTGACTTTGCTGCTAAGAATGAAGATTTCAGGGCTTTTGTAAAGGATGTAGCAATGCAGATTGCTGCTATGAGTCCTTTATATGTGAGAAGAGAAGAAGTTCCTTCTGAGAAGATCGAAAAAGAGAAGGAAATTCTTAAGGCTCAAGCAATTAACGAAGGTAAACCTGCCAATATAGCTGAAAAGATGGTAAATGGCAGAATTGAAAAGTATTATACTGAGATATGCCTGCTGGAACAGCCTTTCATTAAGGACAGTGACAAAACTGTAGAACAGGTTCTGAAGGAAAAAATCTCTACGATAGGTGAAAACATTAATATCAGAAGATTTGTTCGCTTCGAAATGGGCGAAGGTCTTGAGAAAAAAGAAGAGAATTTCGCAGAAGAAGTTATGAAACAGATAAAATAGTTTCTGGAAGGGGGTATATCGATAATTGTCATATACTCCCTTTTTAGTATGTAATTTTATTTCATCTAGTATTTTTCGGAGGTATTATGGGATTAAAGTATAAGCGTATTATGTTAAAGATCAGCGGAGAAGCTTTATCCGGAGATAAAAGCATGGGGATTGACAGCTCGATACTAGCTGATATCAGTGATAAAATAAAAGCTGCATGGGAAATGGGTGCTGAAATCGGTATAGTTGTAGGTGGCGGAAATTTTTGGAGAGGGCGAAGCAGTATAGGTATGGACAGAACTACCGCTGACCATATGGGAATGCTGGCAACAGTAATGAATTCACTGGCTCTTCAAGACGCACTGGAATCAAAAGGAGTTCCTACGAGAGTACAAACTGCCCTGGACATGCCAAGGATAGCTGAGTCATATATAAGAAGAAGGGCTGTAAGACATCTTGAAAAAAGAAGAGTTGTTATTTTTGCATGTGGAACCGGTAATCCATATTTTTCAACTGATACAGCAGCCGTACTTAGAGCTGCCGAGATTGAATCGGAAATAATTCTTCTGGCGAAAAACGTTGATGCAGTATATGACAGTGATCCAAAGGTTAATCCGGAAGCCAAAAAGTTTGAAAAAATTAGCTTTATTGAGGTTCTACAGCGCCAGTTAGGGGTAATGGACTCAACGGCTACTTCTCTTTGTATGGACAACAATATCCCAATACATGTATTCAGTATAAAAAATCCGGAAAATATCTTAAAGGTTTTAAACGGTGAGAATGTTGGTACAATTGTTGCAAGGGAGGTTTAATAATAATGGTTAAGAATTATGAAGATTTCACCAAAAAGATGGAGAAAACTCTAAATGTTTTAAAGGAAGAATTAGGTTCAATCCGTGCCGGCAGAGCTAATCCTCACCTTTTGGATAAGCTTACTGTTAATTATTACGGTACACCCACTAATATCTCTCAGCTTGCGAACATCCAAGTTCCCGAAGCCAGGCAAATAATAATACAGCCTTGGGATAGCAAAATACTTAATGATATTGTTAAAGCTATTCAAATGTCCGATTTAGGACTGAACCCCAACAACGATGGTAAGGTAATTCGTCTTATTTTCCCGCCTCTTACTGAAGAAAGAAGACTTGATTTAACCAAAGAAGTAAAGAAGCTTGGTGAGAACAGCAAGGTCGCAATTCGTCAGATTAGGCGTGATGCTGTCGAGAGTTTTAAAAAGAGTGAGAAAACTAAGGAAATTACCGAGGATGACCTAAAGATTGCAGAAAAGGACATCCAGAAGTTTACTGATGAAAACATAGAGAAGATTGATAAAATATTAGAAGCAAAAATTCAAGAAATTATGGAAGTATAATAATCTTTAAATGATTTAAGGGGCTAAACATATTATTGTTTAGTCCCTATTAATTGTAAATATGACTTTACATCATTACAATATTACGTTTTGTTAGGATATGTTTATGTGCGGTAGATTTTATGTTCCTGAAGGCGATTTGGATGATTTTGCCGGTTTAGTATCCAAAATTGAAAAAGAATTACTGAAGAAAGCCGGGGAAGTTTCCCCAGGTGATTATGCTCCGGTCATTACACCCGGATTATTAGGTATTAATACTAATGACATTAGCACTGAAATTACTGCTGATGCTGTTCATGCTGTTAAATGGGGTTTTCCTGTATTAAAGGGGAGACCAATTATTAATGCCAGAAGTGAAACTGTAAAAGACAAACCTATGTTTAAGCTGCCTTATGCGAAACGCCGTTGTTTAGTTCCGGCAAGAGGTTTTTTTGAATGGAAAGATATTGATAAATCAATGGTAGAAAAAAACGAATTGAAGGATGCACGCAAAAAACGTATAAAACATTATATATCATATATAGATTCAACAATGATGTATTTAGCAGGACTTTACTGGTTTTTTAAAGATAATGATGGTATTCAAAGACCTTATTTTACGATTTTAACCACACAAGCTAATGAAGATATAAGAGCCATACACGATCGCATGCCTGTTATAATCAAGAATGATAATAAAGAAATATGGCTCAATGAAAGAAATATTGAAAGAATCGATCCATTACTTAAGCCATTAGAGCAAGGATTATTATCTGTTAAAGTCACCGATTAAGAAAAGACGAAAGAGAAGAGAACATACAAAACATTAAAAAAATTATCTCACATTAGACAAAATAAAAATTTTGTTTAATAAGAGATAGGAAGTGGTATGAATATATCATAGATTAGTTCTTAATAACTTTTTGATCTCAAATTACCGATTATACTAATGATAAGTTTCGGAGGTTACTTTATGATTAAAGAATATTCTGATATGCCTGATGTTGTGATTGAATTTCTTGATTATTTGCTTACTATCAGAAACAAATCCAAGAAAACTGTTTCTGAATACCATTATGATTTACGAACCTTCTTAAGGTTTATTAAGATAACTAAATATAACGCAGATGAAAAAGATTTAAAAAATCTATCTGTTAAAGAAATTACTATAGATGATATAAAAAAAATTGATCTTACAGATTTGTACAGCTTCATGGCTTATACCAGTCGTGAGCTTGATAATTCTGCTGTAACCCGTGCCCGTAAAGTTGCTTGTCTAAAATCCTTCTATAAATATCTACATACAAAAGTTAAACTAATTGATTATAATCCCGCAGCTGAGCTTGATTCACCGAAGCACGTTAAAAGGCTTCCAAAGTACTTAAATCTCAATGAAAGCGTTAATTTACTCCAAAGTGTTGATGGTAAGAAAAATGTAGCCCGTGACTATGCAATACTAGTATTGTTTATGAACTGTGGCCTTCGTCTTTCAGAACTTGTGGGAATAAATGTAAATAGTATTCGCGGAGACACGCTAACTGTTATTGGAAAAGGCAACAAAGAACGTACTATCTATTTAAATAAAGCTTGTCAAGACGCTATAGCAGCCTATAAGGCTGAACGAGATAAACTCAAGGTGATTAAAGACCCGAAAGCTTTATTTTTAAGTGAGCGTAAGGTTCGCATAAGCCCAAAAACCGTTCAATATCTGGTTAAAAAGTATATTCAGGCCTCTGGTCTAGATCCTGACAAATACTCACCACATAAGCTTAGACATACAGCAGCAACCCTTATGTATAAGCATGGAAATGTGGATATACGCGCACTACAAGCCATTTTAGGTCATGAAAGCATTGCGACTACAGAAATCTACACCCATGTGGACGATGAGCAACTCAGAGAAGCGGTTAAAAGCAATCCCCTCTCCTCTATTTCACCCAAACATAAAGAATAGAGGAGCGCGTCATGCGCTCCCCTAATTTTTATAGTATACTCTTCCCTATCTCCCGAAGAATACGCGATAGCCTCGGTAAGCTGCGTAAATATCTGCTTTACTTGCTACTTCGTAAGGTGCATGCATAGACAGAATCGGAACACCTACATCAATAACGT
This sequence comes from Bacillota bacterium, assembly GCA_023411795.1. Lineage (GTDB taxonomy): Bacteria > Bacillota > Clostridia > DSM-8532 > DSM-8532 > DTU059. The sequence continues at coordinate 7,282 of JAEYOK010000010.1, forward strand.
CAACACCCAGATTAGCAATCATCATTGCTATAGTTCCTCCGCCTCCTTTATCTACTGCTCCTAACTCGGTTATATGCCAGGGAATATTGTTCTCGTTAAACAGCCTTCTGATTTCGCCAAGGTATTCAGCACTTGCATCACTTGCTCCTGATTTCCCTCTGGAGCCGCTGTATTTCATTATAGCAATACCTTTACCTAAATATCCTGCGTTCATCTTGTCATGTGTGCCTTCATAATTAGGATCAAAAGCAGCATTAACATCGGCTGAAAGCATCTTTGATCTATCTAACGACAAACGTACAAGCAGATCGGAATATTGTCCTTTGGTTGTAAGAGCACATAGCTCGGCAATAAAATTCTCCAAAGCTCTGGATTCGGCCCCGGTATTACCAACACTGCCAATTTCCTCTTTATCGGTTAGATAGCAAATGGCTGTATATTCAGGATTCTTTGTTTCTAAGAGAGCTACAAGAGATGGGTATGCACAAATCCTGTCATCATGGGCATAAGCTCCAACCATACTTCTGTCAATACCAATATCACGGGCTTTAAAAGCCGGAACAACTTGAAGTTCGGATGAAACAAGGTCTTCTTCTACAATTCCGTACTTTTCATTTAGAAGCTTAAGTATGTTTTTCTTGAATCGTTCCTTTTCCTCTTTATCTTCTAAAGGTTCTGATCCCAGCAAAACATTCATGTTTTCGCCCTGGAAGGCTTCATTGAGCTTCTTTTCATACTGATCCTTGGCCAAATGAGGTAAAAGATCTGTTATTGTAAATACAGGGTCTTTTTCATCCTCACCAATATTAACCTCAACTGTTGTACCGTCGGCTTTAACGATTACACCATGTAATGCAAGGGGTATTGCTACCCATTGATACTTTTTGATACCACCATAGTAATGAGTTTTAAAGAAAACCATATCGGTGGATTCATATAAGGGGTTTTGCTTAATATCAATTCTCGGTGAATCAACATGAGCTCCAACTATTCTGGTGCCATCTTCTACGGGTTTTTTCCCTATTACAGCAAGAAGAATCAGCTTACCTTTAACAACCCGGTAAACTTTGTCTCCTGGTTTAAGTGTTTTGTTACCTATCTCATCAATATTAATGAAATTATTTTGCTTTGCTAAAGCAACGCTTTCTTTTATAAATTCACGTTCTGTTTTTGCTTTGTTCATAAATGCCTTATAGTTTTCACTAAAGGACATAATATCACGTTTCGTGAATTTTTCATTATCCCACGCGTTTATTGGTTTGTATGCAAGGTCTTGCGGTACTTTTTTATTTGACTCATTGGATACCGAAGCTGCAACAACACCAGCCTGTGATTTTTTTGGTCGACCACGTCCTCTTTTTACTGACGTAGTGGTCTGTGGGGCATTTTCTATAGTATTTTTTTTGGGTCTTCCTCTTCTTCTTTTTGCGTCGGATTGTTCTGCCATATAAAAACTCCTTTCGGGTTTCTTTTCTATAAGTATTTTATCATAATTCCGGCTAATACATAATCAGCCTTTAATAATATGATAAAAATATTATACCACTTTTTTTATTATCGAATCCTTATTAAATAATAAAATAATAAAATAATTAAGTAATAAAAAATATATAGAAATATCCTGAGGATAAAAAAAGAAAAAGCCCTTAATGGGCTTTTATATATGGTTCGGTTATTTATAAGATTATGCAAATCAATCCGCCACTACCCTCATTAATAATCTTTTGCAAGGTTTCTTGAAGCTTGAGTTGGGCATCCTCTGGCATCTTGTATAGTTTGTTCTGAAGGCCTTCCGTAATTAACTCATGAAGGGATTTCCCAAAGATATTAGACTCCCAGAGTTTTTCGGGTTTTCCTTCAAATTCTTTTAGGAGATAATTTACAAGCTCCTCTGACTGCTTTTCAGAACCTACCAGAGGTGCGATTTCTGTTTCGATGTCAGCTCTGATCATATGTATAGAAGGTGCACTGGCTCTGAGTTTAATGCCAAATCGGTTACCTTGACGTACTATTTCCGGTGGTTCAAGAGTAAGCTCTTCCAGTTTTGGTGTTACAACTCCATAGCCTTTTGTTCTCACTTCTGCCAGTGCTGTTTCTACCTTTAGGTATTCAGCCCTTATTCCTGAAAGTTCTTTAAGAACAGTAAATAGTCTTTGTTCTCCATCGATTTCAAGCCCTGTATCCTCTTTTACTATACGATAGAACAAACCATCAGCAGGTTTAATTTCCATCGTGAGCTCGCCGGTACCCATGCTGATATTATTTATATTTGCTTTATTGAAGAACTCATAATTATTAAGTTTTTCTGTAGCATCATAGGCCAACTTAATTGTAGCTTTGTCCATAAATGAATCCTTTATGGCACTGAACATCTCTTTTCTAAGCCAGTGGTCGTTATCAAGTGATAGAATCCATTCAGGTAGATTAAAGCAGATTTCACTAACAGGGAAATCCATTAGTATTCCGTTCATAATTCTATTTATGGATTGATTATTCAGATTAAGACAATCTACCGGAATAACTGTTTTTGTGTATCTTTCACTTAAATCCTTCGCAAGTTGTTTTGTCTCCGGTGAATCAGGTACTGCACTGTTAAGAAGAATTACGAAGGGTTTCCCGGATAATTTCATTTCCTTTAAAACATTCTCCTCGGCTTCTTGATATTCTCCTCTTGAGAACTGAGTAAAGGACCCATCTGCAGTAATCATTACCCCGATAGTTGAATGATCGTTAATAACCTTTCGCGTTCCTATAGCTGCAGCCTCTTCAAAAGGTATCTCATATTCTGACCACGGTGTTTTAACCATCCGGGGCATTTCATTCTCCATATGGCCAACAGCGCTTTTTACCATATAACCAACACAGTCAACCAATCTAACCTTTAAACTGATATTGTCTTCCATTGTTATGGTGACCGCATCGTTGGGGATAAATTTAGGCTCTGTTGTCATAATCATTCGTCCTGATGCACTCTGAGGTGTTTCATCAACAGCCCTTTGTCTATCGTATGGATCCTTGATATTGGGAACTACAAGAGCTTCCATAAACTTTTTGATAAATGTTGACTTACCGGTTCTAACGGGTCCAACAACTCCCAAGTATATATCGCCCTTCGTCCTCTGCGCAATATCATTATAAACGCTGTACAAACTCTCCACAGCCAATCCCCCTTCAGTATGTTGGTACATGCAAGATGCATGACCCATTCGGTCAATATAAGTATATTGGACGTTGAGGCGATATATTCAAAAACTTAACAAATTCTATCGAATAGAAAAAATATTTTTTGCTTATCTGTATAAATAACCCACCAAATCACAATAAAATCTATTTTGAATTCTAATCTTTAATACTCATAAAAATTCTTACTTTGAGAAGAATAACTTTATACTATTTATTATGGAGGTGTAAATAAAGTATATGCAGAATCAAATGCAACAAAATCAAGGACAGCAAATGGAACAAGGTCAGGCCATGCTTTCAAGTAAGAATTTAACTATTTTGGAGGACATGCTAAACTACGAATCCCTAAACTATAAAAAACTTGATCTGTATTCTCAAAGCTGTAATGATCCTCAACTAAAAGATGTCTGTAATAAAGCAGCCCAATTACACAAACAACATTTTAATATGCTTTTTAACTATCTGAATTCCCACAATAAACCGGCACAGCAACAATAAGGAGGGAAAATAATGCAGCAGCATACACCGATATTAACTGAACAGGAAATCATGAATGATGCTTTAAGTAGTGAAAAACAGATGATCAGTGCTTATGGAACATTCCTCGCTGAATCAACCTGCGAAAATCTACGCACAGAGTTGGCTAAAATAATAAATGATAAGCAGCAAATCCAATATCAAATTTTCGATACTATGAAAACTAAGGGTTGGTATAATGTAAAAAATGCAAATTTGAATGATGTTCAAACAGCTACTCAAAAATACCAAACCATGCAACAAAATTTACAATAGCCATCAGATTAATTATTTACTTGAAGAATTAAAGCCGGCAGAATACTTTCTGTCGGCTTGTAAGCTTTTCATGGGGTTATATAATTATTTATTATATTAAGCTATAAAATGAATTCTATTACTTATGATTTTCAAACTGAAGCCTTGTTTTATCAGCTCTATACTTAGTTACAATATATTCAACAGGTTGACCGCTCTTTGAATAAAGTATATTGTTTATTCTAATAAGAGGCTGACCGGGTTGAAGTCTTAAATAAACAGCTTCCTTTTGGTCTGTGCTTATAATATCAAGAATACTTTTGGTGCTGTTTGGAATAAGTGGATATTTGCCTCTTAGCACATCCTTATTGGTTTGGATATCTTCGATTACTTCAGGAAAAAGTGATAGAGGAATATATGAAATACTCAATGATACCATATCATTGCCTAGTATATTTGTATATGATATAGCTGCAAAATCGGTTTTCCCGTCATTCCTAAGATTAAAAATATCTGCTAATTCAGGAATATCCTGACCATTTATTATTTCTGTAGAAATAATATTCTTTTCAGAAGGATTTTTGCTGTCCAATACTGAGTCTGTAAACCCGGTGTAGTCTTTTATACTTATGTAGGTTTTTTGAGCTGATACAAATGTACCCTTACCCTTCATTTTATAGAGTTGACCGCTTGAAGTAAGCTCATTAATAGCTTGTCTTACGGTAGGCCTAGAAATATCGTATTGTTCACAAAAATCCTGTTCAGACGGAATTTTTTTGTCAGCTTCAAAATCTCCATCCTCTATTTTCTCTAATATTAAATTTTTAAGCTGGCAATATAGTGGAACATTACTATATTTATTAATCACTACCATTACTTTAACCTCCGTAGATTTTACAATAAATATCAATAAGATGACATGACAATATTACATTAATGTTGGCCCATTTTCAATAGGTCTTGGGTTCTAATTTAAGCCTTCAGTTCAACATTTGTTTCTTCAGTATTATTTTTCTTAAGTAATGGTAAAACATGCTCTGACAAGAATTCTTCTACTTGTTCGCAACTACGTCCAATGTAGTTTTCGGGTGCAAGAACTTTATTCAACTCATCAAGACTAATATCAAAACTAGAATCATTGACAATCCGTTCAATCAAATCGTTGGCTTTACCTTCTTCTTTTACCATGCGAGCAGCTTCCAATGAATGTACACGAATTCGCTCATGCAAATCCTGTCTGTCACCACCTCGTTTAACCGCCTCCATAAGGATATTCTCGGTTGCCATGAAGGGAAGTTCATCAAGGATTCTCTTTCTAATTATTTTTGGATATACAACAATTCCCTCAGACACATTATTGTATATATTAAGAATAGCATCAACAGCTAGAAATGCTTCTGAAACACTTATCCTTTTATTAGCAGAATCATCCAATGTTCTTTCAAACCACTGAGTTGAAGCAGTTAAAGCAGGATTTAGTGCGTCCACCATAACATAACGCGATAAGGATGTAATTCTTTCACATCTCATTGGATTTCTCTTGTATGCCATTGCAGAGGAACCTATTTGCTTCTTCTCAAAAGGCTCTTCCATTTCCTTAAGATTTGCTGAAAGGCGCATATCATAACTGAATTTACTTGCACTCTGTGCTATAGAGCTCAACACATTTAGAATCCGAGAATCCTGCTTTCTAGAATAGGTTTGTCCTGAAACAGGCATAACTTCATTAAACCCTATCTTTTCAGCAATTAATTTATCAAGCTTCTTCACTTTATCATGATCTCCATTAAAAAGTGCTAGAAAACTTGCCTGGGTTCCGGTAGTTCCCTTACTTCCAAGGGGTCTCAAAGAGGAAAGAACAAAATCCAGCTCTTCAACATCCAGCAAGAGATCCATTATCCATAAACATGCTCTTTTGCCTACAGTAACAAGCTGAGCAGGTTGATAATGGGTAAAACCAAGTGCAGGCATATCCTTATATTTCTCTGCGAAACGAGAAAGCTTTGATATAACTGAAAGAACTTTTTTCTTAATTAATTTAAGAGCTTCATAATATATGATTACATCGGTATTATCTCCAACATAACAGGAAGTTGCTCCTAAATGTATGATACCTTTAGCTTTTTCACATTGAGCTCCATAAGCATGCACATGTGACATAACATCATGGCGTGTTTCTTTTTCTATTTTTTCAGCAAGCTCATAATTTATATCATCCTTATGGAGTTTTAGTTCTTCTATTTGTTCATCAGTAATATCAATACCAAGTTCCTTTTCTGCTTCGGCAAGTGCTATCCAAAGCCTTCTCCAAGTCTTAAACTTAACATCAGGTGAAAAAAGCTCCAATATTTCAGAACTGGCATAACGTGTATTTAAAGGACTTTCATAAATATTTCGCAACGTAAGGTAACCTCCGGTAACGATGTTATGTCGATGCTACATGTTTACAACATGGCAATATAATGTAATTCTAATGGTGCAAGGAATATTATATAACTAAATTAGGTAAAAATCCAGACAAAAAGTGAATTATTCCAGTCTAAATTTAACAACATTTCATATGAAATTTATTAGCATATATAAAAAGTGCTAAGACCATTTATCTAGCCGCATTCAGCATTCGGATAAATGAATTTTAGCACCTTTATTGATCATAGGCTATATTTTTTATTGTAATAACAACTCTAATACTGATAATTCAACACAGACACACAAAACTTCAATAGCTGTCCTTAATTCAGATATAGGTGGATATGTGGGTGCTATGCGTATATTGCTATCTTTAGGATCCTTGCCGTATGGATATGTAGCACCTGCAGGAGTAAAGATAACCCCGGCCTCTTTCGCGAGCTGTACTGTTTTCTTTGCACAACCTTCGTATACATCCAGGCTAATGAAATAGCCTCCGTTTGGCTTATTCCATTCAGCAATTCCTTTACCGGATAGGTTTTTTTTAAGAATTTCATTAACAGCATCAAACTTTGGTCTAAGCATTTCGGCATGTTTTTTCATATGCTCTGAGATATTCTGGGCATTCTTTAAAAATCGTGTATGAAGCAGCATATTAACCTTATCATAGCCAATAGTTTGTATTGATATCAGCTTTTTGATATGTGCTATATTCTCCTTGCTTGATGCCATAAATGCTATTCCTGCTCCAGGGAAGGTAACCTTCGAGGTTGAACAAAACATGTATACCCTGTCAGGATTTCCGGCTTCACGACAAAGGGCTATTATATCTGCTAATTGATCCGGAGTATCATAAAGATGATGTAATGCATATGCGTTATCCCATAATATTCTGAAGTCAGATGCTTTTGTTTTCATGGTTGCCAATCTCTTAACAACATCTTCTGAGTATGTTATACCCGTAGGATTGCTGTACATGGGAATGGACCACATACCCTTAATGGACTCATCCTCAGAAACAAGAGCTTCAATCATATCAATATCAGGTCCATTTTCATTTATTGGAACAATAATCATTTCAATGCCAAATAGTTCAGTTATGGCAAAATGTCTGTCATATCCGGGACAGGGACATAAAAATTTAATCTTATCCAACTTACTCCACGGTTTCTCAAAACCATTCAACCCATGATTAAAAGCTTTAGCTATCAAATCATACATTAAATTCAGACTGGAATTACCGCCTATAAACAGCTGGTCCAATGAGAGATTGAATAATTCGCCAAAAAGAGCTTTTGCTTCCTTTATTCCGTCTAACAGCCCATAGTTACGGCAGTCAGTACCATCTTCAGTAAAGAGGTCCTGAGAATAATTAAATAAGCCGTTGGAAAGATCAAGCTGTTCGGTACACGGCTTTCCTCTTGACATGTCTAATTTTAAGCCCTGTTTTTTATAATTCTCATACTTTTCTAAAAGCTCATTCCTTCTTTCAATCAGTTCATCCTTGCTGTAACCTTCATAAGTCTGCATTAGAAACCTCCGACCCGTCATTTAATAAATTTAAAATAAATCTTTAAACTATTGTATGATAGGTTAGGTGATTTTGCAAGTTTTAAATTACCAAATTGCAAAAATTTAATTTTATCTGGTCGTATAAATCCACTTCTTTATCACCATTTTCATATAATCTGAAAGCATCATCTTGTGAGCGCTATCAAGCGCTATCAGCGAAGTCTCCGCAATAATTTTATCCCCTTGAAATATTGAGACTGTTCCCATTATACTCCCTTGTCGAATAGGAGCCATTACCTTCTCAGGCAGAGACACTCTTGTATATAGAGTATCCATTTCTTTTTGCTTCAAAACCGCTATTAGCTCTTCCGAAACTACCACTAGAACCTCTTGAAGCGTCCGTGATCGTTCTACTTTTACAGAACCCAGTATTCGTCCTTTTTCCAAAAGGAACACTTTTTCATATTCCATAAATGAATAATCCAGTATCTTTTGACTACTCGATGTTCTTAGATTTTTCGTGTCACAGAACAAAACAACGGAAATGAATCTTTTGTTATCTCTGGTTGCACTTGTAACCAGGCATCGTCCTGCAAGTCCGGTATAGCCGGTTTTTACCCCATCCGCTCCGGCATAGTATGTTAACATTTCATTAGTGTTCTTTAGAGTTCTTCCATTAAAATAGAACTCGCTTTTTTTTACTATATCATTGAAAGTAGGGTCTTTAAGGGCGTATCTGGTTATCTTGGCTAGATCGTATGCCGTGGTGTAATGATTTTCGGCATCAAGACCGTGAGGATTTGAAAAGCTGGTTGAATATGCGCCGATTTCAATGGCTTTCTCATTCATAAGCTCAGAGAAGGTTTCGACATTTCCCCCAACATGCTCCGCAATTGCTACAGCAGCATCATTACCCGAACAGATTAATAGTCCATGGAGGAGCTCAGACATTTTAACAATGGTATTCTTTTGTAGTCCCATAACTGAGCCGCCCATATTTGCCGCTTTTTCGCTTATAAGCACATCATCGTCTAAATCTGTGTTCTCAATGGCGATAATGGCTGTCATGATCTTGGTTGTACTAGCCATAGGCCTTTTTCTATATGCATTTTTTTCATATAAAATAGTACCCGTTTCGAAATCCATGACAAGAGCTGAACGGGCATTAATAATCGGTTCGTTAACCACCTGAACTAATTCTTCTTCGGGTAGGTAATCCTTATCTTTTAATGAACCGTTATCAGTATTATTGGGTTTAGGTGTATAAGAGCTTTCGTAAACAATGTTCATAGAAGGATGAAAATTTGAATCCGTATCATCTCTCGTCAGCATTGTACTTATAGTATAAATTGATAACATTATTAGTAATAGATACAGGATATCTTTTATCTTCAAAATCCAATCACCAAGAAATTAATACCCTGTGACAAATATATTGCTTTATTTTCCTGACTATGATATCTTATCCCAAATTGCTTTGATTGATAGCACCGCACTTTTTATATCAGTTGTATTAATAACATAGTCACAGTATTTACTATAGAGGGGATCACGCTCTTCTAGAAGCTGGTAAAGAGCTTCCGGATTATCTTTAATGAGAGGTCTGACTTTTGTATTAACAGACAATAAAATATCTTCAATAGGGCGCTTTAGATAAAATATTACCCCTTTCCTCCTTAAGGCCTCCATGTTTTCAGGGCGGAGTACAACCCCGCCTCCCGTGGAAATTATAATATTTTCTAAAGAAGACAGACATCTGATTATTTTACTCTCACAATCCCTAAACTTCTGTTCTCCTTCAAGGAAGAGATCACTTATTTTACCGAAACTCTTCTCAATATTTTCATCGCTATCGGTAAATGACATGTCCAAAACGGAAGATAGTCTTTTTCCTATTGTTGTTTTCCCCACACCCATCAGACCAATTAAAACTATATTGGTTTTCATAAAGTTAAGATCCTTTCTGTCGCAGCTCAGCATATATCTCCCTTATTATATCTTGGTCATAGGATTTACCCTGCCATATTTCTTGCGCGCTGACTGCTTGGGCGACCAGCATAAATAGCCCATTATCACAAGGTATATTATTTTCTCTGGCATATTTCAACAGTAAAGTCTCTTCAGGATTATATATCAAATCTAAAACAAAAGTTGCTCCTTTAATCTGGGATTTGCTTAAGGGTGATGAATCGGAAGCCGGATACATACCCACAGGGGTAGTATTTATTATTATATCTACTCCATCAGCAGAAAAACTCTCCAGAGCAATTCCACGTATGCCCGGATATTTCATCAATATTCCTTCCGGGTCTCTTGAAACAATTACAATATCTGATGCACCATGGTCTTCCAGGTATGATACTACAGCTCTAGACGCCCCACCGCTTCCAAGCACGGCACAGGATTTATTCCTAGGGTTAAAACCGCAATACTCAAGAGCTCTTCCAAAGCCAACATAATCAGTATTATAACCCTTAAGCTCATCCTTTAAGGTAATGGTGTTTACAGCCCCAATTCTTTTAGCGATATCGGAGATATTATCTAAATGGTTTATAATATCGGTTTTATATGGAATGGTTACATTTGCGCCACAATATCCATAGTTCTTAAGTTTGCTTAAAAGACCGGGAAGATTGGTTTGCTCTGCCTCAAACAGCTCATATACTCCATTTAGCTTAGCCTTTTGAAAAAATAAATTATGAATTTGTGGTGAAACGCTGTGTGATAGTTTGTTCCCTATCAAAGCATACCGATTCCCCAGATTCGTGAGGCGATTCTTTTGATATTCCTTTGATTTAGTCATTATATACTCAAAAACCGAGCTGATACTTTCATGATACTCAGTTTTCTTAATAACATTAAGGACATTTTCAATTACCTGTGCTTCCCGGGAGCTATCAAGAATATTAATTTTAGTCTTGGATTTATAATCAGCCACCTGAGAAACCAAATCCATCCTCTTCTGAAGTAAGACGGCCAGCTCCCGGTCTAAGATATCAATCTCTTTTCTTATTTTCTCAAGAGAATTATTATCCATTATTTAAATTCTCCTTCATAAAACTCTCTACACCAAACTGTCCAAGGAGTAAATCAAATATAGCAATAGCCGTTGCTGCTTCAATTACTGGTACAACCCGTGGAACAATACATGCATCATGACGCCCTTTGACTTCAAGCTTTGCATTTATACTTTCTTTAATATTTACAGTTTCCTGTTCCTTTGCTATTGAGGATGTCGGCTTTATTGCAGCCCGGAAGACAATCGGCATACCATTAGTGATTCCCCCGTTAATTCCTCCGTTATTATTTGTTTTAGTAAGAATTTTACCGTTTTCGTAATAGAGGCTGTCATTGGCCTGGCTTCCGAACAATGTAGTAATTCCAAAGCCCTCTCCAAATTCAACACCTTTGATTGCAGGTATTGAAAATAATATCGATGATAATTTTGCTTCAACATTATCAAACATCGGTGAACCCAGACCAGCCGGAAGACCTATTATAGCTGTTTCAACAACTCCGCCTACCGAGTCCAGAGCTTTTTTCGCATCACTTATAATATTAAAATACTCTTCCCTGCAGGACCTGTCATTTACGGGAATATCCATATTGCGCAATTCTAATAACTGTTCTTCTGTTATATTCGCTTTGTCAAATCCTACATCCTTCATATCAAAAATAGAGTCAATGTGGGAGCCTATTATTATATTGTTTCTTTTAAGTATTTGAGAGACAAGAGCTCCTGCAAATACAATTGGCGCTGTAAGCCTTCCTGAAAAATGCCCGCTACCCCGGACATCATTAAATCCTTTGTATCTTACATATCCTGAATAATCGGCGTGACCCGGTCTCATAAGCTTATGCAAATCATCATAATCTTTGCTCTTTTGGTCTTGATTTGTAATCAAGGCGCATAATGGAGTACCGGTCGTTTTTCTATCATACATACCACTGAGTATTTCTACTTCATCGGGTTCTTTTCTTTTTGTTGAATAGACATCCGATCCGGGTTTTCTTCTTCCCATTTCCTCGGAAATATTGTCAAAATCTATCTGAAACCCTGATGGCAGGCCATCTATAACCACACCTATAGCTGGACCATGGGACTCACCGAATATAGATATTTTTAGATTATCCCCGAAGATACTACCCATAAAATTCAACTTCTCCTCCAACTGATATAAAATCCTCCCAAAACTCGGGATAAGACTTTTTAACGGCCTCATATCCTTCTATCTCGACAGCTTGGTCACATACCGTTGATGCTGCTGCAAGGGCCATAACTATCCTGTGATCCTCTGACCCGGAACATTTTCCGCCTATTAACCTATTTATGCCGTTAATAATAAGACCATCTTGTTTCTCTGTTATGTCAGCTCCTAATATATTAAGCTCCCTGCTTGTAGTGAAAAGCCTGTCAGATTCCTTTATGCGAAGGCGTGCACCGTTAATGATATTCGTTTCACCTTGCGCTGTTGAAGCCGCCAAAGCAATTGCAGGAACCAAATCCGGGCATTGAGAAACATCTATTGTTTTACCTGTCAATTGCGATTTATTAAAGGTTATTTCTCTCCCATTAATAACAGGCTCTGAGCCCATGTTTCTAAGAATATCCACTATAATCTTGTCGCCTTGTAAGGAATTAATATTTAAGCCTTCAATGGTTATTTGCCCCGAAATAGCTCCCATGACACAGAAAAAAGCAGCCTGTGACCAATCCCCCTCTACAACATATGAGGGAATTGATTTATAGGACTGCCTCCCATTGATTACAAAAACTCTGTAGTCATCTTCATGAACTATTTCAATACCAAAATCCTTTAGCACATTTAGTGTCATTTGTATGTACGGTATGGATTCCATCTTACCGGTGATATTAATCTCAGAAGAATCTTCCAACAAAGGTAGTGTAAATAACAACCCGGATACAAATTGGGAACTAACATCCCCCGGAAGTGAATATTTGCCTGGTTTCAATCTACCAGATAGATTGATTGGCATTTTACCTTCTGTGTCGGAATAAGTAACTCCCTTTTGAGTAAAGAGGTTTTCGTAAATATCAAAGGGTCGTTCAACAAGACGTCCACATCCTGTAAATGAAACAGAATCGGCAGATAACCTTGATATTGGCATTATAAAACGTGCTGTTGAGCCCGATTCCATGCAATCAATAATTGCATCCTTAATTTTGATATCACCATGAGCATTAATAGTAATTAACATTCTTCCGGAATAGAGTTTGCTCCGGTTAATAGAAATGTCAGCACCCAATGAAGAAACAGCACCTATAGTAGCTTTTATGTCATCTGATAAAACAACATTGTCAATATTAGTTTCACCATTTGCCAAGGCAGCACAAATAATAGCCCTGTGAGCCATACTTTTGGATGGCTGAGCCAAAACTTTACCATTAAGGGGTTTTGATAAAATCTTTAAGGATGCCATATGTTTTTTCCTCTAATTCTATAAGGTCAAATTCAATTAGCTTACCAATACCTATTTCTTCAATATAGGCTATTGTTATTTTGCCTGATCGATTCTTTTTATCCAATGAAATCGCCTTAATCAGTTTGTCTATATCAACATTAGGCATTGCTGTAGGAAGTCCGTATTTTTTTAGTATAAATCTGATTTTCTCGGCTTCTCCTTTTTTTGTGAGCCCCATTTGCTCTGTCAATTCGGTAACAACAACCATTCCAATGGAAACAGCTTCGCCGTGGGATAAACCGGAGTAATTCTGGACACGTTCAATGGCATGACCGATAGTATGCCCGAAATTAAGAAGCTGTCGTGATCCGTTATCAAATTCATCTTGTTCGACAACAGTACGCTTAATATTACAACTGATGTAAATCAGCTTGTCGAGCTTATTCATTAAAGCCTTTCTGTCGAACTCAAAACTCATTCCATCATTTAGCTCATTATATAAATTAACATCACTTATAAATCCATGCTTTAATAACTCGGCCATACCATCAGAAAACTGCCTGTCATTTAAAGTATCTAAAAGTAAGGGATCAGTATATACAGCATCTGGCTGATAAAAGGCACCTATGAGATTTTTCCCCTGAGGCAGATCTACTGCCACTTTTCCGCCGACGCTTGAATCAACCATGGCCAAAAGAGATGTGGGGATTTGTATGTAACCCATACCTCTTAAAAAGGTTGCAGCAGCCAGACCGGCCATATCTCCGGTAACTCCTCCGCCAAGAGCCACAATAGCATCACTTCTGGTAAAAGTGTTATCAGCAAGTTTCTCATAAATTGATTCAAGGGTTGATAGATTTTTACTTTGCTCCCCAGCTCGAAAAACAATAGGTGTGACATTAAAGCCCTCAAGTTCAAGCTTTTCGACAAACATCTTACCATAGATTGAAAAAACATTACTGTCGGTAATGAGTGCAAGCTTTTTACCGAAGTACCTTCTTTTAAAAATAATCGGTAGCTTTTTAAGAAGGCCGGATTCTATTTCTATATCATAGGTTTTACCCCTGGTTATAACAGTAACTGTTTCCAATAGACATGCTCATACCCTAACCTTGCACAAAATTAAGATAAAAGTGATGGCATGAGCTCCGCTCCTTTCTCACTTTGCTTAATTGGTTTCTTTAAGCCTCTAAACCTCCAGATGCTTTTCCTCTATATCAGCCAATTGTTTTAATTTTGGAAATATGGTCGCATACTCCGTAGGAGTAATAGATTGTTCTCCGTCGCTCATAGCACATTTCGGATTATTGTGAACCTCCATTACTACTCCATCGGCTCCGGCCACTAATGCGGCTTTAGACAATGTACCCACCATCCATGACTTTCCTGTCCCGTGGCTGGGATCAACAATGACAGGTAAATGACTTAGTTTTTTAATTGCAGGAACGGCGCTTAAGTCCAGGGTATTTCTTGTATATGTCTCAAAGGTTCTTATACCGCGCTCACACAGTATAACGTTCTCGTTTCCTTCGCTCAAGATATATTCAGCTGACATGAGCCATTCTTCTAAAGTGGCTGATAATCCTCGTTTTAATAATATCGGCTTGTTTGTTCTGCCCAGTTCCTTCAGCATCACAAAGTTTTGCATATTTCTGGCACCAACCTGAATTATATCCACGTCTTCTACAAACTTGTCCAGCACATCGGTGGACATAATTTCTGATACAATGGGAAGACCAGTTTCTGCTCTGGCTATTTTCAGTAACTCCAGGCCTTCCAAGCCAAGGCCCTGAAAACTATAGGGAGATGTTCTCGGCTTATAAGCACCGCCTCTTAAAAACGATGTGCCGATACTCTTTAGCGCTTTGGCTATGCCAACTATCTGTTCTTCATTTTCAACTGAACACGGTCCTGCAATAATAGAAAAATGACCCTCGCCTATTTTTTTGCCGTTAACATCAATAACTGTGTAATCGGGGTGAAACATGCGATTTGCTTTTTTAAAGGGTTCGGTTACTTTTAAGACATTAAGAACAATGTCATAAGAAGAAAAAACTAGTCTGTCTACCTTAGTGGTATCACCAACAAGACCCACAATGGTGGTATCGACTCCAACTGAAATATGAACGTCCAGACCCATTGATTTAATGCGGCCAAGAAGCTCATCTGTCTGCTCCCTGGATGCACCGGGTTTCAATACTAAAATCATAAAAATTCATCTCCTACCATACTACAAATTATACACCAAACTATTTATACTAAACAAAAAAACTCGCTGTATATACATCTAACAGCATTATCAACATCATCTTCACTCACACCAAACATAATACTAACTTCGGATGAGCCCTGATTAACCATTCTAATGTTGATATTGCTTTCAGAAAGTGCTTTTGTTATACGGCTCATTATACCTATTGTACGATTCATGCCTTCTCCAACTACCATTACCAGACCCAAATCGTATTCAATGTGGATACTATCAACCCTTAATTCCTTAGCAATCCTTTCCATAATTCGGCTTTTTTTCTCGTTATCAAGATATTTCTTACGCAAGATAATGGAAATATCATCTATTCCTGAAGGCATATGTTCAAAAGGAACGCATTCTTCTTCTAGGATTTGCAGCACTTTTCGTCCAAAACCTATTTCTCGGTTCATCATATATTTGTTAATATTAATTGAGCAAAAGCCCTTATCACCTGCCACCCCGGCTACCGGGCAAGTTAAGTTATCCCTGGTCGGTGTTATCATTGTACCGGGTGATGAAGGATTATTTGTATTTCTTATATTAACAGGTACTCCTCTTTGGAATACAGGTTCCAGGGTCTCTTCATGTAATACTGAAAAACCGGCATAAGATAGTTCTCTCATTTCACGGTATGTGAGCACCGAAATAGGTTTAGGATTTTTTACTATTTTGGGGCTTGCAACAAAGACAGAATCAACATCGGTAAAATTCTCATAAACATCAACCTCAAGGGCTGCAGCTAAAATTGAGCCTGTTATATCAGAACCGCCTCTTGGAAATGTTACTACCTCACCTGATAATGAATACCCAAAGAAGCCGGGAAAAATAATAATCCCTTCCATATCCTTAATCTTAGTAAGATTCTTAAAGGATTGGGGCAAAACCCTTGCATTACCGTATTCATCACTCAAAAAGAGGCCAGCATCCTTAGGATTAAGGTACTGGGCATTCATTCCCTGACTTTTCATATACGCAGCAACTATTCTTGCGGCATTATCCTCGCCGGCAGCCTTCATACGATCCATGAACTTTTCCTGCGAGTCATAGGGAAGAGATACCCGAGTATTAAGATTACTCTCAATATCGGCGATAATTTGCTTACCTAAATTTAAATCTCTTGCAATCTCTGCATAGCGTTCAACAATTTCTTGTAAAACTGTATTATAGTCTTCATTGGCAAGGTATTTACAAGCGCAGTTAATAAGTAAGTCAGTTACTTTAGTATCTGAATCAAAACGTTTGCCTGGCGCTGAAACTACAACAACACGTCTGTCCGGATCACTTGAAATAATCGAACAAACTTTTTTTAACTGTTCGCTATTAGCCATTGATGTTCCACCAAATTTACAAACCTTCATTCTACCATCCTCCAAAGTTAAAACAGTTTTACTTTTATATATTCAAGTATAACAAAAATGCCACTTATTGCACCACTGTGCTTTAGCTGTGGCAAATAAAATACCAAGAACACTTGTTGTTTTCACAATAAAAGGTAAAGAGCAATGTCAATGCATTTATGCATTTATGCATTTGTGCCCTTTACCTTCCAATTTTATAGTGTACTATTGACCTTGTCAACAATCAACCTATCATTTTTATCGTCTCTTTGGCAATTGCAAGCTCTTCATTAGTGGGGATTACAAGGATTCTTACCTTGGAATCATCTGTGCTTATGTCTATCTCCATCCCTTTGGTCATATTTTTCTCTTCATTAATAGATGCACCTAAGAATTCCAGTCCTTCACATACCATAGACCTGATTATTGGATTATTCTCACCGATACCGGCTGTGAAGACTATGGCATCAATACCTCCCATAGCACAAGCATAAGAGCCTATAAATTTCTTAACCTGATAAGCGAAAACCTCAAGAGCTAATGCTGCTCTTTCATTTCCCTTATCAACGGCATCGTCTAAATCCCTGAAATCGCTGCTTACACCTGAAATAGCCAAAACTCCGGATTTCTTGTTCATAATGGTATCCATTTCATCTGTGCTCAAGCCTTCTTTATTCATAAGGAAGGTCACAACAGCAGGATCAATTGTTCCGCAACGGGTACCCATAGCCAATCCGTCAAGAGGAGTAAAGCCCATAGAAGTATCAATGGTTTTTCCACAATCAATAGCGGCGATACTAGAGCCATTTCCTAAATGGCAGGTTACTACTTTTAATTGGTCATAAGGTTTTCCTAAAAGATAAGCAGCTCTTTCGGATACATATTTATGGCTGGTTCCATGAAATCCATACTTACGTAGCTTATATTTTTTGTAATATTCATATGGAAGAGCATAAAGATAAGCCTTTTTGGGCATTGTCTGGTGGAAAGCAGTATCAAATACAGCTACCTGAGGTACGCCTTGCATTATCTGCTGACATGCTTTAATTCCCGTAATATTAGGTGGATTGTGAAGCGGAGCCAGCTCCACACATTCTTCAATTGCCTTCATGACTTCGTCATCAATTATCACAGATTTGAAAAACTTTTCACCACCGTGTACGACTCTATGCCCTACTGCTTTTATTTCATCAAGGGATTTAATTACACCCCATTCATCATGGGTAAGCACCTTAATTAGTGTGGATATGGCGTCTTTATGATCAACCATCTGGATTTCTTTGGTTACAGCCCTTCCATCATGAGTTTTATGTTTAATAAGAGAGCCGGGTAAACCGATTCTATCACATAAACCTTTTGCTAAAACAATTTCTTCTGTCATACTAATTAATTGGTATTTTAATGATGAACTCCCCGCGTTAACAACTAAGATTTTCATATTTTCCCCCTGTTGATATTTATTTTGCTTGAGCTTGAACTGCTGTTATTGCGACTACTCCTACTATATCCTCTGCGGAACAGCCTCTGGACAAATCATTTACAGGCTTGGCAATTCCCTGTGTAATAGGGCCATAGGCTTCTGCTTTTGCAAGCCTTTGTGTCAGCTTATATGCAATGTTTCCTACATTAAGATCAGGGAACACCAGAACATTTGCTTGTCCTTGTAACGGGCTTGATGCAGCCTTAGATTTAGCTATTTCCGGTACTATTGCAGCATCGACCTGTAATTCGCCGTCAATGATAACATTCGGAGCTTTTTCTTTGGCTAGTTTTGTTGCTTCAATCACCTTATCTACTAATTCACTCTTTGCACTACCATAGCTTGAATATGATAACATAGCTACTTTGGGCTCTGCCTCGACAAGACGTTCAAAAGTTGCGGCCGAACATACAGCAATTTCAGAGAGCTGCTCGGCATCAGGATTTTCAACAAGACCGCTATCAGCATAGAGGAAGGTTCCATTATGCCCATATTCACAGTCGGGAACACACATGATAAAGAATGCCGAAACAAGCTTTACATTTGGTGCGGTTTTTAGAATTTGAAGAGAAGGTCTGAGAGTATTGGCTGTAGAATTTATAGCTCCTGCTACCATACCGTCGGCATGACCTTTTTTAACCATCATAACTCCCCAATATAGAGGATTTTTCATTGTTTCACGAGCTTGCTCAAGAGTAACTCCTTTATTCTTACGAAGCTCATAAAAGGTATTTACATAGTCGTCAATTTTATCAGAAGTCAACGGATTCACAATTTCAGCACCGCTGATATCAAGATCACCTTTAAGATTTTTTATTTTGTCCTCTTCACCTACAAGCACAATGTTGGCAAAACCTTGTTGGAGGATTAATGAGGCTGCTTTAATAGTCCTAATGTCTGTGCTTTCAGGAAGAACTATGGTTTTCTTATCTTCCTTGGCGCGTTGAGTGATTCTCTCTAAAAAACTGCTCATGGTAAAAATGCTCCTTTCAATTGTATGAGGTCAATTTCATTGACAATGTTAATATTCCCCGTTTTTTGTATTTATATTGGTTTAATAAATACACACTTGCAATAATATATAAACCCCAAATCTCATTATGTAGTTCTTCGGTAGAATTATATAAGATGCCATAAGAATTATATTACAATTGTTTTTTGTATACAAGATGCCATTGATAAATTATTATAAAAAACAGAATAAAAAAAGGATAGAGTGTTCTATCCTTCTTCTGCATTCAATAATTCTCTGCACTTTTTGCCATTAACTCTTTAAGTCTATCGATATTCTTTCCGGCTATATTCTTTATAGAAGTTGTTAAATTATTAAACAAGTTACTTATCTGATCTGTTTCTACATAACGCTTAATCTTCATGGTCGTAGTCTTAATGAGCTCCTCATAACCAAAAACATAATACCTGATTGTCTTATAAACAGGAACAAGTTTATTAATTTCCTTTATGGCATTATCCAAAATCTTTTTAATTCCGTTTTCATCATCGGGAGAAGTAACTACATTTGTAATAGCTTCCTTGTCCAAAACTATTTTTGCACAAATCTCAACTGTTCCGTCCTTTGCTGTTTCTCCCCAAACCAATGATTCCTTTACATAATTCATCTTATTAATATAATTTTCTAGTTCCTCCGGGAAAACCTTTTTCCCGTTTTTCAATACTATCATGGATTTGACTCGCCCGGTTACGCGAATTAAGCCTTTTTTATCAATATAACCTAAATCACCGGTATGGAACCAGCCGTCCTTGATAGCCTCAGCAGTAGCCTCTTCATCCTTCCAGTAGCCAAGCATAACGTTGTTACCTTGAACAACCAATTCACCATTACCTGAACTATCAGGATTAGCAATTGCTATTTTAATGCCTGGTAAAGGATTACCGCATGTGCCGATTTTCCGGGTACGATCATTGCCACCTGCGACAACAGGTGAGGTTTCCGTAAGCCCATATCCCTGATAAACCCTTACTCCTATGTTCTCATAGAATTTAACAGTCATCGGATCCATGGCGGCTCCACCTGTTACTATAACTCTAAGCTTACCACCAAAAGGCTCTATAAGCTTTTTAAATACCTTTCTTCTCAGATCCAGTCCTATATAGCTAAGGGTATTGGCTATATTCATAAGAGTATTTACCTTTTTAGCTATGCCTTTTTTCTTTATCTCGTCTGTTATACGTCCCATAAATTTATCGAAAATCAGAGGAACTCCAACTAAACAGACGGGTTTATATTCAGAAAGATTCTTTGAAAGATATTTTAGACCATCGCTTATAGAAATTGTCATTCCTAAATACAACGGAAACAACAATCCGGTAGTATTTTCAAATGTATGATGCAAAGGCAGTACAGACAAAACCGAATCCCCTGGCACAAAATGAACAACTCCGCCAAGGCTCATAATATCAGAACAAATATTTTTATGGCTTAACATAACAGCTTTTGATGTGGCTGAAGTACCCGAGGTAAAAAGAAGAACACTTAATACATCAGGGTTAATTTTAGCATCTATATACTCTTTATTACCTGATTCAATAAGTTCTGATCCGCTTTTTATTAATTGATTGTAAGAATAAAATCTTTCAGTCGAATTTTCACTTTCGGGATTCATACAAATTAAGGCTTTTAATCTTTTATTTTTATTCGCAATATTTTCAACAGTTAATTGAAATGCCTGCGAATAGACGAGGGCGTCTACTTCTCCCCTCTCAAGCATCAATTCAATTTCATTGGGAGGTAACATTCTGTCAAGGGGAACAGCAGTACCAACGCCATTAACCGTAGCCAAATAAGATACTACCCACTCATACCTATTCTCACCAATAATTGCAATGCGACTATTCTTTAAACCTAACCCAAGAAGAGCGCTTCCCATAGAATTCACGTCTTTGACAAACTCACGGTATGTCTTGCAGATTGTATCAAGATGGGGTTCATAACGAAACTTAAAGGCTATATTATCAGAATACATTAATTCACATTTTTCCAGCATGTCCTTGAGAGATGTTATCTCATGAACATCATAATATGGTTTACCCTCTGTTATATTTATTAGGTTTAAAGATTTACTCATTACTGACACTCCTATGCCCCTATGCTCCTATGCTCCTATGCTCTTATGCTCATGCTCCTGTGCCCTTATGCACCTTTGCTGTTATAATCAATGTTCTTCTCTTTTATCATAGCACTAAGAATTTAAAAAGTACATATTTCTTGAGCTTTTAAGCCGTATTTTAGTCGTAATTTAACATTCTATATCAGGCAATATTCTATAGCTATGCTATATTCTATAGCTATGCTATATTCTAGAGCTTGAACAGTATTCTTCGAAGAGGTAAATATCTCCTTATTCCTATTTCTTTAACTATCTTCTTTTTTAATTCTATATATGTTGTTTTTATTTTATCGGCTTCCTCATAAGTAACATTTTGATTACCATAACGAACCTTTGAAAATATCTCTGTTATCTCTTTAAAGGAAGGAGATAAATAATAATCATCATCTATTCTTACCGCAAAATCTCTTGCCGATTCTCCCGGTTTTATCTTATATCCTGTAAAAGTAAGCCATTTTATCATATCATTATATCTGAGTAATACGGTTTTCTCTTTCTTAATGATCTTAAACTTAATCTCATGAAGGATTATAGTGGCACAATTAATAATTATACACAATAACAGGATGCTTCCAATGACAAAAAGAATATCAAATATATTATATTGGGATTCCGACTTTACTTCTGTATAATTATCAACAGGTTCATCATAATAGCTTGATTCTTGCATCTGCATCTGCATCATCTGTCTATAACGCTCCATCATATCCATATATGACAGATTGTCAGGAACAGATGAGGAAACGGTCTTATAATCCATTGTTCCGGCATAAACTGTAGTCGGTTCAAAAACCAACCAACCAAAGCCTTGAAAATATACTTCCACCCATGCATGTGCATTGCTGTTAGTTACGGTATAAACATCATCGGAAGTATGTTCGGGTGGTAAAACATAACCTTCTACATATCGCGAGGGAATACCAAGAGACCTTAATAATACCACCATCGAAGTTGCATAGTAAGTGCAATAGCCCTCTTTTTTCTCAAACAAAAAATAGTCTACGAAATCCTTATCCACCGGAACGTCTTCAGGAGTTAAAGTATATGTATAATTCTCTCTCAAATATTTTTCAATAGCTACGGTTTTTTCATAATTTGTATTTAATCCTATAGTAAGCTCATGGGCTAATTCATTTACTCTTGAAGGAATATTCACCGGTAATTTCGTATAAATATTGTAAATCTCATTTGATTCATATGAAAGAGTTCTAACTCTTTCAATCTGTTGTTCAAGCTCATCCAATTGATTTATTTTTTCTTGGTTAATTGATAAATCATCATTCTCTGAGACTTCATTAACTAATTGAATTTGTTTTGCTTTTAAATATTCCAGAGTATTGATATATAAATTATCACTAAAGCCAAGAGCCTTCTTCAACAAAGTCTCACCATACATAGGCTGAATGAAGGACAAATTGTAACTATTTCCTCTTTTTAGTCTATTCTCACTTAAGATTATACCTCCATCCAATTCATAAACCGGCATTACATCACCATTTGACAATTTTACCGGCATAATGCTCTTAAGAGGCAAGAATATAGTATTGGTTATCATGTTCCTTAGCTCAATCTCCAAAGAATAGGATGGAAACAAAAACTCATTGAGCTCACCACTAGAAAGGCTCCTTAAAAATAGTTTATCGTCTATTGATGCATTAGGAAATATTTCATCGACAGGAATGTCAGACCATCCTCTGCGGGTCTCGCTTATTTCCATATCATTCACATTATTTGATAGAACCTTTGACCTTGTCCATGTACTGTCCTCATACCAGCTATAAACTGCCCCCCTAAGGTATGTACGGTTTATTGTCTTTACATTTAAGACTTCTGTATTGCTCAGACTTACTGCTCCACCCAAACGTTTTGTTTTTTCGTTGCTAAATCCTATGGCTGAAAGGCTGAAATCATCATCTAATTTAATATAATTAAATCGCTCATTCAGGCTATATAAAGCGTTGTTTATTTTGGTATCCATCCATGGCCATTGAATTGGTAAATCACTTTTAGGTATAAAAAGTATGATAAGAAGCAGAATGGTCACAATTGGTATGGTGAAAAGTAACATATTACCTATCAAAAAATCATTAGAAGCTATACCCAGCTTTATTCTTTGCCTGTATACCTTATTTATATAAGATAGTACTGTAAGAGCACAGAATATCAAGAATAAAAATCTATTTTCATTTGCCGATACTAGCCAGGAAAACAAGAAAAACAAAAAAATAACTCCGGTTAGTATATAAAAGCTGCTTAATTTATTAAATAAAAATAAAACTATAACTGAAGCAATAAGAGTTATTAGTATCAATGAAGTCCCGTCAAATTGAAATAAGTATGATTCCATTGGCATCTTAAATATAATCCTTTGCCAGAGTGTCAATACACCTTCAACCTCGTTTAAAATGACTTTAGAAAAAGGTGTTTCATACCAGCAGGCAAAAGTTATAAAAAGCGTAACGATTATAGAAACTGAAACAAAGACTTTTTCCGCAATGCGTGACAAGAATACAATATAAGTAACCCCATATATAATTATGGAGATAATTAAAAACTCGATAATACGTATTTCATTGTACATCGTTGTACCCAAAATACCTACTATAACCAGTACATACAAGAGACCTATTATAAATCCGGAAAGACCTCTAATTTTATACTTCATTGGCTACTGCTCCTTCCTTATCAATAATTAATTCATCTATTTCAGAAGGAACCAATCTGTAAGCATGAATTTCATTTCTAGCTAAAACGTCGGAAATATCCTGCCACTTTGATTTATCAATATCAATACCTTCAATTTCAACAAAATATAATTGTATATCAAATCCAATATTTCTTAATTTTAAAAGCTTATCAACTATTTCTCCGTTTAACCTTACAGTATAAATATATAAGAGATTTCCGTGTTTCTCATCCTTAATAAAATAGTCAAGAGACTGAATAAAACTATATTCCTGATTAAACTTCACCTCTGATAAAATCTGATATATATTCTGAAAATCATGGCTTGACGTTGCCCTTATTATTTGAGGCTCTTCCTTAAAGAAGCATAACTTCAATGTCATGTTTTTGTTTAGATAATGGTTTATATTTGAAACCAGCTCTTCAATCAGGCAGTCTTCCCTTAAAAGTGTGGTTTCATCGAGTAAATCATGTTTAAAAAGATTCAAAATAAATATTGAATCGTTGTCCTGTTCATTTTTAGTTTCTTTAACCATGTTTTTATTAAGCTTGGAAGACAATTTCCAATGTATTTTTCTAATGCTGTCTCCATAATAATAATCCCTAATGTTAACAATCTCGTCATTCCCTATATCATTATGCTCCTTTGAGTGAGAACCTTCTGTGATTCTAGCTTCAGGTTCTCCGAGAGAATGTATCGGGACTATTCTTGGTTTAACTAAAATTCTTTTTATTTCCGGAAGATATATAGTAAATGTAAATAGATTTAAAATGTCACTTATATCAATGGAACTGACTCCGATATCATAATGCCCCCTATAATATAGAGGCATATCATATTCAAAATTACGTTTTGATAATGGAGGTAATGATAATTTTAGACTCTTCATTTTATTACAAAGAACTTGGCCTTCTATAAACATATTTATCGTTATATATGGAATATAAAAAATTGAAGCATTTTCAAGATGTAATGTGTATGATGCATGCTCTCCCTTAACAAATATTCTATCATTTAATTGTTGGCTGACTTTAAATTGCACATACACGATGACAAGATGTATTAACGACATTATAGGTAATGCAATCACTAAATATAAAAGAGTAAACGGAAAAAATCCACCGAAAAAAAAGGCATAAATAAGGCATGAAAAAAACATCAGGCAATACCTTAGAATATTTGACTCCCTGTTTATTTTCTCTTTTTCCGGTATAGAAAATCCAATCGTCTGTTTTCTCATTAACGATTCCTCACTAATATCAAATGCTAGACTTTTGCTTTTACAGGAATATTCTGATTCCTTATAATTTCGTGAATAATACTTTCATTTGTTATACGCTTAATCTTTGCCTCTTGTTTAAGTATAAGCCTGTGACTTAAAACAGATACAGCAAGGTCTCTGATATCTTCAGGAATAACATAATCTCTGTCATCATATACAGCCGCCGCCTGCGCTGCCCGGAACAAGCTGATTGACGCACGCGGACTGCAACCTAAAGACACCTGCTCATGTCTTCTTGTAGCTGAAATTAAATCTACGATATATGATGCAAGGCTATCATCCACCCTGACATTCTTGACACGTTCCTGAAGCTCTAATAATTCATCTAAGGATGCTATAGGTTGCAGCTCATGCAAAGGATTACTATTCTGAAATCTGTATAAAATATTTACTTCATCAGCTTTTGTCGGATATCCTATTGTTATCTTCATTAGAAAGCGATCCAATTGTGCTTCAGGTAAAGGATATGTTCCCATATACTCAATGGGGTTTTGAGTTGCGATTACCATAAACGGCTTTGGAAGCTTATAGGTTTTACCATCTACAGTAACCTGTTTTTCTTCCATTGCCTCCAACATACTGGCCTGAGTCTTTGGGGAGGTTCGGTTAATCTCATCAGCCAATATAATATTGCTCATTATGTTTCCGCTTCTATACTCAAAATCATTGTTCTTTTGATTATACATAGTAAAACCTGTAATATCGGAGGGCAAAATATCAGGGGTAAACTGAATTCGATTAAATGAAAGACCTAAAGACTTTGCCATGGCATAAGCCATTGTTGTTTTTCCTATACCGGGCACATCCTCAAGAAGAATATGACCTGCCGAAGCCAATGAAATAACCATCAGTTTTGATGACATTTCTTTACCAACAATTATTTTTGACATGTTTTCAACAATTTTCTTCATCATATTATTTTTGTTCTCTTTCATAATACTCTCCAATAACAGTATTTTTATTTTCATTTTACCAGTTAGAAGGGAACCTGTGAAGAAATATATAGTTATTTGTTTTAAATATTTAACCAGTAAAGAAACCATGAGACAAATTTTAATTAAAAACTATGAATCATTAATTAAGATTTACCAATAATAATTCTAAGGATGTGACAAAATGAATTTTGATAACCTGCTAACTTTTATAAATAAATATATAAGTATAAACCCAATTCTTCTAAGTATTTTAATAGCGTTATCTTTTGTTTTGATTGGTTTTCTGTTCCGTCATATAATAGTCAGAGGGATTATTAAAGTTCTTTTAAAACTTGCTAAGAAAACAAAAACTAATCTTGACGAATTACTAATTAGTGCGCTGGAAAAACCCGCTCTGGCATTCATTTCAGGCTTTAGTATATGGTGTGCCCTTAATGTCCTGCCATTACCATCCACCTTTCAACCTTTTCTTATCCGTATATTAAGGTCATTTTTCATTATTATTGTTTTTTGGTTCTTTTACAGGTCCTCTGACAGTATCGTGTGGATTTTTGAAGGCTATATAAATAAAGCTAATAAAAAATCCATTCCTGTATTAATTGGAATACTCCGAAAAACCCTTAAAATGATCATTATTGTTTTGGAAGTATTTATGATAATAAAAAAATGGGGATATGATGTTAGCGGTCTTGTTGCAGGTCTTGGTGTGGGAGGTCTTGCCTTCTCTCTTGCAGCTAAGGATGCCGCTTCTAATTTTTTGGGAAGTATAACAATTATGTCTGATAAAACATATAATATCGGGGATTGGGTCGAAACAGAAAAAATAGAAGGAACCGTTGAAGAGATTGGGTTTAGAAGCACAAAAATACGTACCTTTTCCGATGCTTTAATTAGTGTTCCAAATTCAATTATGAGTAATGAACCCGTTACAAACTGGTCTAAGATGGGAAAACGGAGAGTCAATTATACTCTTCACATCCCCCTCAATACTCCAACTGAAAAAATAATCATTTTAACATCAAAGTTAAAAGAAATGCTAACGACTCATGATGATATTAACAAGGATTTTATCGTAGTCAACCTTACTGGTTTCGGGGAAGCTACTCTTAAGATAATGATTTACTATTTTACTAAAACAACATCCTGGAAAACATATCTGAGCGTCACTGAAGATGTTAATTTTAAAGTCATAAAAATATTTGATGAGATCGGTGTAATCATCATTCCACCCCATCGTATGATAGTTGAAAACACTAAGAATATCATCACTCCATAGATCACTTTTTTATTATTGAAAAGCCCCGATATTTCGCAATAATCATCGATTCATAATCATACTTTTAAATATCTGACCATACTGTTCAAAACCAATTCTAATCGGCTTTATTCAGATGTTTATTTTATTTATTCATTTGCTATACTTAAGCAAGTATAAAACATAAGACTTGCATATTTTATAGTAAAGAGAGTGTGATTAAATTGGATAATGAAACCAACCCTCCTCCCCTTGTTGTAGGAATATCATATAACCTCAAAAAAGGTATAGCTTCTGATTGTGAAGACATGGAAGCCGAATATGATTCCTATGATACTATTGATGCCATTAGTAATGTTTTTAAAGTCCACGGAGCCGATGTTGTTCCCTTAGAAGCTGATTACAGCTTTGTAGAGAAGCTTAAGAGTTCAAATGTTGATTTTGTATTCAATATAGCCGAAGGCAGTAATGGTAGAGGAAGAGAATCCCATGTTCCAGCCATTTTAAACTTCCTAGGTATCCCTTTCTCTGGTTCTGACGAAACAACCTTGGGCTTATCTCTGGATAAAGCATTAACAAAGCGTTTTCTCTCTACATATCAGATAGATACTCCTCTTTATTCGGTCATAAATTCTTTAAATTACGAACTTGATCCGGCTTTAAAATTCCCAATGATAATAAAACCTAATTATGAAGGCTCCGGCAAAGGAATTTCTGATCTAGCTGTAGTTGACAATAAAGAACAGCTTGACAGTTTATTAAATAAGAATTTAAAGCTTTATAATCAACCCATGCTTGTTGAAGAATTCATAAAAGGCCGTGAATTCACTGTCGGAATACTTGGTAACGGCTCCGATATGATGGTTTTTGAACCGATGGAGATTTGTTACCTAAGTAATAAGCGTGAAAACATGATTTACAGTTATAATATAAAGAAAAACTATAAAAACTTTGTTGAGTACAAATGCCCTTCCACTATTGATACTGAAATAATAAATAAAATGAAGAGAATTGCATCAACAATATTTACAGCTCTTGGCTGTAAAGACTTTTCACGTATCGATTTTAGACTATCTGAAGATAACACTATATATTTTATCGAAATCAATCCATTGCCAGGCTTGGCGCCCTGCTATAGCGATTATCCTATGCTAGCGCAATTCTGTGGAGTGGATTATGAAACATTGGTTCTAAGCATTTTAAACTACGGACTAAAAAGATACGGTATAAAGCCGCTTGAATCGAGGCGAGTTTAAGTGAAAAACAAAATTCTGCCCGATATCTGGAAGAATGTTTCGCCGGAACAATGGAACGACTGGAAGTGGCAGATGAAAAACAGAATAACTTCCGGTGATGAGCTTGATAAAATTATTAAGCTACAAGATACAGAAAAAGCTGAGATAAACAACTGTCTGGAACACTTTAAAATGGCTATAACTCCCTATTACGCCATGCAAATTAATCCTGATGATCCTAATTGCCCTATTAGAAAGCAGGCAATACCATCAATTAAAGAATTAGTCTATTATACCAACGACATGGATGACCCTCTTTGTGAGGAGCAATATTCACCTGTTGAAGGACTTGTACACCGATATCCCGACAGGGTTTTATTTTTGCTTACACACAAGTGTTCCATGTATTGCAGACATTGTACCAGAAGACGTCTGGTAGGTTGTGAAGACTTTTCATTAAGTGATGATAAGATTGAAATAGCTATTGATTACATAAGACGTAACGAGAAGGTCAGAGATGTTTTGTTATCGGGCGGAGATCCGCTTATCCTGTCCGATCATTTACTTGAAAGCATAATTAGTAAGTTACGTGATATACCACATGTAGAAATAATACGTATTGGAACGCGTACGCCCGTTGTCCTTCCTATGAGGATTACCGATGATTTGCTTAATATGCTTAAGAAATACCATCCAATTTGGATAAACACTCATTTTAACCACCCAAATGAAATTACAGAAGAGTCGGCAAAAGCATGTGCGAAAATTGTTGATGCCGGTATACCTCTGGGTAATCAAAGTGTATTGCTTCGAGGAATCAACGACAATGAAGACACTCTAAAAACATTGTTTACTAAGCTTGTTAAAATAAGAGTCAGACCATATTATTTATACCAATGTGATGCTTCGCGAGGAATCGGGCATTTCAGAACGCCGGTCTCAAAGGGTATTGAAATAATGAAAAACATAAGGGGGTTCATATCAGGCTTCGCAGTACCTGAATATGTGATTGATGCGCCCGGTGGCGGTGGTAAAACTCCTGTCAATCCTGAATACATCATAAGTAATGATGACAATAAGGTTGTTTTGAGAAATTTCGAAGGCAAAATATATACATATTACAATCCCTGAGGTGAGTAAAGGGGACGGTGACTTTTACTCATTCTTATCCACCCACTGCCATTAATTTTTTTTAAATCAGACTTGTTTCTCAGCCATTTTTCATGTATACTAGTCTATGCGCTAGCTTATGCGAAAGTGGTGGAATTGGCAGACTCGCTAGATTCAGGTTCTAGTGTTCGCAAGGACGTGCGGGTTCAAATCCCGCCTTTCGCACCATATTAGCACGATGGTTTTAATACGAAACCATCGTGCTTTTTCCATGTTTGTAGAAATTTTTATAATGATGTGATATGATCAATTCGACAAATTCGAATATATCGAACAGTTAGGAAAATAATAATTTGTTGGTAAATCTAACTTTGGAAAGGTGCTATAGAGATGAACACTTTTATTAGAAAAGCAACAATACATGATATAGATGAAATTGAGTGCTTATATAATGATTTGAACGATTATCTTGCAGAACATGAAAATGGTCCTAAATGGAAAAAAGGAGTATATCCGTTGCGTGAACATGCAGAAGAGGCATTGGGAGAGAGCACATTATATGTAGCAGTAATTGATGAAAAAATTGTAGGAACAGTTGTATTTTCTCGTGAGCAAGATGAGGTATATAAAGAAATTGATTGGCAGATTGAGTTTGATGTGCCAGTATTTGTCATATGTAAACTAACAGTTCACCCTAATTATCGAGGCCGTGGAGTGGCTCATTCCTTATTAAATTATGCTACTGTTCTTGGAAAGGAATGTGGAATTAAAGCCATTCGTTTAGATACGTATGAAGAAAATATTCCCGCTGTGAAGTTATACGAAAAGTGCGGTTTTACATATATGGGTTTAATTGATTTAGGGCTAGAAGAAGTATATGGTTTAAAATGGTACAAAGTGTACGAAAAATTAATATAAAGAGAAATTATAAATTGTTTGACAAATTCCAATTTGACAAAGGAGTGTGATTGTATGAAAAAGTGGATAGCGTTTGCAATGTCACTATTCTTTACTGTATTAGCCATTAGTTTTGCGTGGATGAGGATTGGCGGAAATTCGTCTATAACCTATGTTCATATAGCCATTCCTGTCATTCTTGGAGCCTTGTGTGTCAAGATATACAGAACACATAAAAAGGCAGAACAGTCTGACAGTGAGTAAGCCAATTCCAATTTGATAAAGGAGTGTGATTGTATGAAAAAGAAAATAATTGTTGCGATTTCCATTCTGCTTGCCATTGTATTATTATGTCCCATCCCTATGCGATTAAAGGATGGCGGCACAGTAAAGTATCAAGCACTTTTATACAGCGTTTCGGATGTCCATCGTCTTGCACCTTCAACAGAAAGCGGCTATGAAGATGGAATAGTAATTGAGATATTAGGGATGCAAGTCTTTAATAATGTCAATTAAACAAATTCCAATTTAGCGAATAGATAAGTATGGTTTCACGGTGATGTTTTTTGGTACGGTGCCAACTCTCCCCAACATTCTTCGTGGAAACAACGAGCCGGACAAAATGGGTTTTACGGCGGTTTTGACAAAATGAGCCGTGTTCTCAATGAAATGGTAAGAGAATATGGAAAAGAGGTGTGGCTTAAGGTATCCGTTCGTTTCGAAGAAGGAGCTGTAGTCATCTCTGAGATCACAAATGTAATCGTGGCCTATCTTACTGCGAAGAAAGACAGGACTGATGAACTACCGATACTTTTTAGAGAGGTAATGGAGATAATGACGGATGGATTTATTCTTTTGGGAAGATAATTTTAATCAATAAACACCGCAGAATACCAATTCGTCGTCTCTGTTTTGTCCTTCAAGGTATCTATGGGGAGATTAAACTGACGAACTGTTTTAAAAACATCAATGCCAACACTATGAAATGCAGGTCTTGCTTTTTTGGGATTTGCACATTTAGCTGATGAAAAACCTGTGCACTTTTCACAGCAAGAACAATCACTCATGGAAAAAGCAAAATAGAAGCCATCTATAAAAGCCTGTCTTTCAATGTCAAAGGATACGTCCTGTGAGATTTTCTTATCTGTAGAGTGAATTATTATACCGTGTTTGTAATTCCGGAGAACTTTTTCATATTCCCAAGGCAATAATGAACCCTTTCTTGATGGACATGTATGACCAAAACCCCAATCGGAGCAACCAAACATGCATTTAAGTATCGTCCGTGAATCAAACATTATTTGGTCGATATTGAACTCTACAGCATGATCAGCTCCCAATTCAATAGCAGTTTGTATGTATTTATTTAAGTCCATAAAATCCTCCGGATTATCAAAACTGTCTATGGGAGTATACTCTCAACAAAAGTGCTGATGGTATCATGAAGTAAATCCCCATCCTGTAATTCAACCATACAGAAGAAGAAGAAACCTACCAAAGCCAGTAAAATCATTATTACAGTCGGAAGAGCTTTTAGTTTTTTCATGGTAAGCTTTAGGCTCAAAGTATATATTAGAGCGGCTATGCATGCGGTGAAAAGCGCTATTCTCTGGGCGTCCTCTGTAAATTTTGGGTAATCATAGGTGGGATGAATAAGTAAAAAATATGCCCAAGTCCCTACTGCTCCTAATAGAATAATCCACAAAATAGTAAATACCCATGGAAACTTCTTCTTTATTACCCCGCCTTTAGGCTGTGCCACTTGAGCAGCTTGGGGGTAAGTCGAAGGATATTGAGGCTGAGGTTGATGTATTGGTTGTGGCTGAGGAATATATGTATTCTGAGACTGCGGAGCAACAGGCTCTACTACCTCTGATTGCTCTGGTAGAGCTGTGACTGCGTTTTGTTCTACAACCGGTTCCGATTCATTATTTACTTCAGTAATTTGTTCAACAGTATCTGACATATCTAAAGAATTCTCATTAACTCCCGGATTCTGATTAAAAGTCTGCTCTTGTTCGATATTCTGTTCTTCGCTAATAACCGGTGTTTCAATTATAGAATCCTGTTCAATGCTTTCTGTTTTAACAACAAATTCAGATGCCGGTAAAGGCTCTTGCTTTTGACCGCATTTAGGACAAAATAACGCAGCCATCGGAATTCTGTTGCCACAAGAGTCACAAAACTTAATATCACTCATAATAAAACCTCCAGGTTATATTGATATACTGAAAAGATTGTATCATTCTTAACATATAATTATCAACCAATATTTCCCTATTTTTAAGTATACACTATCTCGCCCCTGGATCAAAAGGTATGCCCTCAGCCTTAGGTGCCCTTGATTGTTTGGAAGTAAAGGCAAGTACAATCATAGTAACTAGATAGGGCAGTATTTTGTAGAATGTGTTATTGATTCCCAAATTATATAAGAAAGGTATAAGAGCAACAGAATAGGCCAGCGTTCTAAGAAAGGCAAAGAACAGTGCTGCAAGGAATATCTTGCCGGGACGCCATTGGCCAAAAATCATAACAGCCAGAGCCAAAAAACCGAAGCCAGCAACACCAGTATGTCCATTAGTATTGCCGTCCATAACCCCGACAGCATAGAAGAACCCGCCAATACCTCCTAATACACCGGAAATACTTACCCCTGCATACCTCATCCTATGAACTTTTATACCAACCGAATCAGCAGCATGGGGATGCTCTCCGCAAGCTCTAAGACGTAAACCAAACTTTGTCTTATAAAGCAATATGGTTGATATAATAAATAACGCAATACCAATATAAACTGTTAAATAAGTATTCTGAAAAAACAGCTTACCTAATACAGGTATATTACTTAAACCAGGTACTTGTCGTAAATAAAAGTTTACATTGGTGGTAACTCCGTCACTGTTGAAATACATCTTTGAAAAAAGTAAAATAGCTGCCGGAATAAGCATATTAAGCGCAGTACCTGAAATGGTCTGATCAGCTTTCATATTTATGGCTGCAAAAGACAAGAGTAAAGAATAAATCAACCCGGATATGGCTGCAACTAACATAGCCAGTATTAATATGAGCTGTGCATCCATACCGGTTCCTTGAACAAAATATACAAACAGGCACCCGAAAAATGCACCGAAAAGCATAATTCCTTCTAGAGCAATGTTAATAACACCGCTGCGTTCACTAAACATACCACCCAACGCAACCAAGAGTAATGGTATAGCAACCGGAAGCGTATTTTGAATTAAGTAATATAATGTCTCCATACTTACGCCTCCTCCCTTCTTATTTCTTCAATTGGTTTTTCTGATTCCGGAGTAATCTCTTGTGTTTCTATATGCTTGGATTTTCGATTTTTAATCAATTTGGCAATGGTTGTATTCATTACCATTGCGAAGGCCGAGAAATAAATGATAACTGCTATAACAACATCAATTATTTCAGGCTTATATCCGAACAAGCTTGCAAGAGTGCCACCACGCTGAATATAGGAAACGAATATACCTGAAAAAATAATACCGATTGGGTTTGAGCTTCCTAAAAGTGCTACCGCAATACCATTAAAACCATCTGCTGCAATTACATTTATCGGCTCATAGGTCATGCTGCTACCCGGAATAGTTGAAGGAGCTAAAATAGTAAATGCACCTCCAAAACCTGCTAATCCTCCGGCAATTACCATTGTAAGTATAATGTTTCTCTTTCCATTCATTCCGGCATAAGTACTTGCATGTTTGTTAAATCCGGTGGCCTTTAGCTCGTATCCAAAAATGGTCTTCTCCAATATTACGAATAAAATAATTGCGATTAAAATAGCAAAAATAAACGATAAATTAGCACTCGAATTTTTGATACCAAGTGATGGAATCTGAGCACTTACCGGAAGGTAAGCTGTTCTTGCCTTAATTGAAATATACATATTAGCATTGCTTGAAACAAGCATGTCCACCAAATACATTCCTATATAATTGAACATTATTGAAGTAATGACTTCGTTAACATTAAGCAGAGCTTTAAAAATACCAGGTATAAAGCCCCATAGCATGCCGCCTATCATACCAGCCAATATGCAAACAATCCAGTGTATACCAGGCGGAAGTTTCCACATAAAGCCTACATACATGGCAAAAAACATCCCCATTGTGTACTGACCGGAAGCTCCTATATTAAACAGACCCATTTTAAAGGCAAATCCAACGCCAAGACCGGTCATTATAATAGAAGTGGCATAAAAAAATACGTCGCCCAGCCTGCCTAAACCACCTAAAAGTAGCATTTGAAAACCATTCAGTGAATTTTCAGGGCTTGATACTATCATAACTATGAAACCAAAAATAAGCCCTAAACATATGGCCAACAGTGTCGATGAAAAGGCTGAAAAGCCCTTGCTTTTTGTAACATTCTTTATTTTCAACTGCATCTCAATTCTCCTTTACAATGTTACGCTTAGCGCCCGACATGTAAAGTCCGAGCTCTTGTACCGTGGTTTTTTTAGGATCCAGTTCACCAACTATTTCGCCCTCATACATAACTAATATACGGTCGCTTACATTCATTACTTCTTCCAGCTCAAGTGATACAAGCAAAACAGCTTTACCGGCATCTCGTCTGGCCACAAGCTGTTTGTGGATATATTCGATAGCTCCCACATCAAGGCCACGGGTTGGTTGAACCGCAACCAATAACTCATGCTTTTTGTCTATTTCTCTAGCAATTATAGCCTTTTGCTGATTACCACCAGACATACTTCTTGCAACAGTCACAGGACCTTGTCCGCTTCGAACATCATATTGTTCAATTAATTTATCAGCATAAAGCCTTACCTCTTGCTTTTTTATGAATCCCTTATTTTGAAAAGCCGGTTCCCAATAACGCTGTAACACCAGGTTTTCCTCCAGGGTATAGTCAAGAACCAGCCCATGTTTATGTCGATCCTCAGGTATATGACTCATTCCGCCCTTTGATCGAGTGCGGATATTAGCTTTTGTTATATTCTTACCACATAAACTTATATTTCCGCCACTTGCTTTTTCGAGTCCGGTAAGTGCTGAAACAAACTCAGTTTGTCCGTTTCCGTCAATACCTGCAAGACATACTATCTCCCCTGCTCTTACATCAAATGAAACATTATTGACAGCATTATTCTTATGATGTTTTGATGGTACCGTAAGATTTCTTACAGAAAGAACTACATCCCCGACCTCAATGTCCTTTTTCTCAACTTCAAAATTAACATCGCGTCCAACCATCATCCTGGATAGTTCTTCCTTGGTAGTATCCTTTATGTCAACTGTTCCTATGCACTTGCCCTTCCAAAGAACTGTGCAACGGTCTGCTACAGCCATAATCTCATTCAACTTATGGGTTATAAATAATATCGATTTTCCCTCTTTTGCAAACCCTCTCATTATTTCCATCAGTTCTTCGATTTCCTGAGGAGTTAATACAGCTGTGGGCTCATCAAATATTAGAATATCATTTTCACGGAATAGCATTTTTAGAATTTCAACACGTTGCTGCATTCCAACTGAAATCTTCTCTATAATTGCATCAGGATTAACTTTAAGCCCATATTGTTCGCTCAACTTTAATACCTTTTCTCTTGCTTCTTTCATTTGCAAGAAACCTGCTTTGTTTGGTTCAACACCTAAAATGATATTTTCAAGAACAGTAAATATCTCAACTAATTTGAAATGCTGGTGAACCATTCCGATTCCTAAAGCATTTGCATCATTTGGATTATTAATTTTAACTGTCTTTCCGTTTTTTCTTATTTCGCCTTTTTCTGCCTGATATAATCCAAAAAGCACGCTCATTAAAGTAGACTTACCTGCTCCGTTTTCACCTAATAAAGCATGTATTTCGCCTTTTTTTAAGCGCAAAGTTATATTATCATTTGCTATTATACCGGGAAACTCTTTTGTTATGTTGAGCATTTCGATAATATAATCATCCATAGCTACCTCATTTTAATCTTGTATTTTACTATAAATAAAGGGGAAAGCCATTTACCTTCCCCTTTAACTGTTTATCCTTACATAAGGCACGGCCAATATGTTAGGTAATAATACTTTTTATTTATCTTGTTGTTACTGAAACCTTTGAGAGGCTTAGACCGGCAACAAGCTCATCAGCAGTTGCATAACCATTTGGATCTTCAATAGTAATGGTACGGATAGGATCAATTGAACCATCAACAAGCTTTGCGAAAATAACATCATAGTCAGCCTTTTTAAATGAGCTAAATCTGTCAAACGCATCAGCTTTAGCATCCCCGATGACTACTGTAGGTAATCCTACGCCATTGTTCTTTGCTTCAAAATAGGTAGTTTTACCACCAAACTTGTCCCAGCTATTATTCTTATAAATAGCTTCAAGAACTTGTTTAACTGAAGCGCCAAGACCTTTAGTTGCTGATGTTATAACCGTTTCACTATCATATCTTTGATCAACGTCAACACCGATTACTTTTTTACCAGCTTCTTGCGCGGCTGCCATAACACTCTTACCTACTGAACCACCGCAACCAAAAATAACCTCAGTACCTTCCTGATACATTGTCTTAGCTGTAGCTTTATTCGTATCTGTTTCAGCAAAGTCACCAGTATAGTGATATGTCGCTTTAATTGTACCGTCTGCTAAACCTAACTCTTTTGCAGCATCCTCTGCGCCCTGCAAATATCCATAGCCAAACGCCTGAACTGCGGGAACAGCCATACCACCCATGAATCCGAGCTTGGTATAACCGT
Organism: Bacillota bacterium; assembly: GCA_023411795.1. GTDB lineage: Bacteria > Bacillota > Clostridia > DSM-8532 > DSM-8532 > DTU059. The sequence continues at coordinate 44,920 of JAEYOK010000010.1, forward strand.
CTTTAACAGCAGCATATCCTGCAAGATATCCTGATTCTTCCTCAGCATACTTGACTGCAGCCACATTACTATTGGTCATATATTCATAATCTGGATTATGAGGTTCACCATCTAGAAGAATAAACTTAGCTTCAGGATATTTGGTTTGAGCTTCGTATACCGCAACCTCAAAAAGGAAGCCTGGTGCTACGATAACCTTTGCACCACCGGTAATAGCTAAATCAATAGCTGCAAGGTATCCTGCATCGTCATATTTTTCTGGTTTATAATACTTATGAGTGATTTTATTAGCCTTTGCAAATTCAACTACGCCTTCCCAAGAACCTTGATTAAATGATTTGTCATCGATATTGCCTTTGTCAGTTATAAGAGCAATCTCATAACCTTTAGTCCCACCGCAACCTGCTAATAAAGTGAATGCAAAAATGACTAGCAGAACAATTGACAAAATTCTTTTCATATCTTTTATTCCCCTTTTTAATGTAATAGTTTGTATATATATATATTATCATTTTTTTATTATTTAGCAATAACTATCATTCTGTTTTTTCACAGATACACATAAGATAATATTTATTTTTATTTTTTATTCAATTCAATAAATGAAATATCAGGTCGGTTAAATATTCTTATATTTATAACCGAATAACCTAAGCCTCTATTTACAATCATCTTTGAGGAATTATTCTCAAATAGTCCGGCATCGTATTCAGGAAAGAAAACTCTTTCCGGTGATAGAAGCCCTCCTTTAAAAGGTATCTGTATTATCCCGCCATGTATATGTCCTGATAAAGTCAAATCAGCACCCCAAGAAGCGTACTCCTTAAAATATGCAGGATTATGGGCGAGTAAAATGTTAAAACCGTCTTCCTTCTTCCCTATCATCCCTTCCATATAAGACACATTTAACGACAAATTTTCATCATATGGCTCAATATCCCTTCTGGAATAATGATAAAGCTCTAAAGTAAGGCCTGATAATAATATTTTGCTTTTCCCTTTGGTAATTGTGGTCTTCTCGTTGTCTAAAAGAACAACCCCTCTTTTTTTAACCTCTTGAATAAAACTATAGTAATTTACATTCGTATCACCATTATCGTTAATCCATCTGGCGATTTGCTCATGATTTCCGAGGCACATATAAATCGGACATGTGTTGTCTAATTTATCAATAAAGTCCAAAAAGGCTTTGCCATCGTCAATTGTTGAACTCATCATATCTCCTGTAGCAAAGAGAATATCCGGCTTTAAAGCTTTTATCCTTCTTGCTAAGGCTGTATTTCCCACACCAAAGGTTTTTCCATGCATATCGCTTATCTGTACTATCCTGAATTTATCAAACTCCTCTGGAAGATTATCATACTCCAATCTATATTTGCTTACCAGAAGAGTGTCATTCTGCCAATACAAAAACAATATCAGGAATATGAAAAATGATATTACGTATATTAATTTTTTAAATTTTTTAAGCATATAAAACCTCAAGAGAGAAATGCACTATTTTTCATTAACAAATTAACATATGATGCTAAGAGTAGTCAACACAGATTAACCTGGTGTTTTATTTCCCGGCAAAGTACTTAAAACTAATTTCGTTTGAACAAATGGTGAAGTTATTGATATACTAACTATATAATATAAAAAGTCAGGCTACCAATACATCCACAAATATTTTAAATTAAAGGAGCGATAGAATTGATTGATGGTTTTTCATTGATTAAGGCGGATGAAATAGCGGATAATCCGTTTAAATTAATCGGCCGTGATTGGATGCTAATTACAGCCGGAACCCCAGACAACTATAATACTATGACCGCCAGTTGGGGAGGCATGGGTTTTCTCTGGAACAAAAATGTATGCTTCATTTTTGTAAGGCCAAGTCGGTATACCTATCAATTTATGGAAAAGAATGAAACTTTCTCTCTAAGCTTTTTTACCGAAGAATGGCGAAACGCATTAAGTTTATGCGGGAAAAAATCAGGAAGAGATATTGATAAAGCAAAAGAAACCGGCCTTATACCGATTCATGGAAGTAATCATACTACGGGCTTTAAACAAGCAAGACTAATTATTGAATGTAAAAAGCTGTACTTCCAGGACATAGATCCCAATCAGTTTTTAGACCCATCAATAGAAAAAAACTATAACGGTGCAGATTACCATCGGGTATATATAGGAGAGATTCTAAGTATTAATGTTAATGATCAAATGTAGTATGGCTCTTAAAGTTTAGTATAGAATTTTTCCTTTCAAGCATTTCGTCAATACGTTCAATATACTGAGCGACCTCTTTAATATTATAGGTTCGCTCTATTTTTTTATCTTCACAGGAAACATATTTTGAAATAGCACCTGCGCCCATTGCTATTATAGTCTGAACCTCCTCCATGGTGTGAATATTATAGAGGCATTCAAGTCCCGGTTTTGAATAGCCGGTATTCTCCAGATTGGCTAATATATTCTTCTGCCTATACAGGTAATAAGGTCTCATTCCCATTCTTATTGCCGATTGTCTAGCCGCTTCGGTCATCGTTTCTACAATTGTGTCAGCGGTAAGCCTGTAAGCATTTATGTTCTCATGGAGCTTCGAAGCCCTTTTTACAGCCATCGTATGAACTGTAAAGCTTTCCGGGGCCATTTCTTCAATTTTTTTAAGAGTAAATCCGAACATTTCTTCATCTTCATTTGGAAGGCCTGCTATAATGTCCATATTAATATTATCAAAGCCCATATCTCTGGCCATTTTGAATTTATCTACTATTTCCTCCGGGGTATGGTTTCTTCCTATTGCTTTCAATGTCGATGGGTTCATAGTTTGGGGATTAATACTTATTCTTGTAACATTATTATTCTTCAGTATGAGTAGTTTTTCTTCCGTAATAGTGTCAGGTCTTCCGGCCTCAACTGTAAATTCTTTATTCTCAATATTAAAGCACTCGTTTGTAAGCTCTAAAATCCTGCCCAGGTTATAAGCATCAAGTGCTGTGGGAGTACCTCCACCGATATACACCGACTGTACTTTTAAATTGTTGGACTTAACCATTTGTCCCATATGACGAATCTCTTTTTCAAGAGCTTCAACATAACCGGGAATTAATGATTTAAAACGTTCTACAGGGTAGGATGTAAAAGAGCAATATAAGCACCGGCTGGCACAAAAAGGTATTCCTATATAGAGATGAATACTTTTAGAATCAGGTTTTATATAGGGAAGTTCTACCTTAGCCACATCATAAAGCAAGCCTGCCTTTTCCTCATTCATTGCGGTTGATTTTATAAGCAAGTTAATAGTTTCATTTTTATTTAGACCCTCGTTAATACAGTTCATTGCTAGCTTTACAGGTCTTACCCCCGTTAATGAACCATAGGGAAGCTGTTTTCCGGTGGCCTTAGATAAAACATCAACAATACATGCACCTACAAGTATCTTATGGCTTTTAAGGATTCTACCTCCGGGCTCTTTTGTTTCGGATAATGAAACTGTTTTCGTACTTGAATAATCAGCACTGATTCCTTTTAATGAAAGAACATCTGCATTTTCGTTTTTTTCAAGATGTGAATAGTAGTTCACCCTGCACTGCCATATTTCATTATCCTCGATATCTATGGATAAAACAGAACCCGATGTAAATTTATTTGACTCAGAAATAAAACTAAATGAATCCTCGTTAAAAAAGAGGCGTATCAAAACCCACGCCTCATGCTCCATATCTATACCATTCATGGCTATCCAAAGCTTTGTTTGATTAGACATAAGGATTATTCTTCCTTTCAAAAGCAATCGTTGTTGACTGACCATGGCCGGGATAGACTATGATTTCATCATTCAATGTAAACAACCGATTTTTTATGGAATTAATAAGCTTCTGTAGACTTCCACCATACAGGTCGGTCCTACCAATACTCAGTTGAAATAATGTATCCCCTGTAAACAACATGTCACCGAAAAGAACGCATACACCACCTGCCGAATGTCCGGGAGTATGGATAATTTCTAAAACTGAATCTCCCAAAGGAAGCTTGTCACCGTCTTTCAAAAAATAATCCGGTGGAAAGTTTAATGGACTAATGTTGAAGCCGAACAGCTCATAACCATTTTTTGCAGAATCCGAATACATTGACAAATCATCCCGATGAATACAAAGAAGAGCGTTTGTTTCATTCTTTATTTCTCCGGCGTAGAGTATATGGTCAACATGCCCATGAGTAAGTATGATATATTTTACTGTAAGATTTTTTTCTTTAACTACTTTTAAAATATCTTTGGGCTTGTTGCCACAATCAATGATGGCACAATTATTTTGGCTCTCTATTATATATGTGTTTGAGCCAAAGACCCCGTTTGATAATATCGTAAGTTCCATAATACTATATCCTTAAAAGTTCTTTTTACTATCTACAAGAAGAGTGACCGGTCCATCGTTTACCAGATCAACTTCCATCTCAGCCTGAAAAACACCTGATTCTACTTTGATATTATATTTCTTTTTAAGAAGGTCCATGAATTTCTCGTACAAATCCCGTGCTATCTCCGGTCTGGCCGCACTTGAATAACTGGGACGTTTACCCTTACGACAATCACCAAAAAGAGTGAATTGCGAAATAACAAGGGCTTGTCCTCCCACATCCAGAACCGATAGATTCATTTTATCCTCAGAGTCTTCAAAAATACGTAAATTTGCTACTTTATCAACCAGATATTCAATATCCTTGATTTCATCATCTAGTCCAACACCAAGAAAAACAAGAATACCCTTTTCAATTTTACCTGTTACATTGCCTTCAACTCTGACCTCTGCACGTTTTACACGTTGTACTACAGCGCGCATTCTAACCTCCACGCCATTACATAAACTATTAATAGTTTTCGAACAGGATTCACGCTATTTGTTTCTTGATATCTCAAATACGTCCTTGATACGGCTCATTTTTGTGATAATCTTGTCCAATTGGTCCGTATTATTAATTTCCAGAGTCATATACATCAATACCGACATATCTTTACTTGTTCTTGCATTAATTGCTCTTAATGGGATCCTAGATTCCCCTATGGCGTTTGTTATCTCAACTATAAGCCCGGGTCTATCATTAGCTTTAAGGGTAATCTCAGCCAAATACGATACATTGGGTAAAACGCTCTTATACCAGTAAACATCAATAAGACGGGCATCTCCGTCAAATACCGTGTTGCGTACATTGGGGCAATCACTTCTATGAACTGAAACCCCACGTCCTCTTGTTATATAACCGATTATTTCGTCCCCCGGAACCGGGTTACAGCATCTGGACAATCTGACTAAGCAATTATCAATACCCTTAACTATTACACCACTCTCAGGAAGGTTTTTAGTCTTCTTTTTCTTTTCTTTCTCAATCTGGTCAAGAAGCATATGAGTTTGTTCTTCGGGTGGAAGACTTTTTCTATACTCCTCTTTCAGCCTTGATACTATCTTTTTAGCAGTAATTGCTCCCAAAGCAATTGCTGCATAAAGATCCTCCATATTGTGGAAATTATACTTCTTAAGAACTGAGTCTATATAATCACTCTTTATGGCCTGATTCACGGTAAGAGCGTTCTTTTTTATCTCTTTCTCAAAGATATCCTTACCCTGCTCTACATTCTCTTCTCTTTTTTCTTTCTTAAACCATTGATTTATCTTGTTTCTCGCCTGTGATGTCTTAGCTATCTTTAGCCAATCCCTACTAGGGCCGTTACTGGCTCCGGATGTTATTATTTCGATAATATCGCCGTTTTTAAGCTCATAATCCAGCTTTTCAATTCGACCGTTTATCTTTGCGCCTATCATTCTGTTACCGATAGCGCTATGAATTGAATAAGCAAAGTCTATGGGGTTTGAGCCTGCCCTAAGGTTTTTAACATCTCCCTTTGGAGTAAAAACAAATACCTCATCAGTAAATAAATCAATCCTGAGATTCTCCATGAACTCATCAGCATCTTTTGCTTCCTTTTGCCATTCAATCATTTGCCTTAGCCATGTAAGTTTCTCGGCATATGATTTTTCACCATATCCACCCTCTTTATACTGCCAATGAGCCGCAATACCCACTTCAGCAACACGGTGCATTTCCCATGTTCTTATTTGAATCTCAAAAGGAGTTCCCTCCGGGCCAATAACTGTTGAGTGCAGAGACTGATACATATTAGGTTTTGGCATTGAAATATAGTCTTTAAAACGACCGGGCATGGGCTTAAACATTTCATGCATGAGTCCCAGAACGGCATAACAATCCTTAACTGAATCAACAATTAATCGTATAGCAAAAAGATCATATATCTGATCAAGGGTCTTGCTTTGAGTAGTCATTTTCTTGTATATGCTATAAAGATGCTTTGCTCTGCCCTCTATATTTGCTTCTATCTCTACCTCAGCGGTTTTTTTCCTGACATCCTCAATTATATTATTAATATATTCTTCGCGTTCTCTACGTTTTTTAGCGATTTTCTCTGCGAGTTCATAATAGCTCTTCTCATCGGTATATCTAAAGCTTAAGTCTTCCAGTTCGCCTTTAATTTTATGGATACCAAGACGATGAGCCAAGGGGGCATATATTTCCATGGTTTCACGAGCCTTTTGCTCCTGCTTTTCCTTGGTCATAAACTTTAGGGTTCTCATATTATGAAGACGATCGGCAAGCTTAATAATAATTACACGAATATCCTTTGCCATTGCCAGGAACATCTTACGAAAATTCTCGGCCGCTATTTCCTGTTTTGTTGTATAAGGTATTTTAGTTAGCTTTGTTACACCTTCCACAAGCTCGGCAATCTCAAAACCGACCTCTTTTTTTATTTGCTCATAAGTAAAAGTTGTGTCCTCAATTGTATCGTGAAGAATTCCTGCAGCTATTGAGCTTTCATCCATTTCGAGCTCAGCGAGAATACACCCGACCTCAACAGGATGGATGATATAGGGATCTCCTGATACCCGTTCTTGACCTTCGTGGGCTTGCGTAGAAAGGTTATATGCTTTCTCAATAAGGTCAAAGTTAGCATCTGGATTGTACTTTTCAATTAGTCCCTTCAGTCTCATGAACTCAGTAATCATTTTTTCTCCCATTATTCTAAGGAAGCAGCCGTATCACGGATCCAATCCAAAATTTCCGAATTCTCAAGATCAACTTTCTTTGCATCATCAAATAAGACAATCTTATAGGACCCATCTTTCTCAAGACTTAACTCCATTAATTCCAATTCATCAAACACAAGCAATGCTATAAAGAATTTAAAAAAATTAATGTTGTTTTTTGTCTCATTCTCAAGTATTCTGGCATGTACAAACATATCGGGAAAAGATAACGTACCTACCGCAATCCGTCTTATATATCTGTATATGACTGCAAGGATGTCCCTGTTTACTACAATATCGTCAAAATTAAGAATTTTATCAACAATCCCATTATAAAGCCAATTTTCGTCATTATCAAGACATTCAACACCCAGGGCGGCTTTATGTAATAGTTGGTTTCTTTTTATAACTGATTCTGTAAGTCTCATATCAATAAGCTTAATTTGTAATGATTCGTTCCCCCTGAAAACATTGATATCCAGAGTAAAAATAATATCAACCTTATCTCCAACAAATAAGCCTTTATCTAGGGAACCCTTGCCAAAGAATACTCCTTCGATATTCTGTCCATTAATACCAAAAGTTACTTTCAGATGTTTTCCGTCTCCCATAGTTTTTTTTCCGAGGATAACAGCTCCCCTGAAACAGAATACAGGCATCTCATTACCTGATCCGAAAGGCTTCATATATGTAATCAGTTTGGCCATTTTTAAATTAATATCTTTCCCATTAATCTCCAAATTTATTGAAGTTTCAGGGATAAGCATATCATCAACTATAATCTTACCGGCGTAATCGTTTATTCGTTTGCGAAACAATACAAGCTCATTAGTATGTATTTTAAGGCCGCCGGCTTGCTCATGGCCTCCGAACTTAACCAGAATATCTGCCTGTGCTTCCATGGCTTTAAAAAGATTAAAACCCTGTATGCTCCTTCCAGAACCAATGGCATAGCCGTTGGTTTTTCCGACAGCGTAGCTGTTGGATTTTTCGTCAGTTTTATCTTCTTCAATCGAGATTACAAAGGTTGGCTTGTGATAACGATCCACCAATTTTGAAGCTACAATACCAATAACACCATGGTGCCAGCCTTTTTTATATACTACAAGAACCTTTTGCTTTTTATATTCAGTATCACTCTCAATTATCTCTAATGCTTCTTTATATATTTCATCCTGAACTTGCTGCCTTCTTGTATTAGATTGATTAAGAAGAATTGCGAGTTTTTCAGCCTCAGCTTCATTATCGGTTGTAAAAAGCTTAACAGCTACACTTGCATCACCCATACGCCCTGCAGCGTTTATTCTTGGTGCTAGTATAAATGACAGTCTGTATGAGTCAACTAAGCCGGCATCAGGTAAGGATACCTTTAGAAGCGATTTTACTCCCGTGCATGGAGCTGAAATAATTTTTTCTATACCAAATTTCGCAATTATTCTATTTTCTCCAGTCAACGAGACAATATCTGCAATTGTAGCTATAGCCGCGATGTCGAGATATTCTTCATATGCCTTAGGCATATTTAATCGGATACCTAATGCTTGGACCAGCTTAAGTGCTACTCCGGCACCACATAGATATTTAAAAGGGTACTTACTTCCGGGAAGGTGGGGATTTAAAATCGATAAAGCCTCGGGTATAAGCTCATCATTACATTGATGATGATCAGTTATTATTATATCGATGGCTTTTCCCTTGTTATTGATTTTTTCGTATATGGAGTCTATCTGCTTTCGTCCCGAAATACCGCAATCAACCGTTATAACTAAATTAAACTCATTCTCGACTATGTAGTCAACAGCTATATCAGAGATTCCATAGCCTTCGTCTACCCTGTCAGGAATATAGAATTCCGGTTGAATGTTTAAAGATTTAAAGAATTTAAGTAAGATGGAGGTTGCAGAAACACCGTCAGCGTCGTAGTCTCCATATATAAGGATTCTCTCATTATTGCTTATAGCTTTTATTATTCTGTCTACGGCAATCTCCATACCTTCGAGTAAAAAAGGATCATGCAATTCTTCAAGAGACGGATTTATAAATGCCTGCATTTCTTCCCGGCTTTTTATCCCCCTTTGAATCAATAAACTTCTTATTACATCAGGTATGTTTTTATCAGAATTTACAGTTTCCTTTTCTACTAAGGACTCATTAATGATACCAATTTCAGAAGCATTGGTTGACCATCGTCTGCCATTGCCTAAATAATAATTCTCCATCTTCTATCCTTACCAAAATCTCTAAAGCATTAAATGTTCCTATTATCGCTATGACTTAAAATACTAATTAACAAAGCCCGAAGGGTTGCTCCGGGCTTTGCCAATTATTTCAAATAATTATTAAGGCTCTCTTTTAAGGGTCGCCAAATGAACCCTATTTTGTTTTCCTTTTCCTCGCAGCCTCGGATTTCTTCTTGCGTTTTACGCTGGGTTTGACATAGTGCTCTCTCTTCCTCACTTCAGCGAGAACGCCTGCCTTCGCACATTGTCTTTTAAATCTTTTCAGCGCACTGTCAAGGGATTCGTTCTCCTTAACTCTTACTTCAGACACATCTATCCCTCCCCTCTGTAACGTACGTACCGCCGTGCCAGGGGATTTATCCAGTCAGTGTGAATGGTAAACCATGTTACAGCACGTATTCTATTATATAATAGTGGTTTTAAAAGCGTCAACATATTTTTCGGTACTTAGGTGCCTATATTATTTTTTCATTCATTTTTGTGCCGCCCAGAACATGGTAATGAAGGTGGAAAACTGTTTGTCCGGCGCCTTCTCCGCAATTGACAATCACTCTGTAACCATCTTTATTTATTCCGGTAATCTCAGCAACCTTCTTAATCCCGCGATGCACATGAACTACATTTTCAATGTTTTCATCGTTTAAATCTTCTAAACTGTTTATATGTGTCTTAGGTATTACAAGCACATGGACCGGTGTGGCTGGATTTATGTCCTTAAAAGCATATACATACTCATCCTCGTAGACCTTAGTTGATGGTATTTCGCCATTAATTATACGGCAAAAAAGACAGTTATCCAAAAAATCAACTCCTTAACTTAACATTTCAACAGCTTTTACTTTGGCTATTTCAAGAGCATTATCCATACCCTGTGGGTTCTTTCCTCCGGCTTGGGCCATATCGGGACGTCCGCCGCCACCACCGCCACATGCGGCAGCAGCTTCTTTAATTATATTACCGCTATGAATACCGGCATCGACAGCATCCTTTGTAGCCGATACAATCAGGTTAACTTTATCATCTTTATCTGAAACCAAAATTACAACACCTGAGCCTATTTTATTCTTTAATGTGTCAGATGCATTCCTTAGTGCATTCATATCAAGACCATTTAGTTTTGCTGCGACAATCTTCATCCCTTTTACAGTATTGGCGTTTTCTATAAAACTATCGAGGGAGCTGTTCACCATCTTGGAGTTAATATCCTCAAGCTCCTTTTTGGATGTCTTCAGTTCATCAAATAGATTTTCAATCTTTTTTACAATATCATCCGTAGAAGACTTTGCTGCCTCCGATGCTTGTTTTAAAAGGTTTTCTTTATCCTTATAGTATTTAATAGCGTTATATCCTGTCAGAGCTTCAATTCTTCTTACCCCTGCAGAAATCCCGTTCTCTGATAATATTTTTATTAATCCGGCTTCACCAGTAGAGCTTAAGTGGGTTCCCCCGCATAATTCCTTGCTGTAGTCGCCGGCAGAAACAACGCGAACCAAATCACCATATTTTTCATCAAATAACGCCATTGCACCTGATTTTCTTGCCTCTTCTATAGACATTTCCGATGTGTTAACAATAAGGTTAGCAAGAATTTTTGAATTTACTTCATTTTCAACGGCTTCAATTTGCTCCTGGGACATAGCTGAAAAATGAGTAAAGTCAAAACGGAGACGTTCCATATTAACCATAGAGCCTGCCTGGTTTACATGATCTCCTAAAACATTCTTAAGAGCTTTATGAATTAGGTGGGTTGTCGTATGATTTCTAGCGGTAGCTTTACGCTTCTCAACATCTATAGATGAGGTAACTTTATCCCCAACCTGAACACCACCGCTAATTACCTTTCCTATATGAAGATACTTGCCATCAGCAGTCTTCCTACAGTCTATGACTTCCATCTTAAAGTTTGCGTTATAAATAGTACCTGCATCCCCTACCTGTCCGCCGCTTTCTGCATAAAAAGGCGTTACATCAAGAACAAGGGTAACTTCATCATCCTGCTGTGCACTGTCAGCCAGTTCATCATTTAAAACTATAAACTGAACGGTGCCTTCTTCGGTATACTTTGTATACCCAACAAACTTGGTTTTTGCTGTTTTGTCAGTATTGGCAAATAAATCTTTCTCCCAAGCTGAGCCCTCTTTGCTTTTATGTGCCTCTCTGGCTTTGTTTTTTTGAGCTTTCATCTCATTTTGGAAGCCTGCTTCATCTATTGAAAGATTATTCTCAGATGCAATTTCTCTTGTTAAATCCATAGGAAATCCATAAGTGTCGTGTAGCTTGAAGACCATCTCACCGGTCAATTGATTTGAACCGCTGTTTCTTACCTGCTTAATATAATCCTCAAGAATAATCATTCCCTGATCCACAGTTGCATAAAAACGCTCTTCTTCTAGACTTACAACCTTTTTAATATAATCCTGCTTCTCAACAAGATTAGGATAAGCTTTTCCGAAGCACTCAATGACAGTATCTACTATATCAGATAAGAACATGCGATTAATGCCAAGAAGCCTCCCATGACGTGCGGCTCTTCTTAAAAGTCTTCTTAAGACATAACCTCTACCTTCGTTAGATGGCAGAATACCGTCTGAAACCATCATAGTAACACTTCTGGTATGGTCGGTTATAACTCGAATAGAAACATCTTTTCTATAATCCTTGCCATACTCTGCATTTGCTACTTTGCAAACATGGTCAAGAATAGCCCGAATTGCGTCAACTTCAAATATATTGTCAACATCCTGCATAACACAGGCTAGACGCTCCAGCCCCATGCCTGTATCGATGTTTTTGCTGGCAAGCTCTAAATATGTGCCGTCTTCCTGCTTGTCAAATTGAGTAAATACATTATTCCATACCTCGATAAATCGATCGCAATCACAGCCTACCTTACAGTCGGGCTTACCACAGCCTTTATCGGCACCCCTGTCAAAATATATCTCAGAACAAGGACCACATGGACCGGTACCGTGTTCCCAGAAGTTATCTTCCTTACCCAAACGGAAGATTTTTTCATGGGGCAAGCCTACTTGTTTATTCCAAATATCATAAGCTTCATCATCATTTTCATAAACCGAAACATATAACCTGTCTTCCGGTATTTCTAAGACCTTTGTAAAGAACTCCCATGCCCACGGAATTGCGTCACTTTTAAAATAGTCTCCGAAAGAAAAGTTTCCGAGCATTTCAAAGAAGGTACCATGGCGGGAAGTTTTCCCTACGTTTTCAATATCAGGTGTACGAATACATTTTTGACATGTGGTAACTCGTTTTCTCGGAGGAACCTCACGACCTGTAAAATATGGCTTTAAAGGTGTCATACCCGCATTTATCAGAAGAATACTGGGATCGTTCTGCGGAACCAGCGAGAAACTGGGCAGTCGAAGATGTCCCTTGCTCTCAAAAAAGGATAAATACATTTCCCTTAATTCATTCAGTCCATACTTTTGCATATAAAAAACCCGACCTCTCTATTAATTAACATTATTCTAAGCTCTTGCATTTTACATTATTTTTATTTAATAAAGATAAGTATACCCAAACCGAGTTATATGCGTCAAGCAAGACTGAATTATATTTATAGTCGTATTAAAAAGAAGAACCCACCCCACCAGGGAATCAAAGATTCTCGGTGGGGTCCGAGAACAGATACTCTGTTCTATGGGAATAAAAACGGGGAGATTTTTCTCCCCTACATTTTATATCATGTGTCTCATGGCCATGTATGCTTTTCCGGCACAACGTCCTATATTTCTACCTGTCCTTTTCATTGCTCTGAATGAACGATCCATTCTAAAATTTTCTTCAGCCATTAAAGAAAAAGCTGCACCAATCATAGCTCCTATTACAATACCGCCACCAAAACCCGCTCTCATAAATTTTACCTCCTATTCTATTTGCTTTTACTTTTAGTATTTCAAAAAAATACGTTTTGAATTCATGAAGTGTTTGACAGTTAATTTATACTGCAATAGAATTATCAAAGATAAAATTTTACTCTGTAATTTTGTGTGGAGGTTATTTATGTTAAAAACATTATTAATTGAAACCATGAAAAATAAATTGGGTATAGATATTTCTTCCGTATTATTACCTAAAGAAAATATCGATATGCAAAAATGGGCTGTTGTTGCTTGCGACCAGTACACTTCAGAGCCCGAATACTGGAACGATGCAGATAAATTTGTAGATAACAATCCTTCCACGCTAAGACTTATTTTTCCTGAAACATATCTGGAAAGCGAGACAGAAGAGCAAAAGTCAGTAAGAATAAAAAATATTAATGACAACATGACATCGTATCTTAACGATAACTTGTTGTGCGAATATAAGAATACTGTTATTTTAGTTGAACGAGTTTTTAGCAGTGGACATACAAGGCACGGATTAATTCTTTCTGTCGACCTGGAACGTTATGACTTTAGCAAAGGCTCACAAAGTCTTATTCGTGCGACTGAAGGTACAATAATCGATAGGCTGCCTCCTCGAGTTCGCATTCGCGAAAATGCCCAGCTTGAATTACCGCATATTATGATTCTTATTGATGATGAAGCTAAAACTGTAATCGAACCATTAGTTTCTAAAATAGCCTCCCTATCTCAAGTTTATTCTTTTGACCTTATGAAACAAAGTGGCAGCATAAAAGGTTGGAAGATAAATGCCGAGAGTGACATTGAAGCTATGACATCGGCTTTATTAAAGCTTGCCGATAAGGAAAGCTTCAAGAAACGCTATAATTTAAAAGACGATAATTTAGACGTTCTTCTATTTGCAGTTGGTGATGGAAATCATTCATTAGCGACGGCTAAAGCTTGTTGGGAAAACTTAAAGAAAACCTTAACAGCTGAGGAACTCGAAAACCATCCGGCTCGTTATGCTCTTGTTGAAATTGTAAATGTTCATGACAGCGGGCTGGTATTCGAGCCTATTCATCGTGTAGTTTTTAATGTAGATCAGGAGCATTTGCTTGATTCATTTGTTTCATATTATAAGAATCAAGGCTGTAATGCCAGAATTGTAAAAGGAACTGAAAAACCTAATTCTTCTGGTCATGCTATAAAATATGTTACTTCGGAAGGCTATGGGTATCTCGTTGTAGAATGCCCGTTATACAATATTGATGTCGGGACTCTTCAGCGCTTTCTTGATGATTACTTAAAAAGCAACTGTCAGTCAAGCATTGACTATATTCATGGAGAAGATATCACAGAAAAACTTGGAAAACAGCCCGGTAATATCGGCTTTTTCCTATCAAAGATGGATAAAAACGACCTTTTCAAAACTGTTATTCTTGACGGAGCCCTGCCAAGAAAAACCTTCTCTATGGGCGAAGCCTCTGAAAAGCGCTTTTATCTAGAGGCCAGAAAGATTAAGTAAACATAGACACGGGCATAGACAGGGGGACGGTTCTGCTGTCTAGACACGGGGACGGTTCTCCTGTCTAGACAGCAGAACCGTCCCCGTGTCTATTCCTTTTGTAAATGTATTACAGGCACTAAATGGTTTGCGTAACTCATCAGTTGTAAGTTATAATGAATCAGTATTCTAACATTGATTAATATTACGGCTTAGCGGAAAGGTATCTGGAAGTCGTACAGCAAGGCAGGAGGATACATGAACATTTCAAATTTTATCGAGTTGATTACAGGCGTAGCTCTGTTCTTGTTCGGTATGACGCTGATGGGAGAAGGCTTAAAACAGGTAGCAGGAAATAAGCTGGAGATAATTCTATACAAACTCACGGGAAAACCATTAAAGGGACTACTATTTGGAGCCGGTATTACAACAGTAATTCAGTCATCATCAGCCACATCGGTCATGGTTGTTGGCTTTGTAAATTCTGGTATTATGAAGGTCAGACAGGCTATTCCCATTGTGCTTGGTGCGATATTCGGGACAAGCATTACCGGTTGGATCATCTGTCTGTCCGGAATCGATGCCGGTTCGGGATGGCTCATGCTGTTCTCTACTGGTACACTAACCTGCATTACCGCATTGGTTGGTGTATGCTTTAGAATGTTCTCAAAGGACCGCTTCAAAAACCATCTTAGTAACGTAATGCTTGGGTTTGCGATTTTGATGTTTGGTATGTCCGTTATGAGCGGTGCTGTAGCACCATTACAGGAAAGTGGACTATTCATCAGCATTATTACGGAATTCTCTAATCCTTTGATTGGTATACTTGTAGGTATCGTATTTACAAGTATTCTACAAAGTGCTTCCGCTGCTGTTGGAATTTTACAGGTATTGGCCATGACTGGCATTGTTCAGTTCGGTATGGCATTCCCTCTTATCATGGGTATTGCCATAGGAGCGTCCGTTCCCGTCCTGTTATCTGCCATAGGTGCCACCACTGATGGTAAGCGTACAGCAATAGCTTATCTGACCAGCAACACACTCGGCGTAATTTTAACAGCGACGGTGTTCTATGGGCTTAACGCTTTTTTAAATTTTTCTTTTATGAATGAAACCATGACAATGGAAACTATAGCAGCCTTCAACAGCCTCTACAGGCTTGCGGTTGTTGTCGTCCTTTTTCCCTTGAACAGACAACTTGAGGCGATCTCCAAATGGTTTATTCGCTCTGACAACGGAAAAGGAGTTGAAGACGTACCGCTTAAACCACTGGAGGAACGATTTATTGACCACCCGTCCCTTGCAATTGAGCAATGCCGGGATGCGATCAATGATATGGCTGTCAAGGCAAAAGAAAATATGTTCATCTCATTTAGGCTTATACATAACTTTACACAAGAGGATTATAAACGTGTACAGTTGATTGAGGACACCGTAGATCGGTATGAAGACAGGCTCGGAACATATCTTTTAAAAATTACAAGTAAAGAACTGAATGATAATCAAAATGAGAGCACGGGAAAATTTTTGCATACCATTACAGACTTTGAGCGTATATCCGATCATGCAGTAAATCTTGCGGAGGCTGCGAAAGAAATCCACGAGAAAGATATTACCTTTTCTGCTGATGCCAAGCATGAACTGCAAGTAATTGGCGATGCTGTAGAAGAGATTGCGACAATGGCAATCGATGCTTTTCTTAATAATGATTTGGAACTTTCAGCTAAAATTGAACCATTGGAAGAGCTAATCGATAATCTATGCGGAGAAATGAAACTCCATCATGTTCAAAGACTGAAAAACGGTGCATGTTCTCTCAATACCGGCTTTGTGTTCCATGATATTTTGAATGATTTCGAGCGCATAGCTGATCATTGTTCCAATATTGCCGTGGCGATGATTGCGTTGGAATCAGATTCCTTTGACAGGCATCAATATCTTGACAGCGTAAAGCGACTGAAAAGTGAAACCTATGCTAAGTATTTTGAGGCATATTATAAGAAATACATGATTGAATGATTAGACACGGGGACGGTTCTGCTGTCTATGGTGTCATATCCATGACACTGGCAGAGCCGTCCCCGTGTACTAGTTTATACCTTACGACTTACTAAGGTAATCCATTGCTGTCTGCAGTATATCGGCATTATATTCAGTGACAATGTCCGGAATTAATATTCTTTGATCTGCATTAGTATCTGGACGTAAAAATCTCTTGTACGAGATTGCCACATTAATTTTACTGACCGGCAATTGATAATATAATATATCGCCATAAGCACTTGGCGAATTTGAACTTGGTGTTCCAATAATCGTCCCCAGACCTCCGTCCCTAACAAACACCGCTATCATCGTTGCAGAGCTGTATGTTCTTTCATTCGTAAGAACGACCAAGTTAATCTTTTCGTTTCTTTTGGCTTGTGTCTTATCAGGGTCATATTTCTCAAATCCTTCAGAGGGAACACCACGATTCTCATGGGCCAGTTCTGAATACCTTATAAAACAACCGTAGCTTGGGGGAGTCATACCCATGGCATTCAGCAATCTTGTGCAAGCCTTCGAATTCCCTCCCCGATTATTCGTGACATCAATGATTATTTTTGTTACACCGCTTTCTAAGGCTTTTTTCAGCTTGTTAATCTGCGTTTCAAGATTTTTATTCTCCTCGCATATATTCATATCAATGTAATAAATATCATCAATCTTTCTTGATGTTATCCCGAAAGTGTAGTTATAGCATTCATATATATCTTTGCTAACAAAACTTATTTTCTTTTTATAGAACGTACCATTTTGATCAACCGTTAATTCAGCAAATCCGCTGTCAATATCACAGCCTGCTAGATTCAGTACTTCATCATTAAGTGCCCACATACTGTTGTTTAAGTCCTTTGCAGCATCGTTTTCAGCCACATGATAGTCTTGTACAGTTTCTAAAATTTGGTATAATGGCACTCCTCCAATATGGGTTATGCGGTCCTTTGAAAGGCTTCCGTCCTCATTTATGAGAAATAAGTCTTTTCCGGCCGCGCGACAATTCACATCCAGAAATCGCTTATTGGTATCATTCACTACAAATGTATGCCCATCCTGAAAAACAGTTAGATATTTTCGAACCAGAAGGATAAATTCATCTTTAGTTGTTTCACTTGTAATCGAATTAATAAACTCCTGTTTCTCCTGTTCATAATCATCACGGATATCGTCTAGTACGAATGCCGGATGTGTTTTTTCAACTACTGATATCAGGTCATAGGCGTCATTAAGATAGATGGGTTCCTTATCCTGAGCAGAATAATTACTGCTCTCAGTTATTTGCTCCTCAATCTGTATTTCGCTGCTCTCTGTTATCTGTATCTGTCTTTCGCTGCTTTTGTTTGCACAACCTGAATGTATTAATATCAAAGCTACAAAAACTAAAATCAGTCGATTTCTTTTTATCATAAGCAGCGACTCCTAACCTGTTCTATTTTTTATATATAATGCCATATATTTTATCATAGTTTTTCTATCAAATAAAGTATTTTCCTTAGTAGACACGAATAGACAGCAGAACCGTCCCCCTGTCTACCCCATGTCTTTCCAAAATGTCAAAAGTATGTTATACTTTATTTATATTAATTCGAAAGATGAGGTGTCTTGATGTCGGTATCATCTGTTATGGTGAGAGTCAACTAAAAATAGTTGCGAAGGAACACATGATGTGGGTAGTACCCGTTTTTTTGTGTACCTTTGAATGACACTACCTAACAGATTGCTTCAAGATTCTCGATGCATGAAGCGTGGCGAGGAGTGATTGCCGCGCTATTTTCATATCTTGAGATTTTTGCCCGCAGAGCATTCCGCACTTTTTTTGGTGTAGTGTGTCATTTGCGGGTAATTTCTTTTGAAAGGGGATTCCGAGTTGAATCACATTATTAGTACAAAACATCTAACAAAAGAGTATAAGCGCTTCACTAAAGAAGCAGGGTTAAAGGGCAGTATTAAAAGCCTTTTTAATCGAAAATATGAAACAAAAACTGCCGTTGCGGATTTCAATCTTGAGATTGAGCAAGGTGAGTTTGTCGGTTTGATTGGTCCGAACGGTGCGGGCAAAACCACACTTGTTAAAATGTTGACCGGTATCATAGGACCTTCTTCCGGTGAGATTTCTGTGCTTGGTTATTATCCAAACAAGCTTGAAAATGCCTTCAAAAAGCAATATGCGGTTGTTATGGGCCAAAAGAGCCAGCTAATTTATGATATGACCGCCGCCGACACATTTCTGCTTTTCAAAGAAATGTATGAAATACCGGCAGAGGTCTATAAACACAATCTCGAAATTTTTACTGATTTGTTTGATTCAAAAGAATATCTAAATATTCAGGTCCGCACACTTTCTCTGGGAGAACGAATGAAAATGGAACTAATTACTTCTCTTTTGCACAATCCCAAAGTACTGTTTCTTGACGAGCCCACAATAGGTCTTGATGCCCCTGCACAGCGTCAAATCCGCGAGTTTCTAAAGGAGGTTAATAGTAAATACGGAACAACGATTTTGTTGACTTCCCACTATATGGAGGATATCCGTAACCTTTGTCCGCGAAGCGTAGTTGTCAGCGAAGGACATAAAGTATATGACGGTAATACTGATGATTTATTTGCTTCCTATCAGACACACAAAAAAATTACCATTCAATTTGGAGATAAAACATTATTCACTCCACCGGAGAACTGTGAAATTATAGAAATGAATGACCATAAGACTGTTTTCATGACTCCGAAAGAACAAAGTGGACTAATCCTAGAACAAATGATGCATAATTATCACCTTCAAGATATTTCTGTAGAAGAAGAAGATATTAGTGTTGTTGTGGAAAAAATCTACCGCAATAAGATGGGAGCAAATGTATGAGAAAATATCTTGAAGTATTTAAATGGAGCTTCAAAATGCAATTCGTCTGGCGGTTTGACGTAGCCATGACCATGGTTGCTACCATTGGCCGAATCCTAGCCGCATGGATTTTATGGAGTGCAGTTTTTACAGGGAGAGATGTTGTGAGCGGATTTACGTTTCACTCCATGCTGTCTTACTACCTCGTGAGTTCATTTCTGACATCACTGGATATGTCCCCTAAAATCAGCGGCGAGGTATCTTATCTGATTAAAGACGGTGGGTTTTCCAAACATATGGTTACACCAATGAATCCATTTGGTTATTTCACCTATATGATAGCCGGGGAAGCAACTTTTCACCTTGGTTTTAGCATACTAGCCACTATAATTTCTACAATTTTGTTCAAAATCAATATCACATTTGCCCCAGATATGGGACGGATAATACTCGGAAGTGTAATAGTTTTATTAGGGCTTTTGTTTATGGCAGGATATCATTACTTCATTGGTATATTAGCATTTAAGTTTGTTGATATAGATTTTTTCCTGCATATACAGGGGGCAATTCTTGCTTTTTCAACCGGATCTCTTGTACCTCTTTCGCTTCTGCCCGACGTGGCTATTAATATACTCCGTTTTTTACCGTTCACCCATATTGTTTATACACCCGCAATGCTATTAACCGGACAAATTGACATTATTGAAGGATTTTTCGCATTGGTTGTTCTGCTTGTTTGGGTATCAGTAATGATATTTATAGGGCAACTCACCTATAAAAGATTGCGAATTCGTTATGAGGGGGTGGGAATATGAAAAGAAACTTACGGTTCATTCTAATGTTGATAAAATTCAAGTTTACTCGCATGATGGCGTTTAGATTCAGCTTTTTTGGGGCGTTTTTTGCGGATGGCACCTTGTTTCTCATTCAACTTCTTACATTTGATACAATCTATTCACAGGTAGACAGCATCGGCGGATGGGAACGAGGGCAGATGATTATATTTGTGGGTACATTTTCTATCATAAACGCTCTCAACATGCTTATTTACTTTTTTGGTATAGTTGATATTCCAGGAAAAATCAAGCGCGGCGACATTGACCAGTACTTGACAAAGCCCATAAGTCCGCTTTTACGTCTGACATTTGAAAACGTGAATGTAGGCTCCATTCCATTGGTAATAATGAGCATCTTAATTGTATGCTATGGGGTATCTGTTTCGGGTATTCAAGTGTCATTTTTATTGGGACTGGGTTATGCTGTGTTTGTTGTTCTTATGACGTTGCTTTGGTATGACATGGAAGTGATAATCCGCACTATACCGTTTTTTGTGATTTCAGCAAACAGTATCATGCGTCTTGAAGATCAAATGCTCGAGCTTAACTTCAAAGTACCGGGTGTATTGTACAAAGGCGTGTTTAAGCTAATTTTTTATTTCATCCTGCCATATGGTATTATGTCCACTGTTCCAACGCAGTTAATCACTAGCACAATCGATGGACTTAGTATTTGCATTGCCCTTGCTACGGTTGTGTTTTTTACAATATTTGCTCTTTGGTTCTGGAAATTAGGGCTAAAACATTACAAGAGCGCAAGTAGTTAAAATTATACTATGAAAGTACTCCATAATAAGGGGAAGGTAATGTTTTTTTATATATAAAGGCATTGCCTTTCTTCCCTACACGCTCTACAGCGTTTACATAGTGTAGGATATTCAAAGCTGTTTGTGCGGTTCTAAGACTAAGCCCGGAAGCTAATCTATAGTCTTTCGCGGTAAATTCATCGGGTAAGTTTTTTGGAATTAACTTATGAAAATCCCTTAAGCTATTAATATGTACCTCGTCAATTATATCTGTGGGAATCCTCTCATAACGCGATGACCCTTTTTTCCTGTCCTCGCTCCATCCATTGAGATATCTATATTCTGTAATATCAAGCATCACTATCAAAATTCTTAAATTCTCATGAGTAAGAAGCGGCTTTATCCAGTATAATTCCTGGAATATCTGATAGGGTGTGCCTGTTTTTGGGCTTTTGCGCTTTTTTGTTGTCTCGCCTGTACTCTGATCCAGCCAAATTAAATATTTTGTTCTTGGTATAGGATAAACAACGGTAACAGTGGTTAAGGCTAGAAAGCTCTCTAGCTTTTTACGCAGTTTATTGAAGTTTGCAGTTTGAATTTCGATAATACCGTTTTCTCCAACTATGTCGGCTACAAAATTGCCTAGTTTAACTTCATGACTATCTGAATATGGCTCATAATAGTTTTTGAGAATCGCATGCAAGGTTTTTTCGCCAAGGGTACCTATACCGCTTCTGGTACGCTCATTATTAATTATTTTGTTACATGCCTCAAAAAACCTTTGTCTATCCATATATACAATAAAGAACCCTTCTTATTTGTACTTTATTGTAACATATAAGTTGACTAATTTAGTTTGCTTTTTAAAAGATCAAGAATTTTCTTCTCCAATCTGGACACTTGAACTTGAGAAATTCCAAGCTTTTTAGCCACACTCTGCTGCGTTTGACCAGAATAGTATCTCATCCAGATAAGATTTTTCTCCCTGATAGACAGCTGTTTAAGCGCACTATACAATGATATTCTTTCAACCGTATCAGATTCATTATGATTTTCTTCTGAGGTTATTCTGTCTATCAGGCGGTTTTCAGACCCGTCATCATCCTCATACTCTCTGAACAAGGATTCAGGCGTACGAGATGCTTCCATAGCGTGAACCACATTCTCAGGTTCTTCTCCCAGAGCTTCAGCCAACTCATTTATACTAGGTGGTCTTCCTAGATTCTGCTCAAGCTTTTCGCTTATATCCCTTGCTTTTAGCGAGAGTTCCTTAAGACTCCTGCTGACCTTGATAACTCCATCATCTCTGAAATAGCGACGGATTTCACCCAAAATCATTGGGACAGCATAAGTTGAGAATCGAACATTAAAAGACGGATCAAACTTATCCACTGCTTTAATAAGTCCAATACATCCAATTTGAAATAGGTCCTCTGTTTCAACATTACGATTCCGGAACCTTCGTATGACACTCCAGACCAAACCTGTGTTTTTATCGATAATCATATCACGGGCTTTTGTATCTCCATTTTGAGCCTTTAAAATAAGGTCCAATTGGGATTCATCGTTTAGGTTGTTCATATAAGCCTACCTATACACTAACTGTTTAGTCATTCGAATTTTTGTACCTCTTCCGGGTACTGAGTCAACTTCCAGGCTATCCATAAAGGTTTCCATTACAGTAAATCCCATCCCTGAACGCTCAAGATCGGGACGTGATGTGTAAAGAGGTGTTTTGGCCCGTTCAATATCGGAAATGCCTTTCCCGAAATCCTCGA
The DNA here is from genome assembly GCA_023411795.1 of Bacillota bacterium. Lineage (GTDB taxonomy): Bacteria > Bacillota > Clostridia > DSM-8532 > DSM-8532 > DTU059. The sequence continues at coordinate 67,836 of JAEYOK010000010.1, forward strand.
TTATAATCTCTACGTAATCCTGAAAAAGGATGCATTCCATAGTGATTACTCCATCTTTTTCTTCATAGCCGTGAATAACTGAATTAGTCACAGCCTCGGATACGGCGGTTCTTATATCAGCCAGAATATCAATTGAAGGGTCTGCCTGGGCTACAAAAGATGCTGCCACAACACGTGCAAAAGCCTCATTGGCCGATTTACTTAAAAACTCGGTTTTCATTTTGTTTACTGGTTGCATAATCATTAACCTCTCAATACTAAGACTCTATATTTATCTCAGGCATCCATTTTTATCAAATTATCTACATTAGACATTTTTAACATCTTTCTTATCTCAGGTCTTGGATTTCTTATACTCATTTTCCCGCCTACACTTGAAACCTTTTGCATCCTCCCCATAATCAATCCGATTCCTGCACTATCCATGAAAGTCACACGGGATAAATCCATTATCAAATCTTTAACAGGTTCAATGATAAATTTACTGTCAATTCTCTCTCGTAATATCCTTGATGTATGATGATCAATCTCTCCCTCAACTATTGCAATGAGTGCTATCCCGTCCCTTTTAAATCTTACATCCATCTGCTTCACCTCTGCTTCCCTTTAAAATAGAATTTCTTTATTTCCCGCATCAATCCTTTATTTGAAACAAAATAAATAAAAATAGTATCCCTTCGGTGTAATCATCTCATAACTAGGTTTATATATAATTTAACATTATTTACTGGTTGATACATTCATGTAGTATCATTTACAATGGAGGAGCCCAAGGAACACTGAACTATTTTATGGAGCGGTATATCGTGTATCTGTCGGAGGTCTGTGGCGTGGGTATACCCCTTTATTGACACGTTGGTGTACATTACCAACGATAGAGAAAGGAGATTAACATGAAAAAGTATATTATAACCGGAGCATCTGCTCTTGTTTTATTATTTACGATAAAAGGCATAAATCATAATATACAGACCTCTGCCCTGCAAAACCAGGATACATTAGTGAAAAAGACACAATCTATGGATACATTGGAGCAGCCTTCACAGCCTACTCCTGAAGTTTCCGAGGCAACGCCTTTGGCGACACCCAATGCTACGCCTTCGCCTACACCAAAGGCGACGCCCAAGGCAACACCCAAAGCGACACCCAAAGCGACACCAAAAGCTACACCTAAGGCGACACCGAAGGCAACGCAAACAACTACCCCTAAAGCTACGCCAAAGGCAACTTCTACTCCAAAAGCGCCATCCGGTACCGCTTCAGCAATTATAGCCACAGCAAAGACTTATATCGGAGTTCCATATGTTTGGGGAGGAACATCGCCAAGCGGTTTTGATTGTTCAGGATTCATTAATTATGTTTATAATAAACATGGAATCAGCCTTCCAAGGGTAACCTCTGATCAGTTCAATGTCGGAACCAGTGTTTCAAAGAGTAATCTGATACCGGGTGATTTGGTATTCTTCGAAACCTATAAGCCAGGAGCCTCCCATGTTGGTATTTATATCGGTAACAATCAGTTTATACATGCCAGTTCCGGAGGCGGGAAGGTTATGATATCGAATCTTACATCAACCTATTACACCCAGCACTACTATGGGGCAAGAAGAGTATTAAAATAACTAAATAAAGCTCCTCTATGGATTTTGTCCATATAGAGGGGCTTTACTGTTGTAAAACTTAATTATTCTCTTAAGTTTTCTGCAATAATATCAATCTTCTTTAGTCTATGATTGACTCCTGATTTTGATAATGTTGGATTTAGCATCTGTCCCAACTCCAATAGACTTACATCAGGATTTTCCAAACGCAAAGCCGCTATTTCACGAAGTCCTTCCGGAAGACTTTCGAGTCCTCGGGTATCAGCTATAAATCTAATGTTCTCTACCTGCCGAAGAGCTGCGTTCACAGTTTTTTCAAGATTTGCAGTTTCGCAATTAACCATACGATTGACCTGATTTCTCATATCCTTTACTATTCTTATATTCTCCAATTTCATCAGGGCAGTATGGGCTCCTATTATATTTAGAAAATCTACGATTTCCTGACCCTCCTTAAGGTATACCAAATAATGGCCCTTTCTGACAATCTGCCTCGATTCTACACCAAACTCTTTTAAATAATTTATATATTCATCTGCGAGGAGACTATTGGGAAATGTTATCTCCAAATGATAGGAGCGATCGGGATCTGAAATGGAGCCGGTCGCTAAAAAACCACCCCTTAAATATGCTCTTTTACAGCATCGATTTTCTAAGCTGATTGTATTATACTTTAACTTTTCGCCATCACCTTGAAGAATAATTCCCATTTCGCTTAAAATATCCGGAATCTCATCTCCCATCTGGTTTGTAAATTCCAGTTGATAAACACTATGGGTTCGGAACCTGCGTGTTTTGAGAATAAAGACATCAGGGCTATTCTTATATATCTCTTTTACCCTTGAATAGATATGCCTTGAAAGGGAAGCGTTTTCAGTTACAAACAGTAGTCTGGGTTTTCCCTGATAAGTCCTAAGTGAGATACCGGCACGAATGAGACCGGCCAGCTCAGATTTTTTACAGCAATTATTAGTTTCTTCAATTCTACTAAGCTCACGTTTAATTTCTAATGAAAAAGACAACTCATCTGCCTCCTCATATGTAAGTTAATTAATCTTTGCAATATCTATAATAGTTTGTGCAAGTATGTCTGCGTTATGCCTAACCAAGTCTTTTCGGATGCTTACCAAATCTTTTTCGACTATTCGTATTCCCAGGCGTTTAATCTTCGAATAATCTAACTCAACTTGCCCCGAACCGTCATCCTTATATCTTTTTAGAATATCAGGTGGAATCTTGCTTTTATTTGCAATGCATATATCAATCAATTGTCTTCCGGTATGTAAATTTATAGCGTTAATATGATCTGAAACAGTATAGTCTTCTGTTTCCCCCGGCTGGGTCATAATATTACAAACATAGACCTTTATGGCATGGGATTGGGCAATAGCATCGACTATACCTTCAACCAGAAGATTAGGAATTATACTGGTATAAAGGCTCCCCGGGCCAAGCACAATGACATCGGCTTCACGTATTGCTTCAATAGCCTGTTTAATAGGTTTTACCGAAGGCTTATTTAACATGACTCGCTTTATTTTACCGGGATGGGTAATATGATGGTTGCCTATCTTAGATTCACCGCGTATTTCAGTACCATCCTCAAGTTCGGCAACAAGGGAGATATTGTCCTCTGTTACCGGAAAAATTCTGCCTGTAACAGCCAATACATCACACATATATTTAACAGCTTGTTCAAAGCTATCTGAAATACCGTTCATAGCCGCTAAAAAAAGGTTTCCAAAGTTCTGCCCTTTTAGCGAGCCTTCAGTAAATCTATAGGATAAAAGTTTTTCCAGAACCGGTTCTGTTTCAGAAAGAGCGAGCATGCAGTTGCGTATATCTCCGGGAGGAAGCATGCCTAAATCATTTCTAAGAGCTCCTGATCCCCCTCCGTCATCAGCGACGGTTATTATAGCAGTAATATTGCTTGTATAAGCTTTAAGTCCGCGCAGCATTGTGGATGTTCCTGTTCCACCGCCAATAGTCACTATTCTAGGACCGGAGGATAGAACTTTTCTTCTGTAAATGATATCTCCAATTTCACTTACGTTTGATGGTCTTCTTAAAATTCCGTTTGAATAAACACTAACAAATTTAATGAAGATTTTTCGGAAACAAACCAATATACCATATATCCCAAAAACAGCCAGTAATAATGATATGCCCCATTGTAAAGGACCGATGGCTACATCTTTAAGTAAAATAAGCAAGGAAGCTACCAGTAATAATATACCCAGTACCCCGCCTATAAGCCATTTTTTAAACCTGAAAACAATCTGAAACCACTTTAGTGATCTCATTTAATACCTCCATAAAAGCCGTTATACGGCAATAAAAATTGAGCTATGTCGTTACACTGCCTTTATCGTCACGGTCAATATCTCTGTGTTCGACAACCGCACTTACACCCTTTCGTTTCAATCTGTCAAATAACTTGTTGGCAATGGTAACAGACCTGTGTTTTCCCCCGGTACAACCAATTCCCACGACTAATTGACTTTTTCCTTCCTTTACATAAAGGGGTAGTAAAAAATTAACCATATCAACGAGCTTGTTAACAAAAGTTCGGCTTTCGGAAAAGCTCATCACATAGTCCACCACACCGCAATCCAGACCCGTTTTAGGTTTAAGCTCAGGTATATAATAGGGGTTAGAAATGAATCGTACATCGAAAACAAGATCGCTGTCTATTGGTATTCCATACTTAAAACCGAAGGAAACGATATTAACTATAAGACCCTTGAAAATCTTACCTTCAACAAAATGTTCAATAACAGCCTCTCTGAGCTGGCGTGGAGTTAAGCTGGAGGTATCTATAATGAAATCTGCCTTTTCCTTCATTGGTTTAAGAATTTCTCTCTCTTCCTCAATACCGTCAAAAATACGCCCATCCTTAGATAGAGGGTGCATTCGGCGACTTTCTTTAAAACGTTTGACCAGGACAGTATCAGAGGCATCTAAAAATAGTATTCTATACTTAATATCCATTTCGTCCAATGTCAATAAGGCAGGCAAAAGATCAAGAAACATCTCGCCGCCGCGTATGTCAATTATTAGGGCAATTTTCTCGATAACTGACTTTCCTTGTAAGGTTACTTCAGCAAATTTTGGAATTAGCGATGGTGGAAGATTATCTACACAAAAGTACCCAATATCCTCAAAGTATTTCACACACAGGCTCTTACCGGCTCCGGACATACCTGTGATAATCAGTAACTCCATTTACTCAATACCCCCGATGATTTTAACCTCAAGTTCTAGTTGTTTGCCAAACTTTTTGTATACTGTGTTTTGAACGTGTTTTATCAAAGAAACTACATCTGCGGTAGTTGCGTTACCCGTATTAATAATAAATCCGCAATGCTTATCTGATATTTGCGCGCCACCAATTTTGTAGCCTCTTAAACCGCAGTCATCAATAAGCTTTCCGGCAAATGCATCCGGTGGGCGTTTGAATATGCTCCCGGCGCTGGGAAAGGTGAGTGGTTGTTTTTCACGTCTTCTAGCATTTAATTCATTCATCTTTGCCTGGATTTCATTCTTTTCGCCTTTCTTAAGCTGAAGCTTTACTTTCAGGCATATTAGTTTTTCGTCCTGTATTCTGCTGTGTCTGTAGGAAAAATTGTGTTCTTCATCCCGTAGAGTTATATAATTACCGTGATTATCAATACAGAGTGTTTCTACTATAACCTGCTTCATCTCACCATCATATGCTCCGGCATTCATACATGCCGCCCCCCCTATTGTTCCTGGTATACCGGAGGCAAACTCCATACCCGAAAGGGAATTATCCAATGCAACATTAGCAACGTAAGCCAGAGATGCCCCTGCTTCGGCGGTAATTATAGTATCATTTACTTCTACTTTTGAGAATCCTGAACCAATCTTAATTATGACTCCTCGGTACCCGCTGTCAGAAAATATAAGATTAGATCCGTTCCCCATAACTAAAAACGGTATATTTAGTGAAGTCAGATAGCTGACACCTTTTTGAATGTCTTCAATAGAGTCAGGTTGAACCATAAAGTCTGCTTTACCGCCAACTCTCATGGACGTATACTCTTCCATTGAAACATTCTTTGAAATAGCACTCTGTGGGTAAATGGCTATTAGTTTACCGTAAATATCTATTTCTTGCAACAGTTTCACTCCTTGAAATAAACCTTAACAAATTATTCTATTATCCAGAATTATATATTCACCGGATTATAGAACTATGGTAAAATATCAGCATTTCTTTGAATATCTTCTGAAATTTTACGAGTGAAAGCTTGTGCGGCATTATATCCCATTTTTTTCTGTCTATTATTCATGGCGGCAACTTCAATAATTACAGCAAGATTTCTGCCCGGTCTGACAGGAATAGTCAGAAAGGGTACTTTAATACCCAAAATCTCGGTTGTCAGGTCATCTGTTCCAAGCCTTTCATAATGCTTCTGAGGATTCCAAAGCTCCATGTTAATGACCAGATTGATTCCTTCAGTCATCTTTACCGAGCCTACACCGTACAGATACTTAACATCCAATATACCAATGCCACGAATTTCGATAAAATGGCGGATAATCTCGGGAGCAGTTCCAACTAAAGTTTTACTGGATACTCTTCTTACCTCAACCAAGTCATCGGCAACCAGCCTATGACCACGTTTGACGAGTTCCAATGCCGCTTCGCTTTTGCCAACTCCGCTTTCACCTAAAATCAAAACACCTTCACCGTAAACCTCAACTAGTTCTCCATGCATTGTTTCCATTGGTGCCAGTTCAATATTCAAATAAGCTATTAGATTGCTGCTAAATCTAGAAGTATCTTCGGTGGTAAGTAAAAAAGGTACATCACATTCTTTTGCTACCTGCATCATCTCAGGAAAAGGCTCCATACCTCTTGCTAAAACCACACAGGGTATACCTGTAGAGAATAAAGCAAAAAGACTTTTATAACGGAGCTCCGATTCCAGTTTAGCCAGATATGTCATCTCGACTTTACCGATTATTTGAATTCTATCAGTCCCGAAATACTCAAAAAACCCTCCGAGTTGAAGTCCGGGGCGGTTAATATCCGATGTTTCAATACTGATATCATTATGTTTATCGGTATAATATAATTTCTCCAACGATAATTCATTAATTATCTTTGACAGCTTTACACTGGCAGTCATAGTTCTCACTCCCTCTCCAAGAGGCTTTGGATAACGACATTCTTCATATCCTGTTTTTCACAAACTGAATTATGAAGAACCTTCTTTTTATCAAGATCGGCAAGACCTGAAGGTATAGGTAAATCACATTCCTTTGACAATATCTCAAGAAGTTCAAATTCTGATTTATCGGCTATTTTATTTTCTCCAAAAAGCGCCTTGCATACACTACTATTAAACTTAAAGGGACTGGCTGTAGAAATTACCACCGATGGAGTTAAATCTCCGGTAGTTATCACATACTTGTCATAAACATCAACGGCTACGGCGGTGTGAGTATCTAAAACATAGTTATAATCTGAGTACACACATTCAATTGTCTTTAAGGTTTCATCCTGATTTGACCAGCCAGCCCAAAAGTACTTCTTAATATAATTTTTATATTTCTCTCCGATATCATAGTATCCGTTTTCGTTAAGCTCACTCATCCAGTTTGATACCTTTTGAGCGTTGTGACCGGTTATCTCATAAAGAAGTCTTTCAAGATTGCTCGATATAAGTATATCCATAGAAGGAGATACGGTTTTAATAAATTCACGACGCTTGTCGTAGTAACCGGTTCTGATAAAGTCTGTGAGCACATTGTTATCATTTGAAGCACATATAAACTTGTTAACCGGAAGTCCCATTTTTGCAGCATAGAAACCAGCCAGAATATTACCAAAATTTCCGGTAGGAACTACAAAATTTATTCTATCACCTGCATTTATGCGTTTCTCTTTAATCAAGTCAGCATAAGCAGAAAAGTAATATACAATCTGAGGAACTAACCTTCCCCAATTTATGGAGTTAGCTGAAGAAAACTTTAGATTTTTACTCTCCATCATTGTAGTCAGTTCGTTATCTGTAAATATCCTTTTTACACCTGTCTGTGTATCATCAAAATTACCCTTTACACCGAACACCTTAACATTCTTTCCGGTCTGGGTAATCATTTGATATTTCTGGACCTCGCTTACACCATTATCAGGATAGAAAACTATTATTCCGGTGCCTTCTACATCTGCGAATCCTTCGAGAGCTGCTTTACCGGTATCCCCTGAAGTTGCAACAAGAATGATTACTTCGCTTTGCTCACCTGTCTTTTTCATCGACTTAACAAGAAGGTGAGGAAGAATCTGAAGTGCCATATCTTTAAAAGCACAGGTAGGTCCATGCCATAGTTCCAGCAAAAAAAGACTCTCATTCAATTCGACAACAGGTGCAATTTTTTCGTTATCAAACTTATCAGAATATGCGCTATTAACGCATTCGTTAAGCTCTTCATCAGAAAAATCGTCTAAAAAGTGTTTAAGAATAAAAGTGGCTCGTTGGGTATATGACATCTCCACTAATTCTTCAATTTCTTGTAAAGTCAGGCCTTGAAATTCTTGAGGTACATAAAGTCCACCATTGGGTGCAATACCTTTTTTTATCGCTTCAGCGGAAGTTAATCTTTCATCTCCGCCCCTTGTACTTTCATATAAAACCATACAACTCTCCAAAGACATAGTTAAATTAATACGTCACACTATGCCTCACACATAAATGATTAATACCCTTATGATAAACTATAAAGGACAAAAATGCAAACGGCAGACGATTGTACCATAAGGGCTCTGCCCCGAACTTCTTTTATATAACACCACTCAGTGCTAGCCCCAGTATCACTAATAAAAATAGTGGTAATAACATACTACAAACAATAATGCGTTTATTTACCAATATTTTCGGAGACTCTCCATCTATCTCTTTTATTCTTTTCACTATTACGTTTTTATTTATAACAATAAAGCAAATCCCAACAAGTGTTGCTATCAGATGATAATAGTTTGTAGTCCAACCACTTCTAACCGAGATAAATACCCACATCATAAAAAATAATAATATCGAAATGTATAACATAAAATCCTTCAGCAATCTTTTTCTATCATGATTAAATAGTTTAACTATTATTACAAACACTATTGGACCATATGACCAAGCAATTCCGGATACCCCATTTCCAAATGAGTTTATTGCTAAACTAGCAGCAATACTAGTCAAAGCTGCTATTAAGGATAGTAATAAAAATCTAAATGTTCCAAGTAAGCGTTCAACAATACTTCCAAATAATCCAACAACTATTATATTACTTATTAAGTGAACTAATAGAGGTAGCCCTTGTGTTATTTGAGTCTCAACAAAAAAACTACCATGTTCAAAATGGCTCGTTATATAGTTCTGCCAGAAATAAGTAGGCTGTAACCCAAACATACTTGCTCCAAAAACATAGTATAGTCTTGTGAAGAAGTACGTGGGAATAGAGACTATTAAACAGCATGCTATCAATATGAGTGATATGTATGGGACTCCCAATTTTTTCCTATAAAGCAAATCCGAAATCATGACGACGAACCGGAAATTGTAATTGCTCGTTTAAAAAGCATACTAAATGCCCATATAAAATCAACTATTGATCCAGCAAGGCTGCCGATCAATAAAACAAGCCACAACCTATATTGAAATATAATTAAAGGAATAACAACAATAGTTGTTGATAAAACGAAACCACCAAGTGCGATTAATAAACCTTCAACCTTTTTTACTTGTATTGTATTTAATGGGTCAACACCTGGGACTAATATGGACCTTCTCAGAATAGCCTTGTAGCCTAGTACACGATATGCCAAATAATGACCATATTCATGGATTATAAGTAAAATAACCATCAATAATAATAAAATTGCAAAACTCCAGGATAAGAACTTCTCCATAATAACCTCAATCTGATAAAATAATGTTCATTTACTATACTCTACCAAACATTAGCTCAATTTTCAAAGCATTTTTTATCTTAGCCACAGGACGTGGAGTTGCTTGTAACAGTATTACTATGACAGCTTTAGTTAACATTAAACCAGCTCTACAAATTGGAATTTGTTAAGAAACACTTCTCGAATAATTCACCTTTTTCAATGCTTGTGATTTACCAAAGGAAGAATATAATCTTCTTGTTTTTTCCTCCCATGCAGATATCGAAAATTCTTTCACTCCTTTACTGATTCCTCTTTTAATACATTCTGAAATTACTATTTTGGCAAATCCTCTATGTTCGTATTCCTTCTTTGTAGCAACTACCTCTATTTCCATTAATTGATTGCTATTATCCAGAAGACCCATACAAGTTGAAACTGGTTCACCAAATTCATTCAGCAACAAAATACAGAGTTCTGGAACAAGTATAAGATTTGTCCTTGCATATTTGTATGCATAATCAAGTGTCTCATCATAAATAGCATTAGGATTAAAAGCATAAAATCTTAAAAGTTCTGCTTTTTCTTCATCTAAATACTCTCTTTGAGATGTTAGAACGAACCCATTTGGTATTATTCTTTTTGGTATTTCAATATCTTCTGTATTGTAAGTATATGTGACATCAGCATCACCCGAACAAATGAATCCGTTTCTTTCAAAAACATCTTTTTGATATTCATCATTAACAGGAACTGTTATAGTGCACGATTTATTAAAGTTCCCGCCTTCTATCAAAAAATCAGTCATTGCTTGTAAAAGTTCTATATCTTTCTTTGAAAGAATATAATAACTTTCTCCAAAATTCTCAGTTATAATTATTCCACACAATTTATTTAAATCATCAAAAAATAACTCAGACTGTTTTTCAAATAGTGAATCAATCTGGCTTTCTTTACTCCATCTACCATATTTCCATGCATACAATCTACCTAATGACCAATCACACAAATGCATACTATTCAAATATGAAACCAGTAAACACATTTCGTTAAAGTCATCGGATTTTTCTTTATATGTTCTATGATAATACATTTTTCTCACTCCAAATTTTTAATTTTTCATTGAGTTATTTTAAGTTCTCTGTTCGGCTTTTTTGTTATGCTCATTTTTACTGCTATAAATATTTTATATTATCTATACATTACACATTAATCTTAAAACAATCAGTAAAGCAGCAATTATAATAAGAATGTGTTTATGTTTCTTCATACTCCCTCCTCCAAAACCTTTCTATCACAGAAGAGAATTTCTTATAACATTTCGTTTTTACGATGCCGATGAACCAAACCAACGGAGCCCTTCCCTTTAGCGGCGCTTGCCGCCCGGTGAGCCTTATACAAAACCTAATCGTTCACAATATATAAATGATGTGCAACAAATATTTAAATTTTTTTATACATAGGAATAAGAAAATCGGATTTTTTATACCCAAGCCTTGAATAAAATCTTTGGTGTTTATCTTCGTATGTTGTTGCCAAATCTATTTTTTGTGCACCCTGTTCCTTAACTATCGATTCAAGTTTTTCTAGTATTTTACTTCCAAAACCTTTATTTTGATATTCCCTAAATACGAGTATTTCTTCCAAATAATAAAGTTTAATATCGTCAAATTGTTTAAACCATCCTACTGAAAACCCTAATAATTCGGATTTTCTATATAATCCAATACCATAAAAATAGGGCGTCAAGAATATTTGTTCAAGTCTTTTCTTAGCCAAGTCATATGTCCACTTTCCACCTTCTGAATTATAGTAAATTATGTATTTACTTATCAACATTTCTAAGTCTTCTATTGTTAATTCTTTATATTTATAATCCATAACAAATCCTCCTAATTCTTCTTGTCCCTCGTAGCCAGATTCAGCCATGGAAGGCTGAACCTTAATCAAAAAACGAATCTTGCGCATTATATAAATAGTGTATACTGCAATTTTGCTTGCAAAATCCAAGAGGTAATTTGGGTGTACCGTAGCGTAACCGTGAAAGATTTGTTAGCCCATGTGCGAATAGTCCACAGATGTATAATATAAATTCTACTACAATACATTCCATAATTCTACATAATATGGTATGACAATTCATAAAATATGCCGATATTAATAATAGAAAAATTATGTATAATTAAATTAGGAAATGTATATCTATCTTTGTACAATGCATATTAATCAGTAGTTGCAAGTGTTGTACAAGGGTGGTATAATATGGATAGACATATTTCACATAATAATATTAGTCCTTTTAGAAAGGGGGTAGCGGTAATGTCTGTTGCAGCTACAGTTAAAATTAAACCAATTAAAGCAACTCCTGAAGTTTCAGGGAAATATGCAAAAGAGATTATTTCCGAGGCATTAATGCAACCTTCTCAACGTTGTATTGATAGAAATAAGGCCGCTTCTGAATTATTAAAAAAATTAAGAGGTTAATCTTTTAATGAAAGAAACAGAAGACAATCGGAAAGATATTTGTATGATTACTGATTATCTTCAATTCATTCCTTTGTCCAGAGGGTATCGAATTGAAGATTTTTCATGTGAAATTGAAGAATATAGTGCCTATTTAAAAGAAAATGCATTAGAATACCATAATGCTCGTATATCAAAAGCCCACTTACTAGTTAATAAACAAAATGGAGATATTGTAGCTTATATGGTTTTGATTACTGATTCAATTCGTCTTTCCGAAAAAGAAAAAGAAGACGCAAATATAAGTCATATTCCTTTTGGTGCTTTTCCAGCATTAAAAATAGGTAAATTAGCTGTTCATGAGGCATATAAAAAGCAATATAAAGGCATTGGTTCATTAATGATTGAAATTGCAAGAGGTGTGGTTAATGATATTAATGAAGCAGGAGTTGCGTGTAAATACATCACTATAGACGCCGATGTTGAGCATAATCCAACTGTGGATCTCTTTTACAAAAAGAATGGCTTTAAAGAAAATGAAACAAGGAAAAAGCAGACTCACACCATTAGTATGAGATTAGATGTTTTTAACGATTCTATCGAAAAGCAAGAACAACTAACAGGTACAGACAATTAGACCACTCTCCCAAGATGGTCTTTTTCATACCCAAAAGGATAACTGGTGCATAGCATTTTGGCTAACTACTGTATTTGCGTATTTCTTTTTTTCCTTTTAGCATACAATTATCTTATATTACCTTTTATCCGTTTACCACCAAAAGCATGAATGGTTCTTGTTCCAGCAATACATTTGCCTCCCTGCTCTGTACCTTTTGGGATAAAAAACTCGTCTCCAGGGTTTAAAACATATTCTTGGCCATTCATGTAAACTGTATATTGCCCGCTAAGGCAAACCATGTATTCATCAAAACTATGAGTATGTATTTTGGATTCCCTATCAGAATGACATGTCCAAAAAGCCATTTGACTTCCATCTACAGCCTCATAAAAGTACCCTTCAATATCTTCAGTATTTTGGTCCGTATGGCTGATACGCTTACTTGTTTTCTTCATGAAATCCGGAAAGTCCTTCATATGATTTATCGTCCTTAACCTATATACAAAACTAGATCGGGACATAAGCGGTATGGTCTTTTCTTAACTGTGTAGTTCCTCAAATGGGGCATATACAGCACCATTTTCGCAATTATACCACCTAATGAAGCATTTAGCCGACATCCATGATAGAGTAATAAATCAACATTGAGGAACTGTCCAAGCTCCATTGTAAAAATTGGTACTCAATTCATTAATCTCATTATTTACAAGAATCATGTTCGGTAACCTCGTTTTATCCTGCTTTCAGTTGATCAGGCATCTCTGTTTTTTCTATGTTATCCTTTTGATATTTTTTTAGAATAAATATAAGCAGTATTAGTGCGAGTGAAAGGGTTATTGCATCCGAAATGGGTTGCGCCCAAAGTAAACCTTTGAATAAGAAGCGGCTGTTGAGCAGAAGCAAAAGAGGGATGTAGAACATTCCCTGACGAGCAATTGACAACAGCAGCGACGCTTTTGCCTTTCCGAATGCCTGAATGGTAGTCGAAGCAAGCATCTGTGGGCCAAGGAACAATAATGACCACATATAGATTGTCAAAACAGTAGCTCCTTCAGCTATGACTTCAGGTAGTGGTGTAAATATGCTAATCAAGCTAGATGCAAATATGCTTCTGTCGCGCCTAGCAGAGTGATAAAGGGCTTCAAAAATATGAGCCCAACCGCCATCACTAGGATTCCAAGCCCTGTGGTAATGGTAATTCCCGTTGACAGCGTTTTGTTTGCCGATTGGTTATCCTTTTTGCCGAGACTGCGGGAGATATAAGAAGCGGCACCTGTGCTGACGATTGAAGCAATTGCCATCATCAGCGTAAGAATCGGGGTTGTTATATTCACTGCCGCAAGCTGATTTGGGTCGTTGAGCTTGCCAATAAAGAATGTGTCGACAAGATTATACAACACCTGTACCATCATCCCGAGCACAACCGGTATCGACATTTTCAGTATTGCTTTTGTGACTGGTGTTTTGCTCATTAATTCTGTATGTTTGTTTTGTGTCATCAATATTTTTCCTCATTTCTATCTGTTATTAATTAAAAGTGACGGCATGCACTAATCTCTTTTGCTTTTTCCAGTAACCGTGTGCAGTAGTCATGAAACTGTTCTCTTTCTTCAACCGATAGGCAGGATTCTACCTTTTCGAGCCATTCATCATATATACCCACAACATCTGTAATAATTTCCTTGCCCGCTTCAGTAATATTCAGAATGTTTTTGCGTCTGTTTTCAGGGTTTTGAATACGATTGATAAGTCCACGTTCTTCAAGGGTCAAAAGAGCTTTCGCTACTGTGGTCTTGTCTAGCATAAGGGAATCTGCAATCATATCCTGATATGCATCACTGTGGAAATATAAGAATGTGCAGATTTTGTGCTCGGTATCGGATACTCCCACTTTACGTATTTTAGAGTGACCAAACCCCTTAGCATAGTTTAAAAGCAAATTTATTGTATTAAAATTCATATTCCGCCTCCAATAGTTGAAGTATTAACAGTTGAACTTTCTACTATTTAAGTTTAAGTAATTCTTTTACTTTTGTCAAGAAGATTATGAGATGAAGTAAAGGTGCTTATACAAAAGATGGGATTTTCCTAAAGATACTTACAAAATGCTACGATAATAAGAGAGGAAGAAGTTCAACTAAGTGACAAGGGGACGGGGTTGTTGTCACATAAGAATACCCGATTTAAAAAGAACGCCACTGGTATCTGGAGATAGTGAGTAGAATTCCAGTTCTGCGGCCTGGTTTTATGAGGTTTAAATGAAAACATATCGTAAATTCAAAAATCTAAAAATTGATTGTACTTATCTCGGATTTGAGCAGAGCGATTGCAAGACCACATATTTCTGTACTCCGAAAGGTGCAAATATAATCGGTTGGGCAGGAAGTGCCGGTATTCATTATTGCTTTATCCGCGGGTTTGGTGAAATGGTGTTTGCCGTAAGCCCTGAAAATCTTCCTGGTGATTATGTACATCCTATTGCGAAAAATTTTAAAGATATGCTTCGTTTGCTCATTTCGTGCGGTGATATGGCTGCCGTCGAACAGGCTCACGCTTGTGACATTGATATTTTCAACTCTTTCCTTGAAGAAAACAAGCCAAGCGAAACACAGTCGGCAATATTGGAAGAGCTGAAAAGTAAACTGTCGCTTTCTCCAATGGAAAATCCCTTTGAATATATAAAAGAGCTGCAATCGCAATTTGATTACAGCCAAATCAAATATACTCCCGAGTATTATGATACAGACATGAACCCTAATGCACCCGAAGAAGAAACTGAATGGAAGGTTTTTTATGACGGCAAATATTGGGACAAAAAAGGACGTGCAGGCAAAGAAATTGAACTCAACAGTAAACTTAATTGGGGCTATGAACTCTGGCATATTCCTGCAATTTATTCTTGCAGTAAAGGCTTTGTTATTGATTATTGTGTTGAAATTGCTCCCGAAAAACTCAAGGCATTCATAGACAAATGGGAACCTGCACGATTAAATGAAAATAAACTTACTTCTGAACAGAGAAGACAACTAGAAAGCGAAAATCCTCTGGAAGTTGATTTCCGTGCTTTCTTTTATCTGAACGGTAAAGAAATACATCCAAAGAGCGGCACAAGCATATCCTGGATTCCCGAAAGTTGCTTGCCTAGCGATGTGGAGAATAATTCAGCTTCAAAAAAGATTATTAAACATTACGGCTTGGACGAATCAAAAGCTTGGTCATTTCACAGATGGTCTTGTCCGTGGGCAACAACACGAAAACCAACAATCAAAACACTTAAATTAATGTTGGAGAGACCCCCTGTTTCAATCATTGGCGAACATTTCGAAAACCCGAATGCCGGAGATGTTATAACCTTTATTCATCCCGTTTTCGGTACTGAACATAAACTTACCGTGCTTGAATATGAGAAGCAAGAGTTCGATTCAAAAGCATTTGCACATCAAGAATACCAGTTCCCGACTTACCACACGGTAATGACTTACATTTTAGAACCTGATATATCTGGCGAAAATTTTTCTGTGCGTGACTGTCTTGATAATGACAATCCGAAACGCATGCCTAAAAAGCCATTTGAACCTCAAGCAACCTATGATGCCTGCAGTATCGGTATTATCGGCATTGCTGACGGTCCGACCGCGTTAGTTTTTTCAAAAGGAGAAAAATCAAAACCACATGCTGCTATGTCGGCTCTACATTTTGAACCTACAGATGATGTTGAGTGGAAAATGGTATTCAGAGAAAAAATGATGGAAGATGTTGAAGTGACTTTATTGTGAAAGTGAATTAAAGTAAGCAGTATAACTTTTAGTGATTGGCAGGAAGTACTATAAAATATGAATTGTAAAACTATTTGAATATGGAGCGAAGCATATGATTAAAAATTATAACGATTTTTTAAATTCTCTGTTTGATGCAGGTTTTTCTATGAGCGGAGGAAACAGCGAGGGGATTTTTTCCGTGATTCCATGGAGCTGGAATGAAGCTCCACCTTATGACACACCTGTACGCTGGCATACCGGCAATCAGGATACCGACCCTTGGGAGTGGCGTATCCGTGTTTTGGACGAACGTGACGATATTGCTTATGCAAAGCTGTTTTTCAATAAGAGTGGATATATCACTAAAGAATGGTACCCATATTTTTTAGCAGTAAGGCGCGGCAGCAAGAATTTTAGGGAAGAATATGCAGATGGTAAGATGAGCCACTTTGCAAAGCGTATTTATGACGTTATCATCGAAAATGAGACCTTGCCTCTTCATGCAATCAAACAAATCGGTGGATTTTCGAAAGAGGATACTTCCAAGTTTGACAGGGCTTTGGTTGAACTTCAAATGAAAATGTACCTGACTATGTGCGGAAGGAAGCAAAAGCTCTCAAAAAAAGGAGAGGAATACGGTTGGTCGTCCACAGTATTCTGCACGATTGAAAGGTACTTCGGTAAAGATATAGTTGAAAAAGCGAGTAAAATCAATGAACGGAAAGCCACAGAAAGAATAACAGAAAAGGTTTATAGCTTAAACCCTACAGCAGATCCAAAAAAGATTATAAAATTTATTAAGGGATAGGGTGAAATGTCCATACTAGGCATTGGAGAGTTTACTGTACTTCCGGAGACAGATTTTTAATGGCATTTCTAAAGTTCTCAGAATACTTAATCTTCATCATTAAGACCTATACTCAATGCTTGACTGTCTTTTGTTCATCTTTTGTTAATATATTTATAATCTAAAATTAATATTATAATAAGATGGACAATGGTATAATATAAATGAAGTTATTTATTCCTCCTTTTATATATGTAGAACTTTGATATTATTTGAGATAAGCACCAACAAAGGATCGCAATTATTTTATAAATAAATCCTACTACGGTGCTTTTTTTTTGCCTTTTTTTGATTTACAATAATAACATGTCCATCGGTGCTTTTTGGCACCTTTAATCATGTTCGGAGGAAAATATGTCCAAGACAAGCTTAAACGAAAATTTTAATGAGCGTGGAGATTGTTATGATAAGTGGTTTTTACCTTTATTATTACTTACAGTGTCATTTCGTTTAGTCATTACATGTATAAAGCCCTATGGAATAGATATGGGAGGCTATGTAGCCTGGAGCGATTATTTGGCAGATTATGGCCCAGATCAATTCTACGCGAGCTTTCATGTTGTTTATGCTCCGTTTTTTCAATATTTTCTCTGGATTACCGGAGAGTTATGCAAAGCCTTCTCTCTTTCCATTGGAGCGCAAGTTTATTTAATTAAGCTTTGGTCAGTTCTTTTTGAGTTCATAGGTGCTTTTTTGATTATGTTACTTGCAAAAAAGTTCAATAAAGTCAATGTCGGAATGATTGTAGCCTTGAGTTATGTAATAAATCCTGGAGTTTTTATTAATTCATCCATTTGGGGACAGTTTGACTCTATAACCGCAACAATGTTAATTGGAGTACTGGTACTATTTGAATACAGAAAACACAACCTTGCCGCCCTTCTCTTTCTGATTTCTGTATTAACCAAGCCCCAAAGCGGTCTTTTATTGCCGGTTGTTTTATATCTCTATTTCAAAGAGTTCAAGTTTAATTTTAAATATATTATCAAGCTTTTATCGGGTTTGGTGTCGGGAATTCTTATCTATTTACTGATTGTTCTACCTTTTTATTTTCCTACTCAAATGTCAAATAAGCTTCCTGCATTTATAGATTATTTTTATTGGCTTATCAAACTTTACACTACAAGTATTAAGGACTACCCCTTTGCTACTGCGAATGCTTTTAATTTCTGGTTCTTACTGGGAGGACAAATACAGAATGACACTTTGAGTTTTCTTGGCATGAGCTATTTAGCCTGGGGTAATATTCTTCTGTTGTTGGGACTAGCTTATGCTTTTATCTGTTTGATAAAAGGAAAAGCAACTTTTTATGCAATTACTTATTCTTCATATCTTGTTCTTTTCAGCGCTTTTTTCTTTATGACCAAGATGCACGAAAGATACTTACTTCCTGCTATAATCTTTATTACTTTAGCTTCTATTTTTGAAAAGCGCCTATACTTGCCATTATGTCTGATTAGTTTTTCGGTATTTATTAATCAACAGTATTTATATATAATCTCATTTAGGGAAGTATATTGGCTTGAACGCTGGGATGGACTGGGCTTGTTGTATTCATTCATAACGCTTATAACTTATGCTCTTTCATTATATCAGGGCTATAAATCTTTTATAAAGCCGGATCCTTCAAGGAGAGTAGAAATATGAATGGCAAAATAAACAAAACAGATTTTAAAATAATGCTTATAATGACAGCAATTTATTTGGTAATAGCTCTTTTTTATCTGGGAGACTTAAAAGCGCCTCAAACAGGCTGGGAACCGGAAAAACTTAATGAAAGTTTTATTGTTGATTTTGGCAAAGAGGTTAATATTGATAAAATTATGCTCTTTGGTGGATTAGGTCATGCCTGGGGATGCTTTGGCAGCCTGGAGATAGAGGCATATAAGGATGGCACCTTCGCCCCATATACCTTCATTGATATGAAATCAATATTTAAATGGCATTATACAACAGACACAGTAATGACCGATAAACTTAGAATAACTACCAAGTACTTACGAACCGATAACGAAAATGATAAAGACAGATACTATAAAGCCGAATATCGTGAGATGGGATTTTTTAGTGGTGATAATCTGATAACAGACTTTAAAATCGACTCTGAACCTTCGACAGAAGGTGTTCTTAATATGTTTGATGAACAGGACCTTGTCCCGGATCGTCCAACTGTATTAAACAGTACTTATTTTGATGAAGTATATTTCCCTCGAACCGCATTGGAACAGCTTGAGAAGCGAGATGTTTTATATGAGAATACTCATCCGCCCCTAGGTAAAACCATAATTGCGTTTGGAATAAGTATTTTTGGGATGAATCCTTTTGGCTGGAGAATTATGGGGACTTTATTCGGAGCCGCCTTGATTCCTCTTATGTATATGATAGCAAAGCGTTTCTTTAAAGACTCTTTCTGGGCATTTTTCTGTGCTTATTTAATGATGTTTGACTTTATGCACTTTACCCAGACTCGTTTGGCCACAATAGACAGCTATACTGTTTTCTTTGTTATGCTGATGTTCTATTTTATGTTGGACTACTATGACTCAAGATCCTATGAAAGAGGGCCATTAAAATCACTTATTCCCCTCTTATTTTGCGGAATAGCTCTTGGGCTTGGTGCCGCAACTAAATGGATAGCCCTCTATGGAGCTTTTGGTTTGGCTCTACTCTTCTTCCTTTCCAGAGGCTATGAGTATAGTGAATACAATAATCACCTAAACATAATCTTAAAAGAGCAAGGCGGCAGTATAAAACAAAAGTCTTCGAAGCTTTGGGGTTGGACGGGCAAATATTTCTATTTAACCTGCTTTTTTTGCATAATATTTTTTATAATCATTCCCGTGGCAATTTATATTCTCTCATTCATACCTATTGACTATAAGGAGGATAACCAGACCCTTATTAAGTCAGTCTTTGACTCGGTAAAGAGCATGTTTGATTACCACAAAGGTGTGGATGCAACTCACCCCTATGCCTCACCCTGGTATGAATGGCCACTTAATATTCGTCCTATCTACTATTATCAGGGTTCCCTTCTTCCAAACTCTTGGGGCGCTTCAATCGCAGGATTAGGACATCCTCTGCTATTTTGGACAGGCCTTGTAGCATTTTTTGTAACACTGGGATTTATTATCGCAAACCTTTTCAAAAAAAGAAAATTTATTGGTGGTAATAAGCTTTTACTCTTCCCGGTTATAGGTTATTTATCTCAGTATCTTCCCTGGGTTGTCGCCCCTAGAAAAATAACCTTTATATAC
The DNA here is from genome assembly GCA_023411795.1 of Bacillota bacterium. Classification (GTDB taxonomy): domain Bacteria; phylum Bacillota; class Clostridia; order DSM-8532; family DSM-8532; genus DTU059. Next base: position 88,293 of record JAEYOK010000010.1, read on the forward strand.
CATTACTTTTCATGTGTTCCATTCCTAATTTTAATGACAGGTATTCTCTTTAGATATCTGGAAGACCGTGGAATATTCAGCCGCAAGGTTACAAAGGTTTTCCTGATATTATTCTTGATTCTTTTTGTATTGTATTATCCCCTTTTATCCGGGATAGAGGTTCCACGTTTTTATTTAAACGGTCTTCAACTTCTTCCCCGCTGGGAATGGTAGTTTGGAGGATTTTTGCTAAATGAAAAACATAATTGAATGGCTTTGCACACTCCCTATACTGAAAAAGTTCTTTACCCCCGATTCATTGGCTCAATTTATCAGGTACCTTATTGTGGGTGTATTTTCGTTCTCAATTGAATATGCCCTGTTCATTATTCTCAGAAACTCCCTTACTATAAGTGAGCTTTATGTAAACATAATAGTCTATACTTTTATCTTCTGGATAAATTTCTTATTAAACAAATTTTTCTCTTTTAAATCTAAAGATAATTTTCTACGACAATTATTCCTTTATGGGATTTTATTCTTTTTTAATCTAATTGTTGGTAATATACTTTTGTTCTCCGGGATTCGCTATTTGTTAGTACTTTTAAGTGGTGAGGGCTCGTGGCCGGTATTATATCTGCCCAAGATTTTGATAATGTTCTTTATTATCTCATGGAATTTCATTTTATATAAAAAGGTTATATATAAATAACCTGAATGTTTACCTGAAATTATGGGCATATGCCCAAATGAGCATATGCTCTTGCAGGCGAAGGAAGGTAATTATGAATATTGGGATTATCGGTGCCGGTATGACCGGTATTACAGCCGGATTCAGACTTGCTCAATGCGGTCATAATGTTACAATCTATGATAAGGAAAGTTTTATTGGAGGACTGGCCTCAGCTATACCTTTAGGCAACACAGAGCTTGATAGATTTTATCATCATATTTTTGTAAGCGATTCTGATATTCTTAACCTGATTGATGAACTTGGAATTAAAGACAGCCTTAATTGGTACGAGCCTAAAAATGCCATATATATTGATAATTCCCTCCACCCCTTTACCTCTCCTATGGATCTCTTACTTTTTAAACCCATCAGCTTCTTTTCCAGAATCGGAATGGGGTTATTAGTCTTGTCCTCAAAATTCATCAAGGACTATACCCCATTTGAGTCAATAACAGCTAGGGAATGGATAATTAAACGCTCCGGAAGGGAAGCCTATGAAAAAATCTGGGAACCACTCTTAAAATCAAAGTTTGACATCGATTCAGACAACGTCTCCGGAACATGGATATGGAACAAATTTAAGCTTAGAGGTTCATCAAGAGGTAAAAACATTGGTAAAGAAAAGCTGGGCTATATGGATGGTGGCTTTATCGCTCTTTTAAAGCAAATGGCTGATTATATCAACCGGAATCGTGGAAGCATTAAACTCTCTAGTGAGGTAAAATCTATTAATTGTACTGAGGACGGACAAGTAGAGCTAATAACCTCAAATAGCAAAGCATGTTATGATAAGGTTTTATTTACGGGATCCCCGAATCTTCTTGCAGATACATGCCCCGAGCTTTCCCGAGGTTATGAGAATACACTTAGAAATATAAAGTATAAGGCAAACATCTGCGTAATCCTTGAATTAAGCGAAAGCTTATCGCCTTATTATTGGATAACGGTTTCCCAAAAGGGCTTTCCCTTCGTTCTAATTATTGAACATACAGATCTTGTCGGAGACAAGGGTTATGGCTCTCATATCGTTTATCTTTCAAGATACTGCGATATATCTGATCCCATTTTTTCACTTCCTGACAATGAAATAGTTAATGAATTTATAGCCGGCTTAAAAATAATTTTTCCTAAGTTTAGTGATAATAATATAATTAAAACGACCTTAAGCAAAGCTCAATATGCGCAGCCTGTCGTAACCTTGGATTATGGCAGTAGTATTCCGGATATAAAAACGCCTGTCAAAGGAGTCTTTCTGGCTTCAATGCCCCAGATTTATCCCGAGGATAGGGGTTTAAACTATGCTGTGAGACTTGGAAACAAGGCTGCAAATGAAATACTTAACGATTTGTAGTATACTGTTTATGATACTCATCAACTACGGAGGTCTTACTATGGATAAAATTCTATGTTCAATAATAGTTCCTATGTATAACGAGGAAGATGTTATTCCTGAAACATACAGACGTCTAACGAATGTAATGGATGCACTAAATGAGAATTACGAGATTATTTTTATTAATGACGGAAGCCGTGACAATACTAAAGCAATGCTTTCAGAATTATGTAAAAGTGATAGCCATATAAAAATGATAGATTTTGCTCGTAACTTTGGTCATCAAATAGCTATAACAGCAGGTATGGACTATGCAGCCGGAGAATGCATGGTCATTATTGACGGAGACCTTCAGGATCCACCCGAACTGATTCCCGAAATGATAAAGATTTGGCAAAGTGGCTACGACATTGTCTACGGAAAAAGAATATCCCGTCAGGGTGAGACCTTATTTAAAAAGTTTACTGCTAAAGTGTACTACAGACTCCTTGGTAAACTTACCGATGTGGATATCCCCGTGGACACAGGAGACTTCAGGTTGATTGACCGCAAAGTTTGTGAAGCATTAAAACAGCTTCCCGAAAGAAGTCGCTATGTAAGAGGCTTAATGAGCTGGGTCGGATTTAAGCAAATAGCAATCGAATTTGAACGCAACGAACGATTTGCAGGTGAAACAAAATATCCTCTTAAGAAAATGCTGAAGCTGGCTATGGACGGGATTATGTCCTTTTCCTACAAGCCTTTAAAATTCGCTTCATACATTGGTACATTTATTTCTCTGATAAGCTTTGTATATCTGATCTTTGTATTACTTCAAAAGCTGATATTCCCGGAATCAGCCCAATCAGGATGGGCATCTATTATAGCTGTTAGTCTGTTCTTTAACGGCATCATCCTGCTCATGCTTGGTATAATCGGTGAATATATAGGTCGTATTTATGATGAGGCAAAAGGGCGCCCTTTATATATTATAAGTGAGCTTAAGAACATGGAGGACCGCGAAGGCCCGCGTTTTAAAATTAAATAGGGTTAATTGATTTATTCAAATTATAATGAAGCGGTATGTCTGATGCGATTTAAAGCGAAGCAAGGATTGCGTAGCGAGCGCGACTAGAAAACTGGATGTTTGACCGGAGCGCTAAATCGTTACAGACATGCCGCTAAAACTGTAAAATATATTTGAATATTTTTCGCATAGACTGTTTATAATGTTATTCTTCTTCAAATAGTGTCTTGGAGGTCAATATACCACTCTTCATAACTGCCGCTCTGACTGTTTTATTGTACATTGCGGGAATCTTTAAGCGCTTTAAACTTATAGTCTTAATTAAAGGTGCAATATTTTTTCTATACCTTTTTTGGAAGCCTTCAATGCCCGGAGATAGACTTAATGCTAATTGATAAGCGCTCCTTAACGCAAAGCTAATTCCCTCTGCCGAGCTGGGGCTTATAAAACCTCCCGCCTCGCCGACTAGAGCTGCATGATTATTGCCGGTTATAATATCCTTTTTACGTGGACGTACAAGATACGAGCCTTCGCGCTTGACACAGTCTCCAAATTTAAACCCGTACTCCTTTAGATTGCTTTTAAGCAGCGCAAACTTAGTCTGGGCCTCCTTATTTGGAGCAAGAGCTGAGCCGATAATTAATTTTCCGTCTTTTGAAATTGTCCAGGAATAGAAATCTGTTACTTCACTGTCAAACACAGCACCATAATAGGGTATGGTTTTATCAGTTTCAAACCATTCCTGAATCGCTATATACCTTTTCATAGTATCTTCTTCACCATAGAGCTGGCGGCGAACACTGGACCATGCTCCGTCAGCACCTATTATAAGCTTCACTTTTTCGGTAAAAATCCTATTACCGTACATAAATGCGATTTCATAGCCTTCCTTAGTTTCACTCAAGGTATTAAATCTGCAACCAAGGGCCAAATCAACATTGTTAGGAACATTTGAAATAAGCCATTGATCAAAGCGCTGCCTATCAAGGTTAAAATAGAAACGCTGATAAAAGCGCTCCAAGTAATTATCGAAATCAATAGTCCTGACCAGAAATAACTGAGGATCAACCAAAACACTTGTAGGAACAGCAAGGCCCATTTTACCAAGCATTTGCTGGGCATCGGGAGCAAGAAGACCTCCACAACACTTACCCTTTTCATTTTCCCCGTCTATCAAGTCCCGCCTATCTAAAAGAAGTATTCTATATTGTCGAGGTAAGAACCTTGCCAGGGTAGCTCCTGCAGGTCCGGCCCCAATTATTGCTATATCATAGGACATATAAGTAACCTCCAAACTGTAAATTCATCGCTTAATTTTAACATAAATGATTGATATATTATAGCTTAATTAACTGTTTTCTTAGCCTGAATAAGAATACATCAAATACCTCAAAAAGTTGTTTCGGGATAAAATTTCTGATAAAATAATAAATATTAAAATGTTTAAGGAGGTACCTAATAATGAAAAGCTTAAAAGGCACAGAAACAGCTAAGAATTTGTTAAAGTCTTTTGCGGGAGAGTCCCAAGCAAGAAATCGATATACTTATTATGCCTCAGTAGCCGATAAAGAGGGCTACAAACAGATTAAAAACCTGTTTCTTGAAACAGCTGATAATGAAAAGGAACACGGAAAAAGATTCTATAAGTTCTTGCTTGAAGGTTTAGCAGGCGAACTTCCTGCCGATATCGAGATAACAGCAACATATCCTGTGGCTCAGGGCACAACCCTTGATAACCTTAAGGCGGCAGCTTGCGGTGAAAATGAGGAATGGAGCGAATTATATCCTACTTTTGCTGAAATCGCCGATAAAGAAGGGTTCCCGGAAATAGCCAACGCTTATAGAATGATAGCATCTGCTGAAAAAAGACATGAAACACGTTTTGTAAAACTTGCCAACAATATTGAACAAGGCAGTTTATTCCAGAAAGATGGTAAAGTTTTTTGGAAATGCGGAAATTGCGGATACATACACGAAGGCAAAAGTGCACCGGAAGTATGCCCTGCCTGTATACATCCCAAAGCTTACTTTGAACTTTTTGTAGAAAACTATTAAATTTTCCTAAACAGACAAAAGGCTAATCCGAAAGGATTAGCCTTTTTTATGAATATAACAGGTTCACTATTTATAATATCTGCTATAATCCTGCTTATCTTTTTTTTCGCTTAAAAAACCGGCTGCCATTGCAGTTATCGGAATTGTCAATATTAGTCCTATGCTGCCTGCAAAGGATCTGACCACTTCACCGGCATAACCATCCTGATTAATAATTTCATAAAAAGGTATTTCATGCGCCATAAGAAGAATCAATAATTGAAGTGAACCTCCGACATATGCAAGTATAAGTGTGTTAGACATTGTTGCAATCATATCACGTCCAATATTCATCCCTGCTTTTATATGAGAACTTTTTTTTATTTCAGGATTAATATCCTTTATTTCAAACATAGCTGAGGAAAGTGACATCGCAACGTCCATTGCCGCACCGAGAGCACCGATTAGAATACCGGCAAAGAGTAAACCCTTATAGTCAAATGATATGTTTTGAGGAATATACATCAGCATCTGCGATTCTTCATCGCCAAGGCCTGTAAGCTTTGCCAGTCCGCCTACCAGTTGAGCTAAAAATCCAGCTGCAATAACTCCTCCCGTAGTTCCGATAATAGCAGCAAGAGTCTTTTTGTTATAACCACTGACTAATAGAAGTGTAACTCCTGTTATTAATACACATACCCAAATAGATATAAAGACAGGATCAAATCCCTTCAAAATCAGTGGAATTAGTATATATATTATTGCTAATATGGTCAGAATGAGAGATATTAATGCCTTCAATCCCTTTAAGCGGCCAACCGATAATATTACCACCGCAAAGATTACTAATAATAACAGCAGATACTTGTCCCTGACCACTGAATATATATATGATTGAGTTATTTCTCCTTTTTCATCTAATTCCAGTATTAGTAATACCTCATCCCCCGGCTCTAATTTAGAATGCTGTTCATCCGAGCTAAAAGAAAGGCTTAAAGCGTAATCAGTAATGATAGTCTTACCTTTATGTAGGCCTTTTGAGGTTATTTTAACCTCAACGACCTGGACAGTATCAGATAGGCTTCCCCCGGAGTAGTCAACACTATCCTGACGGGTGTCCACAACTTTGATAACCTTCCCTCTCACATTTGCTGTTGGTGTTTCTTCCGGAACTGTATCACTTGAAAAAACAGGTATTATTGACCATCCCATAAGTAGAAAAATAATAGCGGTTAATAGTATAGTTTTGTGCTTAATAATCCCGTGTCTTTTCATATTAGTGTCCCCCAAAATGAATTCAAGTTCCTTGAATACTTATATCTGTTCTTGCCGGCGCTTCTTCTTTTAGTCCTCTTCCATCTATACTAAGTAGTATTATAATTGAAAGAACCAGTACGGTTGTTACCGCCAGACCGCCTTCTAATCCAAATGCGCCACCATTTATAATGGTTCCAACGTCTTTCGATTCAAATGAAAACAGGGATACTTTAGTCGTCATTCCGCTGACCCTTATCCCGAAAACATTACCCTGAACAAAATTCCAAGCTGAATGAATAGCGCAGATACCCCATATGCTATTCATTTTCAGAGTATATATAGAAGCAAAAACTCCGAACAGGGCTAAATTAATCAAAGACAATATATCAATTCCGTTATTAAATATATGAAGCAGTGCAAAAAGTACTGAGTTTGTTAAAACAGCTACTAATAGTGGACTTTTATTGGCAATTGAAATCATGAAATATCCTCTCAGGAATACCTCTTCACTCATACCCTGAATTAAAAAACCGGCGAAGTAAGCCAGAAGAAGGTAAAGGCCATTCCCAAGTACAAAACCTTTATATGTAAGAGTCCCGCATAGAAATGCTATTAACACGGCAACAGAAAACATTACAAAACCAATTATAAGACCTATCAAATAATCAGAAAAAGCTTTTTTCCTAACAAAACCCATAGAATGGAGACTACGTTTCTCAATCGATTTACAATAAATAATAACAAGAATAGTAGTTAATAAAGTTATAAACAAGCTCGGTAGAATCAAGCCATCCTGAACTCCAGCAGCAAATTGGTTTAAAGCCTCCGGGTTATTCATATCAACTGAGCCTGACAATCCTATTTTTAATACAGAGGGTATCATGAATATCAGTAATGGAATAGACATAGCGACTTGAGTAGCCAGATATATCCCGATAAAGATAAGGACCTGAATAATAAAATGTGGTTTAAACTCTGCCTTTTTTGCTTCAAAAACAATTGATGGACGCTCCCTGAAAACTGTCAGCATGATATTCCTCCTGATAATGAACTAAATTCAATTATATAGTAACATATTTCTCTTCGATTTTTATATTTTATCATATCCGGTTATGTCTTTATCGGTGATTGTAAGTATATGTTTCATCTCGTCATTCTCCATTAATTAAGAATTAAGCCTCATAGTCTTTTACTATGAGGCTTGTAATTAATTATATCATTCTTTTGTTAAGTAGCCCACCCTTAGTGCTGCAACTACCGCTTTATTCCGCATTCAAAGCTCTGACAGGCCGGGCTTCTATATATCCGCGATATCCCATCGGTGCGAGCTGGAAGCGCGGTGCTTCTTCATCTGCCCATTCGTAACCGTATAATGAAGGATTAAATGTTTTTATCATCTCCCAAAGGTCTCCTATTGCTTCCTCAAAATTGTCATCATCATATGGAGGGCCTTGGAAAATCATCATCTTACACGGTGGATACGTCTCAAGTTCAAAGCCTTCGGGGATTGGCTTATCATAATCAAGAGGAAGCTCCACCCCCTGTACATACTGGGATGTTCCAGGCTTTATCATCTGTTTCGGAAGCCACATACCGATAGGTTCATAAAGAGCTTCTTTAACGCTAGATAACACACCCCATACATCACACCCGACCTCTTCACAGTATTCGTAATAATCTGTGGCTTTTTTCCCTCTTAAAATCAGTACTTTTCTTTCGGGCCTTTCAATCACTTGAACAAATACGGGCTTTAAATCTTTTGCTTCTGGCATAATATCCTCTCCTTTAGACTTCATATGGCGATAATCGTTAGCCGAATAAGGAATAAACAGCGGTATTGGCGGGGCAGTTTTTGAATACCTTTTAGGTGAAATACCAAACTGCTTTGAAAATGCTTTTGTAAAACCTTCGTGGGAGTCAAACACGAAATCAAATGCCACGTCAATTACTTTTGGTTTTTGATCCCGGAGTACAAGCGCCGCCTTAGACAACCGCAGCGCACGGATATACTCGAATGGCGTTTTCCCTGTGTAGTCACTAAAAAGTCTTTCGCTGTGCCACGGCGAATAACCCGCAACTCTTGCAAGTTGAGACAGGGTTATAGGCTCAGAAATATGGCTGTCAATATAATCCTGCATTCTTCGTACCGCCAGTATTACTTCCTTCAGTTCTATGATTATCACCACCTTCCTAAGATTACGATATTAGTTCCAGAATTTCTTGAACAGAATTGCGAAAATCTTTTGCCTTGATTTCTATTTTTTGTGATAATACAATAATAATTAAAAGCCATATCATGGCTATATAATGCGGCATGCATCTTTTTGAGATATCTTCAACCAACCTTCTTTTAATATATACCCACCATTCTCTCCACCTTCGGGCCCTATTTCAATGATATAATCTGCTTGAGTGATAATCCTTGGATTATGTTCTATCACTACAACAGTAGCACCCTTAGATGTAAGTTCACGGATAATATAGCACAGCTTATCAACGTCATCATCGTGAAGGCCCGAAGTGGGCTCATCCAGAATATAAATCGTGCCTTCGGTTTTACCACCACAAAGCTCTTTTGCCAGCTTGATTCTCTGAGCCTCACCTCCGGATAACGTTGCTGCACTTTGCCCAAATTTGATATACGAAAGCCCTACTTTACATAACATATCCAATATTCGATATATATCGGATTCATTTTTAAAGATTTCCTTGACTTCATCAATTTCTAAATTAAGCAAATCAGAAATTGAATACCCCTTATGTCTTATTTTTAGTACAGATTCTTTATATCTCTTACCCTTGCACTTATCGCATGGAATATAAATGTCAGGCATAAAATGCATTGGAATTGCAATTTCACCAGCTCCTTTACAAGCTTCACACTGTCCCTTTTCACTATTGAAGCTAAAATGCTCTTTTGTTAGCTTAGCTCTTTTTGCCTCGTTCAACTTTGAATAATAGTCTCTTATCAAGTCAAAAACACCGGTATATGTTCCCGGGGTAGATCTGGAGTTTTTCCCAATAGCTTTTTGGCTGACATAATAAATATCAGAAATCCGTTCAGTACCTGATATGCTATCATAATTCCCAATTGAATCCACACCCTTTCCAAGTGCCTTCATTATAGAAGGATAAAAGGTCTTAGATATTAAACTGCTTTTTCCAGATCCACTCACCCCTATTACACAAGTAAATTTAGAGAGAGGTATTGAAATTTCAACATTTTTTAGATTATTTGTTCTAGCGCCCTTTAATGTAAGTTTTTCATGTCCATCAATATCAACACCTGTAACGGAGTAGTCATAGTCGTTGATTAAAGCTAACCTGTTTTGTTCAACCATGTCTGCATGCAATAATTGACCGCCATAATGTCCAGCACCAGGGCCAATCTCAATTAAATAGTCTGCCATTTGAATAAATTCTTTTTTATGTTCAACTGCAACAATTGTATTTCTCAGTTTTTTCAAGCCCTTAATGGCTTGAATCAAGAACATAAAATCCTTTGGGTGCAAGCCCTTTGAAGGCTCATCCATAATATATAAAATATTCGAAAGTCCCGAACCAAATTGATTTGCTATTTTCAATCTTTGTGCTTCACCACCGGAAATAGATGGGATACTCCTATCTAGGTTTATATACCCTAGTCCTACCTGCTCAAGGTTTTTCAATTTAGATATTATTTTTTTAAAAATATCTCTGCACTTTTCTTGTTGGTTCTCGTTCAAGTTTCCATAGGTAAAATTACACCATTTCCTTAACATAGTAATGCTCATTGTAGTAGCTTCGGGATACCTTGTATTTCCTATCCTTACCAACCTACCTTCTTCAAGTAACCTTTCTCCTTTGCATCTGCCACATTTTTTATTTGCAACAAATCTATCGAGATGGTCTATAGATTTGGAGTTGCTTTTTTCAACTAATAATCGTTGAATTATATTAACTACTCCTTCGACCGGCCTGGTAATGGTACCACTTCTGCCATTGGAGTTTTCATAATCCATTGTCACTAGTCTTCCATCGCTTCCGTAAAATAATTGCCGCTTAAATGATTCTGACAAGTCTTTAAACGGTACTTCTAAATCCTCATTTAAATCTTTGGCAAGTGCTAAAACCTCTCCTTTCATCCAGTTAGCATTTGGCTTTTCTCTATGTTTTCTCAAGTTCCCCCACCATGCAGAAGCACCGTCCAGAATAGATAATTCCGGGTTGGTCACAATCAAGTCAACATCTACCTGAAGTTCCTCACCAAGGCCTTTGCAGACAGGACACATATACTCCGGATGATTATAATTAAATACAGAAGGAGTAAGCGTAAAAAAAATAGTTCCGCAGCCTTTGCAGACATTATCTTCTGGGACGATTTCATTACAATGAGGGCATACACGGTCCCCGATTGTTGCAAATAGCAGTCTTAAGTAATCACCGATTTTTGTAACAGAAGCAACCGTTGATCTTGGATTCATCCCTAAGCTTTTTTGCTCAATCGCTATTGAAGGTTGAAGCCCGGTAATTTTTCTGACCTTAGAATCCATCAGATCGGTCCCCATATTAGCACTTGACGAAATCAAATCCATAAACTGTTTTTGGCTCTCATGATATATGGTGTCAAAAGCAAGACTTGACTTTCCACTTCCGCTAACACCTGTGATTACAGTTATTTTTTCTTTTGGAATTCTTACATTAATATTTTTTAAGTTATGAATTGACGCGCCTTCAACTACAATTTCATTCGTTTCACTATCTTCATGCTCTATAATCATGCTGCCTTCTATTTCTTCAAAATAATTTGAGGACTCATCAAACGCTGTTTTCTTATTCATATCAGAGTACACATCAATCACAGGAATATCATGAAATACTTTGCGATTGGTCCAATGCGCAACCCATTCAGGAATGATTATGTCAATAATATCTATTTCTTTATATGGCATAACCTGCAAAATTATTGAGTTGTCGAAACCGTCAAATCCCAAAACTGATATGCGCCAATTGTACAAATCCGTTGATTTAACTTTTACAATTGTAGATGCTAAAGGATTCGGTCTAACAGGTGATCTTGTGGCAAACACACCACATTTGGGGGCATTTTCATAGGGAGGGTTACACATCAAATGGCTTCGGTACCGTTTATCATCAAAACGGTCGAACCACCATATCACTTTCAAAATAAATCCTTCTTTAATATGTTTAATAAGTTTTGTAATTGCATCTGCTGAAACATTTATTGATTCCTGAAACTGAATAACACCAGCATTATGAACATTTAAAAATTTTCCTACTGGATTTCCATTGAATAATAACGGCTCAAAATCTTCTTTTCTTGGCACAATACACTGGTCAGAATTATCAGCTTTCTCTTCGCAAGGGAAATATGGCTTAATATCTACCAATACACCCACTAACGGATTCTCATCAGACTCTACGACCAATTCTCCAGTTTTCTCAAATGTTTTAACTATTCTTGCTAGATAGCAATGGATACCGTAATTTTCTTTTGTTAATAAAACGCAATGACTAAAACAATCTAATTTAATTAATGCGTCTTTTAGATTCCCATCAATCGTAATCCTTATCTGGTCACCTTTTGAATTATATTCATAAGTCCCTATTTGTTGAAATTCAATTGGTTTCACTTAATAACCACCTTTCTAAAGAGGGGTTATCGGTAAGAATATTTCAACAACCCTCTTGGAATCATCATCTTGTTCTTCTTGCGGAGGATAATACTCAAAGCAAAATCTGTCATCAGGCAAATAACCACTATCGGGAAGCCATTTAGAAATCATGTAGTTCCATGCGCCTTGGTATTCAGATTCTCCGAGTAGAAATTTTCCAACAGCATATTTACCCCCAGAAAGCTCCATACAACAAAACTCACCATGATTTATACCATCATTTTTTATTGAGATACATACACTTAATCTCAGTTTTTCCTCCATGGTGAGATCGCTATAATCATGATATATAACAAACCACTTTGTCTCTTGGTTTATCAAACCATTCCTGTTTGCAAAACAATTTAGCTTGGTAAAAAGCTTTGAAAACAGATCGGAGTTGCCTTTATATGCGCCAGTATATCTTGTGTATAGTACTTTCTGTGGTTCCATCATCTGAATATTAACTTCAATAGGTTTATAATAATACGAATCATTTAGTAATACTTTTCCATTCGTGCGATTTTCATTAATCATTTGATTAATTTCCAAATCCTTCATTTTTCTAATCTGGCTGGCTTTCAATTTATATTTTTCTTTTAAAGCTTTTGCAAAGGACGCTTGATTCGAAAAGCCGACTGAGAGTGCAATATCTTGTATTGTTAACTTACTGTTACTTCTAAGAAGAAAAACAGCCTTTTCAAGGCGAAGTCTTTTTATAAAACTATATAAACTTTCAGACGTAAACTGCTTAAAAATTCTTTGAAAATGATATTCTGAAAAGGACGCAATTTTAGAAAGCTGTCGAACATTGATTTCTTCGTCCAGATGCTTTTCTATATAATCCTGAACTATACTTATTTTTTCAATATAGATTTGCCTTGATTCATATTCTAACGATTCCATATTACTCCCCACTTTAGGTAAATCATTTTTACCCGTTCTGAAATGGAGTTCTACTTAGAAGTAGCATTCAGAAACATGTAAGTAATTTTTTTACACTCATTAAATTTTGCAAATCGTGTTAAGCAGTTTTCAATTGCCGTTTTCATTCTTGCATTCTGCTTTACACTGTTCTCATACCATATGTTTTTAACAATAAGAGTTCCTGTCTTTTTGTCGGCAATTGCTTCCAGGCGCCCGATAAAATTATCATTATAAAGTAATGGCAGAACATAAAAACCATATTTCCGTTTATCAGCAGGAGTATAAATCTCCCAAGAGTAATCAAAACCGAACAGAGCAAGAATGAGTTTCCTATCCCACATCATACAATCAAGCGGTGCTATCAGTTCGCAGCGCGATTTGAATTTGTCTTTTTGCTGAACGGTCTCTATAAGTGATAAATCCTCCGCACGACAGAACAAAGTATCCTTCAAATCTTCCACATTGATTTCAAGAATTTTCCCCTCATCGAGCAATTCTCTGAAAGCATCGTTTCTCTGTTGTGATTTCAAGCCCCCTATATTTAGCCACGCATCGGATGGACGATTCCACATAAGCCCAACTGCACCTATACGCCGCAGAACACGCCACTTCTGATGCTTGAAATCATCCGGTAACGGTTCGGCGGCATTATGTAGCTCGGTAGGTATATGTCTTTCGGCAAGATCGTAATATTTACGAGTACCTTTTTTATGATGAATTATAAGTTCGCCGGTGGAATACAGTTGCTCTAACACAGAACGTGCCGCATTGACATCTCCATGCCAGTTACCACTCCAATGAATAGCAGATTGCCAGCGAACATTTCCTTCTATGGGTAACTCGGCAGAGCATACCGGGCCATGGGTTTTGATGTAAGTTTTAGCTTGATTTTCAAACTGGGTAAGTTCCTTAAACCGTAAACAATTTTCTCTCGCAGCCTTGCGATAACGTTCAAAAAACGGCCAGTCCTCTATTGGAATAATAGAGAGATTTTTGTCCGGATAATCCACAAGCTTGCGGTCATTATATAGCAATTCGTAAAGTGTTTGTTTAGTGAAGCTTTTTACACGAGACTGTAACGTAAGCTCTGCATTCTTACCGCATGAGTCAACAGGATCAAATTGAATGCATCCCGTTTGACGCACAAAATCCAAAACACCCTGTTTCCCGATAAATTTATACTCACCAAGAAGCCCGTGCTTCAAGAGCATAAATTGCCTAGCTTGTCTTTTTGTTAAATGAATCATAGTTTTACTCCAAAATACATCCTAATCAAATGACTTAGCGATCTCATACTATAATACATTACACAATTTAAACAAGCCAGTAGTAGAATAATTGTTCTTGATAATACTGGTATTTTCGTCTCGCTAAGGCTCGCCTTGTTTGAATCCTACCTCTCCAAACCAATTTATTTTATAAATTGGTTAGACCAAAACAAAAGATTATCAAGAATATGGTTACACAAAAAGAGCCTGGAATCAACAATTCAAAGCTCTTTGCAAAAATGTTTTACTTCAAACGAATATATAATGTTTTAACCCCACAAAGCCGACAAGCTTGGAATAACTTGTTTTTTACGGCTCATAACATTTGGCAAAAACACTTCGTTATCTTTGGGCAATACATCGAATGCCTGACTAATAATGTCATCATCACCCAAATATAATAAGTAACTACCTTCCAAAAGTACGTCAGTTAGCATTAAGATAACCAGCGAAGCATTTGTCTTTTCGGAAATAGTCTGCATTTCGTCAAGCAATTCTGCTTTTCGAGAAAGTACACTGGCGCTATCCAAGCAGGTAATCTGAGAAACTGCCAAATCATGACCGGCAATATGAAATTCCTTATAGTCGGTATGAAGCAGCTCTTCTGCTGTTTTGCCACCGACGGACTTGGATAAAACCTTTTCGCCCAACTCATCCAAGGAAACATTAGCTATACGTGCCATTCTTTCTGCAGTACGAACATCCCGAGTCGTACAGGTCGGTGATTTAAACATAACTGTATCAGAAAGAATCGCTGCCGCCATCATTCCGGCCAACTTTTCAGAAGGGAGCAAACCTTTATCTTGATACATAGATGCAATAATTGTATTTGTCGAACCAACAGGTTCGTTTCGGACAAAAATGGGATTGTTTGTTTGAATATCTGCTAATCTATGATGATCAATGATTTCAAGAATTTCAGCTTCTTCCAAACCGGGAACAGATTGCGAAGCTTCGTTATGATCGACAAGAACCACGCGCTTTCTTCTGGGTCGCAACAAATGGTATCTTGTAAGAATTCCAACAATCTTTTCGTTCTCGTCCAGAATCGGATAGCATGGTTTTCTATGTTTCCACACCATTTCTTTTACGTGATCAACTCTTTCTTCCAAATGGAAGCAATACAATTCTTTTGTGGTGCAAATTCTGCCAATCGGAGTGGACTGAAAAACAAGTCTTGTTGCTTTGTATGCATCATACGGGGTGTAAATAATGCAGGTGGATGTTTCTATTTGCATTAACTCCGGCTCTAATTCGGTTCTACAAATAATTAGGCAGTTGATGTTTTGTTCTAATGCTTGGCGAATAATTTCAGGTTGATGTCCGCAAATCAATACGGTATCTTTACCCGAAATAACAGAAGAAACTCTACTTTCAGGAATAGCAAGTACAACCTCACCCGAAACTGCATCGACATATTCTCCTGCATCGTTTATAACCTTTCCTTCTAATACAGAAAGAACATTGAACAAAGGAACATTATCTAAATTGCTTGAATTATTAAGACACATATTATAACTCGCAATGTCCTCACGAGAGATTAATCCAAGCAATGTGCCATCATCGTTTGAAACAGGAATCGCATGTAATTCTTTACGTTCCTGAAGCTCGTTCCATGCTCTATCAACAGTAACACCGGCGCTAAGAATCGGGGGCTCATCAAACTCCAAATCCTGAACCTGTGTATACACGTTTGATATTAACATTGGTGGCTTAAAGCCAAAGTGATTAAGAACTAACTGCGTTTCATCAGAAACACGGCCAAGGCAAGCCGGGATATATTCTCGATCTCCTAACGCATTTCTTAATGATGCATAAGCAATGGCGGCTACGATAGAATCTGTATCCGGATTTTTATGACCGGTTACATAAATCGGCTCCATATTTTTACCTCCTTACCTCAAGTAAATTACTGATGTGGCGCCTCTGCCTTTATGTTCAGCGACCTAACCGCATCTTGTTATAAATTAAAGCCCGACAAATCAATGTCGGGCTTTAATTTTGGTGGGAGAAGGTGGATTCGAACCACCGAAGTCACTGACAACAGATTTACAGTCTGCCCCCTTTGGCCGCTCGGGAATTCTCCCATATCCTTATATCGGGCTCTTTTCGAACCGCATTTACTATATTACATGAGGTTTGCGCCTCTTGTCAACACTTTTTTCATAAAGAAAAATAATAAATCATGTTCTTACTAGCAAATGAAGCAGTTATTCACTGCTTCATGCTTTGACTGACAACTTGTGTAAATTCGGTCCATGTATAAACTCTTCTGTTTTCTAGGCCAAACATCGAACTATTAATCATAAACGGAATAACAAATTCTTGCTTACCTGAACTAAAAAGAGCTATAAAATCCATTCCGTAATTAACATCCGCAACAATTATATCGGAGTTGTAGGTATACCCGGACTTTTTTATAATATCTCCTATTGCATTGATATCCATTAGTTCCATTAGCTCTGAGCCAATATAAATGCTGTCTGTAAATTCAGTAACAATATAGTGAACTCCACCAACACTATAGATGATATCCTGACTGGATATAGTAGTATTAGGATTATCATTATCAAATGTATTGACCGCTAAAATCATCTCTATATCGCCATTGTCACTCATTAATGGTAATGCCCAGTATCCTTCTTCACTTAGTATCCCATGGTAGTCCTGTGCTTTTTCAAGCTTTTGGGAATCAACGCCGGTTTTTACTAGACTGGTAAAACGAGTTATACCTTCTTCTTTCAATATCAGTTGTGTTCCTTTTGTTTCATTATATAGGCTTGCTATGGCATTTAAGGATTGATTTGATATTGCTTCATCTTGGCTATTGGGTGCATGATTAGCAAGAGAATTCAGAACCAAAACTTTTGCCCGAGCGGTTAATGTAACACCATCGGTGAATTTCGCGATATCTTTTTCTGTATCTGGTACGGTGGAATCACCCATGTCTTCCGGTGAAGACCCATAAGCTGCATAAAGTTGGTCTTCTTTTGCTTCGGGCATTGGTGTCGGCTCTGACATTGGTCCTTCCTCTCCTTGTAAGCTTGTCACTTCACCGGTTGAGGCTTGAGGAGCAATATCGGAAGCACTGTTGTTTTTCATGCGAAGCCCGTTAGTATTGATTAATAACACCAACACTAGAGCTCCTGCCGCTAAAGGTGCTCCCAGCTTATATATCCAAGGCATAATTATTTTCGGCCTATTTTTTTGCTTTTCTTTTGTAATCTCATTCTGACATTTTAATATTGTCTGATTAACAAGATAATCCGAGGCTTTTATGCTCGATAGCCCTGTCTTTAAAGCATCTTTTATCATGTCATCATCGACTGTATTATTAATCTGTTTTATATTCAATGATTTAGCCATGAGCCTCACCTCCAATCATATCGTGAAGCAACTCTCTAGCTTTGAAGAGTCTGCTTTTCACTGTTCCCCCCGGAATCTTTAAAACATTAGATATATCATTAACTCCCATCTCCTGATAATAATGAAGATGGATAATTTCCCTGTATTTATCGGGAAGCTTCATAATAGCATTTATAAGTGCCTGTTTCTCGCTTCTCTTTTCTAAAATGTCCTCTGTATCATTTTCAGAGGAATACGATAAAAAGTCATCAGTAACAACGACACGCTTTTTCCATGCACTACGCATATAATCTCTGCAAATATTTACAGCAATACTAATAATCCAGGTTTTTTCGCTACTCTCCCTACGATAGTTTGAATATGAACGAACAACCCTGAGAAAAGTCTCCTGGTAAACATCCTCTGCCAGTTCTTTTGATTTTAAAATCACTGTGGCAATCCTTAGTACATCATTGCCGTATTCCTCAACAAGTCGGGTTATCTCACTTGTCATTTCCGAAGGAGTCAATTTATCTGCCTCCCTCCTTCATTATATTTGACGAAACATATTTGTTTTGGTTCACCACATATAAATATGTTTCTAATAAAAAAGTCGTTTAACGACTTTTTACACTAAAATCAATTATACTTGAATAGTGATTTATTTAAAAGCATTAATCATGTATAATAATAGAAGCTTAATTATTGATAAATCTATATTCATAATACTAAAACTGATTAATGGGGTTAATAATCCTTAGTGGTTATACCTTCAAAGTTAATTCGGAAGGAAAGATATTTATGCAACGTCAGGTAAGAACACGCTACGCGCCAAGCCCAACCGGATATATGCATGTTGGGAATTTAAGAACCGCCCTTTATGAGTATCTGATAGCAAAATCCCAAAACGGAAAGTTTATTTTGCGTATTGAGGATACGGATCAGGAACGTTTAGTCGAGGGCGCTGTTGATGTAATCTATAACACACTTAAGCTTTGTGGAATGCAGCATGATGAAGGCCCTGATATAGGAGGACCTTATGCCCCATATGTACAAAGTGAGAGGAAAAACACATATAAGCCTTATGCTGAGGAATTGGTCGAAAAGGGACACGCATATTATTGTTTTTGTCCCAAAGAAAGGCTTGATGCTCTGCGTGCAGAGGCTGAGGCTAAAAATCAGACCTTTATGTATGACCGTCACTGCTGTAAGCTTTCCAAGGCCGAAGTTGAGGAAAAGCTCAAAAGCGGTGAGCCCTATGTTATTCGTCAGAAAATGCCTCGTGAAGGCACAACTACATTTGAAGATGCAGTATATGGGCCTATTACTATTGAAAACAATATGCTGGAGGATCAAATCCTTCTAAAAAGCGACGGACTTCCCACATATAATTTTGCCAATGTTATAGACGACCATCTTATGGACATCACCCATGTTGTAAGAGGGAGCGAGTACCTGTCTTCTACCCCCAAATACAATCTGCTTTATGATGCTTTCGGCTGGGATATACCGGTCTATGTTCATCTTCCCCTTATAGTAAAGCCCGACGGATCTAAAATTTCAAAACGTAAGGGGGACTCGACCTTCGAGGATCTTTACAGAATGGGGTATCTGGTTGAAGCAATAATCAATTATATTGCTCTTTTGGGGTGGTCACCCGATTCAAATCAGGAGATTTTTTCCCTCAGTGAGCTGGAAAAAGCGTTTAATATCAACCATATAAGCAAATCGCCTTCATCCTTCGACATGGATAAACTTAAATGGTTTAATGCACAATATATAAGAGCTTTGAGCCCCGAAAGATTTTATGAGTTGGCTCTGCCTCACCTAACTGAAGCAATAGTAAGTAAGAATGTTGATTTGATGAAAGTAAGCAAATTATTGCAAGGAAGAACAGAGGTTCTCACAGAAATTCCTTCAAAAGTTGGCTTCTTTAATGAACTGTGTGATTACGATCTTAACATTTATGTTCATAAGAAGATGAAAACTACGCTGGAAAATTCCCTTGAGAGCTTAAAGGCAGCACTACCTGTCCTTGAGGAAATTGAAGACTGGAATGAGCAAAATCTCCATGACAGTCTTTTATCTCTGGTTGAAAAGCTCGGAATAAAGAATGGACAAATGTTATGGCCTGTCCGCACAGCTATTTCAGGTTGGGAAGTTACCCCCGGTGGAGCCATTGAAATTGCCGATATACTTGGTAAGGCCGAGAGCCTTAGAAGAATTGAAATTGGCATAGAAAGACTTGAAAGCGCAATATCTTCTGCTCAATAGAATTTAACTTAATGATAATCACAAATACCCCCGAATTTAGTTTCGGAGGTATTTTTTCTTGTGAATTATTCTGATTTAACGCTGGAGGCTATCTATTCATCCTGCTTTGCATGAACAACCAGCCTATGTGAGCCGACACCCGGAGGATCGCATGTAAATACCGTTAGGATTTTATCTGTGTCATTTCTATTAAGAATAGAAAAATCATCCGGCTCGATAATCAGGGATTTATAAACTGTATAGTTTAATGTCTTTGTTTTTGTCTGTATGGTAATCTTATCTCCTATTTCAAGCTCATTTAGTCGGTTTAGATACTTACCGAAGGTATAACTTCTGTGCCCTGCTAAAACGCAGTTACCTATTTCGTCTAAATTACTAGTATTAGTCATTCTTCCTGCAGCAACAGAAAGGGTTGCATCATCGGTTCCGTCCATTATAAGCATTTTAACATCAATATCCGGTATTATCAGAATTCCGATGGTTCGCTTTTGCATTTCTTCTTTCGACATCTTAGGCTTTTTAGTAGGTTGAGGCGAAGCCGTTTCCTCCGAAGGGATAGATGTCTCTGTAGGTTCCTGATTAATAGGGTCATCAATAGAAGGCTCTGTTATAGGGCTTTCGGACGGTTGAGATGGAATAAAGAATGGATCCACATCTTCTATCTCCATTGACTCTACATCACTTACGATAGATTCTGATTGTTTTAAAAACTGTTCAATAATATCATCATTCCGCTTGGTATTAAAATAGGTTTTTATTATGGGAACTAAGACCAGAAGCAAACCAGTTGTCAATAAAAGTGTTGATAGAATAACTCTAATGTTTATTTTTGGTTTTCTGCCTTCGGACATAATAATTCATCCCCTTAGTTTTCTATATGGTTTTTATTATTTCTGCGTTTTTCCAGCCAGTCCTTTATTTTTGCCTCATATCCGTTTCCTGTAGGTTCGTAATAATATGTCCCTCTCATTTCTTCGGGCATATATTCCATATCATCGACTATATTGCCCGGGAAACTATGAGCATATTTATAGCCCACACCATAACCAAGGCTCTCCATTCCCCTAGCCGCTGCGTTCCTAAGATGCATGGGGGCTTCCCCGGTATTTTTATGTTCCACATCGTATAAAGCTTTATCAAGAGCTTTATACGCAGAATTGGACTTAGGGCTTGTGGCTATGGTAACAGCTGCATGGGCGAGTAGTATTCTGGCTTCAGGCATTCCAATCATATGAACTGCCTGAGATGCTGCAACTGCAACTAAAAGTGCGTTTGGATTAGCCATTCCCACATCCTCTGAAGCACAAATCATTATCCTACGGGCCAAAAATTCCGGATCCTCACCGGCATACAGAGCCTTTGCCAGATATAAAAGTGTAGCATCCGGATCGCTTCCTCGCATAGATTTAATAAATGCACTTATATTATCGTAATGTTGTTCTGACGACTTGTCAAATCTTATAGATTTTTTCTGTATACAATCCATTATCACTTCAGTTGTTATCTTGTAAAAACCTTCATTGTTCATGTCCGTCGTAAGAACAGCTAACTCCAATGCATTAAGAGCAATTCGAGCGTCACCTGCCGACATATCGGCAAGAAGTGATATAGCTTGATGGCTGATATCTATCTTAAGATTGCCAAGTCCTCTTTCCTTATCCTCCACCGCCATTTTAACTATCTTTTCAATGTGCTCTTTCCTAAGCGGTTCCAACATAAACACAGTGGAACGAGAAATCAGCGCTTTATTTACTTCAAAAAAAGGATTTTCCGTGGTCGCTCCAATTAAAACGACTGTACCGTCCTCAACATGAGGTAAAAGCGCATCCTGTTGAGCTTTATTAAATCGGTGTATTTCATCTACAAACAGAACCGATTTGCCGTTAGGATTCATAAATGCATTTTGAGTATCCTCAACAACCTGCTTTATGTCCTTTACCCCTGCTGTTACCGCATTAAGCTTAAAGAAAGTAGCCTTGGTAGTATTGGCAATAATTCTGGCAATAGATGTTTTACCCGTACCGGGAGGCCCAAATAAAATAATAGAAGATATTTTATCTGCCTGAATCATTCGGTTCAACAGCTTCCCGTCGCCGATAATATGCTCTTGTCCTACAAAATCATCAAGATTCCGAGGTGACATCCGAAATGCCAACGGTTCCTTCTTCGACATTTTTAGTACCAGCCTTTTTCCTTCTCTTACGCTTTGGCAGTAAGCCATACGCTTCTAAAACCTTCTCATGATTATCATTATCGTATTTCTCAAACATATCCGGTCGCTTTGCCCGTGTTCTTTCAAGCATTTGTAAAAATCGCCATTTCTCTATATTGGCGTGATGCCCCGACACCAATATCTCCGGGACAGCTCTTCCATTGAATTCAGGAGGTCTGGTATACTGTGGAAACTCTAAAAGACCACTATAATGCGATTCATTTGAATATGAATCTTCCGAGCTTAAAACTCCGTCCACAAGCCGGCTAACGCAATCAATCAAGACCATTGCTGGTAACTCTCCACCGGTTAACACATAATCACCGATTGAGATTTCCTCATCAACAATTTCTTCAATAATTCTTTCGTCAATACCCTCATAATGACCGCACAATATCACCAGATGTTCTTCATTTTTAAGTCTCTGGGCGGTTTCTTGAGTAAGCAAAGCTCCTTGAGGGCTCATATAGATTGTTCTGGGTTTTTTAGGACTTTGTTTAACAATATGTTCCCAGGCGTCATAAATAGGCTGGGGCGTCATTACCATTCCGGCTCCTCCGCCATAGGGGTAATCGTCAACCTTTTTATGCTTGTCTAAAGAAAAATCACGGATATTTAATGTGTTAACCGTTATTATTCCCTTTTCCCTTGCTCTGCCTATTATGCTCTCATTTAGAAATCTATCGATGCTCTCCGGAAAGAGGGTCAATACGTCAAACCTCATCAATTAAACCCTCCGGAATCCTTACCTGCATGCGCCTGCCTTCAATATCAACATTTTCAACCACAGATTTCAGTGCCGGAAGAAGAAGTTCCTTCTTATTCTTATCAGTAATTATATAAACATCATTGCTGCCGGTTTCCAATACATCAGTAAGGATACCTAATAAATTATCATCTTCATAGACCTCGATGCCAATGATATCACAAATAAAAAATTCATCATCTTCAAGGGGTTTGGCATGCTTGCGGTGAACTAAAAGCTCCTGACCTTTAAACTTTTCTGCTTCATCCATGCTATCGACACCCTTTAGAGTAATCAGCACGAAATCTTTATGGATTCTACAATTAAGAACTCTGTACTCCTTATAAATCCCATCATGATTAACGCTGACGAAAAGGAGATAATCAAATCTTGATATATCCGAGGTTATAGGCATAACCTTAAGTTCTCCTTTTACACCATGGGTGTTAACAACCTTGCCAACAGCTAAATACTCGTTCATAGAAAATTCCTCAACTAAACAATAAATATATCTACTTAATACTTAAAATCCCCGGCTTCACCGGGGATTCTTTACTTATAAGTTGCTTATGATTGTAACGGTTTAATTACATCCTTGATGGCCCATTTTTTTACGGTTACTTTAGTACGTTCAACACTTGTTTCAAAAGTTATCTCATCATCTTTGATATTTACTATTTTTCCGACCAGTCCGCCTATGGTAATGATCTGATCACCAACTATGGCACTTCCGATGGTTTCTCTCAGCTTTTTCTCTTTTTTCTTCTGAGGAACGATCATAATAACATACATCAAAGCCAATGGCACTATTAAAATTAGCATTGATAACCAGCTTCCTGCACCGCTAAGTTCTGCTCCAGAAGCATTGGGGTCTACAGCAGCCGTATCTGCTGCAAATGACAATAGACTAGATAGAAAATTCATTGAAAACCTCCGTAATTAAAACTGTATTTCACAAAATAGATATTTAAGCTCTGTTGTCCGTCTCTAATAATTCTGCCACTACGAAGCCAATAATATCCTAATCGTTATTATATATTATTTATCTGCGATTAGCAAATAAAGTACATTAAAAATAATACTTAATTTTCCTTGTATCCGAGTCTTTCAAATGCTTCCTTCCTGAAATCAAGAAGTCTGTCATTACGTATTGCTTCCCGAACATCAGCCATAAGATTTATTAAAAATCTTAGATTATGCCATGCAGCAAGGCGTAACCCCAGTATTTCTCCACATTTGAAGAGGTGTCTAATATAGCCCCTGGTGAAATTTCGGCAGGCATAGCAATCGCAATTCTCATCCATAGGCGAAAAATCCCTTGCATATTTGGCATCACGAATTATGACCCTTCCCTTAGAAGTAAAAATCGTACCGTTTCTACCGATTCTTGTAGGCAGGACGCAATCAAACATATCTATACCACGGATTGCACCGTCTATCAAATAATCGGGGCTACCAACACCCATAAGATATCTGGGCTTGTCCTTGGGCAAATGTGGGACTGTTATGTCCAGCATCTCATTCATAAGGCTTCCGGGTTCGCCCACACTTAAACCACCGATTGCATAACCCGGAAAATCAAGGTCGGTAATTTGCTTAGCACTTTCAACGCGAAGGTCTGCATAGGTGCTTCCCTGAACAATACCAAAAAGGGCCTGGTCATCAGGTCTTTTATGTGCTGCTTTACATCGCTTTGCCCATCTTGTGGTCATTTCCATAGAGCGCTTTGCATAATCATAATCACATGGATAGGGAGCACATTCGTCAAAGCACATCATAATATCTGACCCTAGAGCATTCTGAACCTCAATAGATACTTCGGGAGACATAAATTTCTTTGAACCGTCAATATGGGAACGGAAGGTTACACCTTCTTCCTTTATATTGCGAAGGTCACTTAAAGAAAACACTTGGAAACCGCCGCTATCAGTCAAAATAGAACGATCCCAGTTCATAAATTTATGAAGACCTCCGGCCTCTTTTACAAGCTCATGTCCCGGTCTTAAAAAAAGATGATAGGTGTTACTTAAGATTATGTTGGCCTCAAGATCTTTTAGTTCATCAGGTGACATCCCTTTAACAGTTGCCTGTGTACCAACAGGCATGAAAACAGGTGTTTCAAAACTGCCATGAGGTGTGTGAACTCTTCCCAATCTTGCACCCGATTGTTTACAGGTTTTAATAAGTTCGTATCTTACTGCGGGCATATAATTCCTCACTATCATAAAGTGCTTGTTTTCACTAAAGTGTTTGCACTTACTTTTATTTTAAACAATCATATCATATTTCAAACAAAATCCAAACAAATCAATTATAATTCCTGAACGCTTTAATACCGGCATCATGGGCAGCTATAAGCCTGTCACACTGCCTATCCCATTCTTCATCAAGCCATAAGAGCTCCGGATGATTTATGTACCAGTCGATAGTCTTCTTCAATCCCTCACGTATGGGTGTTGTGGCTTTAAAATCAGGGACCAGGCCTTTAACCTTGGAATTGTCAAAATAAACACTATACATTTTATCACCCACCAGCTCACTATGAAGCTCTGGTATGCATGCGGTAATAAAATCTGTTGATATATGAACAATATTGGCTGTCACCCCTATAGATTCTCCTATGAGATTAGTTATCTGGTTCCAGGTAAGAGCCTCGTCTGAGGTAATATTAAAGTCTTCCCCTATTGCTTTTGGGTGTCCCATAATTCCTACAAAAGCCTTGGCAAAATCCGAGTTATGAGTCAAAACCCATAATGAGGTGCCATCCCCTGGTACTATAACCTTCTTTCCTCTCTTAATACGCTCAACCACGCTCCATCTGCTCTTACGACTATTAATTATACATGGAATAAGAGTATTGCCATAGGTATGGGATGGACGCACAACTGTAGCAGGAAAGCCGTTTTGTCTGTATTCGTTAAACAATAGTTCCTCGCAAGCAATTTTATTGCGAGAATACTCCCAGAATGGATTTTTCAGCGGTGTTTTTTCTGATATTAAAAAGCTCTCTACAGGCTTTTGATATGCTGATGCCGAGCTTATGAATATATATTGATTTGTTTTCCCTCTGAACAATCGCAAATCGGTCTCTATATGGTCAGGTGTATAAGCAATCCAGTTTACAACAACATCAAAGGAATGTCCTTTTAGCAATTCGCGGGCTTCCTTTTCATTTCTTATATCGCCCTGTATTATTTTCGCTCCATCTGGAATAAACTCCTTCTGCTTATTCCTGTTAAACAAATATAAATCTATTCCCTTTTCAAGAGCTAATTTTGATACGGCAGTACTGATAACACCTGTTCCACCAATAAAAAGTACCTTCATTTAACCCTCCTAAAGTAATTTATAGCTGTTTTTTTCTTCTGATTTAATTATACACTTGTATCATTTATTATGAAAGGTTTCCTGTTAAGCTAAGCCAAGGAGCCAATGAGTTTAGGATAGTTCTTTTGACCCAAATATAAATCCTGTTCATTTGACTCAAGTTACTGATACAGTTTGCTTGATTACTGAACAGGATTTATTGATTCAGTTATTGATAGTGATAATAAAACTAAATCCCCGCAGCCTTCATGACCATATTCTGATGCTCCTGAATATAAACCTTTGAAGTCGATGTGCTGTGAGATGTGCTGTTTTTCATATATAAGTCAAAATGACCGTTAACACCATTTTCTATAGTATCTACTCCATGGGGCATTCCGGATAGGGATGCAGCTATATTCATACCGTTATGATAAATAACTACCGCTCTGGGAGACCACTTCCATGTTCCGAAAAGAGATTTCATAGTATTTGTGTCCGTACTTGTCAACGGCTCGATATCAGCATGATTATATCCACCTATCATTCTTGCCTTAAACTGCTTTCCGGTGTCCACGTCAACAATTGTAAAAGTATCCCCTCTCTCTACAATATACTGACCCTCTAAATTCCAATCAACAGCAGTTCCACTGCGTTGTGGAGCTTTATCTTCCCCGGGATTTACTGTGGTGACTCTCGGCGCATAACCCGAAATAGCTATTTTATCTCCTTCATTGAACCATTCATCATCATCCATGTAATTGTATTTCATAATCTGTTGTGCTGTAACTCCAAACTTTTTAGAGATGGATGTGGCCGTGTCACCGGGTTGTACTATATATGTCACATCGGGCCACTTGGTATAATTGGTTGTCGTAGGGGCCTGAGTTTGTCCCGGTGAGGGAGTTGTGTTCGTTGCTCCTGAAATTATCAGAGTCTGACCCGGATATATTAGATCGCCGGTAAGATTATTTGCTTTTTTAAGATTATCAATTGATACTCCAAATTTATTAGAGATTTTCCAAAGGGTGTCGCCTGCCACAACTGTATAGCTATTTGCTTTTTGGGCTGATTGACTTGAAATATTAACAGTTTGTGTGGATGAATTAAGCTCCACTTTGTACCCAAGATTTTCAGCGACAAATCTAAGGGGAGCATATGTTACATCATCGATTACAATTGAACCAGGCATTTTCATCTGGACTCCGTTGACTCTGGCAAGACTGGATCCGCGGACGAAAGCTATCATAGTATCATTTTTATTTATTCCCACCGTATTTGATGTATTGTTCCACCAGACACTGCCTCCGATTGCCTTACCAAAATCGTATAGAGGTACATATGTTGTGTTATTATATATAAACGGCTGTTTGCTAAAGTTTTGGAGGCTTCCGTTAACTGAAACCTTAATATTGTAGTTATAGGCGCTTTGAGTCTTCGTTATACTGGATGTGGGATTTTCAGCTGCTTGAGCAGTTATTGGAGTTGCCATAAGAAAAGATGACAGGAGAACTGTTCCGGCCATAATCTTAACCGTATTAATTTTTATGTTGGGGAACTTCTCCTTAATATAATCAATTATATTATTGTTTAAGCGTTTCTGGTTATCTTCATCAATTTTGTTGAATTCATCAGCAAATTCAACATCATTCATATTGGTATCAATATAAAGGATAAGATCATAACCATCATCTGATTCTACTAATTTATAACTCCTGAAAAGATCCAAAAAAAACTACTCCTTTCACTTTTTGTTGTGATAGGAGTAGTATTTACAATAATCTTTAAAATATGATTAGACATCACCGTTCATAATAAGTATATCCTCTAAGACCATTATCGTATGCCTGCATAATCTCTTTTCGCTCACTTGCACTAATAAGGCCTTCACTTATGGCTTTTTCAGCTTTTTTTCTAAAGTTTTCAAGCATGATCTTAGGATCAAATTCCACATACGAGAGCACATCTGAAACACTGTCTCCATGTATTTCTTTTACAAGCTCATAATGACCGTCGGGATTTATTCTTACACTTACCACATTAGTGTCTCCGAATAAATTGTGCAAATCCCCCAGGGTTTCCTGATAGGCACCGACAAGAAATATTCCTAAATAGTAATCGTCACCGTTTTTAATATCATGAACAGGCAAAGTGTGACGTACATCGTGTAAATCAATAAAGTTATCTATTTTACCGTCACAATCACAAGTAATATCAGCGATAACAGCATTTCTTCCGGGCATCTCAAGAAGCCTGTGTAACGGCATTATCGGAAACAATTGATCTATAGCCCAACTATCAGGTATGGATTGAAAAACAGAAAAATTGCAGTAATAAATATCGGCTATAGCACTTTCTATTTCCTCAAGATCAGGTGGAGCTTGTTTTAATTTGCTCTTAGCTCTGGCGATTTGATGTATGGTATTCCAAAATATCTTTTCGGAAAATGCTCTTTGCCGCAGACTTATTCTACCATGCTTAAACATATCCCGTATCTCATCGCGATAATAAAGCGCGTCATTATAACATTCCTGTATATTTTTAAGAGTTATGCTCTTATATACATCATAGAGATTTTTAATTTGTTCGGGAGTATCATCATGAAGTTTTTCAGGAATCTCATACTCCAAAAACTTCTCCACATCCAGAACATTAAACAATAATACCGAGTAGTACGCAACAGTAGTTCTGCCCGATTCGGTTATTACTATTGGGTGGGGCACTTCAGCCGGGTCCAGAATCAGCATAACCGCCTCGATAATATCGGAGCAATACTCTTCAACGCTGTAATTACGACTGTTTGTATAATTTGTATTGGAACCGTCATAATCAACAGCAAGACCTCCGCCTAAGTCAAGATATCCCATAGGTGCGCCTTCTTTTACCAACTCCGCATATAAACGGGTTGCTTCCAGTACAGCAGATCTGATATCTCTAATATTGGGAATCTGAGAACCAAGATGATAATGAAGAAGCTTTAAAGAGCCAAGCATATTCTTTTCCTTTAAAATGTCTACCATTTCAATTACCTGTGACATGTTAAGGCCAAATATGCTTCTATCCCCGCCTGATTCGGTCCAATGTCCGCCCGCCTTTGCCGATAGCTTTATCCGTATCCCTATATTAGGTGATATTCCCAATAGCTGCGCTCTTTCCAGAACGATATCAAGCTCTCCGGGCATTTCAATTACAAAGAAAAGCATGAATCCCATCTTAATGGCATAAAGGCCAAGATCTATAAATTCCTCATCTTTGTATCCGTTACATATAATACATGCTTCTTTATCCTTCATAACAGACAGGGCAGCTATCAGCTCGGCTTTACTTCCAACCTCAAGACCATGATGATATCTCTGACCGAACTTTGTAACTTCCTCAACCACCTGTTGCTGCTGATTAACCTTAATAGGGTATACGCCTCTGTAGGCGCCCTTATAATTCAGCTTCTCAATAGCGCTCTTAAAGGATTCGTTAAGAAAGGAGATTTGTGAGTCAAGTAAATTCTCAAACCTCAACAAAACAGGCATATCAAGACCTCGATCCCGAATGCCTGAAATAATATCCATGAAACTAATTGCTGTGTCTGGGTTGTCTTTGTAGGGATTAACTGTGGCTTCGCCTTTATCCGATATGGAAAAATAGCCTGCCCCCCAGTTTTTTATACCATATAACTCTTCGGACTTTTCTTTTGTCCATCTTCCCAAAAGCTCACCTTTAATCATTTTTTACCTTCCAATCCAGTACCTAAAGTCAAAGATGCAAACATTAATATATAATAGCACAATAAGTATTAATTTATCAATAATTAACAATGAGCTTCAGATTTTTACTTCCTTCCGCTAACATCCGCCCTTTAAATCATCCCTGCCAAATCCATCCTCTTCGTTTGTCATGCTTTGGCTAAAGGTAATGATAGTGCCATTTTTCTCTCTTAAAACATCAAAATTACCGTTTTCACCTGACTCTATTGCATTGTCACCCGATTCTAAATAGTCATATTGAGTTATAGTGATAATATAAAATTTAATTCATTAAACTTTTATATATTTACTTCCAGCTTACTTAAAAATGTTCTTAAGTAGATTTAGCTTATTTTTGTAAGGCGGATATCTAAGTTTTATATCAATTGAGAATGATTTCTTCATTATACTCTTCTTATGGGTGAATGTATCAAAGCTCCATTTACTGTGGTAACTACCCATCCCGCTTTCACCTACACC
This sequence comes from Bacillota bacterium, assembly GCA_023411795.1. GTDB lineage: Bacteria > Bacillota > Clostridia > DSM-8532 > DSM-8532 > DTU059. The sequence continues at coordinate 118,586 of JAEYOK010000010.1, forward strand.
CCCAAAGGGCATGTATTCTGTGGCCAAATGAACGATAGTATCATTAATACATCCGCCACCAAATGAAATATTATTAATTATTTTATTTTCAACATCTTTATTATTAGTAAAAAGATATAAGGCCAATGGCTTAGGTCGGTTATTAACAGCAGATATAACCTCTTGTATCTCATCATAAGTTAGTACAGGCAGAATTGGACCGAATATCTCCTCTTGCATAACCGAATCCTCCCAAACAACATTGTCGATAATAGTAGGAGATATCTTAAGATTTGATACTTCAAAATCACCACCTGAGTATATTTTTCCGTTTTCTATAAGACCAATCAAACGCTTAAAGTGCTTTTCATTTACAATTCTCGGTAAATCCGGATTTTTACATGGTTGTTCTCCGAAAAATTCGAATATATATTTTTTCATTGCAATAAGGAGGCTGTCTTTCACATCCTTGTGAACATAAACATAGTCAGGAGCTACACAGGTTTGACCTGAATTAATAGTCTTGCCCCAAATTATTCTTTTTGCTGCTAAATCTATGTTCACATCCCTATCTACTATACATGGGCTCTTTCCTCCTAACTCCAAAGTAACAGGAGTAAGATTCTTTGCAGCTGATTCCATGACCATTTTGCCAACATCTACGCTACCTGTAAAGAATATATAATCAACTTTCTCATGTAAAAGCTCCTGATTTGCCTCTCTCCCGCCTTCAATAACCGCAATATACTCTTTACTAAAGCAGCTACTTAATATTTTGCTTATTACTGCAGAGGTACATGGTGAGTATGCTGACGGCTTAACAACTGCACAGTTGCCACTGGCTATAGCACCAATTAAAGGTGCGATGGCTAGTTGAAAGGGATAATTCCATGGAGACATTATTAAAGCAATTCCATATGGTTCAGATACTATATAGGAGACTGATTTAAATTGAGTAATAGGTGTTCTGACTCTTTTAACTTTGTTCCATTTTCTAATATTTTTTATGGCATCATTTAGTTCATTATAAATAAACCCTACTTCAGTTGCATAGGCTTCAAAGGGTGCCTTATTTAGATCTTTTTTTAAGGCATCCATAATATCCTTTTCGTTATCCTTAATAACTGCTTTTAGTTTCTTAAGGGCATTTAAACGAAAGGTAACATTTTTTGTTTCACCTTTTGAAAAATACTCTCTTTGCTTGTCCAACATATTTTTTATATCACTTGACATAACACAAATCTCCTAATGTAGTTGCTCAAAGCTGTGGGGTAACATTGCCTATGAAATAAGTCAATTCAGCAAAATGACGATTCATTTATTATAACTCTTTCACAAGTCGTGCGCGTAAGTATCCTCTATCTGTTTCTATTGCTTCCACATAAAACCCCCTACCGTAATAGAATCGCATAAGGACATTATGCTTTGAAGATGTGTGAAGAATAACCTTTTTCACTTTCATCTCTTTAAGATATTTATCCACAACATTCATTAGGGACTTTCCTATTCCAATATTTCGATTACTGCTGTCTACCGCAAAACGGCTTAGATATGCTGTAGAACCGTTAATGTCAAGCCTTACGGTACCAACAATGGCATCATCAATTACAGCAATATAAACAGCTTTGGTTTCTATTTCTTTCTTAATATCCTCCAAAGTCTCCGAGAGGGCTTCAAGATTATCAAGCCCTGTAATCTTACTATACTCAAGAAAAGCCTTCTTTAGAATCGAAAATACAGCAGGCGCGTCCTCTATTGTCGCGCGCCTGATTATAAACGAATAATGCATATTTATCACCCCATGAGTTTTACAAGTACGGCTTTTTGAGCATGAAGTCTGTTTTCAGCTTCATCAAACACAACAGATTGAGGTCCGTCAATAACATCTGCCGTAACCTCATATCCCCTGTATGCAGGCAGACAGTGCATAAAAATTGCATCAGGTTTAGCTTTACTCATAAGCTCTTTATTTACCTGGTATGGCATAAAGACAGCAACTCTTTTTTCTTTCTCAGACTCCATGCCCATGCTAACCCATGTATCTGTATAAACCACATCAGCATTAAGGACAGCTTCATTTGGATCGTTGCCCACAATAACCTTGGCTCCTGACTCTAATGCAGCTTTTTTTGCATGTTCTATCGATTGTTCCTCACATTCATAGCCTTTAGGTGTTGCAACCGATACATCCATGCCCACCTTTGCGCATCCTATCAAAAGAGAATTGGCAACATTATTACCATCACCTACATAAGCCATCTTTAGCCCCTTAAGGGTACCCTTGTACTCCTTAACAGTTTGGAGATCAGCAAGAATCTGGCAGGGATGCTGGCTGTCAGTTAATCCATTAATAATCGGAATGGTACCGTAAGCAGCAAGCTCTTCAACATCACTGTGCTTATATGTTCTAATCATTATTCCATCTATGTATCGAGAAAGGGTTTTTGCCGTATCAAAAACGGATTCACCTCTGCCCAACTGGATCTCATTTGCACTCAAAAACATGGAGTATCCTCCAAGTTGGTACATCGCGACCTCAAAAGATACTCTGGTTCTGGTGGATGATTTACTAAATATTAAGCCTAGGGATTTCCCCTTAAGCAAATGATTGTGCCTTATTCCATTCTTGTTTTCATACTTCAATTTATCTGCCATTTTCAATGTTTCATTAATCTCTTCCGATGACCAATCACTTAGACAAAGTAAATGCTTCATAAGACCTCCACCTAGCCGCTTTGCGACATTTAGTTTATAAATAGAATAACATATGAATTATTATACATTTCTTTGCATAAAAATGCAATACTATTTTTCATACAAAAATTCAAACATATCACTATCTATAATATAAACATCATAGGGGTCATCTTCACGAATGATTAAATAATCTCCCGGCTTTCCAAGCATATACGTATCTCTGTCCCACTTGGTAAATACCTTAACTGTTTCAGCCAAGGATTTTGCATAAATATAAGCTTCACCGTTTGAAATACATTTTTTTGCATAGGGACGTAAGTCAACAATCTGACCGGATTTCTTGTTTAGTACATGAGGAAAATATTGCGTTTGTAATTCAAATGGCTCATCAACAGCATCATGACCCTTTTCAAACTTTTCTTTAATTATTGGATGTACATCACCCTTAATGCCAATAATCACATATAGGTTATCATCGGAAATTAAATCGTCCAGATCACATTGAAGTGTTCTTATTACTATTGGTGTTCCTTTTTCAAAAACGTCCGTACATCTTAAATACCCCTGTGTTAAAGGGCGTTTCTTATACCTCTCCATAGCAGTTATATCGGACTGATAATTTTCACAATCGATTACTTCAAAGCTTCCAAAGTATTTTGTAAGCTGACTTAATAAATATTCATCAGCATTAATACCGGGATAACATTTGTTAAACTCATTTATTCTGATTAAGCCTCCACCCTTATCCCTATGGCCTCCGCCCGAGCCAATGTTGTTCGAGATGTATTCGGCCAGCTCGTTGGCCATAACTTCCCTTATACAGCTTCTAACTGAATATTTTATTCCTGTCTGAGCCTCAAAGAATACAATGCATACATCAATGGAATCAACCTGTATAGCTAAGTCGCTTATAAATCCCAGAATATTAGGATCACAGGGCTGGGTTTTGATTACAGTGAACCTGTATGTAGGATTGTATGAGCTTCTTAACAGAGCAATTCCCGCTATCTCTAGGTCACTCATTGTAAGATTTGAGTTCTTGAGCTTACGTATTAGATTGGGATCAAAGTATAGGGTATCCTTCATATCTCTATCAGCGGGATGATTAATTTCAATAAAGCTGTTTGTATCGCTTAGCAAGCCGTAATAGAGAGCCGTAGAAACATCTTTGTGCTCCGAAATATTAAAGCCTTCTTCCTCCAGCATCTGCCACACCAGGGTGGAACAACTCCCTAAAAAGCTTCTGATTTCATTAAGAGGTATATTAATGATTTCTTGTTGGTGATGATCGATAACAGCTACATTTTCGGCCTCGAACTTCTTTACATTCCCCGCACCATACTGGCAATCAACAGTTATTAGCAATCCATTAATCTTTATGTTTTCTTCATAAGATAATGGAATATCTAGTTCTTTTATGAGAAGTGCTAAATTGGGTTTTGTAAGTTTTGCCCGTCCGCCGTATATAAGTTTTACTTTCTTACCTTTTTCCTTAAAAAAAGTATACAATGCATAACCCGAGGCAATTGAGTCCGCATCCGGGTTATCGTGGCACTGAATAGTAACTTCATCGTAACTAATTAAATCGCTGAGTTTCATATTATCACACCCTTATGTCCTCTTATAATCGTATAATTGTAAAATGTTTCAAACTTTATTTGAAGGAGACATCTATAATTTAGTTATACCAATATTAGCACAATAATAACCTATAAAAATTTTTAATAATTAACCTGCTCTTGACTCTTTGTAAGGTAAACATTAATCTATAGATAATATGGATAATTGAGGTATTGGTGGCTATGAATATTAAAAAACACTATAAATATGATGCTTTTATCAGCTATCGTCATACAGAACCCGATAAAACTGTTGCAGAAAGACTTCATCGGCTTCTTGAGTCATTTAAAATTCCAAAAAGCATTGTAAAAGCAACCGGAAAAAAGAAAATACAGCGAGTATTCAGAGATAGAGATGAATTACCTACCTCATCTAATCTAGCCGATAATATAGCAACCGCCCTTGAGTCTTCTGAATATTTAATAGTTATATGTTCCCCCAGAACCCCTCAATCTCAATGGGTATTAAAAGAAATTGAGACCTTTAAGGAACTTCATGGTCATGATAAAATTCTTGCCCTTTTAATTGAAGGCGAACCCAGTGAATCCTTTCCGGAACAATTGCGTTTTGTTAAAAAGTTCAAGACTTTGGAAGATGGCTCAGTCATGGAATACTCTCTAGAGGTAGAGCCCCTTGCTGCTGATATTAGGGCTACAACACAGAAAGAGATGTTTAAAGAACTGAAAAAAGAGATTCTGCGTCTTCTTGCTCCAATGCTTAATTGTCGCTATGATGATCTCAAGCAACGCCATAAGGAAAGACTGATTAAGACTGTGCTAACAGCTTCCATATCGTTGTCAGCATTTTTTCTCGCCTTTGGCTCTTTCAGTACATATCAAGCCCTTGTAATTAATCAAAAATCAATTGAAATAAACCAGAAAAATATTGAGATTTCAGAACAGATTAAGGAAACCCAAATCAGCCAGTCCCGGTATCTGGCAGACATATCTAACAGATATTTCGAGGATGGGGACAGATACAGAGCTATTTTAGCTGCCCAGGCAGCTCTTCCTTTAAATATGACAAGTCCTGACAGGCCTTATGTTCACGAGGCAGAATACGCTATGTCAAAAGCATTATCAGTTTATGAAGCTGACTACTACTTTGACGGAGATATAGTACTAGACCACGATATGGCTGTTAATTTATTAGAGTTAAGCCCCGATGGTAAAACATTATTGACTCATAGCAAAAACGGTTTTCTCTATACCTGGAATATTGAAGATGGAAAACCTCTAGGCAAAATTTATACAAACTCAACCTTTCCTGCAGATGGGGATATACTCTTTATTGACAATAATACAATAGTTACCGTCACATCATCTGCTCAAAATTATGATAATTACATAACCTGTCTCGATATCTATGGAAACCTGAAGTGGCAGATTACTGATTACGCCACGAAGCTGACTTATTCAGATGATAGAAACATTCTGGCCTATGATAATATGGGGAAAATATGCTTTATTGATGCCGGCACCGGAAATACCCTTCATACTATCAATGTTAAGAATTTAATGGTATCTGACAAAGATTCGTCTGACTTCGGTAAATATATAGCCTGTATGGCTTTTAGTAAAAACAGTGATTTTATAGGTGTAGGAACCTCTACAGGTAAAGCCTTTATATTTGATATGGAAACATACTCTTTAACAAATACATTTATAACACAATATAAAAACATATCCGATATAGATTTTTCCGAAGAAGGTTATGTTTCAATTATTTCAAATTATTTTGAAGATGAAATAACTCTGATTGACTCAGGTAAAGGCTGTCTGGATATATTTTCACCTGTAGGAGAAAAAACATCAATTATGTTCCCGAATTCTTCAATAAGTAACGCTTCATTTATTCCAACCCTACCTGCAAAAATCGTTTTCGTAGAAGGTGAAAAAATTAATGTCGTTGACATTCAAACCGGTTTAATTGAAAACACATTTATTCATGGGGATTATATATCCGATTATCAAATAAAAAACGAAATAATAATTTCATCTTCCTATGACGGAACAATTAGATTCTGGCTCATGGATAATATCATTAACGAGCTCCCGAATTACCGGATAACCAGAACAGAATCAATCTCACAAGTTGCTCAGGCTAATGGTAAGCTTATTTTCTCATTACGTAATTCTGAAAAAGTATACATATACAGACCTATAGTTAATGAAAATTCAATCGCACTGGAAGGGCATAATAAAACTGTATATAATGCTGTTTTATCAACTGACAGTAAACTTATACTTTCTTATACCTCTGATAGCAGCGAGCTTTTTTTATGGGACTCAAAAAATCATAAGCTTTTATTATCAACAAGCTATACTGATAATATATCGGAAGTTAAGTTTGTTGATAACAATAATGCAATCCTTATAGGCTTTGATTCTGGTAAATTAATAGCTCTCAAAACCTCCGATTTATCCCTTATAGCCGATATTCAAGTAGATTCTTATTTCGATTTCTATTTAAACAACGATGCTACTCTTTTAGTCATACCTACATACGATAAAGTAACCACTTATTCAATTCCAGATTTAAAACCCGTTGAAGTCTTTGATTACAGAAGTATTGATTATTGCACTATTACAGAAGATAATAAGCTCTTTCTTCTTGATGATTATAATATGGCAAGTCTTATTGATATGTCTTCAAAGAAAACAATTTTTAATTTAGAGGATAAAGGAATTATCAACGGTGTTATCAGTAATGATGGAACGCAGCTTATTTTATCCTATAAAGATAAGAAAGTTAAAATTTTTGATATTTCAAATACAATTAATACACGATTTACATTTGACAACTTTGTAGCTGAAGCAAACAAGTTGATTCTAAGCCCTGATAAAAAGTTATTATTCATCCAACACTCAGATCAGAGTGTTTCAATCTACGGTACGGCTGATGGAAATCTTTTAAGGACTATTAGCAAAGACCAATTTTCATCGACCCTCATTAAGGTAGCTTTCAGTAATGATAATGCTAAAATAGCTCTTATTGGACTTTCCGGCTCACATATACTAGACATGGAAACACTAAAAACTCTCGCAACACCGGACATTTTAGATATAGATAATAGCTTTTCCACTATAATATCAAACGGAAATGGTGTAAGCTCCACGGTGTACATTATGCCATACTATACAACACAAATGCTGCTGGATGAAGCAAGAAGGCAACTAAACGGCAGAACTCTTACAGAGAAAGAAAAAACTGAGATGTTTATAAATTAAGCCTTCAAAGATTCGATATATTCAGAGCATACTAAAAGCCGCTGTTGACAGCGGCTTAATTGTTAAATCATTTATATTGCATTTCCGTCTTTATCAAACAGTGGAAGATGCTCCAGGAAAATAATATCGTCTCTCTTATTAGCATCGCCTTCAGCTAATATTGCCATTCGTCCTGCCACTATGCCGCCCGATTCCTGTACGAGCTTTTCAACGGCCTTGACCGATTCCCCCGTACTTATTACATCATCTACGATAAGCACCCTTTTACCCTTCATATATTCAGCATCATCTCTGTCTATGAAAAGCATCTGGCGTTTTTCGGTGGTTATGGATTGCACCTCAACATTAACAACATCCCTCATATAGAGCTTAGCGGATTTTCTTGCCAAAAGATATTTGTTTAGTCCGGCTTGCTTTGTCATTTCATAAACCAGCGGGATTCCTTTACTCTCTGCTGTAATCATAACATCATATTCAGGAGCCTTTTTAAGCAATTCTATGGCACAGGCAACAGTAAGCTCGACATCACCGAACATAATAAATGCTCCTATATACAAATCCTTATTTATAGGGCAAAGAGGAAGCTGCCTTGTTAATCCTGCTACCTTTAACTCATAATATTTTTTCATCTTAACCTCCATATAGCTGCTTTGAGTAATTCAATTGCTCACCCACTTATTGTACCAAATCTGTTTCCCGTGTCAATTAAAGGTTTGTACTTCATTTAATATAATAGAAATTTCTTTAATTTTAAATCCCTCTTTCTAATATACTGTTATGAAAGCGGGGATACTATGAAAAAGCATTTCCTTATTGTTGTCATGCTCATCTTTCTGACAGTAATTAAATCAAGTGAATTGAGCACATCATCTGCAGTATCCACACCTGAAACCAGTCCAAGCCCAAGTTTAGCCACTACTCCTGAACCTTCAAATACGCATATAAATACACCCTCTCCTACACCTGTTCCTGTTCCTACTCCTACACCTACACCTACACCTACACCTACCCCTACTTCTACACCTACCCCTACACCAACACCTACTTCTAAACCAACGGATTTACCAATGGAGAGTAATTCTATTGTTTTAAACCCTTCTCCCACTATGGGGCCCCTAGTTGACAGCTTGCCAACATACGAGGTCGATAGCCTTGAATCCCGGAAATTTAAAGATGATATGGCTAATATCATTAGCAAAGCGGAAAAAGTATCGGGTATATCAAGCACATACGGATTATTTATAATGGATCTTCAAACGAATTACTCTTATGGTGTGAACGAAAACCTAACCCGAATAGATGAGACTGAAAATGTTCCTGAGGGATATTTTAACAGCGCGTCAGTAATAAAACTTTATCAGGGTTACATTTTCTGCGATATGATGCGTAATGGAGAGCTTGATGAAGAAAAAAAATGGTATGATATTGTAACCGGGAGAAAGTTCAAGCTACTACCAATGATAAAATCGATGATAAGCTATAGTGATAATGATTACTCAAATGCTTGCTTGAGAATAGTGGACAATAAAGCAAGCAATGCAGTTTTAAATCGGTTGGGTATACAAAATAGTCGTCTTTACGGAGAAATGGCCGGTGCTATTGGTTATAGTGAAAAAAACAACTTGAACAGATATGGTACCAAAAAACGCTGTGCACGCATTACTCCTTCCGATACAGCATTAATCCTTTATAACATATTCATAAACAAAGATTCCGACCTTTACATGAAAAAGCTTCACGAAGCACTGCTGGGCAATGTCTATAATTCACGCATTCCTGTTGGTGTTAAACGGGTTTCTTCCAAGTATCAGGTTGCTCATAAAACCGGTACTAATACCGGTAGAGGTATATACAATGATGCAGGCATAGTTTATGCTAAGACTCCGTATATACTGGTAGTATTTACTCAGAATACTTCCGAAAAAATCGGAAACTCTTTTATCCGAAGCATAGCCGAGCAAGTTACATATTACTATGAAAGATAAAATCAATAATCATTTCAAGCCTTCACTTAAAGTTTCATACTTATTTAATATTCGCTCAGCCTCAGCGCCTTCAGCAACAACAGGCTGAAAATTGTTTCTGTCTGACCGTGATGATATACTTGCAGGAATAATTTTATAATCTGTTCCCACTATTTCTCCCTTTGGCACATCAAAGGATATTTTCTGTTGAAATATAATAGTATCCTTGTCTTCAGGATTGAACTTTCCTCCATAGCAAAAATTTCCTAAGCTATAAACAATGTTCTTCCCATTATAACTTTCCATACCTTGCAAGACATGCGGATGATGGCCAACTACCAAGTCTACTCCATTGTCTATGGCGAAGTGCGCCATACTTCTTTGTTGGGCATTAGGAGTGTAGCTATACATATCGCCCCAATGGTAATTAGCAACAATAAAATCAACATCCTGATCTCGCATTTCCTTTACATGCTTTACTAATAGTTCATTGGTATTTTTTTCATTTAGCCATCCTTTATAACCTAAGAATCCAATCTTAACCCCTTTGATTTCTTTAATGAGGTAAGCATCTAAATATGTATAATCGATATTAGCTTTTTTAAGGACCTCCACCGTCTGATCAAAGCCTGCTTGAAAATAGTCAAGAGTATGGTTATTTGCTAAATTACAACCATCAATTCCGCCTTTGGTTAGTATTTCACAATAAGTAGGAGGACCTTTATATCGATACTTCTTGTCTGCTTTTTTAGTCTCATCAGTAAAAACGCCTTCCAGATTAATTAATGTATAATCATCAGCTTCAAAAACGCTTTTTACACCACTAAAAAAATACCCGGGATCATTAACTTCTTTATAGGTAGTATGAAATGTTATTCCCCTATAGTTATCATCACTTCCAATAGTACAATCTCCAACAAATGAAAGAGTTATATCAGTGATTTGAATCTCTTCAACAGGCTCGTTCACTTCTTCTAGTATTTTTGATTCATCAGCATCCTTGTTTTCTTCCTGTATCTCAGGTGCTGTTATCTCAATTACATCATACTCACTTTTTACAGGTATTGAAGAAATATTAAATGGAAATGACGACAATGCCAGCATAACAATAAGAAACCTTTTCATAACACTCATCAATATAAAAATTCCTATTGTTATATATAGATGTTTCCCAAATAAAAAGTACCAAAAAAAGAGAATCTGCAAAATTGTAATTCAACTTTGCGATTCTCTTTTAAATAGGCTTCAAAACTATTATTATTTAATTTTAAAACTTTGTATTGATGTGTTCAGATGACTTGCAGTTTCATCAAGTTGTTTAGCATATCCGGATAGCTCTTCGATTGAGCTAAGCTGCTCTTGAGTAGCTGCTGATACCTCCTGAGTTGCCGCGGCTATCTCTTCTGAAACTGCTGAGATACTATGTATAGCCGATAAAGCTCCATCTTTATAGCTATCCATAACATCTGCTCCCTTAGTAATTTCTCTTACCTTATTACCCAACTCAACCATTGCATCAGATATCTTTTTAAATACAGCCAATGTGTTTTCAACCGCAATATTATGAGATTTAAGAATATTCTCCGACGCCTCCGCACTTTGAACAACACGTGTTGTCTGATTCTGGGTATCCTTAACGATTGCTGCTATTTCTCTGGTAGCTGACGCTGACTGCTCGGCCAATTTTCTGATTTCATCGGCAACAACAGCAAATCCTAAACCGGCATCTCCAGCTCTTGCAGCTTCTATAGCAGCATTCAATGCCAACAAATTAGTTTGTTCGGCAATACCACTAATAACCTTCACTATTTTTCCTATTGATTGCGAATGAGTATTAAGTTCTTGAGCATCGGTAATAATTGTTTTTGCAATACCTGTTGTTTCATTTGCTTTGCTCTCCAAGTCAACCACAGATGCTAATCCTGCCTCAGTTAGTTTAATGGTGTCATCCGAGTATAATGCTATCGATTTCGCATGGTCTGATACAGTGTTTATTTTTAAGGCAAGATCGCTCATCTTACTTGCACCTTGTTCGGAATCAACTGCTTGTGCTGTTGAGCCTTCTGCTATTTCTTGAACTGTCTTTGCTACTTCGTGGGACACTATTGAAATCTGATTAGTGGTCGATGCAACTATTTTTGCGGACTCTATTACAGTCATGGCAGTATCTGTGGCATTAGAGATTAGCCCTCTCATGCTTTCAACCATCGAATTTATGCTTCTCGTAAGAATTCCCAACTCATTCTTACTTTTCGTTTCAGCCTTTACTGTTAAGTCACCTGCAGCAACCTTTTGGGAAAGAGTTAATATCTGTTTAATTGCTTTTGATATTCCAAAGGCCATAAAAAACCCAATTAATATATTAATAACGATAGCTATTATAGTAAATTGATTAGTTACTCTACCAATACTTCCGGCAGCTTCTTTAAAATTGGAAGTTGGAATAAGGCTGACAATTATATAGCCTGTATCACCAAGTTTTGTACTTATTTTTGTGTGAACCATCATATATTCTTCGCCTTTATACTTGTCAAAAAGCGTTCCGTCTTCTTGTTTCCCAGATATATCTAAAAAGAATTCTTTGTCCGTTATTTGATTACTAGTATCATTCATATCCAGAAGTTTACTTTTTCCGTCAACAATTTCAAAAGCGATATCTCTGTTATCAGGACTTATAAGATGAAGTTCGCTATTCTTCCCTAAGTTAATGCCATCAAGCATGGATTGAATAACCTCTACTTTTAGGTCAAGAATAAAAAATCCTCTATCTGCACCTTTATTTGTATCCTTCATTTGTCTTACTAAAGATAATCCATAATTTAATTCAAATTTTGTGCGTTGCTCATCAATTTCATTATGTAATCCAACCCATAATGTTTTACCGGACAATTCCCTTGCTTTTGTCATTTGGGGACCATCGAATATATTACTATCCGAAGATGCTACATTAACAGTATTACTGGTCGTTTCAATTGTTTTACCGTCTCTTAATAATAATGTAATATTATCAATTGAGGAGTCTTTATGCTTAGTATTATTTAAATAAGATAATATTTCTTGCTGAAGTTGTTTAACTTCCCATGTTGTTTCAGATGAACTGGAATCTGACGTTAAATATTTTTGAACATTATCATCGAACATTATCTGAGTAGAAAGATCCTCATAGTAACTAAAGTTCATTACCATATTTTTATTTAATAGCTTTATCGTTTCAAAAGATGTGGCTGTTGCCGTATCCTTTATTGACTGAAAAGCTCTGTTATATGATATAAGTCCTAATAATATAATTGGTATTATTGTAATCATAAACGCGGCAATTAATTGTGTCTTAATACTGGTAAACACACCTAAATTTTTAATGTTCCCAAAGATGTCCTTCAAAGACTTTTTATTTGAGCTTGGATTTTTGACTTTCCCTTTTTTAATACCCATAATAGTAACCGCCCTTCATGTCGGAAATCAAGTCTTTTTATTATGTACCACAATATTTATACAGCTAAAACATATTTTAAACTTTTTCCTCTTACTTTTACCAATAAAGATATACATTAGGCAGGTATCTACATATTCTTTTGGATATGGAAATATAGGTTTATAAATAGATTGGTGTTAAAAAGAGCGGACAATAATCCGCTCTTTTCTTCGTTAAATTCTCAAGTACGAAATACCTCTTTCAGAATATGCTGCCACATTTCAATTGAGTTCAAGTATCATATCATTATAAATCCATCTCAATATCGTTACTCTTTAGCCATTCTTTCCTGATTAATAATAGGAAATTTTATAGTTAAATATTCTGCTCACATATAATTGTTGTGCCTCTGGTTTTGTCCAAATATTATACATACTTCGCATTTACTGCAAAATACTATTGATACATAGGAATAGAGAACAACTTATATATTATAGATATTTTTCATAAATATATATTCTGTGCCTTATTTTCGCATCTTTTGGATCAAGTCTCAATGCGTAATTGAAGAATCCTCTTGCTTTGTTATAATCTTTTTTCTGATCGTATGCATGTCCAAGTTTTTTAACAATATACAGCATTCCTGGAGTCTGCTTATTAATATCCTCTAACATTTTTATTGCTTCGTCTTCTTCGTTGTTAAGTCCGTATACACAGGCCAACTTGTACCTATAATCCAGATTAGCAGGATTTTTTTCAACAAGTCGCCTGAAAAAGCTTATTGCTTCATCATACTTCTTTAGCTCAAGTTGTACTTTTCCATTCAAATATAGAAGGTTGTCTTCAAAAGCATTTCTTCGGATACCTTCTACCTGGCTTAAGTCAATATTCTTTAGCAACTCTAAACTTTCATAGTACATCCCCTGTAGAAAATTTGTATATGCAAAATGATATAGAACATCCTGTGTTTTATTGTCATTTTCCATTTCGTGTTTAAGTAATAATTCAGCCTTTTTATGTTCGCCTGTCTTATAGAAGCCAATTACCGCTTCCATCCAATCCTTATTACGGATAATAGGCTTTATACATTTATTGTAATTAAGAATTTCGTTATCATTACTGCTCATTGCAGCTTCCAAATCAATTCTTAACTCTTGAATACTACCATACCTATCCTCGGGGTTACGTTGTAATGCTTTTAATATAACTCTTTCCAAAGACTCCGAAACATTATCATTTATTTCTCGTGGCTTTGGATATGGAATATTATTAATAAGTTGATTTGCAGTATCATGTGGTGTCCTGCCTGTAACAAATTTATATAATAATACTCCAAGAGCATAAATATCCGAATTTAGATACCTCTTGTTGGAGCCAGCAACTTCTGGAGCAAGATATGCCCATGTACCTCCTCCATCAATTGTCTTTATAAATAAATCCTCAATTAACTTGCTTGTACCAAAATCAGTAATTTTAGCATGGTTATTATTCAATAAGATATTTTGAGGCTTAATATCCCCATGGCATATGTGCTTGTCATGTATGTATTCAACACCACATAAAATTTGAAGATACAATTTATGAATATCTGCAAAAGTTCTTGGACTTTTAAAACCAGAATCATTCAGCTCGTCTGATAGTTTATGTCCATTAAAATATTCCATCTCAATAACAAATACACCATCAACTCTTCCTATCCAGAAGATACTTACCACATTAGGATGTGTACTTCCTACAAACTCTTTGCCTTCGGACAAGGTATTGTCTCCCCGTTCCTGGTCCTTTGGTATCTTCAAGGCAACTATTTGATTAGTTTCAAGGTTGGTCGCCTTCCAAACATACCCGAATGATCCTTCGTCAATAAAGTCTTTAAGCAAATACTTGTTGCCTATGTTTGTGTCTTTCTGGGGATGAAAATTGGCTTTCTTTTTCATAGCTTTAACCCGCCTCTATCCATTGATCAAGTTTTAAATTCTCGTTATTCCCCGTTGCAATACATCGGTATACTAAATAAGTTGTCTTTACTCCATTAATACCATGAACAATCTTCCCATTTGGCTGTTTGAAGCCAGTATCAAGTATTGATACACACTCATTGATTTCAGCTGCATTCACTGCTGAATAACTCCAATAAATAAATAGTATTACAGGTATGTCTCCACCCATTTGATGATAAGCGATCAACAAGTTTTGTATCTTTTCTCTTAATTTGTTATCCTTTTTCCTATTCTTCTCATACCGTTCAAACTCGCATATTAAAACTGGCTTGTTGTCTACCTTTGAAAACCAGATAGAGTCTGGCCTAACAGCTTCGCAATTATTTACACTATAATTCGCTGCTTCTTCAGCAACAGATTCTTTGTAATGGTTCTTCTGAACATCCCCATAAGGATAAACAGGATACTCCGAAACAGCGGTAACACCATTTATGTGTCTTCCAACTTCAGTAATATAATTCAATCCCAATGAGTGGACCGTTTCAGAATAATCCCTAACCCCAAACTCGGTCATCATCGGGAACATATCTTTTCTAATTTTTCCACTTTCAAGCTCATTTTTGATAAATGCAATTACTTCATTCTTATTCATCAAAAACTCCCCATTCTTTAATTACCTCTGGAGATTCCCCACCATGTATTAACGCCTTTGTACCAATTCTTACCAGAAGTGGTGCAGGTATAGACCTGCCGCTTATCAAAGCCTCACCTGTTGACAATGATGGAAGTTCTTCAATATCAGATTGTGAAAACATATCCGATGTTTTTGCAATAAACCTCTGATCGTCAGGATTTTTCAAACGCATCGTTATAATTGTGTTACACTGGGATGTTACATCTGGGTCAAGTTTTGAAGGTCTCTGTGATATAATCGCAAATCCTGTTCCAAACTTTCTTCCTTCAGCAGCAATCTTTTTAATAATTTTTTTAGAAATGCAAGGAACTCCTGCAGGAGCAAAATTATGACCTTCCTCATATACAAGAAAACATGGCCTTATAGTCTGCTTTTTATCAGAAGCGGCACGCATTATTTCACTTGAGATCAGTGCTGTTATTATTTGTTTTGCGTCATCAGACAGACCTTGCAGATCAATAATAACAAGTCTTCCAACCCTATTGCCTTTTTCACCGACCATTTTATATATGTCGGTTGGCTCACCAATAGCTCTTGTATAGAAGCTCTTGGATTCATTGATTACTCTGCTCAACTTCATAGAGGCGACGGCAGCACTTCTATTATTCAATGCTTTTGCTTCGCCCTCTGTCAGCTGATCCCATCCTCTCAACTCATCCAATCCAGTTTCATCTGACAACAAATATGTTAAATCTTGAATATCTCTTGGAGGGGTATTGTATTTAGCTTTCCAGTACCTTATTGCCACATCCAGAACTCTCTCTTGGGCTTCGGTCAGACCTGGTAGAATCGAGGATAAATCATCCATATCAAACCTATCAAATTGAAGTGCCAGGTGAACATTCTTTCCATTATACTTATAATCAAATGCATCCATTTGAGGTGTATAAACCTTTATTCCTCCGCCTGCTTTCAGGAGTTTCCTGAAGGATTCTTGTATATTTTGTACACTCTTTGCTTCTCTGATATCTTCAATGGAACCCAAATTGTCATTAAAATGTATGTCTCCCTTTTCCATTGCCTTACCATATTCACCGTGAACATCAAATACAATAATAGTACCGTTCATTTCCGCAACAAGTTTTTCAATAATCCTTCCAACAGTATAAGACTTACCTGATCCCGTCATAGCAAGTATAGCAAGATGCTCGGTGACAAGCTTATTAACGTCGAGGTAGACTGGAACAATATTATTGCCCTTCTCATATCCAATCAAATTTCCAATATTAATACTTGTATTTTCATCAAACTTATAAAACTTTGATAGAAATTCGTAATCTACGCCATAAACTTTTTCTCCAGGATTTAATGCTCTTCTTGGGATTTTAATCTGCCCAGAGCTATCCCTGTAGCCTACAAGCTCTATAGTACCAAAAAGCGTCTCCCCAGTTACTTGAGCCCCTGGAAGTATCTCAAGTGAAGATAATCCTTCTCCCATATTTGAGTTATATAAGATATTACTCCTTGATATAGATACAATTCTTCCCAGTACATATGTATCCCCTTCAAGTTCTGACTCCTGATGCCTGATTTTTACAAACTCCCCTCTTTTTGCAGAGAAGCTGTTTTGTAATGCAATTTTCAAATCATTAGGATTTCCTGTGTTTCCTATCAGCTTGCCTATGTATTTATCCATTTAACCCGACCTCCTCACTCTTCAAACGCATCTAAATTTTCTTTCCAGATGTTCTCTAATTCTTCATCTTTAAGCTTTTCTCTTGTCTGTGCCTTATAGAATTCAAGAATTGCATTTTTACCATTATTAGTTGCTTCTATAGGTTTTAAAGCATATTTGGCATACCATAATGGAATAGGAAGTGCTTTTTGTTGGTCGAATACTATAAGTGATATAATCTGTGAAGCCAATTCATCAAGCATTTCCGCTGTCCAATCCCTAACTGTTCCTAACATTTCAATTAGCAATGGCGGTGTTGTATTTCCTGCCTTAATATGCATCCCCATAAGGCCGAGCTCTCTTAACGATTCTGGCTCAAGCCTGCTGTCTTTATTAATTCCATCAAATTGGAAAGCTGCTGTTCGTGTCTTTTTTACCAGTATCCCAGTCATTAGCCTTTTGATTCCTACATCCTGAATTTTAGGCATTAGTTCGTCAATCTTTGCAATGATACCGCTTTCTATAGGGTCCGCAATAAACTTGCTGTTATCATCTGTTAATGCAAACACAATCGCACCAAAGCGTTTATTACCAACTGAAATGATTTTAACCCCTTCTTTAGCAAAGGGATAAATATTATCCTTATAACTCAACCAGAATTTCTCTATGCTCACTTTACATTTATTGTATATGTTTAATATATCTTTGCGGTTATCAAGCGGTGCATCTGCTCTCTCCAACAGCAAAGGCACATCAACAATTACAAGTTCAGGCTTACTGTCATCCTTCATAAGCTCTTCCAGTAATTTATATGTATTTATAATATCTATGTACTTTAGCTTCTTTTGACTGTCCAAATCATCAATTTCATCAACTTCAACGGTACTATCCTGCCTGGTCTTGTAGATAGAGCCGTCTTCAATTAACATATCCTGCCTGGCAGCACCAGCAACATATAAGATTCCTCCAAATGCATTGGAAGTTCTATTGATGGCACTAATTCCAGAAGCCTTTATTGTTAAAGGATCAAGAAGTTCAATATTTCTTATTACCCCTGACTTTTTCAGAGTTGGAGCAATTTTATCTATAAACCTCATTTTTGAGGACAGCTTTGAAACTGTTGATGGCAGACCAAGCTGTATATTCGCAACGATACTTTGCGATACTGGAGTATTAAAATCGTTATCTCCATTCATCACTTCTCAACTCCCTTTCCCGTATTGCTCTGGTAAAAGCCTTCAAGTTCCTTTGTTTAATATAGTCCAACCCCATATCAGAAGCTTTTCCTTCACAAATATAACAATTATTTAGTAACTCATTATACTTAATATGCAAGGTTTCTTCCGTAGCCTCTGTATTGAAGTATTTCTTTACTTTTGCGACAATTCCACCTTTAAAGCTTATATCTGATGCTGCAAGCAATAACAGATATAAATGCATGTCATCCAGTTTGAGTTCTCCATTCACATTCGCAACATCCGCTACTTCTTTGATATCAACCGATATAAGTTTGTGAAAAAGGCTCTTACACAAATCCATATGTTCAGAAAGTTTGTAGTCTAACAACGGCAGAGTGACTATTGTCATCAAACCACAACCTGTATTTCTTCTATAATTGATACCAAACACTTGTCCATTTTGTTCAAATACTACTTCCTTTACCGAGCTTCGGATTTGGTAATTTACAGGAATGCCATCATAATGACTGTTAAAAGCCTTAATTTCAATAGGAACTGACGCATTCACATAGGTATGCACATCCATTTCAATCCATGTCGGAACAATTAGCAACTGATTTTTACTATCCTCAATCCATTGATTTAGTGTAGTCAATTTTTCTTGTGAAAGCTTTGTCAGAGCAATTGCTGGAACAACCAGGATGCCATTATGCAGATCTTCTGTTGGTGCCGCATCACATAGGGTAAAATTCTTAAGAACCTTATATTCTGTTCTATTCTCAAATTCCTTTAGCACTTGAACCATTACAACACCTCTACTTTTGTACGTATCAGCTTCAAAGCTTCAAGTTCTTTCTTTTCATCAAGGTACTCGTCCCAGCTCACTTCGCCATTTCTATCCACAACATTCTTAAAGAAGCTAAAGGTTATCTTGTTAGCTTTTGGTGAATCCTTAAAGAAAGCTTCCCCTTCTTTTACAAAGTCCTGCATTTTGCTTTCTATAGCCTTCTTTGTAGCATTATACGTTGACTCTGCTGGATAAGACTCCTTATTGATGTTAATTGAAGCAGGGTCCTTACCCTGTACTTTCCTTATCTTATCAATCGTCAGGATAAGCTGCTCATTATATAACCTGTTCTTTTCAGTACGAGCCAGGTTCATTACATTGTCTTTATATCCTTTTATTAATCCAATGTACTGAACAGCCTGCTCAACACTTTTTTCAAGTAGATTCAAGAAATCTTCAGGCTTACTCAACAAAGTAGATTCATTATCTTCTACTTCCTGCTCAAGCCCACCATTAACGTACATATCCAATTCATTGACATACTTTCTCAAATTTACCACTTCTGTATTAGCCTTCAATGCTGTTGTACTATCATCAAAATACTCCAGCCAACGTAGAGCTTCACTATTTTTCTTGTATCCATCAACAATTGTAGAAAAATCTTTAAATATCTTTTTATATATCGAAATTACTCCACTGTCATTGGACCACTTGAGTTCACTACTTTCAGTAGCTGTAAGGCCACAATCAGCTAAAACTTGTTCTATCCTTTCATATGCTCCAATATAGTCTCCATCCTGTAATTTATAAGCAAGTGTATACTCATAATCTACCATTGTCCCAAGATTTGACGCTTGTAGCTTTTTATAATCGGTTGAGTATTCAAGCTCGGTACAATACCGTTGCAGAATATTAGTAACAGGCGAAATAGGAAATGAATACCCATTATATACACTGGAAACCTTAATCTCATTTATCTTCTTTTGTATTTCTTTCACCGCAGGATCCTTAAGATTAGATATGTACTCGATAAATAACTTGATATGCTTTATTCTATACCATAGTTCTTTTGATTTATCGTGAATCTTAATATCCTTGATGATATTAGAATTGTAGGTCTTATAATGGTTCCAGCCTTCTCTATTGTACACTTCACAGCAAAGATTTGAAAACTCTTCAATATAATTAACTATATCCTTGAAATTCTCATAATTTCTCTCTTCTTTACTCTCTAATATCTCAATCTTAATTTTATCTTTAATATTATCCGCCTTATTAAGTCTTCCAGTATAATATGGTATTTGATTCTCCAGAATCTGCAGGTATGGTCCATTTATAACCTTCTTCATGCTCTCAATTTCATTCTTGCAGTCATCCTCAAGCCATTTCTTTACAAGATCATACCTGTTGTTCAAGTCATAACTGGATATTCTTTCAATGAAACCATCATTGGTTCTCGACAGTAGCTTTAACCCCACCATGAAATCAATCCATTGTTCAACAATCTTCTTTGGCTTAACCTCTTTAATACCGCTGAAGAAGAATTTACTCTCATATTCTATTAATGCCTTTCTATACTCATTGAACTTCAGAATTTTATTCATGCAGTTAGGAATACTTATAGCATAAACCTCTTTTTCAAATAAACCTGTCTCCCTGTACCCCATTCCTTCATTGATTTTTCCAATGAAAGTATTTTTAAGGATCATTTTCAAATCAGTATATTCCCCGTCTGGGATTTTAACGTCCTTCTTGGTCCCCAATTCTTCAAAGTCAATGCCATTGATAAGCATAGCTTTAAAAGCCTTTGAAAGAAGCTGAATCTGTTGGCTTTCAGCTTTTTTGTATATAATCGGCCTTAATATCCAGCCTTCTTCATCCAGCTTGTCATACCATTTTTTTGCACTCTCGTTGAAATGATCCCTTATCTTTCTTATCTTGTCCCTGAATGTAGAAGTAATCTGATTAATATTTTCTCTAACATCCAAAGTGTTCTTTGGTAAGGACATAACCTCCAAAATATCCTTTTGAAGTCTGGTTATGCTTACAAAGATTAAGCATTTACCAATCCCTTCATACCTTTCATTAACAAATTTCTGGGTTAATTCAGGGCTAATGATCGTGTCCGAGACTACAAATATAGGATGTACTCCCTCTTTTAAAAGCCTGCTATCTAACAGGACATCCTTTATCTTGTCTTCATCCTTACCCCAAATGATATCTACTATCTTATCTCCATGCACATCAAGATAAGGTCCGTTTTCGACTTTTGTCCTAACACAGTCAACATCATGTATTGTATATGGTTGTCCTTCTGGGTAGCTTATTTCAAGCACCCTGCATATACCTGCCAAAACACGCTTGACTTCTTCTTTCTTATTCTTATTTCTCTCTTCTATTAACTTTTCAATTTCCTTGTTTTTTTCAGAATCAGGCACATAACCGAAGTCATCTTTTTCTACTCTATATCTTTTATCCAGACGGCTTAAGTAAGCAAAGTTAGGACCAATATATGAAGCGTCGTTCTCTTCAATCTTTTCAAGTATATATTTGTATATATACCTTGCTGCCTCCTCAATATCATCTACAGGATAGAGCATTCTAATTTGGTCCAAGAAGGTTTCTTCTTCTTTTCCTACAATATACTCCTGTTCCTTGACATTGATTGAAAATGTTTTGAGACTTTTCAGGAATACCTGTAAGTCAAACTTTCCGCCAAAACTATTAACAAACATATCGCCCGAATCTCTCTTGTATCCTTGTTTTACAAGAAATGACGCCAGATCATCTTTGGAAATTTTTACACAATTGAATTCCTTAAATAGTTTTTCGCCATCTTCAGCTTTAGCTTCTGTAAGTGCTTTTATTTCATCACCGATATACACTGATTTACTAACTGGGATCTGTCTTAACAAAGCGTGTTTAATAATTTGCCTGTACTTATCTTTGCATTGGATATAGTCAAACGCAGACTTATCAATAAGGCTTGTTTGAAATCTTGCACTCCCCTTTAGAATGTTTTCAAATATGAAGCCTGTATCTGGCTTAATTCCATCCTTTATTTGTTGGTCCACATTCCCCATAATAACATTGAACCAACCGAAATTCCCTCCTGCTATCGCATAAGCAGCTTCTACAAGTCCTTGAGGATATTCAGGAACCATCCCCTTATCCTTAAGATACTTAATGTAGTCTGATATATCTGCAAAGGAGTTCTGTAACATTTCATACATTTCAGTTCTTCTATCTAAAGCACCTATACCCTGGATGCTGCCACCTATAACAGTGGAACAAAGCAACAGGTATGAAACGTCTGGGTACTTCTTTCTTGGATCCTCATGCTTAATTGCACTGGTTATTACCTGAATTGATTCTCCGTCGATTTTGCTTATCAGCTCTTTATCCTTTTCTATACCGTATTTTGCTATTTCAGCTTCTGTCTCAAGTTCATCACAAACAATGAGTATATGATCTATTCCAAATTTCTTTATGTAATTAATACCGCTTCTTGTGAGTTCATCAAGCTTACGGCTATCAATAACTAAACTATCTAAATCTACAGAACCATGCTGCAGTATCCCCTTTAACACATCTCGATCAAATCCCATAGGAGCTAATGCATTCTGAATAGACTCCATAATCTTTCCCTGAATGCTTCCATCAGATTCCTGGCTTAAATATTTTAAAGCAGTGTATATACCATAAGCTACCCAATTGTCTCCCAGCAAATCTTCATGGTACATCTGGGAATAGCGGATGTAAATAGGCAGCACTCCGTCTTCAAAATTAGGTTTAAATATTTTTACTGTCTTCTGTTCCCCATCCTCTGATATAATCCAACCTCTATCCATTCCAAGCGGTTCAGAAATCACTTCAAATCCAATTCTTGACTTACCAACACCCCACCTTGATATGAGTGGAAAAATTGTTGCAAGTCCTGCTGTTTTCATATTCTTTGTAAATGTTTTAAAGATTTCATAAAATTCATCTTGCCCCACCATAGGTTGGGTGAGCGGAAACTCACTTGTACCATACATCGCCCAAATTGACATACCAGCAACCTCCTTCATTCACTTTATATCCACTTTATATAATCTTATATAGTATATATAGCCCTTATTCAGTCAGAGAATTTTATCTGTAAAAGCTGATAATCTTTCTTTCCAAGGAGCCCTCTTCCATGCCTCGGCTGTCCCTGCTCATGACTAATTATTCTGAACAGTCCCTCATTTGCACCTGTTATAAAAAAACGATCAATCCATTGCTCTTCACCCATGTCCGATACGTTATTAAGCTTTTCTTTTAAAATAGAACCTACTATTCCTACAGGGAAAAGGCCTCTTACATCGGAATACTGACCAATAAGATCCTTAAGAATTTCAATGTTATCTCTACAGCCTCCTAACATAAGGCTATCATATGTTTCTTTACTAACATAGCTCTTAAGCTTATGCTTATCCAGATGATATTTCCCTTCACCATCTACTTTCAGCCATTTAAGGTACTCAAACAGCATAAGTGGTATCTTAATATATGTACTAATTGATCCCAGTGATGGGAAGTCTTTGTTAGCTCCTTTTATTTCTATGGCTTCATCAATATCTATATCAAGTTCATTTCTCCAAAAGTCACCAAGGACCTTACCAGGATACGAATTTATTAGTGAATTAATATTCACCTGGTTGGGGTCACTACTGAAAATATAATAATCCTTATTTTCAAACTTAACGAATGCAGTTGATAGAACTCCTGTAAAGCCATTAGGGAGAACCAATTGCCCACCATTCAGGAGTGCTATAGCTATACTCCTTACCCTAATGGAAAACCTCAATAATTGTTCTCCAAGATACTTCTCCCATCCATCATCCTTCTTATATAAAGCAACAAACTCTACTGCTCTTTCAGTTAAGCAAAATCCCGATTCACATTCTTTAATAAAGTTGCTGCCTGTTATTAAATATGTTCCTGCTGACCTCTCTGCTCCAAACAGTCCATAGACCTCATCAGCATTTACAATCCTGCCATTCTCGTCGGCCTTATATGATAGATAGTTTTTTGCTATCTGGTGTTTACTATTACATTCAATAGTCTCTGGAAGTTCCTCAAGCATTTCTGCCCAACGCTCAATATTGGAGCTTTTTACCCAGAACCTATCTGTGCCTATTTTTATTATCATAATGAGCTCCTCAACTTTTCAATGTAATCTTTTAATACGTTCTTAAACCTCCTGGAACGATTTTTTATTATAATGTCTTTTGAGTATATATGATCTTTGAAGGCGGTATTCAGCACGTACTCGCCATCCTTATATGCAATCTTCTCATTTTCAAGCATATCAAATACAATTTTATCAACGTCAGGAGCCATATCTGGAAAAAGGCTAAAACCACTGTCACTGCAAAATTCATAAGTAAAATCTTTTAACTTTCCGAGCCTTATCTCTCTACATTTGATGTTATAGACATATATATCTAACGGCTGTAAACTAAAAGCATTATCTTTATCTGTTGGTCTAATGCAAATTCCTTCAAAGCCTTCTGCTTCATATTCAGATATAATCATGCAAAGGACAGTAATGAATGTTTTCCACGGATTCGATAGGACATCATAGACTTCTCTGCTAACAGGAAAATCTATATACTTATAGGGAGTCAAAGTGTACTGATTTTTGACATCCAATTGTTCAATATCAACCTGTGAAGCTATATTCCTGCCTCTAATCCAGGCTTCGTTGGGGGTTTCCCCCATTCCAGGACAACCTACCTCAATTTGTTCATGTGCATTTTGCATTATTTTGAGCTTACTTAAGATTAATTGATAATGTGGATATCCACCAAAGATCATTTGATAAAAATTTTTAATTTCTTCTGTTTCGAATACTTCTTTATCTTTTAGTAGCAAAATGGATTTTGCAAATATCGGTACACTATTAGCAAAATCAAATAAAACCTTACTATCACCACTTCTACCAATTGAGACAGCTTCTTCATATACTATTTTTAGCAATATATTTAACAAATCAGGATACCAGCATAGCAAAGAAGAAATAAATTCTTCCCTGCTTGACAATCCACTAAACTTTATCCATCTTCTACTAATAATAACCCTATCAGACTTGCTCACAAGGAAGTTACATTCTATTAAGTATCTTAAAATATCTAACTTTTTTGTCTCTCCATAATCATATAGAATGTTTAAGTATTTAAATAATTCATTTACTCTTGCCATACCACCACCTGCTTTCAGGTTATAATCACAATTTTGTCATGTCAAATTTGCCCTCAACCAAGTCACCTATATCTTGTTTCACGTCTTCAATAATAGAGGCACTCTCTTCCTTACACTTAAGGTATTTAATATACGCATCCCTATATCTCTTTTGTAATACCATGTCTGGTATTGGGATTAAATTTGATTTACATTCTGTCAAGTTCATATTTTGCTGGACCGCTCCGTTTGCAATTCGAGAGGTCTGTAGCCGACCTATTTTTGAGTTAAAGAATCCTGCAAGATAGTACGAATCAACAATTGCTTCTTTAACTTTAATTCTAACAACAGCTGCATTCAAGTTACCTACTTTTAAATATTCTGGTACGACTGTCGACCTGCCTATAGTACCCCTTACTGTGAGTAACACTTGTCCAGGTGTAACTTGTGTCTTCTTCAACTCATTATTCTTCTTTTCTGAAATGTAGACAAATCCTTTATTTAAAAATTCTCCATCATCACCGATATTAACACCTCTAATAATTGGAATTCCAAATTCAACGTAATCGCTTGTACTTATTGCCCACCCGCCAGGTCCATCCTGAACTTCTTCTACTATTTTTCCTAACGGATAAAATTTTTGCTTTCGGATTGTTCTTTCAGCAAAGATATATTCAGATTTATAATATTCAGCCTCTAATCTTCCAGATAGAACTTCTTCATATCCAATCCAGCGAGCATTCATTGTAGTATCCTCAAAAGCGATATACTGAAGAATCTCTTCATACATAATTTCATCTGCTTCTTCTCTAAGTTTTTTAGCCATTTCTCTATATTCTTCTGCTTTTCTCAACTTATCCCCAATATACTTTTGAATACTTGGTACGGGTATAGGCACAATAAAATTAACTATTGACTCTTTATCATTATAAAAGATACCTGTATTAGAAATGGCTCGCTTCTTCTGTAGAAGAAAGTACGGAGAACTCATAAACGCAGTTACATAATATGGATCAAATTGTTGCTTAAGCCTCATTCTAAAGATACTTCCATTAAAAAGTGCAGTGTAGTTAATAGATGGCACAATAGACACAGACCATTCTGCATCTATTGTCGCACCTTTTATAAGCATTAAAATATCTCCACATACTGCTTGACTCTTCTCATTATAATAACTTTCAGGGACAACAATAAGTTGTTCTTCTGATACAGTTAAATCACGTAAATCTGTTCCTCTAATCAAGTATATTCCCGTTTCACAATAATCATTGCTATCTGGTAAAGTGCCATAATCACCTTTTAAATAAATATTACCGAGCAACTCATAATTTAGTTTCTTAAGCATTGCTTCATTTTCAACAAATTCATTTTTATAAAATTGGGCATCAATTCTTTGTTCTATAAATTCAGCATTAACCCATGATATATTTGTTCTTGTATCATTTAAATTCATAAGTCTTTCTCCTTAGTCAGTGTCCATTATTGATCCCTTTTTATATTCCTCTACTATTTTTAGTAAGTCATTATGCTCATCACCAAGTAGTATTTCTACATTCTGTTTTACTGTAAATCCAACTTTCTCTGCAATAGCCATAAACACCGAACCCTGTTTTTCTCCAGAATGCTCTTTCTTCTTTACATATAAAAGTGATGTTTTTGCTCCAGCTCCAGAAAGTCCAAAAGTCTCTTGTGGCAAACTAATTACAGCCTTTAATATTGCTTTCCCGCCTTCGAACTCACCAGTTACAGGATTTTTCTTACCCATAATATACTCACGGATATACTTATCCCCAGAGTTCGACAATATACCATCTGGTACAACAATCATAAGAAGACCACCTGGCTTTAATAGCTGCAAATTTCTGTCGATAAACAATATTGCTGGATCCACGGAATTAAGTTCTTTCCACTTACCTTTACTATCAGGTTTCGACCCCAGTGACAACCCATTTGGGTTCATTCTATTCTGTCCATCCGTATCAATATCTGTAGAGTATAGCTTTAAAATTTCTTCCGCTTCCTCATTCTCAACAACTGTAGTTCCTTTTTTTATAGATTTTGCTATTCCATCTTTCTTAAAAGGAGGATTAGTTATAATAGCATCAAAAGACGCTGGCGTAAAACATTCAGAAATCAGAGAATTGCGTGTTTGAAATATCGGGCATTTTACTGCTCCATGAAGAGCCATGTTAATTCTTGCTTTCAAAATCATTCCTGGAGCATTGTCAGCACCAATGAAGCAATGTTCTTTCATTCTCTCGAATAATTCTTCATACTGTTTTTTGTCTCCAGTGAGGTTATTTAATAGATATTTCTTTATTTCCTGAAGAACTTTAATAAGAAAGCCCGCCGAACCACAGCAAAGATCAGCAACTCTGAAATTAGGATTACCATTGTCAGGGTCTTTACTTATAAGTTTAGCTGCCCCCTCTTTTGTTAAGTCGTATACTACCATTTCTGCTGCAGCTTCTGTAACTTGTCTTGGAGTTAAGTAGATACCCATACCACCTTTATTTTCATACTTTCCACGAAGAAGTACATCAAAAACTCTTCCAGCTACATCCCCTGTCAAATGAAGTAAAGTACCAGGTTTTTGTATACCTTCTTCAGTGATAGATCCCAAATCCTGTAATGCCTTTAATACATTCAAATATATATTAGGATTTTCTAATTTCAGGTACTCATCTCGACTAAATATCTGAACTGTCTCGCCATTATCAAGTGTTGCAACATAATCAATATGATCTTTGACCTCTTTAAAAGCTTCTCTAATCTCTTCTACTACTTTACTTTTATTTTCAGCTTGCCCAATATAATTAACACTATATATATCACTAAAAAGTTTTCCAGCTACACTTCCTTTGGTTAACCTATACCCTTTATGGTGTAATCTAAAAACTTCCATAAATATTAGCTTACAAAACTCATCAATAGCATCATTTGAACTATCAACATGATCTTTCATAGTAAAAATCATCTCATGTAAGGCATCAAATTTACGTTGGAGTTCATATTCTACTTTTCTTGACCAGATATCCCTTTCAGTAAGCTCTCTCTTCCCAAATTTGTATTTAAGTTCTTCTTCAGTAGCTGAAGGAATATGCGATACTGATTTTTCATCAGCGACGTAGATAAATGAACTATTTACACCATTTGTAATCCAGGCGTAAGTACAAATAGGATTAGTTTGCATTGCCTCATATGTGATTACAGTAATTAATTCAGGTTTTAATTGGCCTTCATCAACTTTTTTTACAAATATACTTGCATCCCTATGGCTTGCAACAAATGTTAAATTATCAATATCCAATATTGCTTCATAGCCAAGTTTTCTTACTTTTTCTTTTAAATCCTGCATATATTAATCCTCTCTACTCATCAAATTTTCACTATAACAACATTGTTCGGACTTTTGTATCTACTACTTTTTTGAGCAATTTTAATAATTTCGCTATCACTTGTAATAATCTCTTGAGGTATCATCTCCATAATTTTTTTTACAGGGATTACAGGTCTACCCTCCATAGCTTTATCGATTATCTCTAATATTTTATCATTGGAGCTGCCACTTTCAACAAAGTATACATCGCCTTGCTTAATAATGTTCCTGTCGAGTTGCACAAACAACTCAACCTGTGCCTTATTCCAGTTAAGTCCAATTTGCTGAAGCCTCTGATGTAAGACTTCCAGTGTTTTTGGAGTTTTTAATTGATTAAATATTTGTTCTACCACGTTTCAGCCCTCCAAAGTTAACATCTTCCTTATATACACTTTTTGTAGTTGTCCAAGAAGAAGTTAATAGCATTTCTTACTTCCACTCTCCCTTGCTCCGCCTTATCAAAGGGTATAAAGTCTGGGTGAGCAGCTTTATTTCTATAATCTCTCGAAATTTTTAATAATGTATTTAAAAAATTTATATCAAGAAGATTAGATTCAAAATAATAAATAACAAACTTTTTGAAGTCAATTAATAGAGGGCTTTTTAAGTTACACTCCTCTGCAATCATTTGCAAAATTCTGGTCATTGTTCCTAATTCAAAATTCCACCTATCTTCACTTTGACCTATACACCTAATAATTGTTTCAGCAAATTTATAAGAGCCATTTTTATCTCTCTTATTATTTTCACTAAAGTCATTAGCAAAGCTATCCCTAATTTTTATGGACCTCTTCTTCAAATCTCTTAAATATGCCTTGAATATTTTTACAAGGATCTCATTTTCTATAGCTCTGCAATACTGTAAAACAAATGGCGAAAAGTCAGTGTCTGGATATTGACTTAATTCCTTATACAGAAATTCAGCAGAAGGCAGATAATACTCACTATTTGCATCTAACTTCATAAAATTATCTTTTAACCATAGTTCTACTATCCTTTTGTATTTTGAAATATCATCTTCTTTAATTTTATCTAATTTTTCATCAATACTTTGCTCTATCATAATAATCTTTTCTTCTAAATCAAGAGAAGATTTTTTCCAATCTATTACCTCATCATTAAGCTTTTTAAGGATCTCCCTTAACTCATACACTACTTCTTTGACTTCTTTAACAACTTCATTTGTTTCACTTACAATGCGGAGAATTTCAGACATAAATTTTAAGCCTAATGTCTGAACATTCAGAGTCTTGATACTGATACCATGCTCATTCATTTGTTGTGTTATAAGCTTAACAAAATCTTTCCCTATTCCATACAGTTCATTATCATCGGGTTCAGGTATATCAGGCAACTCAATAAGTTCGTCATTTCCAAGTTCAAATAATCCTTCCTCACTATAAAGAAACACCTTTTTCGCATCAATACTTTTCCTTATTTTTGAAAGTCGGAAAACAACCTCATTGTTTATTATCAATTTATTTTTCACTTCGACAAACCCATAAAAGCTGTTATTGTGAAACAGAGCAAAGTCAATTTCATATTCGCCTGTCTTATATTCTTTGGCCACTTTCCAGCCAGCATCGCTAAATTTCTTTTCTATAACTTTTGTGAAATCTATCTGCTTCTGCTGTAAATGTTGTTCAGATATTTCCTCCATATTGAGCAAAGGAATCCTAAAATCACTTAAATCAGCAATTGAAAGAACTAAACTGGCAGCTCCACTCATATTACGTTCAGCTTGGATACTTAATAATTCTTTACAGGTATCGCTTTCAAAAAATACTTTCAAATAGCTATTATGTTCCGCTCGCACTATAGTTACATTGAAATTAGCTATTGCTGGAGGATCCGTATCTTTGTAAATATACATACCAAACTCCCCCACAGTATTTATAAGCAAATCACCTTCCCTCAATATAGCATTATTGAATTTACTGTCTGCATTTTGTGGCCTATCAACATACCACTTTTCGTCGTAATCATCCAGCTTTTTCTTCTTTATACAAGCTGGACTAACTATCATAAAATCACCATTTTTAAGGCGTTTATCTGAAGGTATACTTACACCCCTCACAATATTGGCAATATCCTTTAAAGCTTTAGTACCTTTCTCATTCAATCTTTCTTCCAAAAGTTTATATTTAGGATCGTGGTAACTCCTTGTCCATCTTTTACTTAAACATTCTTTTGCTACCCATAACTCCCCTTTTTGAGATTCATAGCAATTAATAATGTCATCAATGTCATCTCTAAATTTCGCTAAAAAAACAGATTTTCTTTGTTCTGTATTTTTTATTACAATTATTGAAGTTCTTATAGAAAACCCAACGATATTGCTTTCTGGTAGCTGAATTATCATTTCTAAAGAAAAATCTTTCAGAATCCTTTCTCTGATACTTGTAAACGAATATAAAGTTAAAATTGTATCGGGTATAACAATTATCATCACTCCGTCTTTATCCAATAAATCCAAACATTTATTCATATACTCTTTTTCTATTATTTTTGTCACACTGTTACTTTTATTTTCTCGCCCAAAAGGAATATCGGAAACGATCATATCAAATTTCTCTTCAATTTTAGCACTTAAGAAATCTTCACATATTAGTTTAGTTTTTTTGTCACCTACTAATTGCATTGCTATCTGTATACAACGATTATCTCTATCATATCCGACCTTGATTATTTCATCACTTT
Source organism: Bacillota bacterium (assembly GCA_023411795.1). Taxonomy (GTDB): domain Bacteria; phylum Bacillota; class Clostridia; order DSM-8532; family DSM-8532; genus DTU059. The sequence continues at coordinate 149,985 of JAEYOK010000010.1, forward strand.
GCAAATTTAATAGATTTCCGAGTCCACAAGCAGGATCCAACATTTTAGAAAATTTAAATAGATTAGATATCCTCGTAATTAATTCACAAATAATCAAAGGAGTATTGACATATCCATTGCTATTTTGAAATAAGGTCTCTAATTGTTTTAATATAGCTTCATCATTTTCTTTATCAAAATATTTTACAATATCTTGTACCGCAGCTTTCATTCTTTGGTTATACATCTTATCCCCCTAATTTGCTTTATTAGATCCTACAAATAGAGAATACATCTCCTTAATTTGGCTTGATATTAATGCTTCAATTTCTTCATTGAGTCTCGGAATTTTAATTAATGCAAACTCATCTTTTTGAACCAGTTTATACAATGTACCTTTTGCTATCATATCAATCTGTTTTATCACTACTGGCTGCTTTAACACGAAAAGCAAATAGTATGGATCTATGCCTATAGGTATTAAATTATAAAACGCATCAGATGTAACCATACCACTGTGTTCATTAGTAATCACCGCTGATATATGTCCCTTTCCTCCAGTTGCACTCCCCGCTTTTGCTGTAATAACTTCACCCTCACTCACAACATTTCGCATTCTATTGCTCAAATCTCCCAACTTACCTTCACGCCATCTTTTTATGATAGACATATCAGCATCTATGTCCGCAAGTAGGAAATACTTTACATACCGTTCATCGTCTATCACTGGTTTTGTTGTCTTTTTTATTTCTACTAATTCACCGAGTTTATTCCAACGTATATCTTTAAAATCCTGGTTTATCACTTTAATTAGCTTTGTACTATAATAGGCATAATAGCTTGGATCCCATCTATCCGTATTAAGGACTCGTTCTTCTATTTTAAATACTTTTTCAGTAACGTCATCTATTTCGTTATACTCTATGAACTTTTCAAATATATTTTTTGATTTATTATATAATTTGTCAGCCCTTTGAGATACTGAATTATTATTCAATATCCAATCCAGTAATTCTATATTTACAGGTACCTCTAATCGCCCAACATCCTCAACAAAAATTTTATTAGCCCTCCCATGCTTAATAGAATTAAGCTGCACCTTTCCTAAATTGCTCTTTAGGAAAGAAAATATTTTTTTACTGTCATTCCTGTTCGTGAATCTGATTTTAATTATGTCGGAAGTGATGGCACATTGTTCCATCTCATCGGTAACAAATACGATTTGCCCAGACCGTCCTGCTGCTGTAATCAAAAGATCCCCAGATAAAATTATATCTTTTTCCTTCAAGACACTGGGCTGAACCATTTTAAGTCTGGATACTACAACAGCTTCGTTTTTTATATCACCTGGTGCAATAATTCTTACTCCGTTCTTTTCAACGTAATAATCCTTTTTAATTCTGATACCACTGGTTATTTCTAACGCTATCCTTCTTAATAGTTGTGTATTAACATCTCCTAAAGCATCTTTGGATTCTAACTTCTGATAAATGTAGTCAAAGGAAATTTTGTGGCCATCAAACATTTCGGGTGTCACAATAAAACATTTCACGATCCCACCTCCATCACATAATTTCCCCTCCAACATTTTCTTTATATTAATACTATTACAAACTTTTGGAAATTGCAAGACATTTATGGACATTATGGGACATTCTATAGCTACATCTTTTACATTGAGTAAAATTGGACTTTAATGCTATTTCTCGCTACTATATAGACATTACCAGACATTGTTTTTGTTCAAAGGAGCATAATTCTATGCCATATATGTATGATACCATAAGAGACTTACGGTCGTTGATCGTGTACCAAAAGACCAAAGAACTTGTTAATAAAATATGTAAACTATCGGAAAGGTTTCCGCTTTTTTCATTATTACCAGAGGAAAGAGCAACGAATGAAATCATTCAAGGAAAATTGCGTAAGGCTGATTTGGATTACTTTGCAGAACACGTTAACCCTAAACTTTCCAAGCTATTAGCCGAAGAGTATGGTGAGGATTGGAAGGATTTTCTTGCAAATAATTATGCAGAAACGGTTGTGTCGGACCTGAACGATATTGAAGAATTTAAGAACGAAGACTATATGGATGTAGAAGACTACATCGGAGATATCGTCATAGATAATGGCTGGGAAGAAAGTCTATCCTAATTTGAAAGCCTCAACCGCTGGGTTGGGGCTTTTTCATTTTCAAATCCTTTATCATTGCTGACTCTTTCTTGCTATATATAGTTCCACTGCATTCTCCTTATACAACATATTGTATTCGACACTTGACAATATAATTCCTATATTATACAATTTACATGTTAGCACTCAATTGCAAAGAGTGCTAACAAAACAAAATATATAACAGGGGGTGCAAAATGGCCATCGTTAACAAGGGAGCATTGCTCGAAGAAATTACAAAACAGCTGGATATATCGCCCAGCATGTTCAAACTCGCAGTGGAACGGTACGAAACCATCTCAAAATACCTTCAAGGGAAGGGAATTGATGCAGACTTCTACCCACAAGGATCATTCCGACTGGGCACTGTGACCCGTCCTATAAAGAACGGCAAGGACAGCGAATACGACATCGACTTGGTATGTCACATGACCAGAGACAAAAATGAAACTACACCATTTGATGTAAAGAACACCGTAGGGGATGCTCTTAAGCAGGATGCCCGTTATAGGGATCTATTAGATGATGAAGGCCGTCGTTGTTGGACTCTCCTGTATGCCGATATCCAAGATATCGGGTTTCATCTTGATATCCTGCCTTCTGTCAGTGAAGATCAAGACCAAATTCAGCTTCTATCAACAACTTATGGGATAAGGCCAGCATTTGCCCAATTTGCAATTGCGATAACAAACAAAACTAAATCTGCGTATTCCTGGGCTTCAAGCAATCCCCGTGGATATGCAGATTGGTTTGATGAAATAAACAAACCTCTGCTCAACATGATTGAAAAAGACGCTCGGAAACTCCTTTTCGAGGCAAATAGGACAATCTACGCATCGATTGATGATGTCCCGTCGCAACTGATCAGAACTTCTCTACAAAGGGTTATTCAAATACTTAAACGACATAGGGATGTGCGGTTTATGGGTCACGATTTAGAAGATGATAAGCCTATCTCCATGATTATCACAACTCTGACCTCACAAATTGTAAAAAATGAGCAGTGTATGGTTATCGATACCTTCTCTCTCCTAAACTTCGTTGTGAACAAATTAGCTGAATATGCCGACCTTATCTCTAACGGCAATTCCAAGATGGCTTCTCTTCCCAATGCAGTTATTAAAAGAAATTTTGCTGCAAATCGCTGGACAATCCTAAATCCAGTAAATCCGACTGAAAACTTTGCTGATCGCTGGCACGAAAACGGTAACCGAAAAGCGAAGGCTTTTTTCGATTGGATCAAATGGGTACAAGCTGATCTTATTGAAGCTATGAATAAGCCTGATTTCAAGGAAGAATCTTTCAAACTTACATTCGGTGATTCTGTCGTTGAAAAAGCTGTTGCAGGATATAAGTCACGTTTCCCGCAGCAGAATGCTCCATCAACGGTGAAGCCAATCATTCCTGCTATCACTATTACATCACCAGGAAAGCCTTGGGGTGAGTAATTTGGAGATACGTGAGAAAATATGTAGCCAGTTCAGTGAATTAGTTGCTCGTTATCCTACCCTGATGCTCCGTTGGGAAGACCAGATCGGCATCATTGAAGGAGATTTACATTTCAAGGCCACCTTCAATGATGTTGAGATTGAAGATGTATATTCAATAAAAATAAAAATTCCAGCCAACTATCCCCATAGTATTCCTCAAACCTGGGAAACTGGTAGCCGCATTCCTGATGATTTCCATAAATATTCTGGCGGTAGCCTTTGTTTAGAAGCTCCGATCAAGCAGTATATTGAGTTCTCTGCTCATCCAACACTTCTATTTTATGTGGAAAAATTTGTTGTCGAATATTTATACGGATACTCGCATCTACTCAAATTCGGTTCTATTCCATACGGCGAGCGTGCCCATGGTCCCGAAGGCATATTGAGCTTTTATAAAGAGCTCTTTGGTGTAGATGATTTTGATACGGTTATGAGTCTTCTCTATATCATATCTGCCAACAATTACCGTGGGCATCATTTATGTCCCTGTGGGCGTGGACAAAAAGCTCGTTATTGTCATGGAAACCTGATACTCCAGCTTTTATCACTCGATTTGAAAGAGCAATTCCAGAGAGACTTTATCCAATTGTATGAGTCAAAGTCAGATTTACAAAGGAGGACATGATAATGTCTGTATCAAGTATACCAGGGCCAATAAAGCAATTACTATGGGTTCGATCTGGTGGGCGATGCGAATTTGAAGGATGCAATGAACCACTTTGGCACGATATCATCACCAAAAAGAACTACAATGCAGCATATATAGCCCATATAATTGCCGATCAACCTGGTGGCCCTCGTGGTGACACAGTCCTTTCGCTTAAAAAATGTAAAGATGTTGACAATCTGATGCTCCTCTGTGACAGGCATCATACGCTGATTGATACCACAGAAAATATAGCAGATTATTCAGTTGATAGACTTACAGCGATGAAAAAAGTCCATGAGGACAGAATAGCCCTATTGACTTCACTTCGTGACAAAACAACTTCGCACGTTATAACTTACTTCCCCAAAACAGGGGCTCATTCTTTGAATATACATCCAGATGCCGCCAATGGGACAATACTCCCAGAATTCTTACCTGCAGATAAGATGCCTATTGAACTACATACACTAAACAGTGCATTTGGAGACCACGAGAACCAATTTTGGAATATCGAACGTGAACAGCTGAAAAGAAAATATTCTGATTGTGTGAAGAGACATATTACAAGTGGACACATTAGGCACCTATCAGTCTTTGCGTTGGCTCCCCAACCGCTCTTAATAGAACTTGGGGCTTTGATTTCGGATATTCAGCCTGCCGTTGTCTATCAAAAGCATCGGGAGCCTGACACCTGGAGATGGACAGAAGGGCCTGATAATTTTTCATACAGAGTCATCGAACCCGAACGCCAGCAAACCAACCTTGCCCTAAATATTTCATTAAGTGGTACTATCACAAATGATAGAATTTTCAGTGTACTCGGAGACGATACCTCTATCTGGACACTCACAATTGACAATCCGAATAATGACTTTGTCAAGAGTCAAGAACAAGTGAGCCAATTCCGAGAAATAATGCGTTCTCTCTTCAATAGAATTAAAGAGGTACACGGTCAGAATGCAACATTGCATGTATTCCCTGCTTGCCCAGCCTCTTTGGCTGTGGAACTGGGCAGGGTATGGATGTCCAAAGCGGACCTATCCATGTCTCTGTTTGACCAAAGCAAAACCCACGACCGATTCATACATGCTTTTGATATTAATTCATCGATAGAGAATCTTGATTCAAATAACCCTGTCTATTCTGCCCTAATAGGATGATAAAGCATATATCTTCATCGTTCCAATTATGGGTGGATGCAGCAAACTCCCGCATTTCCTATATAATAATAAGATTTTCGGGAGTTTCTACTATGCTGGGATAAAGATATGGCTTAAGCATACAATTTTGCATACCGTGATTGAGCATATGGCTACAGTTATGCTTAAGCATATGCTTCGGTTATTTCAACCTGACAGAGTCCGAACCAAGGCCACCAAAGCTCTCATCCTTCCAGACCGTCACATGGGGGTTTTTCTTATCATCTCGGTACTACAGAAGAACTTTATTTTCCCTATGGAAGAACCGTTTTTACTGCTTTTTTCTCACCCTTAACCCTTCCCCCTTTTTTCTGCCCCCTAACTATATTCCCACCCACCAAAGTCTTTCCCTACCCCTTGCTCCAAACCCCTGATTCTCCTTGATCCTGCTTTTCCGTCCAAATACACTTCATCTATAAACTCGCCAAAATCTTCTTTTTTCTTTTTCCCATCCGTACTGAAACAGTTCTACCATCGGTTTTTGGATCAAGTCGGGCGGCTTCCTTACCCCTAAACCCTTGTTACATAAGCCTTCTGGCATGTCCTAAAACAGTCCTTCCCTCGGCAGATACAAAAAAGGGACGGAAGAACTTTGGCTGGTTGGCCTTGGTCCTCTCGTCCCTTATCTTTACTGGATTTCAAGCTATTTTTCTTTCCGTTTTCTTATTCCCTGGCGTGGAAGGGGTTTGGGGTCAGGGAAAAGGTTGGGGGGCTTAAAATATTAATATAACACCACAGCTTATACACTATTCCACCGTAACGCTCTTGGCCAGGTTTCTGGGTTTATCCACATCGTTACCCTTCATTACTGACACATAGTAGGCAAAAAGTTGGAGAGGGGTTACTGCAACAGCAGGAGCAAACAATGGGTTCATATCAGGGATTGAAATGACCGCGTCTGCTACCATCTTTGTTTCTTCCTCATTCTTCTTTGATGTAATAGCCAAAACCACAGCACCTCTTGCCTTAACCTCTCTAATATTACTTATCATCTTATCAAATAAGTAATCCTGAGTAAGTGGGCAAATAACAAGCGTTCCTTCTTCTATAAGCGCAATGGTACCATGCTTGAGTTCTCCCCCTGCGTATGCCTCTGAATGTATATAGGATATCTCTTTTAACTTCAGTGAACCTTCCATTGAAAGGGCGTAGTCCATGTTTCTGCCTATAAAAAACACACTTCTGGCATTGAAATGCTGATAGGCAAACTTCTGAATAGTCTCTCTTTCATTAAGTACTGCTTCCACCTGCTGGGGTAATTGCTGGAGTTGTAATAATAGGTCTTGATAGGCTGCTTTATCCAACTCACCCTTTGCATCGGCAAGATATAGAGCCAGAAGAAAAACAGCCGAAAGCTGTGTGTTATAAGCCTTGGTTGAAGCGACAGCTATTTCCGGCCCTGCCCAGGTATAAATAACATCATCAGCTTCACGGGCGATGGAACTACCTGCAACATTTACAATTCCAAGTGTTACAGATCCTTTTTTCTTAGCTTCCCTCATTGCCATAAGTGTATCAAGGGTTTCACCCGATTGACTTATAACGATGGTAATCTGTTTATCATTTACCATTGGGTCACGATAACGGAATTCGGATGCAACTTCGACTTCAACAGGAATATGAGCCAGTTTCTCTATTGCATATTTTCCGATAACTCCGGCGTGATATGCCGTTCCGCATGCAACAATATTGATTTTCTCACATTTCTTTATTGTTTCATTAGTAATATTGAACTTGTCAAATACTATCTTATTATCTTGAATTCTTGGGCTCAATGTGGCTTTAATTACTGCTGGCTCTTCACACATTTCTTTCATCATGAAGTGCTCATAGCCGCCTTTTTCAGCCGAGGATACGTCCCAATCCACATGAAATATTTCTCTGTTGACCTTTTCTCCCAAGAGATTATAGATTTCTGCTTTATCTGCTGTTATGCTTACAATTTCTTTATCTTCAAGAATATAGATATCACGGGTATATTCCAAAATAGCAGGAATATCTGATGCGATAAAGTTTTCATTTTTACCGATACCAACTATTAGCGGGCTGTCCTTTCTTGCAGCTATAAATCTATCCGGATAATCGGTACAGATTACTCCAAGGGCATATGCACCCTCAACATCATTCAATGTATTCATTACAGCCTTAAGTAAATCTCCTTTGTAGTTATACTCAATTAAATGAGCAATAACTTCTGTATCTGTTTCAGATTGGAATTTGTAACCTTTGCCCTTGAGAAAATCCTTGAGCTTAATATAGTTCTCAATAATTCCGTTATGTACGACAGCTATTTTCCCATTATTGCTGATATGAGGATGTGAATTTACATCATTGGGTTCGCCATGAGTAGCCCATCTGGTATGACCTATACCAACCAATCCGCTTAAATCCGTTGATTTAAGCTTTTCCTCCAGGGCTGCCAGACGTCCTTTTGTTTTAATCACCGATAATTTTTCGTCTTTCAGTATAGCTATTCCTGCTGAATCATATCCTCTGTATTCTAACTTTTTAAGTCCATTCATCAAAACAGAGGTGACGTCTTTATTTCCTATATAACCAACAATTCCACACATAATAAATAATACTCCTTTAAATTATTTTAAGGTAGAGATTTCAAGACCACGAAAGTACAAATGTAAGGCTTTGGTACTCTTTTGGTCAACATACATAGCCACTCGTTATTAGAGCAGCCAAAATTATTAATCTTCAATTAATTGTGTTTTGAATTTTTAGAAATGCATAAGTCCACTTAACACTTTCTGTCTTTGTCGTCTCCGACACTCTTTGTTGGTGTTTTTACGATGGTGGGACACCGGAGGGTTTCCGCCGAATACTTCGATAACCTCCCTCTCCTCGTCAACTAAGAATAATCCTAGTCCTGGCGCTTTTTCATTCTGTCTTTAAAATAATGCTCCTTCCCGACAGATACTTTGCATTCCATATATATTATATTCTACATTGTTATTCTATGTTTCGCAATATTGAATTCCATATTTTGTATTACACAAACAATTCTTACTAGCCTAAGCGTTCCTCGATAAGCTGTACCAATTCAATTGCTTTATTTGTAATATATTCTTGCTCTCTTCCTTCGATCATTACTCTTACCAGGGGTTCTGTACCTGAAGGTCTTATTAAAACACGACCTTCGCCGTGGAAAGTCTGTTCTAGTTCAGAACATTTTTGAGCAATTACCGGATCATCAAGATAGTTATACTTCTTACTATTACATACTTTTGCGTTTTTCAGAACCTGAGGGAATATAGTCATAACACTTGCAAGCTCCGAAAGCTTTTTACCCGATTCCTTCATAATAGCTAAGAGCTGTAGCGCTGTTACCAGTCCGTCTCCTGTGGTATTGAAATCACGAAGAATAATATGCCCCGATTGCTCTCCGCCAATAATAAAATCACCCTCAAGCATTTTTTCCAGAACATAGCGGTCGCCGACAGTTGTCTTAACTAAATTGATTTCATTTTCTTTTGCCATTATATCAAATCCTAGATTGCTCATAACTGTCGCTACAATGGTATTATTCTTAAGAAGGTTCTTGCTCTTAAGGTGTAGTCCAATGATAGCCATAACCTTATCTCCATCGACGAACTCACCATTTTCATCTACAAAAAGAACCCTATCCGCATCACCATCAAATGCTACTCCTACATCACACCCATTATTCCGTGTATAGTTTTTCAGCATATTGAGATGAGTTGAACCGCAATCCTTGTTTATATTAAGTCCATCAGGATCGTTACTGATAACCAAAAGCTCGGCACCAAGCTTACGAACCGCTGCCGGGGAAGTAATATACGATGCACCGTTTGCACAATCCATTGCTATTTTTAGACCCTTAAGATCACCTTTTATTGTACCGGTGGCAAAGTCAACATAGTCATCTACAGCCGTAACCAGGTCAGAAGTAACGCCTACATCCGCACCCTGTGGGCTCGGTACTTGCTCCGCATTATTTAGAATGATTGCTTCTATCCTGTCTTCCATTGCATCTGACAGTTTAAAACCCTCGGAGTTGAAAAACTTGATACCGTTGAATTCTGACGGATTGTGTGAAGCTGAAATCACTACACCTGCATCAAACTTATGTTCTCTGACCAGATGGGCTATAGCCGGGGTGGGAATAAAGCCGGCCAGAACAGCGTCTGCCCCTGCCGAACATATACCGGCAATAAGAGCTTTTTCCAACATGTCACTTGACCTTCTTGTATCTTTTCCAACCAGAATCCTGGGTTTATGATGTGCTTCACTCGCCAGTACATATGCACCGGTTCTACCTAACTGAAAGGCTAATTCGCCTGTAAGCTCTGTGTTAGCAACGCCTCTAACCCCATCTGTTCCGAAAAGTCTTCCCATATTTTAATCCTCCAAATAAGATTCTTCATTCTGATACGCTTTATGTGATACTCTTAAAACAAGAAGCTATTTATTGTTTTACACAAAAAGAGCTCCCCATAGAGAGCCTAATGGTGGGGAATGCCAGTTTCGAACTGGCGACTTCTACCGTGTGAAGATAGCACTCTCCCGCTGAGTTAATCCCCCAACACCATTATGTTATGATGATTTTATTTGTTTGTCAAGAAATTGCTCAAGCCAGCTCCGGCCGTTTTTATCAATTATTGATTACATCCGATTCGCCAACTAAAACATCCTCTAAAGCTGCTCCCGGAGGTACCATCGGCCAAACCTTAAGGTCTTTATTTATCTCGCAATTGATTACCACAGGCTTATTTAAGCTTAAAGCTTTCCTTATTACATTTTCTGTATCCTCTTTTTTGGTCAGATTAAATCCATATGCACCGAAGGCCTCAGCCAATTTAACGAAATCTGTTGCTCTATCCAAAGTGGTCTGTGAAAACCGTTTATCGTAGAACATATTCTGCCACTGGCGTACCATACCGAGAGCATGATTATTCATAATGACCACAACAATAGGAAGGTTATACTCTACTGCTGTGGCGAGCTCATTTAAATTCATTCTGAAGCTTCCGTCACCGGCGATATTGAAAACTCTTTTATCAGGACGGGCGATTTGTGCGCCCATTGAGGCCCCCAAGCCAAAGCCCATGGTGCCTAAACCGCCTGAGGTTATTAATGTGCGCGGCTTTGTAAACTTGTAATACTGGGCTGTCCAAATTTGATGTTGACCGACTTCGGTTGATAGAATGGCATCTCCTTCAGTAATCTCATATATTTTGTCAAGAACATACTGGGGAGTTAAGTCATTACTTTCTGTTACTAAGGGGTATCTAACTTTCAAATCATTGACAAAATCCAGCCAATGGCTCCTGTCCTTTGATTCAATTCCTTTATTGATAAGTTTTAAAACCGCCTTGACATCACCTATTATATGACACTCTGATTTTATGTTCTTATTTACCTCTGCCGCGTCAACATCAATATGAAGAATTTTTGCATTAGGTGCAAAACGTTCAAGCTTACTGATAACACGGTCACTGAAACGGGCTCCGATAGCAACAAGCAAATCACACTCTGTAACAGCCATATTAGAAGCTTTTGTACCATGCATACCTACCATACCGGTGTACAATTTATGGGTGGCCGGAAAAGCGCCCATTCCCATAAGGCTTAATGTAACAGGGGCATGTAATTTTTCTACCAATTCAAATAGCTCATCACATGCATCAGATGTAGATACGCCTCCCCCTGCATAAATCAATGGTTTATTGCAGTTGTTTAATAAGCTTATGGCCTCATTAACGGCACTGTCACTGATATACTCGACAGATCTTTCAATAACTTCCGCTTCTTTTTTATTATATTCAGCCTTTTGTGCAGTAATATCCTTCGGAATATCTATGAGTACGGGGCCTGGTCTACCCTCTTTAGCAATTTTAAATGCTCTTCTTACTATATCCGCTAAGTCGTTAACATCCTTGACGATAAAGTTGTGCTTGGTAATAGGCATAGTAATGCCTGTAATATCTACCTCCTGAAAGCTATCCTTACCTAAGAGGTTAAGCGCAACATTACCTGTAATAGCAACCATAGGGATTGAATCCATATATGCCGTAGCAATTCCCGTAACCAGATTAGTGGCTCCCGGGCCCGATGTGGCAAGACATACCCCTACCTTGCCGGAAGCTCTTGCATAGCCGTCGGCTGCATGAGCCGCTCCCTGTTCATGGGATGTCAATATATGCCGAATCTTATCCTGATACTTATATATAGCATCATATATGTTTAAAACAGCACCACCGGGAAAGCCAAATATAGTATCAACTTTCTGCTCCAGCAGGCACTCAACCAAAATCTCAGCACCTGTTAATTTCAACTCAATTTCCTCCTAATTTAAGTACTGCACCTTCACTGGCCGATGTGACAAATTTAACATATCTGGCCAGATATCCCGTTCTAATCTTGGGAGGTGGACAAACCCATGTTTTTCTTCTTTCTTCAAGCTCTTGGTCAGAAACCTTTAATGTCAATGTACAGGCCTTCATATCTATAGATATAATATCTCCGTCATTAACAAAGGCTATGGTTCCCCCACCGGCTGCCTCAGGCGATACATGTCCTATACATGCTCCACGGGTAGCCCCGCTAAAGCGCCCGTCTGTAATAAGAGCTACATCAGCATCCAGGCCCATCCCTGCAAGAACAGAAGTAGGCATGAGCATTTCACGCATACCAGGTCCGCCCTTGGGGCCTTCATAGCGAATAACAACAACGTCTCCCTTGTTTATCGCTCCGCCTAAAATAGCCTTTATTGCATCATCCTCTGAATCAAACACTTTGGCCGGCCCTTCATGAACAAGCATTTTTTCGGCAACGGCGCTTCTTTTTACAACGCTTCCGTTAGGGGCAAGATTACCCTTAAGAACAGCAATACCACCTGTTTTGGAATAAGGATTATCAATTGGTCTTATTACATTTGTATTATTATTTACTGCATTCAAAATGTTCTGAGCTACAGTCTTCCCTGTAACTGTAATACATTCTTCTTTTATAAGACCGGCACTTGAAAGCTCCTTCATAACCGCATAGACACCGCCGGCAGCGTATAAATCCTCGACAAAATGATTTCCTGCCGGAGCCAGCTTACATAGGTTAGGTGTTTTTTCACTTATATTGTTTGCCAAATCCAAATCGAAATGAACACCCGCTTCGTATGCTATTGCAGGTAGATGGAGCATGCTGTTTGTACTACAACCCAAAGCCATATCAACTGATAAAGCATTGTGGAGGGAATCGGAGGTTATGATATCTCTGGGCTTGATGTCCTTCTCAACAAGCTCCATGATTTTCATGCCCGATAATTTCGCCAAGCGCAGGCGTTCAGAATAGACAGCAGGTATGGTGCCATTTCCGGGCAGAGCTATACCAATGGCCTCGGTAAGACAGTTCATGCTATTGGCAGTAAACATACCCGAACAAGATCCGCAGCTCGCACAGGTGTTATTTTCCATTGAGCAGAGATCACTTTCCTGCATTTTACCCGCCTGAACGGCACCGACAGCTTCAAACATATCAGTAAGGCTTACTCCTTTTCCTTGGGCTCTTCCTGCCAGCATCGGGCCTCCGCTTATTACTATGGTAGGAATATTGAGGCGGGCTGCTCCCATAAGCATACCGGGAACAATTTTATCGCAATTGGGTATCAATACTAACCCATCAAAGCCCTGAGCCAATGCCATTGATTCAAGACTATCGGCAATAAGCTCACGTGATGGTAGAGAATAATGCATACCGATGTGACCCATGGCTATACCATCACAAACTCCTATTGAAGGAAATTCCATTGGTGTGCCACCGGCCATTCGAACACCTGCTTTAGCGGCTTCGGCAACCTTATCTAAATGCATATGTCCTGGTACTACCTCGCTTTTTGCATTGACAATACCAATCAAAGGGCGCTTTATTTCTTCATCAGTTAACCCCAGCGCTTTAAACAGTGATCTATGTGGTGCCCTTTCCAAGCCTTTTTTTACAGCATCGCTACGCATATATTCACGCCTTTCTAAAACTTATATTCTTTCTACTATAAGGTCTCCCATATAATTGGTACCTACAAGAGTTTTACCTTTACTCATAATGTCGCCTGTTCTAAATCCCTCTTGAAGTACCTTTTTAACAGCGTCTTCAATGTTTTGTGCTTCTTCACCAAGATTTAAAGTGTATTTTAGCATCATGGCTATTGATAAAATTGTCGCTATTGGATTTGCCTTATCCTGCCCTGCAATATCGGGAGCAGAGCCATGTATGGGCTCATATAAACCGAAGCTGTTCTCTCCGAGGCTGGCTGATGGTAGCATACCTATTGAGCCTGTTATCATACTGGCCTCGTCGGACAGAATATCCCCGAACATATTGCTGGTTACAATCACATCAAACTGACCCGGCTTTCTTACAAGCTGCATTGCAGCGTTATCAACATATAGATGCTCAAGAGCGATATCGGGATAATCTTTGGAAACCCTGGTTACAACCTCACGCCATAATCTTGAGCTTTCCAGAATATTCGCTTTATCAACACTAGTTACCTTTGAACCTCGTTTCATTGCAATATCAAAGGCAATTTTCGCTATTCTTTCAACTTCGCCGGTACTGTAGGCTTCCGTATCGTATGCTTCCTGTCCCATAGCACCTTCACGGCGACCTCTATCACCGAAATAAATACCTCCGGTAAGCTCACGAACCACCATGATATCAATACTATCGCCTATTATTTCAGGTTTTAACGGGCATGCATCTTTTAATTCCTCATAAATAACGGCAGGCCTTAGATTAGCAAATAACCCTAATTGACCGCGCAGACCTAAAAGAGCTTGCTCTGGCCTTAAGTGGCCGGGAAGGGTATCCCATTTAAGTCCCCCAACAGCCCCTAGAATAACTGCGTCACTTTTCTTACATGCTTCCACAGTTTCATCAGGCAGGGGTACGCCTGTGGCGTCAATGGCACAACCTCCGGCTAGAAGCTTATTATATTCAAATGAATGACCAAATTTTTGACCGATTTTGTTCAAAACCTTAATAGCCTGATCAACTACTTCGGGACCTATTCCGTCACCGGGGATAACAGCTAATCTGTAATTCATGAAGGCCTCCTTATGAACACAAGGGGACGGTTCCTCTGTGTTATTTTTTTTGTGATATGCTTTCTACTCTAGTCATAACTAATATTGACGAATATTTTATTATGAACACAGAGGAACCGTCCCCTTGTGTTCTGTGATGTAATTAATGAGGCCTTCTGCCTGTATGATTTTCTGCATGAATTCGGGGAATGGCTGTGCGTTGAAGGTTGTACCTTTCGTAAGGTTTCTTATGATACCAGTATCAAAGTCCACCTCGACCTCATCCCCAGCTTCTGTTCCTTTAACAGCTTCTTCACATTCCAAAATCGGAAGGCCAATATTAATTGAATTTCTATAAAAAATCCGGGCAAAGGTTGTCGCTATAACACATGAAATACCCGATGCCTTAATGGCAATAGGTGCGTGTTCACGGGAAGAACCACAGCCAAAGTTTTTATCGGCTACGATTATGTCCCCGGTCTTAACGTTCTTTATAAAATCTTTGTCGATATCCTCCATACAATGACTGGCCAATTCCTTGGGGTCACTGGTATTGAGATGGCGCGCAGGGATTATTACGTCAGTATCAACATTATCCTGATATCTAAAAACTTTACCTTTTGCTTTCATAATAGCCTCCTTGATTTTATGGTCGGAATTTGTCCTGCTACTCATTCGTAGTAATTGTGCCGTGAGTGATGTTAACTGGCGTCAGCGAAGCATGGATTGCGTAGCTACGCGACTTGAAAACAGGACGTTTTCACGGAGCGGCGCAGTTGACTCACTCTACAGGCACTAAAATGTAGTTAGATTTTATCTCAAATTTTGTCCGGGTCTGTGATTTTGCCTGTTAGTGCTGATGCTGCAGCAACTGCCGGGCTTGCAAGGTAAACTTCTGACTCCACATGGCCCATACGTCCCACAAAGTTACGATTTGTGGTGGAAACAGCTCTCTCACCCTTAGCAAGGATACCCATATGTCCTCCCAGACAAGGCCCACATGTGGGGGTTGAAAATACAGCTCCTGCTTCCACAATATCTGTAATAAGCCCTTCCTTCAACGCTTGGAGATAAATATTCTGTGTGCCCGGGAAAACAATAACTCGCAATCCTTTTTTAACCTTCTTACCCTTGAGTATTTTCGCCGCCACCCTTAAATCATCCATTCGTCCGTTGGTACAGGAACCTATTACAACCTGGTCAATTTCAACATCTCCAACCTCGTCAATAGTGCGAGTATTGTCGGGCAAGTGAGGAAATGCCACTGTTGGTCTGATCTTACTCAGGTCTATCTCGTAAACCTCATCATATACTGCGTCTTCATCAGGCTCATAAACCTTGTAAGACTTTGTTGAATGCTCCTTAACATACTCAAGGGTGCGCTCGTCTACCATGAATATACCATTCTTGGCTCCGGCCTCAATTGCCATGTTAGCCATGGTAAATCTATCATCCATTGATAGATTAATTAAACCTTCCCCCATAAACTCCATCGACTTATAGAGTGCGCCGTCAACGCCTATCATACCGATAATATGAAGAATGACATCTTTACCTGATACCCAGCCTTGGGGTTTACCCTTCAAAACAAATTTTATCGCAGACGGCACCTTGAACCAGGCTTTGCCCCTCGCCATACCGGCTGCCATATCAGTGCTCCCGACACCTGTCGAAAAAGCTCCGAGAGCTCCGTAAGTACATGTATGCGAATCAGCTCCGATAATTAAATCGCCAGGTACGGCAAGGCCCTTTTCAGGAATTAAACAGTGCTCTATACCCATCTCTCCGATTTCGAAATAGTTTTCTACTTCCATACGGTAAGCAAATTCACGTAACATTTTACATTGCTCTGCAGCCTTTATGTCCTTGTTTGGGGTAAAGTGATCGGGAACTATTGCCACCTTGCTTTTATCAAAGACCTTATCTATACCTGTTTTATTAAATTCATTAACAGCCACAGGAGTGGTAATATCATTTCCCAGCACCAAATCGAGATCGGCTTCAATTAATTGACCTGCGACTACCTTTTCGAGGTCGGTATGAGCCGCCAGAATTTTTTGTGTCATTGTCATTCCCATATTATTTCCTCCTGTCATAAATATACTTTAATTTTCTTTTCGAGCTCTTTTAGGAGTTTGTACTCAATAGAATCCACAAGTGCTATCCAGCTGGCTTCTATAATGTCTGTGGAGACTCCCACTGTTGTCCAGGATGTATCGCCATCGGTTGATTCTATCAATACACGAACCTTAGCAGCTGTTGCGGATTTAGAATCTATTACGCGAACCTTAAAATCAGTTAGGTGAACATGGGATAACTCAGGATAGAAGACCTCCAGGGCTTTTCTCAGGGCTCTGTCCAAGGCATGAACAGGTCCATCCCCTTCGGCGGCGGTTATTTCCGATACCCCGTCAACCTTCACCTTTATAAGCGCTGATGCCGATTGCCCCGTTTTATTAGGCTGTTCGGTCATTAGTTTGAACTTTTCCAGTTCAAAGAAGGGTTTATACTTTCCGAGCTGTTTTCGAATAACAAGCTCAAAGGTACTTTCTGCACCCTCAAACTGATAACCCTGATGCTCCAGCTCCTTTAACCTTTCAATTATAGACTGAGTTTCACTTGATTCCTTATTTATATTGGGATTGATCTCACGGATTTTCTCCAGTATTGTATTTCTGCCCGATACCTCAGACATTAGGAATCTTCTCTTGTTTCCGACCAACTCAGGATTAATGTGTTCAAAGGATGCGGAAGCTTTACAAACACCGTCAATGTGCATTCCGCCCTTATGGGCAAACGCGCTGCTGCCTACATAAGGATCTCTCTTATTTAGCGAAATATTGGCAATTTCAGCTATCTTTCTTGCTGTAAAAGTAAGGTTGCTGACCTTATCTTCAGGAATGCAATACAATCCTTTTTTTAGTTGAAGATTTGGAATAATGGTGCTTAGGTTCGCATTTCCGCACCTTTCACCAAATCCTATATATGTCCCCTGCACATGCTCTGCTCCCGCCTCTACTGCCATAATGGAGTTAGCTACCGCCATTCCGCAGTCATTGTGGGTATGTATCCCAACCTTGACATTAAAGGTTTCTTTGACTTTCTTTACAACATCATATACGGTAGTGGGAAAACAGCCCCCATTTGTATCGCAGAGGACCAGACAATCAGCTCCGCCTTCAACTGCAGCTTCTAAAACCTTAAATGCGTATTGAGGATTAGCGTTATAGCCATCAAAGAAATGCTCCGCATCGAAAATAACTTCCTTACCCAACTTCTTGAAGTAAGCAAGGGTCTCTTTGACCATTTTAAGGTTCTCCTCCAAAGTGGTCTTAATAATCTCGGTAACATGAAAATCCCATGTCTTCCCGAATATTGCCACAGCAGGAGTATAAGCCGTTACCAGAGACTGAATGTTTTTATCATTTTCAACAGTTGTCTCCCGTCGTCTGGTACTGCCGAATGCAGTAAGCTTAGCCGTTTTTAGGGTAACGGTTCTCATTTTCTCAAAGAACTCAATATCCTTGGGATTAGATCCGGGATTACCCGCTTCAATATATGAAACTCCTAGATCATCAAGAGCTTTCACTATTTTAAGCTTATCTTCAACCGAGAAGGAGATACCCTCTGCTTGAGCACCATCCCTGAGTGTCGAATCAAAAATATCAATTCTTTGGGGCATTTATATCATTCCTCTCGCGAATCAATTGTCTTTAAATCTGGTCAAATAATTTCTCTTCATAAATCATCTTGTTTATGGCGTTTATATATGAGAGGACACTAGCCTCAAATACGTCTGTGCTGACACCCTTACCGGTATAGGCCTTCCGATCGGAACGTATCTTTACATATGCTTCACCCTGGGCATCTTGGCCTTCTGTTACCGAGCGCAAAGAGTAGTCATCCAAGGTAAACGCGATTCCCGCAATTTTCTCAACAGCTTTAAATGCTGCATCGATAGGTCCATCCCCTGTGGAGACCTCTTCTATAACAACATCTTCGCCATTATGCTTAATCATACGCACTGATGCGGTAGCTGTTATGGTATTACCTGTATTGATAACGAAACGATCCAATTTATAGGTCTCAGGTATCTCTACAGCCTTATGTTGCAATAGAACCTCAAGATCGGCATCCTGAACAACCTTTTTCTTGTCGGCCAATACTTTAAATTTACCAAAGGTTTCGTCGAGCTCTTCCTTTGTAAGGTTATAACCCATGGATTTGAGTCTGTCCTCAAAAGCGTGTCTCCCCGAATGTTTACCCAATACCATAGCATTCTGAGAAAGTCCGACAGATTCCGGGGTCATAATCTCATATGTACTTTTTTCTGCCAGTACCCCATGCTGATGAATACCTGATTCATGAGCAAAAGCGTTAGCACCTACAATGGCCTTGTTGGGCTGCACCGAAACACCGGTTATACTGCTGATTAACCTTGAAGATCTGGTGATTTGGGCGGTATCGATTCTACAATCCAAATCAAACAGATGGGGTCTGGTTTTAATAGCCATTACTATCTCTTCCATAGCAGCATTTCCTGCTCTCTCGCCTATACCGTTTATGGTACATTCAAGCTGTGTAGCACCTGCTCTGGCTGCAGCCAGAGTGTTCGCAACAGCCATTCCCAGATCATTGTGGCAATGAACAGCTATTTTAGCCTTATCACTATTGGATACATTGGCTTTAATGTTCTTAATAAGTTCATAGAACTCCTCAGGAGTGGTATACCCTACTGTATCCGGTACATTGATTACCGTTGCACCGGCTTTGATAACTGCTTCAAAAACACGGTACAAGAATTCTGGTTCACTTCTAGTCGCGTCTTCAGCCGAGAATTCAACATCTGAGCAATAATGTTTTGCATAAGTAACCATCTTTACCGCTCTATCCAAAACATCCTCGGGAGACATCTTAAGTTTATGTTGCATATGAATGGGTGAAGTTGCTAAAAAAACATGGATTCTTGGGCTTACTGCATTTTTTATAGCTTCCCATGATCTGTCAATGTCCTGGGGAAGTGCCCTGGAAAGGCTCGCTACAGTGCATTCCCTTACTGTTTCTGCAATGGACTTAACCGACTGAAAATCACCGGGAGAGGAAATTGCAAAGCCAGCTTCAATTACGTCTACTTTAAGTCTTTCTAGTTGTTTCGCAACCTCAATTTTTTCCTGCAAATTCATGCTACATCCCGGAGATTGTTCGCCGTCTCTTAATGTGGTATCAAAAATATATACTCTATTAGACATATGATTGTCGAGTAAACTGACTCGACTCCTCCTCTCTATAAATTTTTACTCCATAATTCATTTATTCCAGCTCATCATTTTTCTGAGCTCTTTACCTACTGTTTCAACTTGGCTTTCCTGCTCCATTCTTCTTTTTGCATTGAAGAAAGGACGAT
Source organism: Bacillota bacterium (assembly GCA_023411795.1). Classification (GTDB taxonomy): domain Bacteria; phylum Bacillota; class Clostridia; order DSM-8532; family DSM-8532; genus DTU059. Next base: position 169,928 of record JAEYOK010000010.1, read on the forward strand.
TTGCCTGATTTTCTAAAATCCAATTGCGGGCAAAGGTTCCGTCCTGGATTTCATGTAGTACCTTCTTCATTTCTTTGCGGGTATCATCTGTTATAATGCGTTTCCCTGTGACATAATCTCCATATTCGGCTGTGTCCGAAATTGAGTATCTCATAAAGCTGAGACCGCCTTTGTTTATTAGGTCCACAATAAGCTTCATCTCATGAAGACATTCAAAATATGCACTTTCGGGCTGATAACCGGCTTCGACAAGAGTCTCAAAGCCTGCTTTCATCAATTCACAAACGCCACCGCAAAGAACTGCCTGTTCACCAAAGAGGTCCGTTTCTGTTTCTTCCTTAAATGTGGTTTCAAGAATACCAGCTCTTGCTCCGCCAATGCCTGCAGCATAAGCCAAAGCCAGATCATAAGCATTTCCTGATGCATCCTGGTGAACTGCGATAAGGCAAGGAACACCTCTGCCTTCCTGGAACTGGCTTCTTACTGTATGGCCGGGACCCTTAGGAGCTACCATAAACACATTAACATCTGTTGGGGGAACAATCTGTCCAAAATGAATATTAAAACCATGAGCGAAAACAAGGCTCTTTCCTGCACTCAAATTTGGCTCAATGCTTTCTTTATATAGCTTGGGTTGTTTTTCATCATTTACAAGAATCATGATAACGTCAGCCTGTTTTGCGGCATCTGCTGCTGTTGCAACACTTAAACCTGCATCTTGAGCGATTTTCCATGATTTACTTCCTTCATAGAGGCCTACTACTACATTTACTCCGGATTCATGAAGGTTAAGGGCGTGTGCGTGACCCTGGCTTCCGTAACCAATAATCGCAACAGTTTTCCCATTCAATAGATTTAGATTGCAATCCTTTTCATAAAACATTTTTGCCATTAGACTATTCCTCCTCATACTTCTTTTGGTTTTTTATTTGCCTGTTTCCTCTTTCAATAGCTGTTAGTCCCGTGCGTACAATCTCTGCAATTCCGTAAGAGTCCATCAGGTTGATAAAAGCTTCTATTTTTGATTCATCACCTGTCATTTCGACAGTTAGCGTGTCGTTAGCCACGTCAACAATATTAGCTCTGAATATTGATACTATCTCAATAATTGAAGCGCGGGTCTCCATTGTCGATTTTACTTTAATCAAGGCAAGTTCCCTAAGTACCGATTGACCGGGACTCAATTCCACTATTTTTATGACATCGATTAGCTTATTAAGCTGCTTTTTGATCTGTTCCAGAATATAGTCATCCCCCCGGACCACTATTGTCATACGGGAAACCTTTGGGTCCTCCGTTTCTCCAACCGATAAACTATCAATATTGTAGCCCCTGCGACTGAAAAGTCCGGATACACGACTTAGGACACCAGATTGGTTTTCAACCAAGACCGATAGAACATGTCTGTTCATACTACCCTCCATCTAGCCATTATGGCTGCTCCTTGTTTTATTTAACTGAATTAATAGTAATCACAATGTACTTTCATCTGAGGCAACAACACATTCCACTAAAAATGGCCCTTTGTGCTTTATTGCTTTATCGAATGCATCTTCCAGCATTGAGTTGTCCGTTACCCTTACTCCGTTTATTCGGTATGCATCACATAGCTTAATGAAATCCGGGTTCTTATCAAGTTCTACTGCCATTAACGCACCATAACAATTATCCTGAAGTTCACGAACCATACCCAGTCTTGAATTATTAAAAAGTAATATTATAATCCCAAGGTTGTTGGAAGAAATGGTTCCCAGCTCGTATTGACTCATTTGAAAGCCACCATCTCCCACCACAGCTACAACTTGTCGTTTTGGAGATGCGAACTTCGCTCCCACTGCAGCCGGAAGGCTGTACCCCATGGTGCCTAAACCACCCGATGTCAAGAAGCATCTGCCGGTTTTATCCTCAAAGTTTCTGGCAGCCCATATTTGATTCTGTCCCACGTCAGCCACCATAACTGCTTTATCATTAAGTTTCCTTGACAGTAATTCAATAGCATATTTAGGATTTACCAAATCACTAGCGCTGCGTTGAACATCTTTTTTATATGTTTCAAGTTCCTTTAGCCATTCATTAGTATCAAGGGGTTCAGTTTTAGATACCATTTCTGACAGTATATTCTTTGCGTCGCCGACTAAAGGAATATGTGAACCAAGATTCTTCCCTATTTCAGCCGGGTCAACATCAATATGAATGACCCGAACATTTTCAAGCATTTTGTCACCGAAGCCACCCCACGCTCTATCGGCTATTCTGGCACCTATAAAAATTAACAGATCAGATTTGGCCATTGCCCGATTAGCCTGTGGAAAGCCATGGGTCCCGACCATTCCTACATAATATGGGTTACTGGTTGGTATAGCTCCCTTGCCCATTAAAGTATGAACAACAGGAATCTTACTTTTATCTACAAAACAATTGAGCTCACCGGCGGCATTTGAAAGGAGTACTCCCCCGCCTGCGACAATCAACGGCCTTTTGCTCTCACTAATAGCTTTAACTGCTCGCTTAATCTGACCTATATGCCCTCTTACCGTAGGTTTGTATCCCCTGATATCGACAGTTTCCGGATAGGTGTATTTTTCAAGCTTACCTGCCTGAACATCACTGGGAATGTCAATAAGAACAGGCCCGGGTCTTCCTGTTGAAGCTATATAAAACGCTTCTTTTATAATTCTCGGCAAATCATTTGCATTTTTTACTAGATAGCTATGTTTCGTGAAGGATTCAGTCGCCCCAGTGATATCGGCCTCTTGGAACACATCCCGGCCAATCATGGCAGATTTAACCTGACCTGTAATAATAACAAGAGGAATTGAATCCATGTAAGCAGTTGCAATACCCGTAATTAGATTAGTGGCTCCGGGACCTGATGTTACAATACACACGCCAACCTTACCGGATACTCTTGCATATCCGCTTGCACTATGGGCGGCAGCTTGCTCTTGACGCACCAAGACGTGACGGATTTTTGATTTCCTTAAAGACTCATATAAATCAATAACCGCAGCACCGGGATATCCGAAAATCGTATCCACATCTTCATTTAGAAGACTCTTAACTATTGCATCTGATGCTTTCACGTCTTTCACCTTCTTTTTTAGTATTAATATACTTATCCTATTACCTTTGCCGAATTATTTTATATGCAAAAAACCCTCGTACCGTCGTTTAATATAACAACAGGGACGAGGGATAAACTCAACGCGTTACCACCCTATTTTATCTTTATTTTACAATAAAGACCTCATTAGGTTCAATCAAACCATCGCCTGTAACGGGGCTAGCCGTTTCCTCCTACTAATAAATTCGGAAGAACTACTCAGGAGAGATCATTTTCCAAAAACCCTGCCGATTCACACCAACTATCGGCTCTCTGTGAAGATTTTTTACTGGAAAAATAGCTCCTTCATTGCATTTGTAAGGGGTTATTTAGTTATTGTATAGTATTATATCAGTATGGACAAGTTTGTGTCAATTATAGGATTTTTACAAAATAAGACTGTACGGGCTGATATTTATATACTATTTACCCATAATTACCTCAATCTTATAAAATACTTAGTATAAAGTTAATCAAGTTTAGCAGCTATAGCCTGCAGGCACGCCGCCTCTATTAAATCGATATCCGGTCTCTTGACTTTATATGAGATAATAATAATAATATTGTAATAATAGATATATCAACATTATTAAGGATTGGTGACTAAGTGGCAAATGATTTCTCCATAATAAATATTGAGGAAGGGCGACCCACAGCAGATGTGGCTATTAAAAGGTTGGCTTCTGAAATAGTTAGAGCGAAGGCTCAAAACATAAAGGTTGTAAAACTAATTCATGGATATGGCTCTTCAGGCGTTGGGGGTATATTAAAAACTGTTATAAGAAGAGAGCTTGAGCGGATGAAAAAGCGCGGTACTATCAAGCTTTATGTTCCGGGTGAAAACTTTGAGATTTTTAATATAGACGCCATCAAGTTGCTTGACAGCAGCAGTTCCATAAAGAATGACAAAGATCTTGGGCGGTACAACAGCGGAATAACCATGGTCCTTTTGTAGAAAACACATAAATAGTTTCATATTGTAAAAACTAAAGGTAATCGGCACCTTATCTTAATTTACAAAAACAGTTGCAGTGGTGCGTGAACTTGTGGTAAAATATTTCTTGCTGTAAATAATAGATATTTAACGATATATCATTGATATACGGATTGCAGGGAGGTGTAGCAAATGGCTAAGTGCGAGGTATGCGATAAAGGTCAACATTTTGGTATACAGGTCAGTCACTCTCACAGGAGAAGTAATAAAGTCTGGAAGCCTAATGTAAGGAATGTTAAAGTTGAAGTTGATGGTGTTTCAAAGAGTATGCACATTTGTGCTAAGTGCCTGCGTTCCAGTAAAATAGCTAAATCTGTTTAAATTAACATAAAAAATGTGGCAAGCTGATTGCCACATTTTTTATTTTCGTAGTAAAAGAGAACTTGTTCTCTTTCAATAAAGGTGGGGCTTTCTACTCCCAGTTCCCCTTGCTAGTGGATTCTAAACAAACGCCTGAGTATTCCTCCCAGGAATCCGGGCATCTTAAGCACTACAATCTTCATGTGCAAAACCTCCATGCCAGCACCTGTCATTAAAGTATATTCTCAGAAATCCAAAATTGTTAACGTTTTTAATAAATATTTTCAAAAGTCTTATTTTTGGACAAGGACATCTATAAATGCCTGTCCGTTCGTGTCAACTATTTGAATTTTTACACCGAGCTTTTCTTCTAGTTGATCAGCCGAAATATCATCAAGCATTACATCTGTACCGGCTCTGAACATATTTTTACTCAATAACAGCTTTTCACCCAGTTCCTTTCCGGAAAGCTCTCTAATTAAGTCGCAACCGGTTAAAAGCCCTGTGACTGTAACACCTTTGCCAAAGAACGTGTTTTCAACCTTATAAACAATTATTTTAAGACCTTTAATAGTTTTTTCTATTAATGAGGTAATCCTTTTAAATTGTTCATAGACTGAAACTCCGGTAGCAATGCTGATGGTCTTTTCTCCAATATTATAATTACCGGCTTTTTTAAGATCCCTTAAAGCCTCTTCCACTTCATAAGAAAGGGATGTAACCATACCAACGCCATTTTCAATCTGTGGAAAATCTTCATAGGCTTCAATGGGAGGAAGAGGTCTGCCTGCCATAATATATATTTCATCGGCAAGATAAACAACCCTGCTATCATATTTTTTCAGTAACTTTTCCTGCCAATACTCAATCTGGTCAATTAAGTTATTTGCTATTTCTTTATTAAATGGCCTCAGTTGAGTCAAGCCTTCCCTGTATTTTGTAAGACCTACAGGTACTACTGAAATGCTGTAAAGCTGTGGGCCAAGGTCAGTAAGTTCTGTTATGGTTCTATCAAGCTCCCGACCATCATTTAAGCCGGGGCAAAGTACAATTTGAGTATTTACAACAATACCGGCAGAAGTAAATCTCTTTACCTTCTCCAGTACATCACCTGCAAAACGATTATTAAGCATCTTTTTTCTGAGCTCAGGGTTGGTGGTGTGTACAGATACGTTCACAGGCGACATGTGATAGCGAATTATTCTGTCAATTTCTTCTTCCGAAAGATTCGTCGTTGTTATATAATTTCCAAAAAGAAAGGACAGCCTTGCATCATCATCCTTAAAGTATAAAGTCTCTCTCATTCCCTTTGGCAGCTGGTCTATAAAGCAAAAGACACAATTATTCCGGCAGGATTTCTCCTCATCCAGAAGAGAATTAGCAAAATCTAAACCCAGATCCTCCGACTCATCCTTCTCAATTTCAAATTGCCAGTTCTCGCCACTCTTCTTCTCTATTTCCAAAACAATTTCTGAATCGGCGCAATAGAATCGGTAGTCAAACACGTCTTTAATTTCCTGACCGTTTATGGATAGCACAAAATCACCGGCCTCTATGCCCAGTTCTTGCGCAATACTATCATCTTGTATAGACGTTATCTCAATTTTGTGCATAATATGCTCCCTTTGTGTCAGGGGGACGGTTCTTTTAACACATACCCCTGACACATAAAAAAACAATAGCAGCTATTTATAGCTGCTACTACTTTTTGAGTCGATGGAATGCCCGGAGGTTATTTCTTGTTTTCGTCTACCTTCACAACTTCCTTGCCGTCATAAGATCCACATTCCTTACAAACCACGTGCGGGAGCTTGAGTGCATGACATTTCTTGCATGCAACAAGATTGGGCGCTGAAAGCTTGTAATGAGTCCTTCTCTTATTTTTCCTCTGCTTCGACACTTTACTTTTTGGTACCGCCATTTGTAACACCTCCGTTCAGTGTTGCATTATCAGCATTCCTGCTGTAATATTGCTAATTAATCAAAAAAACCTTTTAAAACTTCAAACCTTGAGTCTGCTGAGCTTGTTTCATTACAGCTGCAGCTTTCGCCATGCATTTCGGCTCCACATTCAGGACATAGCCCCGGGCAATCATCCCTGCATTTGTGAGCCATAGGAACACTAGTTAATATATAATCAGCTAATATCCTGTCAAGCTCAAGGGTATTACCGCTAAAGGTAAACCGATCATCTTCAAAGTCTTCTACATTTTCAATGCCTGTTTTAGTCTTCTCAATTATGCCCTCATCAATATTAACGGTAAGCACTCTTTCTATCCTTTTGCCACACCTGTCACAAACCGTTTCATAACTGACTTTGGCAAGGCCCTTTAATATCAGCATACCATTATTATTGGTAACAGTTCCGGTAAATTCGACCGGACTTATAAAGGAAACTGAGCCAAGATTGGTTTCCAAATCCTCCAAAGTATCCTTTTGCTGAATCTCTATAATCCCGCCATTATTCTTTATAATTGAGGTTATATCAAGCTTCAAATCCCTTTCCCTCCTAAGCACGTAATAGCTCCCGGAAGGTCAACATGAAATATTATACTCACTTGATCTTGCTTTGTCAATCCTTTGCTTTTTAACAGCGATTAATCGTAAAGCGGAAAGCGAGCTGTAAGTTGACCGACTCTTTCTATTATTGCCGTCTTATTGCTTTCGAATCCCCCGCTTAATGTCATATTTATTAATTCGGCTATCTCCAGCATTTCGTTTTCTTTCATGCCACGAGTTGTGACTGCCGGTGTTCCTATACGAATACCGCTTGTCACAAAAGGGCTAAGGGTGTCGAATGGAATACCGTTTTTGTTTACTGTTATCATAACTTCATCAAGCATCAATTGTGCATCTTTACCTGTAATACCCTTATTGGTGACATCAATCAGCATAAGGTGATTGTCGGTTCCACCTGACACAATATTAAAATCCTTAGCCTTAAGAGCATCGGATAACACCTTGGCATTTTTAGCTACCTGCCTCTGATATTCCGTAAATTCAGGTGTAAGTGCTTCCTTAAAACAAACCGCTTTACCTGCAATCACATGCATCAAGGGACCGCCCTGTATACCGGGGAATACGGAACGGTCTATATCTTTCGCATATTTCTCTTTGCACAGAACCATACCACCTCTTGGTCCCCTTAATGTCTTGTGGGTTGTGGTGGTAACAAAGTCTGCATACGGCACGGGACTGGGATGTACACCTGCAGCAACAAGTCCGGCTATGTGAGCCATATCTACCATTAGATAGCTTCCAACTTCATCGCATATTTCACGAAAAGCTTTAAAATCAATGATTCTGGAATACGCACTTGCTCCTGCAATAATCATTTTGGGCTTTACTTCTATTGCTGTCTTTCTTAATGCGTCATAATCTATAGTTCCATCAGATTCTTTTACACCATAAGCAATAGGTTTAAAATACTTTCCAGACATATTAAGGGCCATACCATGGCTTAAATGTCCACCATGAGCCAGATTCATTCCCATATACACATCACCGGGCTGCAATACGGCATAGAAAACAGCCATATTAGCTTGAGCCCCGGAATGAGGCTGTACGTTAACATGTTCAGCTCCGAAAAGTTCTTTAGCGCGGCTAATAGCAAGGGATTCAACAACATCGACATATTCGCAGCCGCCATAATAACGTTTTCCAGGATATCCCTCTGCATATTTGTTAGTCAAAGGTGTGCTTACTGCCTCAAGAACTGCCTTACTCACAAAGTTTTCAGATGCAATCAGTTCAATTTTATCTGCTTGTCTGCTTACTTCGCTATATATGGCTTGTGCTACTTCTGGGTCAATTCTCTCTATCTCGTTGTATTTCATATCTTATTGTTTCCTCCCCCGTCTAGTCATTCATAAATTATACGGTTTTATTTAAGTTCGTGTCAACCGTATAAATATACATAAATATGCATTTTTAGCCCATATTTTTGTCTTCGTTTACCTTTCCATCAATGCGTTCGACAGAAGCCGCATCAATAAACATTAGCACCGTAAGCCTTTGGGTTATTAATTGTATTATTATCTCAAAAAAAGCTAATATAAAGAGAGACAATAACTGGTTTTCCAAACCTAATGAAAAAGTGCTTAGTAAAAGTCCAAGGCAAACAGGCCAAAGCCCATTTAAAATAACCTTTCTCTTACAGCCTTTTGTTATATCCAAAGACTTCTTAAAATTTCTGAACACTCCTACATCAAATTCAACAATTAGAAGGTTTTTGAAGGCAAATAAAGCATCAAAAGCCAATACCGAAAAAGGTAATAGCGGTAAAATCATCATAAACAGCGGTACTATTAATGATGCAATACCTAAAGTAAGAGTAATTAAAAACAAAAAGAATGCAAAAACACCGTAAAAGAGTATATTAAATATAATTATCTTAGGAAATCTTTTGAGGATAACAGTAAACCTTTGATTCAAAGAAGATTCCGTGTTTGTTATGCTCATATAATAGTAAGACCCATAAACAACTCCAAACAAATAAGCTATTGCTTTTGCCCCAAAGTAAATGGATAACATAATAAGAGAAGCATACGCCATATTGATAGCTATATCAGAATTAAAGATTGATAAATCGTAGTTCTTAGCTTCAATCTGAGCTTGGAATTTATTGAATATCTGTTCATAGTAGAAGAAAATTTTCTCGGCATATGGCATAGCCAGGATATACCCGCCAAAAACTACCGCTAATTGTAACACAAATATTATTTGAGCCACCAGCGGTTGATCAATGTCATAAAACTTGATTGATTCCTTTAAATATGAGTAAATAGGCTTTATTCTACTTTCCTTTACGGATTTGTCTTCCATTTTTGTTCCCCCTGACAAGCTTAACTTCCTGTGGTGATAAGTATTTCCACTCACCCGGTTGAAGGTTACCAAGAGTAAGTTTCCCAACCGCAGTTCTTCTTAGCCTTAGAACCGGATGCCCCACAGCCTCACACATACGCTTAACTTGTCTGTTTCTTCCTTCATGAATTATTATTTTTAAAACTGAAACTTTATCCTTTATTTCAAGAATCTCTACTTCGGCAGGATAAGTAGGCTTGTCATCAATGACTACACCTTTCCTTAATGCCCGGAGAGTTTCATTTGATGGCATTCCCATAATCTCGGCAATATATGTTTTCCTCGTTTCCTGACCGGGATGGGTACTGCTGAAAGCGAAGTCTCCATCATTAGTGAGAATTAGCAATCCTGTCGTATCGTAGTCAAGCCTTCCCACCGGATAGACACGCTCCTGGACCTCTTCTATCAAATCCAGAACCGTTCTTCGGCCCTCCGGATCAGAAACTGTGGAAACATATCCGGAAGGTTTATTGAGCATGATATAAATAAGCTTATTCTCTTTTTTTATCTGCTTTCCATCAACCTCGACCTTATCCTTATTTGATACCAGAAAGCCCATCTCTATTACTTTTTGGCCATTTACCTTAACCCTGCCGGCCTTTATCATTTCTTCGGCATGCCGTCTTGATGCAACTCCACATTGAGCCATATGTTTTTGTAATCTTATTTTATCTTCCATTAATTACCCTTCGTAAGTACGGGGATCGTCAGTTTCCCCCACACTCTGTTCTATAAATCTCAGATACTATTAAATAATTCCGCTGATAATACCAATAAATATTATACCATCAAAAATGAATATAATTAACATCTAAATAGACTAAAAGTATAATAAAACTTAGAATTTTATTGTATTATAATCTACCAAAATGAATAAGTCATGCGACAACTTTACTTGTTCTGTGATATAATATGCGCAGCATGTTTTGAATGTAGTATAATGGCAAACTAGCTCTTTGGGGCTTTAATGGAGGAATATATGAAACTAGGTATTGTCGGACTTCCTAATGTGGGAAAAAGCACACTTTTTAACGCAATAACAAAGGCAGGTGCTGAAAGCGCAAATTACCCCTTTTGCACCATAGACCCAAATATCGGAATCGTGGCCGTTCCTGATGAAAGATTGAATGTTTTGGCCAAGATGTATAACCCTAAAAAAGTAACTCCCACCGCCATAGAGTTTTTGGATATAGCTGGTTTAGTAAGAGGAGCCAGCAGAGGAGAAGGTCTCGGAAACAAATTTCTATCCCATATCAGGGAAGTTGATTCCATAATACATGTGGTCAGATGCTTTGACGATGGTGATATTGTTCATGTCGAAGGCTCAGTTGATCCTGCCAGGGATATTGAAACAATAAACCTTGAACTGGTTTTTTCGGATATGGAAGCCATTGATAAACGCATTGACAAGACAAAAAAGCAGATGAAGTCCGGTGACAAGAAGTATTTAGCAGAACTGGAGCTTTTGGAAAGTATTAAAGAGACTTTGGATAAAGGCCTCCCCGTAAGATCCATGACCTTTGAGCCGGATCAAATTGATTATGTGGAACAACTTTTCCTGCTTACATGGAAACCTGTTATGTATTGTGCTAATGTCTCTGAGGATGGTATTGCAACCATTGATCAAAACCCCTATGTTGCTAAGGTAAAAGAAATTGCTAAAGCAGAAGGTTCTGAAGTAATTGTAATCTGTGCAAAAATTGAAGAAGAAATCGCTCAGCTAGATGACGATGAAAAGCAGTTATTTTTAGAAGAGCTGGGTTTATCAGAATCCGGTCTTGATAAACTCATTAAGGCTAGCTACAAGCTACTTGGCTTAATTAGTTTCTTAACCGCAGGTGAACCTGAGGTTCGTGCTTGGACAATAGTTAAGGGTACAAAAGCCCCGCAAGCTGCCGGTAAAATTCATTCCGACTTCGAGAGAGGCTTCATAAGAGCCGAAATAGTCGCTTATGATGATTTAATCCGCTTAGGTTCAATGGCAGCCGCAAAGGAACAAGGCCTTGTTCGCTCCGAGGGCAAGGAATATGTTATGCATGACGGCGATGTCACCTTGTTTAGATTCAACGTATAATATCAATAATGTATAATTTACGTTTAGCCCACCCTTAGCGGTGGGTTAAAGCTTCAAAAAAAATGAGTAAAAGGCAACGTCCCCTTTACTCATTTTACTTATCTGCCCATCTTGTATCGTTTATTCTTATTACGACTTTTGAGCCTATATATATTAATTCTCGTACCAAGTACTATCCACCGTAATAAAACCTTTTTGGATCTGACATGCTTTACATATGGAGTCTCAAGCTCACTAACTATAAAGCGAGCCAGATTATCAGCGGCATCAGGCAGAGTTTTTACATACTCATTTTCTTCAATATTGTTTTTATAGCGTTCCAATATGTCAGTATTCATTATTTCATCGATGATGGCTTTGAATTCCTTTTCATTTTTAGCATACCAGCCCATCTTATTATTAACACAAAAATCAATGTTGCCTTTTTCATGGAGAGCTGCGCTATGTGTAAATATGGTAGGAACACGCTTAACTAAAACCTCCAGGGTTGTAGATGCGCCACCTTTAGCTATTGCCAAATCAGAGGCCTCTAGCAATTCGTGCATATTATCCACAAATCCAAGGACTGCCATTGGAACTTTTGATTTCACCGATTCCTTTAAACTATTTAATTCATCTAACAATTCCTGATTTTTACCGCAGATTGCTATAATATTAAACGGGAAATCACTTTTATACAGACGCTTTATATATGCCGAAGTGTCTCCAATCCCCTGGCCTCCCGATGTTGCTAAAAGGGTCTTTCGATTGGTGTCTAACCCCAATTCATTGAGTATTTCTTCCCTTGTTTTAGTTACCTTCTCAAAAAACTTTTTATTTAACGGGAAGGACATTACCTTAACTTTGCCTCTGGGTTCTCCCTGATTAATAAGAAATTCGCTGGCTTCATTGGTGGAAACTATTACAGCTTCAATTTTGGGATTAACCCATAGATTATGACCTCTTACGGGATCTGTCATATAGCTGTATATTTTGTATGAGAGATTATATCTTTCTCTGGCAAACAAAGCTACTGAGCTACAAAAAAAGTGCGTTGAAAACACGATATCAGGCTTATAATTTAGTATATATTTAATGCCTTTACGTACAAATTGCTGAAAAATCAGCTTCATAACTGTATTTGAACGTGTCAAATGATTAAGGGAATCCAATAAAACATTTAAGTTTGTCGTCAACTCAGGTCTGGCTAAAGCCCAATCCCAAAACCCCTTAATTATCTTGTCATCCCAATCTGCCCCGGCTTCTTTTGCAAAATCTATTACATCAATCTGATACTCATTGGGAAATAAATGTTCAATTGAGTCTTTAATAGCAAGGGCAGGCATTCTATGCCCGCCTCCTGCTTCAACCATAGGTATTAATATTTTTTTCAAAATAATATCAGCTCCAAAATTCTGTTATTCTCTATTTTCGTTGAATATTATATTAACTGCTTTCATAGGTGATACTGTGGAAATAGCATGTTTGTACACAAGTTGCTGCTTTCCTTCGCTGTCAAGTACTACAGTAAAATTATCAAAGCCCTTTACCATACCTCTAAGCTGGAATCCATTTGTTAGGTACACGGTTACCGGTACATGTTCTTTTCTGACCTGATTCAGGAAAACATCCTGAAGATTAATATTTTTATTCACGGTTTTTCCTCCTCATTAACACAAAAAAAATAAACTAATATCACAACCTCGCCCTCATTTTACTAAATTATCCTTCATTATTCAAGGCATCGGCCAATATTTTTAACATTGCCCAAATATCCATTTTTGATGTTTTCATCCACTTCAGACCATTAGTCTTATTAAACCATGTCATCTGTCTTTTTGCCAGATGGCGAGTTCCTAATTTGATGTTTTCAACAGCCGTCTGCAAAGTATAATCCCCTTTTATGGCAGCAATAATCTCTTTATAGCCAATACCCTGTAACGAAACTAAATCTGATGAATAGCCACTTTTTATCAAGGCATCAACCTCTTCATAAAGCCCCGTATCCATCATTTTATCCACTCTCTTATCGATTCGGGCATATAACGTGTCCCGCTCAACTTCCAATCCAAATATTTGATAATTGTAAGGCGGTGGAATTTTTCTGGATTCCTCTTGATGCTCAGATATGGGTTTGCCGGTTGTCTTATATACTTCAAGGGCTCGAATTACGCGCTTCACATTGTTTGGGTGAATTGCTACGGCACTTTTTGGGTCAACTTTTTCCAACATTTCATGCAACACTATAGCACCTTGCTCTGAAGCTATTTTGCTAAGTTGCTCCCTATAATCCCAGTCACTTATTGTATCCGTAAAGGTAATATTATATACCAGAGTATTTATATACAGACCCGTCCCGCCTGCAACAATAGGGATTTTCCCTCTCCCGATAATTTCTTCTATACAAGTAATTGCAGCATCTTTAAATTGAGCAACACTAAATTCCTCATCAGGATCTACTATATCCAGCAAATGATGAGGTATTCCGCGCCTTTCTTCCATTGTGGGTTTGGCTGTTCCTATATTCATTTTCCGGTAAATTTGCATAGAGTCAGCCGAAACGACCTCTCCGCCTACCTTAAGAGCCAGTTCAACAGCTAAACCCGTCTTTCCGGATGCTGTAGGCCCGGCTATAACAATAACCTTATTCAAAATTTTCACCTTTTCAAGCAGAATAAGCTTGGTCAGTAGCCTAACTTTCTATACTATTCGCTTAAAGCGCTTTTCAAACTCTTTTTTGTCCAGTGTAAGGATTACAGGCCTTCCATGAACACAGGTATAAGGGTTTTCCATAGCGACCAGGCTTTCAACAAGATCTTTGATTTCCTCTTTAGACAATGCTTTATTGGCCTTGAGGGCTCCTTTACAGGATATCATAAATAGAGCCTCATCGCTTATACCTGTTTGGCTGGAGCCTGTTTGTCTCCACCTGTCAAGAATCTCAATAAAGTCGCTTGAAGAAAAGCTTCTATCATAAAAATCGGGTATGTTTCTTAATATAATTGTATTAATACCAAATGCTTCAATATCGAACCCAATCCTTTGAAAATCATCCTGTTTACTCATTACGAAATCAAACTCACCGGCATTAAGCTTAATAATAAAGGGTTCTAAAACAAGCTGAGAATAGCTTTCGTTTCTTTTAATTCTGTCCTTTAAGGTCTCATAACGTATTCTTTCATGAGCTGCGTGCTGGTCTATAATATACAAATTATCGCCCCTTTGAAGAAGAATATACGTATCAAAGGCCTGACCTACAATTGAGGCATCCAAAAGCTCATTTGACAATTTCTCTTTTACAGATAGTTCTTCATCATTGAAAGGTTCTACCTCTTCATTTATTCTTTCCTCTTTTATTAGCTCATTCTTTTGAGCTATTACTATTTTTAAATCATCTTTTGGTTCATCAGCTGGAGGTCTCTCAACTCTTTCTATAAACTTCGGAGGATTGACAATAGGTCTTTTTTCATCAAAAAGACTCTCCTGCTTGATTTCATGAATGTATGCAGGCTTATCGCTTTTAATTTGTGTAAAAAGCGCACTTTGTTTTATCTGCTGTGGCGGATCATTCTTTTCCTCAACTATCCTAGGTTCAAAACTTCGAATCATTGACTGACTTAATAAAGCATTTTCACTTCCGTGATAAACAAGGCTGTAAAGGTTGCTTTCATTGGAAAAACGCACCTCGAGTTTCTGGGGATGAACATTCACATCATAGTTTTCTGGTGAGGTATTTATATTAAACACACAAAACGGAAACTTGTTCTGCATCAGCTTTGTCTTATATGCATCTTCTAAGGCTTTCGACACTACCCGGCTCTTAATATATCTTCCGTTAAGGTATATATATTGGCTGTTTCTGTTACCCCTGGCTATTTCAGGCTTTCCTATAAATCCAGACAGAGAATAATTTTCGCTCTCATAGTTTACGGGAATCAAGGAATTTGCAACTTCTTTTCCGAAAATACTATATATCACACTTATAAGATCATGGTTCCCCGGTGTGTGAAGCTGCGTTTGATTATTCTGAATATATTTGAATGAAATTCCCGGATTTGCAAGGGCAAGACGTTCAATTATATCCGCGACATAACCTGCTTCAGTAGTATCTTTTTTTAAGAATTTATATCTGGCAGGAGTATTATAAAAAAGTTCTCTTACTATAAAGGTCGTACCATCCGGACATCCTGCTTGAGCTACAGAAATAATCCGACCGCCTTCAATTTTAAGAGTAGTTCCGGTTGTGGCTTCCTTGGTTTTTGAGGTTACCTCAAGGTGTGAAACCGATGCAATTGAAGCCAAAGCCTCACCTCGAAATCCCATTGTGGCAAGCCCGTCCAAGTCCTCTATACGTCTTATTTTACTGGTTGCATGACGCTCAAAGGCAAATTCCAGGTCATCCGCGTCTATACCGCTTCCATTATCGGTGACACGAATATATGAAATACCGCCCTTCCTTATTTCAACGGTAATCTGTGTAGCCCCGGCATCTATGGAGTTCTCCACCATTTCTTTGACAACTGATGCAGGATGCTCAATTACCTCACCGGCAGCTATTTGATTGGCTGTTTTTTCATCTAGAATAACAATTTTACTCATAAGCTCTCCTTCTGCCCTTTTTGTGTCACAAGAACCGTCCCCTTGACACACCTACTTAAGTTTCTGTTGCAGGCTGTAGAGCTTGTTAAGGGCATCCAATGGTGTCAGTAGTGAAGGGTCCAGCATTCTAAGCTCATCCAAGGCTTCCCTTTCAGCCTTTGATAATGAACTGGATGCAAACAAATCAAGCTGGCCATCTACGGGTTTTTGCCTCTTCTTCCTATGTACCTGGTTTATATCGGCCTCGTCAAGTTCATTTAAAATCATTCTGGCTCTTTCAATAACAGGAGTCGGAATACCTGCAAGACCTGCAACCTCCACACCGTAGCTCTTATCTGCCCCTCCTCTTGTTATTTTCCTAAGAAATATAATATCCTCGCCCTTCTTTCGGACAGATACGCAATAGTTTTTAATTCCATGAAGCCTTTCCTCAAGCTCGGTAAGCTCGTGATAGTGTGTGGCAAAAAGGGTTCTGGAGCCAAGTCTCCCTATGTCATTTATGTATTCAATAACAGCCCACGCAATGCTTAGTCCATCGTAGGTACTTGTTCCCCTACCGATTTCATCAAGTATTAAAAGGCTTTTTTGTGTTGCGTTTTCTAGAATATTTGCCACTTCTGTCATCTCAACCATAAAGGTACTCTGCCCTGAAGCGAGATCGTCCGAGGCCCCTATTCTTGTAAAGATCCGATCTACCAATCCGATTTTAGCATACTCGGCAGGAACAAAGCTTCCTGACTGGGCCATCAAAGTGATAAGCGCAACTTGTCTCATGTATGTGGATTTGCCCGCCATGTTAGGTCCGGTTATAATACTGATTCTGTTTTCATCATTGTCAAGCCATGTATCGTTGGGAACAAATTGTGAATCCACCAGCATCTTCTCAACAACAGGATGTCTTCCATTTCTTATTTCTATTGTTCCGCCTTCATAAACCTCGGGCCGGACATACTGATTTCTGTCGGCAACCTCAGCCAGCGAACAAAGGGCATCTAGAGTAGCAACACTATCAGCCGAGGTTTTCAATCGCTTAACATGCTTAAAGGCTATATCCCTTATCTCGCAGAAAAGATCATACTCCCTCTGGACGACCTTTTTCTCAGCACCCAGGATGGTATCTTCAAGTCTTTTAAGCTCATCCATGGTATAGCGTTCACAGTTCACCAATGTCTGCTTTCTGACATAATCTTCAGGAGCCTGTGAGATATTGGCTTTTGTTATTTCTATGTAATAGCCAAAATTGTCATTATAACGTATTTTCAGGCTCTTGATTCCTGCCCTGTCACGCTCTTTTGCTTCAAGTTCTGATATCCAAGTCTTCCCTTCGACGGCGGCTCTTCGGTATTCGTCAACTCTTTGGTCATAGCCGTCCTTAATAATTCCGCCTTCTTTTACCGATAAAGGTGCATCCTCGTGTATAGCAGAGTCAATTATTGATTGCAAATCCTCCAGCAAGTCAAGTCTTTCATATATCTGACTGTTAAGTCCTGCCCTCATCCCTTGCATAAGCTCTTTTATATATGGGAGTCTTAATAATGAGGCTTTAATGGCTAACAAATCTCTGGCGTTTATTGTGCCGTAGACGAGTTTAGACGTCAGTCTTTCTATGTCATAAACACCTTTTAAAAGCTCCATGAGCTCACTTCTTACCATGAAGCTGTCCTTCAGTTCTGAAACAGCATCCAGCCTCAGTCCGATTTCATCAACATCCAAAAGAGGCTGTTCCAGCCAATGCCGCAGCTTTCTTCCCCCCATGGAGGTAGTGGTTTTATCCATGACCCATAAAAGGGAGCCCTTCTTCTTAGAGTCTCTCATGGTCTCTGTAATTTCAAGACTTCTTCTGGAAGAGCTGTCCATCATCATGTATTGCTCTATTTTATATAGCTGCACCTTCTCAATATGCTTCAAATCAACCTTTTGGGTGGTTTCTAGATATGATATTAGTGCTCCTGAAGCGCACTGTGCAAGTTCAAGATTTGTAAAGGGGTTTTCTCCGAAGATTTCCATCAGTTTATCCTGACTTGCATTTAGCGAAAACAATTCATCCTCGACAACCGACGGTTCAATCTTCAGGTAATCTACAAATAGCGATTTATATTCCGGCCTTTTCTTAAGCTCTTGATTTGTAATAATTTCAGAGGGCTTATACCTGGAGATCTCATCAACAAGCTTACCCATTGAGCTTCCCCAGGTAATCTGGGTGGAGTAAAACTCGCCAGTTGAAACATCTACAACTGCTATCCCAAAATATATCTGCTGGCAATAAACAGCCATAAGGTAATTATTTTTCTTCTCATCAAGCATGGCAGGGTCTATTACCGTACCCGGGGTGATAACCCTGGATACGTCACGCTTTACTAGTCCTTTGGCTAGGGCAGGGTCTTCCATTTGGTCGCAGATAGCCACCTTATAGCCCTTTGCGATAAGGCGTGATATATACGTATTTGCAGCATGATATGGTACTCCGCACATAGGAGCCCTTTCTTCCAAGCCGCAGTCCCTTCCGGTGAGAGTTATTTCCAGCTCTTTTGATGCAATCTCAGCATCGGAAAAGAACATCTCATAAAAGTCCCCCAGTCTGAATAGCAGAATACAATCCTTGTATCTTTCCTTTATTTCCATATACTGCTGCATCATAGGAGTTAACTTAGCCAAGTTCGGTACCTCCCCTACCTTCAAGCCAGAAGGCTCCGGCACGTATTATTTCTACATTTACAATATCGCCTTTTTCGATACCTTCCCCTTTAAAATTAACTAAACGATTTGATCTTGTACGGCCGGACAATATATCCGGATTTTGCTTACTCGGTCCGTCTACCAAAACCTCAAGAGTTTTACCCTCATTTTTCTTAGCCAATTCTGTTGCAATGTCTGTTTGTAAATCCAATAGCGTTTTAAATCGTTTACTTATAATATCTGAGGGTGTATTTTGCTCATATTTCGCAGCAGGAGTTCCCTTTCTGGGTGAATAAATGAACATGTAAGCCGCGTCAAAACCCACTTTCTTAACAACATCAAGGGTATCTTCAAAGTCTTCATCGGTCTCTCCCGGGAAGCCCACAATAATATCAGTTGTGAGGGCTATATCGGGTACAGCCTCCTTAATTTTAGAGACCAATTCCAGATAGTGTTCTTTTGTATATTTTCTGTTCATCTTCTCAAGGATACGGGTACTGCCCGATTGGAAGGGTAAATGAAGATGGTTACAGACCTTGCCGCAGGTTCTCATAGCCTCTATCAGGCTATCGGAAAGATCCTTAGGATGGGAGGTCATAAATCTTACTCTCTCAATTCCCTCAATATCTTCAATTGCATGAAGCAGTCTGGCAAACAGATCTTTTTCTCCTAAATCGTTGCCGTAGGAATTTACATTCTGACCTAATAGTGTTATCTCCTTACATCCATCTTCAGCTAGAACCTTTATTTCGGATATTATATCAGTTATACTCCTGCTTCTTTCACGCCCTCTGACATGAGGAACAATGCAATACGAGCAGAAATTGTTGCATCCATATATAATATTTACCCAGGCCTTATGCTTCTCGCTACGCTTTATAGGAAGCTCTTCGACAATTCTATCTTCCTTTTCCCAAACCTCAAATACCCTCTTTTTCTTTGTTAAGTACCGATACAAAAGCTCAGGAAAAGTGTGAATATTATGTGTTCCAAATACGATTTTTACATTATGATATGATTTTTTGATTTTCTCAACAACATGGGGCTGCTGCATCATACATCCACAGGATACAATAATGGAACCTTTCTCTTCGCATTCGCCTGATAGTGCGCCTATGTGCCCGTAAATACGTTCTTCAGCATTCTCCCTAACACAACAGGTAATGAACACTATTATATCTGCAAAATCATTTTTAGGTACCTCTTTAAACCCCATGTCGGTTAACATGCCTGCAATAGTCTCAGAGTCCCTCTCATTCATCTGGCAACCGAAAACATCTAATTTAAACTTCTTTGTTTTCCCTGTATCAAGGGTATATTTAGTATTAAAATTTCTTACCAGCTCAACCCATTCAGAGAATTCAGGAGCGTTCTCTACTCCCATTCCCCCAATGGAATTTTTAGCCAATCTAAATTTATCACTATTTTTCTTTATTTCCAATTTAGTAACCCTTCCTTTTAGTCCTCATAAAGTACAGTTAAAGCTTGTCATATAATCTGCAACATTATCATAACAAAAATGCGGATAAAATAAAAGTCACCGTCCCTCTTACTCACTTTACACGAGTAATTCTCATTGCGTTGAGAATTGCCAGAAGTGCCACACCGACATCGGCAAATACAGCTTCCCAGAGAGTTGCTACTCCTCCGGCTCCCATAGCCAGCACTATAGCCTTTACAACCATTGCAAGGGCTATATTCTGATAAACAACTGTCTTTGTTTTCCTGGCGATTCGTACAGCTTCGGGTATTTTGCCTAGTTCATCGGTCATCACCACTATATCGGAAGCCTCAATAGCTGCATCGGAGCCGGTGCCTCCCATGGCAATCCCAACATCTGCTCTTGCTATTACAGGCGAATCATTAATGCCGTCACCAACAAAGGCTATTTTACCGGAAACTTTTTTCTCATCAATTATTTTCTCAAGTATATCCATCTTTTCATGAGGGAGCAGCTCTGAGTACACGGTCTTTATACCAAGCTTTTTTGCGACAGAATTTGCTGCATCCCTTCTATCCCCGGTCAACATTATTATGTCTTCCACACCCAGGTTTTTTAATGATTCTATAGCCTTATCACTATCATCCTTTACTGTATCCTCAAGGGTGATCGAACCTACAAAATTGCCATCAATAGCAAGATACATCATGGTTCCTTCGCTTGCATCCTCAGTTATCTCAATATTGAATTTGCTCAATAAAGCCCTGTTTCCCAAAAGCAACGGTATTTCAGATACTTTCGCTGAAACCCCCATTCCGGCATACTCTGTGTATTTGGTCACTATATTTTTATCCGGCTCTTTTCCATATCTGTTTATAATCGAAATAGCCAATGGATGGGTTGAAAATGCCTCTGCATGGGCTGCATAATATAGCAGTTCATCTTTAGTTATATTAGTAGCGGAATTAATCTGAGTAACCCTAAAGGATCCATTGGTTAACGTGCCTGTTTTGTCAAAAACAACAGTTTTAACCTTGGCCAAAGCCTCAAGATAGTTACCACCCTTTACCAATATACCCCGATTAGAAGCTGCTCCTATACCGCCGAAAAAGCCAAGGGGAATAGATATAACCAATGCACACGGGCATGATACAACCAGGAATATCAATGCACGATATATCCACTGGCTCAAATCACCGCTGAAAAGCAGGGGTGGAACTAAAGCCAGCAGTAACGCTAAGCCTACAACCACAGGAGTATAAACAGCTGCAAAACGTGTTATGAAGCGTTCGGTACTTGCTTTTTTTTGTGAAGCCGATTCAACCATATTTAGTATCCGACTGACTGTAGAATTCTCAAAGCGTTTCGTAACCCGGATAGTTAAAACTCCGGATTTATTTATACTACCCGAAAGTATCTCGCTCCCTACTCCTACCTCTCTCGGCAGGGATTCGCCTGTAAGAGCGGATGTATCAAGAGCAGAAGCTCCTTCTGTTATAACACCGTCCAAAGGTACTCTTTCCCCGGGTCGAATTATTATATAATCCCCTTCACTGACATCTGAAGGGTTTACCCTTTCGTAACCTTCCTCGGTTTTCAGATTTGCATATTCCGGCTTAATGGCTATAAGACTTTTTATAGCTCTCCTTGAATGGTCAACCGCATAATCCTGGAACATCTCACCTATTTGATAGAACATCATAACTGCTGCCGCCTCAGGGTATTCACCTATTATAAACGCACCAATTGAAGCTATCGACATAAGAAAATTCTCATCAAAAATCTTGCCTTTTAGGATATTTTTAGCTGACTTTATCAGTACATTTTTACCAAATACAATATAAGTAAATATAAAAAGCGTAAGCCTGATTGTTGGATTCTTTACAAGGAAAAATCCGATAAAATAAGCTAAGGCGGCAATGATATATATAAATAAAGCGATTTTTGAAAGCCCGTGACCATCTTCTCCATCTTCGTCTTCAGTTTCAGGAAGTTTAAATCTGGAGCCTTTTTCAATGCTGTCCATTATACCCTGTATTTTATTCTCTATCTTTGTAAGTGGTATATCACCGGCAACCTCAATGGAAAGCTTTGATAATGCATAATTCAAGTTAGCATTTATAACCCCATCGATATTCTTTATACCGGATTCAATTTTGCCTGCACAATTTGCACAATTTATGCCTGACAATTCATAATCCCTCTTTATTGTCATAACATCACCTCATTATTACTCAGAAATATGTTCCATGCCCATTCCGAAAATCTGTTTTATGTGACTGTCATCCAATGAATAATATACGGTTTTCCCTGACTTTCTGTACCGTACCAATCTGGCTGCTTTAAGGACTCTCAATTGATGAGATATTGCTGACTGGGTCATATTTAGTACATATGCAATATCACAAACACACATCTCAGACTCAAAAAGCGCCCATATTATCTTTATACGTGTGGTATCGCCAAAAACCTTGAAGAGCTCAGCCAAATCGTACAGTTTATTTTCTTCAGGCATATTTTCTTCAACACTTTTTACGATATCTTCGTGTATCATTAATTGGCTACAGGAAATTGCCTTCTTTTTTATATCATTCATGATCAATTCACCTCAAAAACAAATTATCATATGAACAATTGTTCATATGTTAATTATAAATCCATTTTACTCCATGTGCAATAGCTTTTTTTGATTTATGTGAATGAGTAAGAGTGAGTAAGAGGGACGGTGACTTTTACTCATTATTTAGTTTATGTGAAGTATCTACACTGTGGTGCCTGTAGAGTTAATCACAGGCACTAATTACCTCAAAGTAGTAATGAGACGGGCATTGCTCGTCCGTTCGGGCAACTATTTTTCGTCAATATTGACATTATCATGATTGGGTCTTAAAGGCGGATACAAGGTTTCTCACGGAAGGAAATTCGGCAGTCTTCG